>NZ_JBEDNQ010000008.1:0-363628 GCF_040105385.1 Pseudonocardia nematodicida
GCCCGCGATCAGCTCCACCATCGAGTCCAACGAGGCCACCCACCCGGCAAGATCCACCACGCGGTGATCATCACCGCCCGACCGGCCTCAGCCTCTCACGACACGCCCAAGTGCCGTTGCAGTACTACCCCGCCAGTCCCTGGCTGCGCGGCTGTAACGAGAACGCCAACGGGCTGCTCCGCCAGTACTTCTCGAAGGGCACCGACCTCAGCATCCACACGGTCGCAGACCTCGCCCGCGTCGGAGCAGCGTCTCAACACCCGGCCCCGCGAGCGGCTCGGCTGGCGCACGCCTCTGCAGGTCCTGGACAGCGTCGCCGACCACACCCCGGACACCGGGCTCGACGATCACATCTGACATCCTCGATGACCAGCAACGTTGCGACGGTCGCCCGAATCCACCGCTCGGTCAAAGTGACACCTTCAAGCCGCCGAGCCAAGATCTTCTCGGCCCGGTCGAAGGTGTCAGGCATCAGCCCGGAACAGACCGTCTCGGATCTACCCGGTACACACGCGGGTCAGTGCCTTGTAGCCCCCCGGACTCGGCCATTCCGAGCACCCCGTGGCCATCTGAACCGGCAGCCCTCGCCGGCCACCACCGCGCTCGCTTCGTAGATCCTCTTGGGGGCACCACCTTCCTTTGCCGCTCCGAGGTCCGGCGGTGGATCACCAGCTCGGCGATGCGCCGGTTCGCCGCCGTCAGCTCGGCCTTCTCGGCACTGGTCGGGCCCGGCCGCAGACGCTTGTCAATACGGTGCGAGTCGGCGGATCATGCTGTTGATCGCGGTCGTCCGCTCCGCGCCGGTCGCGCGCAGTGTCGGTTGGCTATGCAACTCCAGTGACGGGGTCGCCTGTACTCCTGATCTGCTCCCAGGGAGGGCACGGTTCACAGTTACGGCGGTTACACAGGCGACATAGGCGACGGAGTTCCTCGCTGTTCGTCACCGATGCCGCAAGAACAACGCCGAGAAGTTCAGCCAGCGTTGCTTGTTGTTCTTCGGAGAGAGAAGCGAGAATCCTAGTGATCGCGACATCTCGATCCTTCTGCATCGACCCAACCATCGCCGCCCCTTGGGGCGTAGGGAACAACATCACCGCCCGTCCAGAGGTCCTGCGTCGTTCCACCCAGTTCCGTTCGACTAGGCGATCAACGAGCCGAACGGTTCCGGGGTGCGTCAGCGATAGACTCCGGCGGAGCGTCTCGATGCTCATCGCGGGCTCGGCCACGATCGCAGATAAGGCCCCCGCCGCCTCTCCAGACATGCCAAGCCGATCGCTGGCGCAGCGTTGCACCGATGCGCTTACGACCTCGGCGAACGCCCCGACGAGGTTCGCGCCACGCTCTAACTCCATGACTCATACTATAGCCACGGTCCATACCCTAAACGGGTGATCCTCGCCAACCCCTACCCGCTGGACGCGCGGCGCAGGGCGTCAGCGACAGCTACATCCAGGATGCCCATGCCGAAGGGGTTACTGATGATGATGTCTTCCGGCGCGGCTCTCCCAGGGTGCTGCCCGACGAGCACCTGTCCCAGAGTGCAATCGACCGGTCGTGCGGCCGTGCTGGAACTTGATTCGCCGGCCTCGCTGGGGCGGACGATCTGACCTTGGGCGATCATCTTCCCCAGCACGCGCCCCTGACCTTGTTCGACCAGCCCCCAGTCGTCGACCACAAGCAGGTCGGCATCGAGGAAGACCTGCGGCATCAAATCGTCGAGTGACACGTGGGCGACAATACTTCCGGGGGCCAGCCACTCCGAAGGAATGTAACCTTGCGTCGATGTTGTGGTGCAGACTACAACATCCGCGTTTCTTACCGCGCTTTCCGCTGTCGGTGCGACGTCTCCGCCCGAAACGTCTGCAATGTTTGCCGCTACCTCCTCATTGAGGTCGTAGAACGTGAGCGACTCGACTTCTAGGTGTTCTCGAAATAATTCGGCGTGGCGGCGCCCAAGAACTCCACCCCCTAGAATAGCGACCTTGCTAAGGTTTGGAGCTCCCAACTCAGATACTGTGAGTAACGAGTAAGCTGCAGTCCGACTGGCCGATATCCAGCGTGCATCCAGCATGGCGACGGGGCGAGCCGTGTGGACGTCAAAAAGAAAGGTCCAACCCGACGCTCGCTCGATGCCCCGGTCGATATTTGCCAGACTGGCGTTCATTATCTTCAAGCCGACCGCGGGTGACTCACCCCATAGCGCGCCGGGAAGCGCGAGCGACCGAGCCGGCGCTCCAGCAGGCGTAGTCCAACTCATGTGGGCTTCCCGTGGAAGTGTAGTATAACCCTTCGCGTGAAGGATTAGTGCATCTCTAACCACGGCGAGCAAGTCAATCTGCTGTTCACGAGCGAGTATTTCATCGCCATCAAGTATTTCTAGCTGGCCCATTTTTGTCCCTAGGAGAGTGTGGCAATTGCCCGAATTTCGACGAGGGCCTCAGGGCTAATAAGTTCGGTGACCCCCAGAGCAGTCCAAGCCGGATAGGGGTGTTGAATAAATGCCGCCTTCACTTCAATGAACTTTTCCATGTTCTGTCGCAGGTCTACGTGATATGTCGTTAGCTCGACTAGATGGGCTAGCCTAGCTCCGGCCTCCGCAAGCGATTCAGACAAAGACAGAAACGCTCCTCGACTTTGAGATTCGATGTCACGGAGATCACTTTCGAGACCTGTAACTCCACTCACGAAGAGAAGTCCGTTTGCTCCGACTGCGTGCGACAAACCGAGTTGAGATTCCCACTGCGCAGTTCGTTTAACGGTATATCGAGAGAGCGCCACCGATTACCCCCTCAGCGTGCGATCAAGGACGGCAACTGCACTTGAGTACTTTGCCTGGACTTGATCCCAAACTAGCGACCGCGTTCCATCGATCACCGCACTCATGACCTCCTGGCCTCGATTAGCCGGCAGGTCATGCATAAACCAAGCCTTCGGACAATCAGCGATCAGCCGATCGTCTACCATGTAAGAGCGAAATTTTTCCCACCAAAGCGGATCTGATTTACTTGTGCCCGTTGTCTGCCAACGCGTTGTATAGATTACATCAGTATGCGATGCGATTTCGGCAACACTGCCAAGCGGCCGAAGCTGGAAAGATGGGCATTGGAGATCTTCGATCTGCCGGATAGTTCTTTTTGGAACGTCGAAGCCGGGTGGGCAGCACAGCTCCAACGTTGTGTTCTCGTAACGGCAGAGTGCAAGCGCAAGCGCGGCCGCCGTGTTATTGCCCTCGCCGACGTACGAGACGGTGATCCCGTTGAGCGATCCAAGCCGCTCGCGAAGAACGGTCAGATCCGCGATGGCCTGGGTAGGGTGTTCTTCAGCGGCCATCGCGTTGACCACGGGGACTCCAGATTCGTAGGCGAACTCCCGAAGCTCTGCCAACGGCCGGGCTGTGCGGATGACGATCAGGTCAAGCATTGTTCCGAGAGTTCGGGCAGTGTCCGGCCAGGACTCTCCGGTGTTGGTCTGTAGGTCCGAAGGTCCGAAGGTCACCAACTGTGCACCAAGCCGCAGTGCTGCAGTCGAGAATGCTGTTCGAGTACGAGTGGAGGTTTTAGAGAAGTAAATTCCGCATATCGCCCCGTCCAGTTTCCTTGAGGGAGAGCCGGACGAGCGAAATACGTCTATCGACACTTCGACGAGCTTGTCGATATCAGCCCGCGAGACGTCGGCGAGGCTAATGAAGCTCATTAGTTCCCCTCCTTGGAGAGCTTGACTTCGCCAAACAACGGGCGTCGATTATCGGAAACGATTTGCGAGGCCTGATGACGTGAGAGTTCAAGGGCCCAGAAACCTCCGAGGTCTTCGACCGCGTCCTCAACGGGACGTGACAAGTAGAACCTAGTGTGCAGATAACCTGTACGTTCTTCCACCGAAGCGTCGAGTCCAGCCTCGCGCAGCGTGGCCACCGTTCCATCACGCTCTTGCTTGCTAGAGAAGCGACGATGCGGAAAGAGAAATGGACTCGCCTCGGTCTTGTAGCCGTAGTCCGCGAATGCCATTGCTGAAGAGCGATAGTCTAGTGGGGTAAGAGCAAAATTGCCGATCCAACAGCGCCCAGGATCTTCAATCTGGTCTAAAATACGGCATACTGACCGCTCGGTAATATATCCATAGGCTCCACTAGATAGAATAAAGTTTGCTTGCTTTGCGACCTGGCAGTATTCGGCTGGAAGATCGTCGCGTTCTAGGTCTCCAGCCCAAGACCAACGCTGGACGCTCGTCCGCTGACAGAAATCAATTGCTGCAGCGCTCGGGTCAACGCCAAACACTTCAATCCCGGTCTTCCCGGTCGGGCTTTTGGGCGCTGTCTCCGGCCGATGGTGCCACAACTCTAGGTCAACCGTTGAAATATCATCATACTGGCGACCTTGCTGGAGCATAAGCGCGGATAGGCCATACGAGCATCCGATGTCAACGACTCGCGGCGTTGCTAACGCATGCCGAAGGGCAAGGCGATCAATCAGTCGCGCGACAAAGTGTTCGACGTGATAAGGAACGACATAGTCAAGATTTCTATACAGTTCGATCAATGGCACTGGTGATGACGAGCTGTAAACGTTACTGAAATCAAGCTTTGTCGACATGAAGTCCTCTGGGTCTGTCGCGTTCATAAGGACACCTCATCAATCGCTCTGTGCAATCTATCTTGCTGCGGGTAATGGGATCGTAGCCATGTACTGGAGTAGTGCAGATCAAGATATCGCTCACCGCCATCGGGCGATATTGCAACCACAGTACTTCCCGGCGGGATAACTGCAGCCATTCGTTCGCACGCGGCCAGAACTGTGCCCGTTGACGCACCGGTCAAGAGCCCAGTTCTTCGCGCAAGGTTGGAACACATTTCAATCGCATCAGATTCCGGTACGACCACGGCATCATCCGGGGCTGTCGGGTCGAACAGTTTGGGGGGCACGCCGGCCCCGATTCCTGGCAGGTGGCGAACAGCTTCTGGTCCACCGAGTGTCACAGACCCAACGCTGTCGACTGCGACGAGGTAAGTAGATGGCGACTCTTCCCGAAATCGTCGAGCACACCCGGCAAAGGTGCCGGCAGTCCCGAGTCCGATGAACAGATAATCTACCGCCTCGACGTTACGCAGGACAGCCTCTGCAGTTGTTTCGTAGTGGGCTGTGGAGTTCGCGCTACTAGCGTATTGGTTTAGCCACACAATATCTGGGCGAGCGTGGCATACAGATTCGACAAGTCTTAACCGCGCATCAAGCAGAGGCTGGCCAGTCCACGCTTGCTCGGCCTTGATTACCTCGGCGCCGTGCGCCTGCATCTGTCGGATGTGGGCGGATGTTGACTTCGAGTCCGTTACGCAGATGAATTGATAGCTTCGGGATGCGGCTACGATAGCCAACGCTACGCCCAGGTTGCCGGATGATGACTCGATAAGAGTGCCGCCCGGCCGTAAGAGCCCGGATCTTTCTGCATCATCGACTAGACCAACAGCTGTCTTCAGCTTGATTGAACCAGCGGGATTTAAGCCTTCTAGCTTAACGAGTAAGCGGGCATGCGGTATTATATTATTTACTTCGAGAAAAACTTCATCATGGACGATGAGATCTACTCGAGAGAAGATCATCTAAGAATAGTTTCCTGCTTCCGCGACGACTCGAAGTGCGTTTAGTTCTTATCGGCTACAACTATAAAGGTCATGGGAGGCCTTACCTCCAACGAGAGAAGTTCACGGTAACCGCTGTCAAGTTCGTGTTCGAACTCTTCGAACACCGTTATACGAAAGTCAGACGAAATCACCGCTCCAATGATGTCTGTAAGGTTGTAGTGGTACCAATATGTGATCTCTTCTCCATACTTTTCGTCGCCGTAGTAGTCGAGTCCAGCGGTCGATACAAACGGCTCGGACGAGAAGTAAGGGTAGTGCATCTTGATCTCTTCTCCCGGCTCTCTGTCCCTATCTAGCTTAAACATCTCAAGGAATGGGTGCGTCTCATACACTACGAGCTCGCCGCCAGGCTTTAGAATACGCCTTGCGACGTTAAAGTACTTAGCGAGATCCGGCATCCAACACAGAGCGCCTACAGTGACAAAAACAATGTCTGCAAATCCATCGAATCGACTTGGGATGTCGTAGACATTAGACTCGACAAACTCGGCATCAACATCGCAGACAGTGGCAATATCTTGCGCTTGTTGAATGAACTCGGCAGAAAAGTCGAACCCGACACCGTTTCGTGCTCCGAGCTGGAGCACGGACAGGAGTTCGCGTCCATTATTACAGTTCAGCTGGACGACGATCTTGTCGGCGATCTCACGGTCGGTCATGTGCCTCCGGAAGACCGGATCCAGGTACGCTGCCTCACCAGTCGCCATTCGCGACTTTGTTTCATCCAGATTGTGCTCTGCATGGCGTGCGGCAACTTCATTCCAGGCACGCTGATTCTGTGTCATCAGTTCATTGGGGTGAATGGACATGCTAAACCCTTCCGCCAGTGAGGTGATGTTATTTGGATGCGGTGGTGGTGCGACGCGTAAGCAATTGCCTCGCGAGCAGGACCATAACGAGAAATACGAGAGCTACAGCGGTTCCTAGGGCAAATCCTCCTGCGCCATGAACTTGCATTGAAGCACCCACTGCTGGACTGCCGAATAGTCCGCCGATTCCCCAAACTGCGCTGCAAGCGGCGGTCCCAGCAATCAGCAGGGAACCCGTAAATCTCTGGCCGAGCCATATGAGCGAAAGCGTGTAAATTCCGTAATAGAGCCCGCCCCAAGCGAACGATACGATCAGGGCCGGCACTACGCCAAGTTGGATAAAGTACATTGCCGAGAAAACGGTGGCCAACATTGCGCAAGCTACGATTAGCGCTATTCGATTGATCCGATCGGCGAGCCAGCCGATCGGATACATCAGGACAACACTTCCGGCGATCATTGCTACAAGTAAGGTGCTCGAGACTCCCTCTGAGAAGTTCCGGAGAAGTCCGTACAGCGGCAAGAACGACATTGCGGCTTGTTCGACATACGCAGCGACACCAACACAGAGTAGAAGCACTGGAGCATGTCGAAAGAACCGAAATATGGAAGAAGGTCGATCCCCGACAGCCGTAGGCAGAACTGATCTCGCCCATATTAAGGGAATCAACGAAGCTAAAGGTAGAAGCACAACAACGATAAACGGCACTAGCGATGTTGCGCCCGTGATAGCAAGTATCCCAGGGCCGACTGCAAATCCGATCGAGAGCAGCATGGAGTAAATGCCGACAGTCCGACCTCGGTACTCTTCGACGGCTAGATTGTTAATCCAAGTGTCGGTTGCAATGAAGATTGTTGCTAGAAAGACTCCAGTTACCAGTCTAAGCGGCGCCCAGAGCCAATGATTGTCAATGATTGCAATAAGCGACAAGCACACACTTACGCCGCTCAAACATACAACACACGTGCGATATAGCCCGACAGTCGCCACTATACGAGGCATTATGACCGCAGCAATCAACATACCTACCGGCATCATTGCCGAGTTAAGTCCAATTTCCCACTCTGGAACTCCTCGATTTGCAAGAAGAAGCGAGAGCAAAGGGTACGTGAGTCCCTGGACGACCGTATAAACGGTGGCGCTGATCATCACAGCTACTATCGCAACCGTCCTACGTGGAATCTTGGTCACCATGTTCTTGGCGGCACTCCATCTCGGACATGGCCGTTGACGTCTGGTGTTGAGTCGAGCTGTCGAAACGTCGGGTCGAGCCGTCGATACGTCGGATTGAGTCGCTAGTAGACATCATCTTGCGAGCATGCATGAGTCATGCATACCGCCACCTGGGTGATGAACTCGTTGTTAGACGCAACTGCGACGTGCGGATCGAATCAGTCATTGAAACGTTGTAGTCATGCTAAAGCTGACTTCTCTCGGTAGAGCGAAATTAGGAGCTTGCGAGCAGAATCGTGATTGAGAAGCAGCATGTCGACTGGGTGAGCGCCGTGTCGTGACCGGTAGTTGAAGTGGACGGCCCAGAAATCGATCGAACCCAGACCCGTGACGACGAGCTTCGCATGAGAGGGATGGTCATCGTGCGCGAGCCGTTGCTAGCCGAGTTCCGACGCGCCGCTGTCGCCGCAGCCAAGTCCACAACTAACAGTGCTCGTTCTGGCGCAGGCGCTAGCTGGCGAGCGTGCCAGTAGGTGTCGATCAGCGACAATGTCGCGCCACGTGACATTCTGGACATGTCAGATGGTTTCGATCTGCCCCATGATCTAACGCTCCAACTTGGATACTCGACAAGCCAGCGCGTCGAATATCGTCGGCTCTACGTCCGTTCGAGTAGTCTTAATCCCGCACGGCAGCAGTAATGGACGAGGAGGGCGATCTCCGGTGGCGCTACGAGGACTCCCGCCCGTTGCGTTCCAGCAGCGGACGAACAAGGCGGTGCCGCTGTTCTCCTACCCGCACGAGCAGCCCCCGCCCGGTACCCTCGATATCCAGGTGACCGCAGCACCGACCTTGTCGCTGCTCTACGACCAGCTCTCTGACGACGCCGCCGACGGCGATCTGGACGCACTGCGCGCTACGGTCGACATCGCGACCGATGCAACTGTGCGCCAGGCACAGCAGCTCGGCGGCTACGTCGCCCACGACCAGCGAGCCTGGCCCTGCCGGCTAGAGATCACCCCGATCATCCACCCGGTCGTCCCCGGCATCCCCGGCACCCGCCTCCATCTGCACCTGTTCATCGGGCCGACCGCGGTCGCAGTCAACGACGGTCTCCGTTACGAGATTGACCGTGGTGCACTCGACGACGTCCTCGACGATCTCTACAGCTGTTTCCGCGGTTCGATCGAGTACCACACCTCCGACCGATTCCGGCACCTTGAGCTGCACTGGGGCCCGCCCCGCGCATCCGCCCCGTTCGAGATCCTCAACCCGCCCTTGCATCACGGGTTGAGTTCCAACGACTACTTCCTCGAACCGTGCACCGGGCTGTGGGGCAACGACTACGAGATCTGGACCGCACCCAGCGCCGAGTACCGCAGCAACAATCTCGAACGCCAACGCCGGGCGGCGCAACGACCCTGGTCCGGGCCGGCGCACCCTGAGGAACGCGTGTATCCCTTCGGCTGATCCGCTGCGGTCAGCCGCGGCCGCAGCTCAGCTGTGACCGCGGCCCTGTCCCTGGTCGCGGGAGGTGTCCCGCTCGCGGTCCTGCCGGGCGCGGCGCGCGGCCTCCTCGGCCCGAGCCCGTTCGCCCGCGCGGGCGGCCACTCGTCCGCGGCCGGTGGCACGGCCCTTCCTCCGTGCGGCCTCGGCTCGAGCATCCTCGCGGGCTCGCCGCAGGACTTCCCGGGGATCGGAGGTGTCGCTCTCGCGCGCTGCAGCAGCCGGGCCGGCCGCTGCATCTCGGTGGATCGCCCCGTCCGCGTCCTGCCCCGTGCTCTCGGCCTGCTCTTGGCTGTCGTTGCCCTCGGCCCACGTCCTCGGTCGCGATTCCCCGCCAGTGCGTCCGGCGCTCTCCCCGGGGGTCCGGTCACCGCGGTCGGCACCGTCGAGAGGGATCTCGGCGAGCTGCTCGGGTTCGGGTTCGACACGCCAGTCGCGGCCGCGGCGCCGCAGTTCCTCCGCCGCCAGCCGCGCATCATCAGCGGCGTCGCGCACGCCGTCGTACCACTCGGTCCGGCGGGTGTGAGCCTTCGTCCATCCAGCGACCTCGTCGCGGGCGATGCGCACCATCGAGCCGGCTCCCTCGGCGCTGACCCCGCTCAGCTCACGCTCGACCTGCGTTGCCCTGCTGTTGTCGCGCTGGGCCCCGGTCAGCGTTGCCGACACCTGCGCCTCGTGCAGACGGGTGTGAGCACCGGCCAGGACGTCGGCGGCATACACCGGTGCGTTCGAGCGGGTCCGCTCCCAGGTTCGGATCTTCTCGGCGAGAGCGGCGTCGGACAGCGCGTAGTGGCGCGGCATCGCCGACTCTCCGCCCAAGGCGACCACGGCGCGGGTCCACCACGCCCGGGCGTGCACGTCATCCGCCGCTGGGGCCGGCCCCAGCGTCGTCGACTCGGCCGCGATCCCCGCGTACTCGCGGTATCCCGCCGCGATACCGGCCTTGCCCACCCAGCGCTGGTGGCCCTCGGGGTCCTGCGCGGCCTCGGGCGCGGCACCGAGGTGCTCGACCGCCCAGTCGGCCTGCTGCTCAGCGGCCTGCTCGCCGAGCTCACGGATCCGAGCGATGATCAGTGGGGCAAGCCGGTTCCGCTGAGCGGTGTAGACGTCGTCGCCGTCGACGGTCCAGGTGACGAACCGCTGCGCCGCGCCTGGATCGTCCGGTGCGCGGCTGGGCAACGTCTGCGCGATTCGCCACTGCAGCACGTCCGACACGCTCTCGGCCGAGCCCAGTTCGCGCCGACTCGCCACCGCCCGCAGCAGTCTCTCCGGGTCGTGCCCGTTCACCTCGGCCGCAGCGAGCACCGTCAGCAGCGACCCGCGCCCGGGCTCCTGCTCGACGCGGCGGGCCGTAGCGGTCCCGAGCCCGCGTTCGAGTATCGCCCCGGCCTGCTCGTCGCTGCGCGCGCGAGCGAGGTCGAACCAGTCCCCGGCCAACGTCACCAACGACCGCGCCCTGGTCTGGCCCTCTTCCTCGGTCGCCAGCGCCGAGACCTGCGCGCCGCTGTACTCCACGACCGCGGAGAAGCGGCTGCGCGCGGTCTCCCGCAACTCCTGCGGGTTGTGATCGTCAGCGTCACGCTCGGACACCAGCCACACGTGGTTGGACTCCCGCCCACGGCTGATACCCGGGTAGGCGGCCTCGCGGCTGGTGCCCTCGTCGGCCACGAAGTGACCCGTATCCACGGTCAACGATTGGGCGGCGTGCACCGTCACCGCGTAGGCGAGGGTGAGGTGTTCCTCGGCGTAGTCGAGCGGGAAGTGCGCGATCGCGCCGTGCCGGTCACGGCCCCGCAGCGTTCCGTCCCGGGCCGCGCCGACGATCGTGTAGACCTCCCGGTTGGTGACCGGCTGGACCGTCCCGGGCCGGCCGTCGGGTCGGATCGCGGCCTCGACCCGCAGCCCGCGATCGTTGCGGCGGGCCTGCACCCGGTCGCCAACCGACACCTTCTGCCCGCGGTGAATCTCGCCCACCGGGCGTTCCCCGACCCGCCCCAGCCGCAACAGCTGCTGACGCAGCTCCCGCGACAACTCCGCGGCCTGATCGTTCGTGCCGACGATCAGCAGTGACCGTTTTCCGGCCACGGTGTCGGCCAGCCAGGCCTGCCCGGCCTGAGCTTGCATCTGCTCCAGCGTCCCGGACCGCAGCCGACCGCGGGTCAGGTACTCGGCCACCGCCGCGGTGTCCCCGGCCCGCACCAGCAGGGATGCGGCCCGCTCCCACGACTCCTCAAACCGATGCACGACCCCCAGCTCCGCGACGCTCGCGGCGTGGCGGGTCAGATGCTCGAACAACCCGCCAGCCTCGATCGCGGAGAGCTGTTCGTGGTCCCCGGCGAGCACCACCTTCGCGCCCGCCTCGGCGGCCAGCCGCGTGATCAGGTGCAGATTCGCCGTCGAGGACATCCCCGCCTCGTCGACGACCAGCAGATCCCCCCGCCGCAGGTGATGGCGTACCTGCCCGTTCTCATCCGGGGTGAAGCGTCGCTCGAACACCGTCGTGTTGATCGCAGCAATCCCGTCACCGCGCAGGTTCTCCGCCGCGACCTGGGAGGTCGCCAACCCCAGCACCCGGCCGCCGACCTCACGCGTCCAGACCTCGGCCAGCGCGCCCACGGTGCGCGACTTCCCCGCCCCCGCGGGCCCGACCAACACATCCACGGCCACGCGCGAGGACAGCATCGCCGTGACCGCGTCGACCTGGTCGTGGCTCATCCCCTGCCCGGCCAGCTCTTCGCGCACCGCCGCTACCTGCCCCGCGGCCAACCCCACCTCCAAGGGGCTACTGACGCGAGCGACCACGGTCTCCTCCCGGCCCAGGTGCGCCGCGGAGGTGTAGCGCTCGCGGTGTGCACCGCGCAGCACATAGCCGCCATCGCCCATCGCCGCAGCGCCGCAGCCGGCATCGCTGGACCGGCGGCGCAGCCCGTCAGGCACCTCGACCGGCTCGGTCATCGACACCCGCACCACATCGGACCGGTCGATCGCGTCCCGAGCGAGGTCCTCGAGCGCGGCCGCGCGCTGCGCCGGCGTCGCCTCCCCCAGCCCGAGCGCCTGCCACCGGTCCCCGATCTCGGCCTTGATCGCCAAGGTCATATTCCCGACGTCCCAGACGGCGTAGCGGCCGGTGACCCGCTCGACGGCGGCCCCCAGCAGCTCGTCGTGATCGACCGGCTCTCCCCACCCGGCAGGGCGCTGCGTGGTCGCGGCCTCGACCGCATCCGACAGCGAGGCCCGCAGCTCGCGCGAGTGTGTCCGCGCCCAACGCCGCAGCGCCACTGGCCCGGCATCTGCCGACTTCGGACCGCGGGTGTCGAGCACCGCCATCCGCCCGATCCGGTGCATCGCGGCGGCGCTCGGCGCCCGGCCCGTGCGTGCCCGAAATTCCTCCACCAGCGCGCTCACCCGCGCATCGACCTGCTCGGTGCGGGTCGATGCCGCATCCATCAAACCCTGATCGATCCCCGCGATCTCCCGGGCATGGCCATCCGTGCGGTCTCTCCACGCCACACCCGACGCCGCGGTGAGCAGTTGCTCCAACGCCTGCTGATACACGGCGTCGACACCCTGCTTGATCCCACGAAACGACGCCCCGTCCAGCGCCGTGATCCGCTTATCGGCGGTCGCAGTCCGGTTCAACAACGCCGCGTGAGTGTGCAGCTGAGGCTCGTCTTCGCGGTTCGTCGAGTGCCCCCACAACGTCCATGTCGTGCCTTCGCCCTGCTCGAACGTACCCATCCCGGCCCGCGACCGCGGCCCGAAATGCCGCCCGGTCCGCGTCACCGCCACCCGCGCATCGGCGAACGACACCGCTGCCTCAACTGCCTGATCGTGGGCCTCACGAACCTTCGCGGCCTCATCGCTTGCACCCGCCGCGACCAGCGCCACGTAAAACACACTCACCGACTTCGGCGCGCTGAAAGTCCAGTCGTAGTACGCCACGCTCCGACGGGTATCGGCCTCAGCAGCCCGCCGGATCTCCTCGATCTGCTCCTCGGTCGGCGCACCCGACGCTCGCCCGATCGCCCGCTGCGCACGCTCCTCGGCTGACAGGTACTTCCGCGGCCGGTTCCCCAGATAGACGGGATCCTCCTCCGAGGAATCCGGGCGGCGAAGCTGCCCAAACACCGCCCGTACGTCGTCCGCGGCCACCGCCTCCCCCGACGCGAACGACAACCCCAGGGCCTCGATACCGGAGCCGAACCAGCGCCCCTCCGGTTCGCCGTGATCGACCGCCGACGCGTAGTAGCCCGGCCCCTCGGCGGCGTGCCCGGCTTCTTGAGCCGCGCCCTGCTCCGGACCCCGGTGCGCGGCACACCCAGAGCCGCGGAGCAGGTACTCGACCGCCCCCGCTCCGACCGTGTTGATCCGCAGCATGACCGCGATCTTACCGCACCAGACCAGAGATCATCAGTTGATGCATAGGTCTGTGGCAGATGGCAGCGAGCCTGGCGAGATGGCAGCATGCGCGAGAGGTAGACGAATCGGGAGCGCGACGGCTGCGGGTCGGGCCGACGAGCAGCAGCAGGAAGTGGAGCGGCGGATGCGCGACGGCGGCGAGCGCGAGGATGGACTGCGGCCGATGGGCGCCGGCGACCCGATCGGGACATTGCTGGCCTCGCCGGGCGTGGTTCGCGACGAGCGCACCGGTGAGGTCGCGGCGACCCTGACACTCGCGCTCAGCCGCGACATCTGGGCGGCCGATCCGCATCCGGGCGCGGAGCCGGTCAGCGTGCTGGTATCGGCGATGCTGGAGCGCGGCTGGGCGCTACTGACCGAGAGCCATCCGAGCGCGGTCCGCGGCCTCCCCCACCCGCCCGGCTGGTCCGCCGCACCCCGACGGACAGATCGCCATCGGCACCGCCGGCGAGGTGCTCTACGCCGGCGACCTGGGCCCGGCCGTCCCGTCGGGCTGGATATCAGCGATCCGGGCCCTCGGGGACCAGCTCGCGGTGTGCGTGGCCACCGACGTCGATCTGACCCGCCGCGATTTCACCGATCACCTGGCCCACGCGCGCAGCCGCGGGCAGGTCGCTGCCGCCGTCCTACCGGTGGCACTCAGCCGCGACCTGCTGAGCTAGGTGAGGGCCACGGCCTGCTCGACACCGCCCCCATCGTGACGGCACGGCGAGGTGTCCTCGCGTTCATCGCCGGGGTCACAGAGACCTACCCGCACCGACATCCACAGAGACCGCCACCGCCGACGCCCCGCGCTGATCCACGCACCTGTGACGTCTACTCAACGAGACTGATCGTCCTGAATTTCCTTTATGGTGTCGCGGCGGGCTGAACACACCCGCGCACGGAACGCGGAGTAAGGGGCAGGCAGTCGTGGCGAAACAGCGGATGCGGCAATCACGGCAGGAGCGCGACGACGTCGCGGCCATGGTGGCCAAGCGTGACCAGCTCGACCGGGACCAGGAGCAGCAGCGCCAACGAGAGGAAGCTGCATTCGCTCGCTACGCGCGTGCACAGCTTCAGATCGCGGAGATCGAACGCGAACGTACCGACACCGTCGCCGATCTCGACCAGCGCCGGGAGCAGGCGGTGGCCGACGCGCGCGAGCAACTCGACGCCGTTACGGCCGACCAGTGCACTGTGCTTGTCGAGCTGCACGTCGACGGCCGAGGTCGGCGCAGCGCCGAGGATCTTGCCGCGCTGTTCGACCTGCCGGTCAAACGTGTACGCGCGATGCTCAAGCGTGCTCGTTCTGCTGAACCGGCCGGCCAGAACTCAGAGACGACAGCACCTGAGGCACCCGCGCACCCCGGCGGCGAGCGCACCGGCGCCGCCACCGCAGCTCCGGCCGAGGACGCTCCGGCGGCCGACGCCTCTGCCCGTGAGGTGGAGGGGCCACCGGCCTCCTCCGTCGCAGGCCCTGCCGTCCAGCCGGTCGGCGACTGACCCTCACCAGGTGCGTCTGGGGGCGCGGCAACTACTTGACCCACGGCGACCGCGGCAGACCGGCCGGCCTGCTACGTCGTCGCGGGCGATGCTGTGCCGCCGAAGGCGGGTCCGCTCCACGCGCGGCCCGGCGCGGCCCTGAGCGCCACCGGCCACATCCCCCGGCCGCGCACAACCGGGCCGGTGGGGTCCGAACTGACGCCAGAGACCCCACCGGCCGCCCCGGACTTACACGCCCCGCGCCTCGCGCCAGTCGACCACGGCGAACTGGTCGCTCCGGCGCATCGCCCGCCAGTCACGGCGCATCCGGGCATCGCGCTCGGCCGGGCTGGTCGAAGTCGCTGCGATGTAGTCGCACCGGGCGAACAGGACCGCCCGCGCGTCCGCGTCTGCGGAAGGGATCGCGATGGCGGGGAGGCCGTCCTCGCGGCAGTCCTGGCACAGTCCGTCGTCGTTGGCGCGCCGCCGGTCAGTGGCCGACCGCTCCACCCCGCACGCCACGCACCCGAGCCCGGCCATCGGTGCCAGCGCGGCCCGGTCGTAGTCGATCCGGTCATCGCGCTGCGGCTCGTCCTCGTCGGTGCTCGGCTCGACCCGCTCGGCGAAGTAGCGCTGGGCCACGGTGTCGGACTCGACGGTGCGCGGGTCGCGCCGCCTGCGCGGGGTGTCGCGGCGGCTGGTCAGGTTCCGCGCGCGCCGGGCCTCCCAGCTGCGGTCCTTGACCCGGTTGTCCTGGGCGATGCGCGCGGCATCGCGGGCCTTCTCCGCGCTCCGCTCCGCGATCGGCGCGCATGCCTGCACCAGCGCGCGGCCGTCCTCGTCGGCATGACGCCACTCGTGGCGCAGCCGGTGAAGCATCGTCGTCGGGTGCTCGGCCTCCAGCGCATCGACACAGCGCACCATCAGAAGCCGGGTCGGCGCGTCGACGCTGTCGAGCAGCCGGGCAAGACGAGCACGGGCACCGCGCACCGCGCCACGCTCGATGATCTCGGCGATGACGCCCAGCTCCGCGGCCGCCGTCGCCATCACGGTGCCGGTGTCGTCGATGGTGTCGGCGCTGGTGGTCTCGGTGGTGGTGGTCTCGGTGGTGGTGGTCATCGCGGTGCCTCTCCGTCGCTGGTGGCGGGTGATCGGGTGGGTGGGGCTGCTGGCCCGTGAGGGGCAGCGGGCGTCGTCCCCGCTGCCGCTTCGCGGCGGTCGCCCGGCCTCCGAGGCTCGACGTCAAGGGCAGCCCGAAGGGCTGTCGCCGAAGGCGACGCGAAGCGCCCTTGATGTTGAGTGAGGCCGTGCTCAGCTCTAGGGCCGGCAGGCCCACCCCCGCCGAAGGCGGTCCACCGGGGTTCTCGGCCCGGCGCGGCCCTGAGCGCCCCCACCCAGCCGCGCTCGCGGCCACCCGCTGACACTCCGCCCGACTCGCGCGCACCACGCCGGGTCGCTACCCCGTGGTGGCCCTCCAGCCGTGGAGGTGTCCGGGCAGCCGCGTGCATTCAAACGCCCGGTGCGGTCTCGCGGACGACGACGATCATGTGGTCCCGTCGAGCCTTGAGGACGGCCCCTCCATCGAACACCACGGTCACCGGCTCGTGGCCATTGACCCGCGGATGCTCGTGTCCTGGTTCTCGACCGTGACCACTTGTGCGCAGCGGTTCGTGTCCACGCGCCCGGGCACGCCGTAGTAGTCGTGGCGGATCCGATCGATGGTGTCGATCGGCAGCAGGTCTCCCGGCCGGATCTTCGTGCTGTAGGTCTGGTGGATCTCGATCGGCATCAGCCGGGCCTCCTCACTTGCACACGGGAAGGGGCCCGCCCGGCGGGCGGGCCCCGTAGGGCCGACCGCCCTCAGAAGGGCGGCTCCTCGCCCTCGACGATGCCCCAGCCGTCGACCTCCACCGGGCCGGCGGACTCCCAGTCCGCGGCCAGCGCGTGGAAGATCTGGGCGTCGCGCTCGGTGTAGCCGTCGGCGATGTCGAGGGGGTCGGAGATGGCGGCAGGCATGGCGGTCCTCCGGTGGTCGGTGCGGCTGGAACGCGGCGCAGCCTCAGCACGCCCGGCGGGGGTCCCGAAGGGACAGCGGGGCCTACCGCTGGCCCGTCCGGGTGAGACTGCGAACTCGACCCCGGCTGACTCGGCCCGTCTCGATCCGGGACGTTGCGGCGCGACCCGGCCCGGCGAGGCCGAGCAGCTCGTGGCCGCCGCCACCGCAGGCAGCAGGCACCGCACACGGCCGATCACCTCGAGACAGCAGCCGCTGGCAGTCTCACCCGGACGGGCCAGCGGTAGGCATCGATGCTCCGCCCCTGCCGGGTGTGCTGACCTCCGGGCGATCCAGACGCACCGACCACCGGAGGACCAACCCGCACCACCACCCGGCCCCCATCCGGCGCCCTCACCGCACCGACCGGCACCGAGCCGGCGACCCAACCCACCCACCGGCACCGAGCCGGTGACGGGCGATGTCTGCCGCACCCGGCCTGGCGACCGGCGATGCCCGCCGGCACCGAGCTGGTGACCACACAGATGACCGGCACCGCCCCGAGCGTGCCGCCTGGCGGCACGCCTGGGATGTCAGTCGCCGGCCTCGGGCTCGGACTTGATCTCGGCGATGGTGATGTTGTGGGCGATCGGGACCGACAACGCCGAGCTGATCTCGTGCTCACCCGCGCAGTTCGGGCACGGCACACGCGCGCCAACCTCGTGCTCGCCGGGCACGATGCCCATCGCGTCGGTGCACCCGTCGCGGAACTCGACCATCGTCGCGTCGCTCAGCACCAGGCCTGCCTGGCTCCGGGGGTTGACGATCGGGAACTGCTTACTCATCACGGCCCTCCTCGCGGTTGCTGGGTGGTGGGCTGGTGTGACTGGAACGCGGTCTGCGTGAACCGGTGCGGCGGCTGCGTCGTTGCACCGGGTGCGGCTCGCCACGCCTCGGTGGGCTCTCTCACCGGGTGGCCAGTGATCCGTACTACTGCCCGGGTGAGGGTCGGGCCCGTGAGCGGTATGCCTCACGTGCCTTCGCGGAGCAGCTGCAAGGTCTGGCGGATCCCGGCCAGGCTCGCGCTATGCAGCTCGACCTGCTTCCCGTCGACCCAGGTCCGCACCCGCAGGGTGCGCAGGCCGACCAGCGCCCATTTGGTACGCCCCGCTTCCGGCCAGCGGCCGCGCTGGAAGGCGGTCTTCTCGGCCGCGGTCAGATCCCGAACGCGGTTGTCGTTGGCCTCGTCGGTAGTCATGTGGTGCCTCCGTGGTGTGGTCCGGTGCGGCTGGAACGCCGTAGCTCCTCAGCACGCCCGGATGGGCCGGACAGAGCGGCGACGGTTGAGGCCGCTGGCCCGCCCGGTGGCATGAGATCGGCCTGCACGACGAGAACGGTCACGGCCCGGGGTATGGCAGCTGCCCTACCCCGGGCCGCTCCCGGGCTACTCGGGCTTTCGCTCCTGCTCGTTGGCGTCGAGCCACCGCTGCATCCACCCGGGCGCCTGTTCGTCCCAGGCACCCTGACCGTGCTCGGCCACCGCCCGCTCCCGGGCCTCGCGCCCGGCTTCACGGCTGGCCTCGACCGCCTCGCGGAAGTGCGCCTGGATGCGCCTGAACGGGTTCATGTGGTCCTCCGGTAGTCGGTGCGGCTGGGACGCGGCGCAGCCCACAGCACGCCCGGCGGGGGTCCCGAAGGGACAGCGGGGCCTGCCGCTGGCCCGTCCGGGTGAGACTGCGAACTCGAGCCAGGCTGACTCGGCCCGCCTCGACCCGGGCCGTTGCGGCGCGACCTGGCCCGGCTTATCCCGAGCACGGCGCGGGCCGCCGCTGCCGCGTGCAACAGGCAGCGCACACGGCCGACTAACTCGAGACAGCAGCCGCCGGCAGTCTCACCCGGACGGGCCAGCGGCAGGCATCGGTGCTCCGCCCCCGCCGGGTGTGCTGACCTCCGGGCGATCCAGACGTGCCGACCACCGGAGGACCACATGAACCCGATGCGGTGGAGAGTCATCGACTGACCACCCCGCCGAACGGGCCGGTGCTGGCGGGGGTTCAGCTTCCGGGATGGAGGCGCAGGTCAGGGAGCCGATCGCGGACGTCCCACTCGATCAGCGGAGTGTCCGTGCTGCGGTAGTGGCTGATCTTCGCCTGTTTGCGGGCCGTGTAGTCCTCGCGGTCGAGCATCCCCCAGACCTCGACCATGGTCTCCGGATCGGTGTCGGTGAGGACGAAATCGGGCAGGACCGCGGCGGCACCGTCATAGCGCAGAGGTTTGATGAAGGTCCGTTTCGCTGCGGTGAGGGCATCTGCCATGACGACCTCGTGCGTGGAGTCGGCCGGGATGAAGTCGGCGTTGGTCAGCATCACCGCGGCGCCGACCGCGGACAGGTTGCCCTGGTCGCTGCGCGAGACCAGTGCGAGCATCACCTGCTCGCTGCCGGCCGGGCGCTGGTCGGTCATCGTCGACGGCGCGCCCCGGCGGATGCGCTCGTGCAGCGTGGTGGAGAAAAAGACCGGAGCCCGGTGATGGCGCAGTTCGCAGCGCTGTCCGTACCGCGTCGGGGTCCAGGAGCGGACCGCACCGAGCACCAGCCCCCGGTGCGTCATCCCGTTGCGCTCGACCAGGCGGTCGGTAAAACGCGTGAACGCTGCATCGTGCTGGTCAGGGTGCGCGGGGTCGAACGGTGGGATCACATAGCAGCACCAGCTCAGTGGAACGCCGGCTGAGGTCACCCCAGTCGTCGCAGCACGTACGAGTGGACTGCACCTGGCCCACCCACGCTGGCTGGACCTGGTGCTATCGGGCGAGGGCGAGCGGGTCAGATCGGCGCGTTCCCACAGGTAGTGCAGCAGTCCGAGCAGGCCCATCCGTGACCGTGCCGCCCCCGCAGCGCGGGGGCTCGGGGTGGTGCCTGCCGGCGCGGAATTCGTCGTGCGGACGTGTAGCGGCAGCGACAACGCCACGCTCGCACTGCCGTCGTCGGTCTCCTGCAACGCGCCGTCCTGGTACTGGTTCCGTCCGGACCACTGGCCGCCGGTGTTGTGGAACTCGCAGCCGCGGGCGTGCTCTTCTCCGCCGCTGGGCCAGCAGGCCAGGTAGTAGACCCCTGCGCGGTGGCGGATCACCAACCGTGGAGCCGGATCGCTGCACAGGCACCACGCGCAGCCGTCGGTGACCTTGGCCTGCTCGATCACCGCCCGGTACACACCGGGTGCGCGGCGTAGCTGCCACAACGCGACCTCACGCCCGGCCAGCCGCACCCGCGCACGAGACACCGCGCGCTGGCCACGCCGGTGCCCGGAGACCGAGCCTCGCCCGCGTCGGTAGGTCATACCGGCTCTCCCTACCTCATCCGCAGCGCGCTGTCGGGTAGTTCTGCAGCGCGGACTACATCTCGTGGACGTGGGTGCCGGTGCCGCGGTCGATGGTGCGCGGGGCGCGCATCCCAAAGGCCATTCCGCGGGCGATGGTGCGCTCGGCCTCAGCACGGGTGAACCCCGCGACCCCGATGTGTGCCTCAGCTGCGCCGAGCAGAGCCGCGTAGGCGTTGTCGGCGTCGAGCTCCCCGCCGCCGACCAGCTGACCGAAGACCCGGGCGGCGTCGAGCAGAGTGATCTGCCGCGTGCCCGCCTGGGCGCATTCAACCTTGTCCAGTTCGTCGGCCTGGATCGCGGCGATGTAGGCGTTCGCGCGCTTGGTCGACAACCCCTTCGTCGGTGTGGCCTGCGGGCTCGGTACCGGCGGCGGGGCGAGCAGGGTGGCCAGCCAGGTGGGGAGCTCGGCGACCCGTCCGTGTTCGGCAACCTGGTAGGCGCCTTCGGGGCGGACGCTGCCGGCGCCGACGACGAATCCACCCCCGGCGCGGGTGTCGATCAGCGGGCCGAGGCTGTGGCCATGCCCGCCGATCGTGTTGCGCAGCTGAAGCCCCTCGGGCACCCGGAAGTAGAGATGCTCTCCATCAGTCGGTGTGCGCACCGCGTAGGTGCGGAGCGGGGTGTCGCCGTGCCGGGCGGCGAGCTGGTCGAGAACCTCTCGTCCGGTGGTGGCCCCGCCCCACGCGTGGATCGGCTCGGTGCTGACGTCCAGGTCGATCACCACGAGCCCGGAGGGCCCGCACGCCACACCGACGTTCCATCTGGTGGTGTTCGACCACCAGCGCCGGATCTGCACGCGGTCACGGGTTGCGCGCTGTTCCCAGACGTGGTGCCCCTCGGCGCACACCCCACGGCGCCGGCACCGGGTGTCGCCGTGGAAGGCCGGGATCTTCGCGCCGGCCCGGACCGGGAACACGAACAGGCCGGCGGCTGCGGCGTCGAGCGCGACCTGACGCAGCCGCGCCACCTCACGCTCGAGGCGCGGACGAGCTCGTCGCGGCATACGCGCTGTGTCCTCCCGCCCGGTCCGGGCTCCGGTGTCGTGCGCAGCATCGCACCGCTCACCAGTGGTGTGGGCGCTGTCGGTGCTGGTCGTGATGGCCATGAGGTACTCCTCGCGTGGTCTAGGGACCGGTTCCCAGATGGACGGATGGGATCCGGGCCGGCCATCCCGAGGGCAGGCTGTGTGCCTGCCTTCGGGGGCCTCGCCATGAGGGCGTGTAGAGGCTCGCGGGTCCAGGGCAGCCCGCCAGGGCTGTCGCGCAGCGACGCGTCAGCGCTCTGGAGGTGTGAGGAGCGCGCCCGCAGGATCGGCCCGACTACCTCCAGGCTCGGTGAGCGGCGCGCGCAGCCGCTCTGCTGGTCTGCAGCCCGTGACGCGCTCGGCGCGGTTCCGGTCCGACATCCTGCTGGTCGAAGTACGGGCGAGCCATGAGAACAGCGGCGCCGTTGAAGGGCACTGTGCCGCGCCCTCCCGCCGACCGATCAGTAGCTCCACGCGGGCGACCTCGGTGCCGCTGTCCCGCGCTCCCGCGAAGGCCTGCAGCGGGCTGCGGCTGGGCCAGACCGGTCAGGCGGTGGCGAAGTGGGCGTCGGCGACGACGTCCATGATCAGCTCGTCGGCCTCGGCGCCGCGCCAGTACCCGGCGCGGCGCATCCGCCCGGCGTGGCAGAACCCGGCCTTCTCGTAGGCGGCGATCGCGCCGGTGTTCGGTTCGAGGACCTTGAGCCAGACCGAGCGCAGTGCGGAGATGGTGAAGGCGTAGTCCAGGGTCAGCCTGGTCGCCTCGGGCGCGAGGTTGCGGCCGCGGCCCTCGGCGCCGAGCAGGACGATGAATTCCGCAGTGCGCACGTAGTGGTCGATGCGCAGCGCGCTGGTCCCGACCGGCACCGGCCCGCCGTCACGGGTGAGGTCGTAGATGGTGAAGCGCGGGATGGTGCCCATGCTGCGGGCCTGGGCGTCATAGCCGGCCAGGCGGGCCTCGAGGGATTCCGGGGTCTGGCGGCCCATTCCGGCGATCACGGCGGGCTCGTTCTCCCACCGCCAGTACAGCTCGGCCAGCTCGCGGGTGAACGGGCCCAGCGCGGTGCGCTCGCCCCGCATCCACAGCAGCGGCGCTCCCACCTCCGGGCTGTCGGGGTGCTGGGCGCTGGTGTCGGTGTGGCCGTTGGAGGTCAGCGTCATGGGGTGTCTCCTCTCGCCGCCCGGTCGCGGCCGTGCGCGGGCGCAGCGGCGGGTTCGGGCAGCTGGAGCAGTGGTGTGAAGCGCAGCGTGGAGATGGGCTCGCCTACGGGGCAGCCGTCGAGGCGCAGCCAGGCGTGCAGCCTGATCGGATCCGCGGCGATCCCGTGGCACCACCCAACTCGCCGGCCGGTGACGGCCAGGGCGAGCATCGCCGCGACGGTTTCCTCCAAGCACGCTGTCCGGAACGGAGACACGCCTCCGATGACGCGTACACAGTGTAGGACCGCCACCACCTGGGTGTCGCGCGCCGGACAGCGCGCCACGCCGGCGGTGGCTCGCACGAGGCGCAGTAACCGCGAGAACGCGTGCTCTCGGCGCCCGATCGCGCGTACGAGCAGCACCGTGGCCAACGCGCACGCCGCGGCGGGTGCCCAGCCCGGGGACAGCGGCCCGCGGTTCGGCAGCGCGCCGGGCGCTTCCTGGGTGCCCCAGCTGGGCCCGGTCGCCGGGAGCGCGAGGATCGGCGTGGGTGCCTCGCCCGGCTGGGCCGGGCGCAGGAACCCGGCCGCCGACAGGCTCGCGGCCAGCGCCTCGGCATCAGTGCCGGGCGCCGCGACGCCGGCGGCATCCAGCGCGAGGAACGCCTCGCGCTGGGCACCGAGCAGGGCGCGCACGGCGCCGGTGCGTTCGTGCAGCAGCACGACGGTATGTCCGAGATCCGCGGCGTGGACATGGGCCGGGCGGACGTGGGAAGTGCTCATCGCGATACCTCCGATCGGTGACGGGTCGAGGCCCGTGCCGACGGGTCCTCGGTGGCGCTAGCCCATCTGGCGGCCGCGGGGGCCTGGCGCAGAGCGCGCATCCACACCTCGGCGGCCACCACAGGGTTGAGCTGGTGGAACCCGATGCCCGGTGCGCCGGCGGCGGCGCGGGTGAGCAGCGCCCGGTAGCGGATGGGGTCGATCAGGCCTCGGGCCGCCAGCTCGCCGTCGACGAGCCCGGTCAGGGCCTGAAGGTGACGGCGCAGACCCCGGTACTGGTCAGGGGTGAAGTCGCCCTTCGTCCGCCGCGCCGTCACCGTCTCGGGCAGCAGCCCGGCCATGGCTCGGCGCAGCAGCGGCTTGTAGTCGCCCGGGCCGGCGCGAAGGGGTCCGGGGACCACGAGTGCGGCGTCGACGACGCGGGGGTCGGTGAACGGGTTGTGCAGGCTGATGCCGTGCAGCTGTTCGGTGATCTGCGCGTCGGCCCGGGCGGTGCGGGCCACGACCCGCATCGCTGCGCGGGTCCGCGCCGCCTCGCCCCGCTCGCCGCGGACCGCGGCCGCGCGGGCCTGGGTCAGCAGCGGCCAGACCGCTGTGCGCCGCAGCCGGGCCCAGCCCAACGCGTGACGCACGAGCTCGGCCTGGGCGCGCACGGTTGCGGTAGCGGCGAGATCGGGAAGGTACCCGGGCTGCGGACCGAGCAAGGTGTCCCCGCCGTCGCCGGTCACCAGGTCACCGATCCCGCGGCCGGCCAACATCGCGAGTTCGGCGTCGAACCGGGCGATCGCGATCGTCGACGGCGCCGGCTCATCAGTAGCCGGGACAAGCTCGTCCATCCGGCCGTAGGGGACGTGCCCGTCGCCGAGGGCGCAGAGCAGGTGTTCCAGCGATTGGACCCGCCCGGTACGGGCGTAGTCGATGGCCGCGCGGGCGTAGTCGAGGTCGCCACCCGAGGTGATCCCGACCGGGTGCACCGTCACCGCGACCACGCCTGCGGCCGCGGAGCCGCCGCAAGGGCGGTGATGAGCCAGCAGCATCGCCAACGACGTCGAGTCCATCCCGCCCGAGCAGTCCGCCGCCACCGCGGCGCCGGTCCTACCCTCGGCGACACCGGCAACTGTGTCCTGCAACGCCGCCCGCAGGCTCTCGGCCGGCCGCGGCGACACCGCGCTGGTGGCTGTGGCCAGCGGACGGATCGTGATCTCCGACGACGTGATCGTCAGCCGCGCACCGGGCGGCACCGGGGTGATCCCGGCGAATGCCGACCGCTCCCCGGTACCGGGCTCGACGCCCGGTCCAGGGTGTAGGTGCTCGTGCAGCCACGTGTCATCGACATCGGCGCCGACCAGGCAGGCCAGCGCCAACGAGCTCGACCCCCATAGCGGGGCGCCGTCGGTGGTGGCTGCGGTGTAGATGGGCTGGATCCAGCCGGGATCGGTGAACACCACCGTCGCGTGCTCGGTGACCTCGACGATCGTGTAAGCCCCGGCCAGCGCGGTGGGTGCGGAGTCGGGGACCCCGTGGCGGACCCACCGCTGCAGTACCTCGGGTTCGCAACGGGCGCGGCCCAGGATCGTCACGGTCCGGCCGGGGCGCTGCGCGGTCGCGACCTGCGAACCCGGCCAGGCCCCGCACAGCCATGCCGCGCCGATGTCACTGGCGAGCGCGCGAGCACGGGCTGGGTACCTGACGTCGGTGTGGCCGGTGCCGCGGCCGCCGAACCATCGAACGCTCATCTCCTGACCTCCCAGGTCGGGGTTCTCGGCGCACCCGGGTGGGGTGCTGCAACGACGAGGGCCCGGCGAACGACGTGCGTTCACCGGGCCCTCGCGCCTACCGCCTGGATCAGGCGTAGACGTAGCGCTTGTCCTCCGACGTGCCGGAGCCACCGCCCTCGGTCAGGACCGCGGCGTCACCCAACTCGACCATCTCGGTCTCGTTGTGCTGCGACATGCAAGATCACCTCCTCTCGGGTTGTGCTCGGCAGCTGCGGGCTGCTGGCTTGGGGCCTCCACCGCCGGTTGCGGTGGGACGTGACTCGCCCGCACCCCGGGGGCCGCCGCGCCGGGGGCGCGCGCTCGCCCGACCGGTGTGACACCACCCCGCCCGCACTCAGCGGGCCGAGGGAGGAAGTCGGTGGTGTCACCCGCGTCGGGTGCGGCCGGCGCGGCATCGGTGGGAAAGGCGGGCCCACGGGTGCAGAGTCATCGCGTCCCCATCCGACGGTGGGGAGGTCTCCTCGCGACGTCGCTGCGGTAGCCGATCTGCACACCTGCAGCGACTCCGTGTCGCTGCCGCGGGTCATCACTGCCGCGGGTCGGGTCCCGCGGCAGTAGGCGCACCGGCCCGATGGGTCGGCGTAGTCGTGGGGGGCGCTCGGAGCACCGCCCACGACCGGAGTCAGGGGGCGATGGCCTCGGGCGCGGTGGTCGAGGCGGGACGCCCGTTCTTGTGGAGGGTCACCTTCGCGAAGCTGAGGTCAACCGCGACGGTGTCGGCGTGCAGCGTGGTGCGCACGACCCGGCGGGTTTCCCCGGTAGGTGTGAAGGAGTCGTCGGTGAGCCGGCCGGTCACTGTCACGCGGGTACCGGACTGCACCGAGTCGTAGACGTTCTCGGCGAGCCGGCCGAAGGCGGTGACCTGCTGCCAGACGGGCTCGGCGTCGCGCCACTGCCCGGTCTTCGGGTCGCGCTCGCGCTGGTTGAGTGCGAGGGAGAAGTTGAGGATCGCGGTGCCGTTGGCCTTGCCGTGGACCAGGGGCCGGATCTGGCCGATGTTCCCGGTCAGGGTGATCTCGTTCATGGGTGCCTCCCGGCGTGGTCGGTGCTGGTTGGTGACGCGGCTCTGCCTCAGCGCGGCGCGGGGCGGCCCCGCAGGGGGCGGCGGGTGGTTGGCCGCTGGCCCGACCGGGTGGGAACCCGCGAAGCGGGTCCGAGCACAGCGAGGCCCGTCCCACCCGGTCGGTGTCGACGGGCGTTCATCGCCGCGCACCGCGCCGTGCTGTGCTGACCTCCGGGCGTCTCCCAACCCCGGGCTCTGACCACGCGTGCGTGCACGTGTGCGACTGTCCTGCTCCGGCGCTCAGGCCCGATCTCATGCAGCTGGGGCGGCCCTGCAGGTAGCCCGGCCGCCCCATGTGGACGTGGAGGCCTGGTTGTCAAGGTCGTGCGCCGGAACGCCGGGGGCGGTCACGCGCTGCGAGCGACAGTCAGCAGCAGGCGGGCCGGTGTGCTGAACCAGGCGCGCACGACGTCGGTGGCGTCGTGATGGGCGAAGTGGTGGGCGAGCCGTTCGAGGGCTCCAGGGATCCGGCTCTCGACTTCGGCAGCGAGCGTGGCCACCGGGTAGTCCAGCCCGCTGGCGCCGTGTAGCTCGGCGTGCTCGGCCAGGGCGAGCTGCTGGAACAATTCCTCGTCTCCGAGGTTCTGCACGCGCGGCACTGCGTCGACCTCAGCCGCGGTGGTCGCCCCGGTGATGGTGCGCTGGTAGAGGAGGCCGTCATTGAGCATGACCCGCAGCGGCGGATCGTGCGGGTAGCGCTCGCCCAGGTCGGTGGTGTCGATCGAGACGTGCAGCGCCCCGTCGTCGCTCCAGTAGGCGAAGACCAAGGCGTCACCGACCCTCACCGCGGGCCGCTGATCGTCGCTGGTCTGAGGCAGGAACTCGGCAGCCCGGTTGAGCTGCTCGGGGCTGGCCGCGGCGCGCGGTTGCGCGTCGGTGGTCCGGTCGGCGTTGGGCCGGTGGGATGGCACGAGCAGCTCCATACGTCGGGGGGTCGGTCTGTTGATCGCTCCCGCGGGGCCGAGGTGGCGGTCGGGCCGCCGTCGTCGGCCGTGGCCGCTCATCCGGCCCAGGACAGGCCGTGATCGCCGAGTGCGGGGAACTGGTGCAGGAACAGGCTCTGGTCGCGGCTGGCACGGTCGCGCCAGTCCTGGGCGTCGTAGTCCCAGGTGGAGTAGCCACCGATGAACACGCACGGTGCGCAGGTCGGCCGGCCCGTGCGCTGCCCGAACGTGGCGGGCGGGCGGTCGCCGCCCGGGTGCGGGTCGCGGTGCTGGGCCATAACCTCGAAGACCGTCAGCATCCCGCGGTAGGCGGGCGACCAGACGGGCTGGTACTGCCCGAACCCGTAGGCCACGTCCGGGATCTCTCGCCATCCCTGCGTGGCAGCCACGTTCAGCGCCCGCACGACGTCGTCGGGCAGCAGCACACACGGTGCGCACCGCCCGCCGTGGCGAACGACCACGCGCACGTCGGCGTGGCTGATGGCCGGTACGTCCGCGATGTAGCGGGCCTGTTTGCCCAGGCGCAATTCCTGCTCCCAGTCGAGGTAGTAGGACAGCGCGGAGGCGACGGACCCCCAGTAGGACACGGTGTCGTCGGTCATGCGCTCGCCCCAGGCGGGGTATCGCGGGTGGCTGTGTGCGGTCGTGGTCATGCGTGAGCCTCCGGTCGGTCGTCGGCGAGGGACGGCAGCGGCGCGCGGCCGGCACCGGTGGGGGTGTGGTCACGGCGTCGGCCGGGCGCGGCACCGGCCCGCCCAGCCGCGGCGGGGTCAGCTGATGGCGGCCGGTGCGCGGTCGGCGATAGTCGAGAGCCGGGCGCTGATCAGGACCGAGTGGTAGGCGGTCAGGGCGTCGCCGAGGGTGCGTCCGTCGTCCTGGGCGTTCTGCGCGGCGCGGGCCGCGGCCGTCACGGCGTCGGGCAGGGCCGGGACGATCA
Organism: Pseudonocardia nematodicida; assembly: GCF_040105385.1. Classification (NCBI taxonomy): domain Bacteria; kingdom Bacillati; phylum Actinomycetota; class Actinomycetes; order Pseudonocardiales; family Pseudonocardiaceae; genus Pseudonocardia; species Pseudonocardia nematodicida. Next base: position 28,046 of record NZ_JBEDNQ010000008.1, read on the forward strand.
GGAGGTCCAGGACGGCGTCGGCCATGGCGCCCTCGTGGTCGGCCAACAGGTGCAACGGCATCCCGGCGCGGTGCAGGGCGGCGCCGATCAGGCACATCGCCCGGTGGCCGTCGGCGCTGACGTAGCGGCACGACGGCACCCCGTTCTCGCCGCTGTTCTCGGCGAACAGCGGGTGCTGATCGGCGGGGTCGACGTAGGCCTCGGCATCGGTGTCGATGTCGGGGTAGGTCCAGTTCAGGCCGCGCTCACCGGCCACGGCGTGCAGCGCGGCGGTGAAATGGTCCTCGGTGATGGCGATGGTGGGCATGGGCGAACAACCCCTCTCGGGCGGTGGGCTGGCGGGGTGAGGGCGGCGCGGGGCCCCGCCGGGAGCGGGGCCCCGCGGTGGTCAGCGGTTGAGGCTGCGGCGGTGGTAGCCGGCCAGCACCGCGATAACGGGGGCGAGATCGGCGCCGGGCTCGCCGGCGTTCTCGAGCAGGGGCCACAGGTCGTGTCGGACGGTGTCGGCGACGACCGTGTCGGGGTAGCAGACCCCGACGGTGACCTCGTCCCCGGTGAACTCGCAGTCCTCGCCGATCTCCTCGTAGAGGCGGCCGGGGCCCACCGGGTGGGCCGAGTGCAGCACCACCGAGAGCCCGAACGGCGCCGCCGCGTTGCGCGGGCCGAGCCAGCGCATCTCCACCGCGCCGTCGTCGTCGGCGACGACCAGCCGGATCCAGTGCGGATCCGGCGCGACGCGCACCTGCAGGCCGTCGACGGCGGCCGGGCCGGTCTTCAGCCGGTCCAGGGTCAGTGCCGCCTCGGTGGCGGTCGGGGTGTTTGTAGTGGTCAACGGGGCCTCCGCGGGTCGGTGGGGCTTGCGCTGGATCGCGGCCTGCCTCAGCGCGGCGGGGCGTGGCCCCGCAGGGGGCGGCGGGTGGTTGGCCGCTGGCCCGACCGGGTGGGAACCCGCGAAGCGGGTCCGAGCACAGCGAGGCCCGTCCCACCCGGTCGGTGTCGACGGGCGTTCATCGCCGCGCACCGCGCCGTGCTGTGCTGACCTCCGGGCGATCTGGCACGAGCTCCACCGGGCCTGCGGCGGCGCCCGCCGAACCGCAGCGCCACGGTGTTCTGGCCCGCCGGTGCTTAGGCGTTGTCGACGGCGTCGAGGAGCCGTTGACGGAGCCCGGGGGTCTCCAGCGCTTCGGCCCAGACGATCCAGTCGGGAAACGCGCGGGCCAGCGCCCGCCGGTGCGTGGGCCCGGTGACCGCGATCAGCTGTCCCAGGGCCCGGCCCCAGGGCGACGGGATGATCCCGCGGGGAAGGCCGTAGGTGGTGAGCAGGCTCTGCAGCGCGTGCTGCTCGTCCTCGGCCAGGTCGTGGAGCTCGGCCCGGTGGACCCAGTCCTCGATGGTGTGATCGGGTTCGGCGGGGTGCCCGGGCGCGGGGGTGCTCGGGCCGCGGTGGGCGCTGCCGAGGCTGAGGGCTGCGGCGATATAGCGGGCCTGCTCGTGGTGCGAACGCCGGCGCCAGTGGTCGGTGTCGGTCTCGGCGAGGACGGCGGCGAGCAGGTCGGTGGAGGTGTCCACGAGGTGTGCTCCTGATGGCGTAGGCGAACTGCGGATACAGCGCGGCCGAGCGCAGGGCCGAGACGCCAGCGGGCGTCTCGCCCCTGCGGTGACCATGTGGTCAGTGGTTCGCGGCGGCCTCGCCGTTCGCGATGACCTCCGCCGTGGCTTCGGCGCCGCCCTCAGCGGTCGCCGCGGTATCGAGCTCGGTGGTGGCCGCTGCCTGGTCTTCGACCGCTACCCCGTCGGCGCTGTCGGTCTTGCTGCCGTCGTCGGCGGAGTCGGCCTCGTCTGCGGCGTCCGGCGGCGTGGTGCCGGTGGTGCCGGTCTGCTCGGTGATGACGAGCTGCTCGACGTCGGACAGGTCGTAGCCCCACTCGCGCAGCTGGGTGACGTAGCGCCGTGTGGTCGGGCTGGGGTTGCGCCAGCTGTTGCGGTGGGTGCCCTCCTCGAAGGCGGCGAGGACCACCGCGAGGGAGAGCATCGTGGCCCGGGCCGCGCTCGATGAGCCGGCGGCCTCGGCGATCGGGTGGGGCCGGCCGCTGTGGAAGCCGTAGACGCCACCGGCGGAGGCATCGCTGAGGCCCAGCAGGGTCGCGGCGAGAAAGTTGCGGGACTCCATCGCGCGGCGTAGGTCGTGATCGCCACGGGCGATCTCGGCGGCGACGAAGATCGCCGCTCCCTTCGGCGCCGCCTTGCGGGTGAACAGCTCGCGCAGCCAGTCACGACGCACGACCTGCGCGGAGTCCCACGCCTTGTTGTTCGCGATCACCGTGCGCCGCTCCTGGCGCGCGACTTCGCGCTCGCGGTCCTCGCGGGTCTGGCGCTGCTCGTCGGTTTCGCCGACCGGCGCGGCGGTCGTGGTGCTCGGCCGGGGCCGGTCGTAGAGCTCGGCATGGCCGTGCTCGGCGGGGGCCAGGCACATCCACACCGGCTGGGCGATCCTGCCTGCCTGCTCGAAGTCCCAGCGGGTCATGACGGTGGCGGCGTGACCAGGGCAGTCGCGGTGGGCCTGTTCGGTGAGGTCGGTGCCCGCCGGGTCGTCCGCGGTGGGCCGCAGCCGGGCGATCGCGGTCGCCGTTTCCAAGCCCTCGTCGTCACGGCCCAGGACGGTGACCCCGTCGGCGCGCAGCTGCTCCTCCACCTCCGCGCACAGGGCCCGGTCGGCGCGCGCGTCACGCAGCCGCTGCGCCTGGTGTGCGAGCTGCCCCGGCCGGGTCAGCGCGGTCTCGGTGAGCTGCTCGACCGCGGTGTCGTCATCGGCGAACTCGGCGATCACCGCCATCTGGACCAGGTCCAGGTCGTGACAGGACCCGACCTCGAGCGCCCGGGCGCTGCCGGCGACCGCGGTGGTCTGGCGGACCCGCTTGGCCGGGGTCCTGGTGGTCCGTGCGATCTGCCCCGCTGTCATGCCCAGCCCGAGCAGCTGCTGGTGTGCGGCGACCTCGTCGGCGTCGGAGATCCCGGCGCGGTGCTGGTTCTCTCCGAGCTGGTCGATGATGCGCTCGGCCTCGGCGGCACGCTGGGCCTGTTCGGGGTCCCCCGATGCCTCGGCGTCAGCGTCGGTGGCAGGGCTCTGGGGTTCGACCAGAACCCGCACACGGGCCAGACCGGCCTTGACCGCGGCCAGGGTGCGGCGCTGGCCCTTGCGCACGACCAGGGCGCCGTCGGCGGCGCGGCGGTAGACGTTGATGGGTTCGCGCACGCCGCGGTCGCGGATCGAGGCGCAGAAGTGCGGGTCGAGGTGGACGTCGGTGCGGGTGTTGACCTCGAGGACCAGCGTGGTGGGGTCCGCCCAGGCCAGTTCGCCGAGTTCGTCGACATCGTGGAGGAGCTCCGCGGTCACCGGCGCAACCGAGGTACTGGTCGTCTCGGGCTGGTCCTCGACGCGGTCGGTCGAGTCGGTGGCGGTGTGTGTGGTCATGAACAGCCCTCTCCCTGGCGGTGACCGCCCGACCCGCTGGTCGGGCGGTGCGCCCCCGCTGCCCGGGGGTGCGCTGCGCGTCCCGGGCAGCCCGGCCGGTGGGCCGGAGGGGAATCGGCTGTGGTCGCCCCGGTGTGGACCCGCCATGGCACTGCCGCAGCGCTCAGGTGTCGGCAGGGGCGGGTTCACCCGCGGGGGACCTCGCGGCCGAGGCATCTCCGGTCCGCCGGTCGGGATGCCAGCGTGTGCCCGCCCCTGGCCGGGGCGGATACACGGCGAGACCTGCCTACAACGCCGTCTCGCCGGCGAAGTTGTTGATGCCGCTGCGCATGACTTCGCCGGCGTCCCAGCCGGCCTCGGCCACCAGGTGGAGAAGGTCGGTAATCAGATCGGCCACGCCTTCGGTGGACTGCTCGTCCAGGGCGGCGATCTGCTCGGGCGTCTGCCCGTCCGGGCAGTACGCGCGCAGCGCCGCCAGGGCATGCTCGGCAGACTGGCGGGGAGTCAGCCGATCGTTGGACCGCCAGGCTGCGAGGTCGTCCACCTCAGCCCTCCCACGTGCGGGTCTGGCCGAGCAGGTCGGGACGGCTCGGTGCGACGGTCACCAGGGCCTCGTAGTGCGCGTGCTCGGACGGTCCGCACGAGTGGCCATCACCGCTCTCCGGCCGGACGACATCGTCGAACCACTCCTCCACGCCCTCGCCGGCGCGGGGCGCACGGATGACCGCGGGGTGCTCGGACTCGTGTCCGCACGAGTAGGTGCTCTCGACCCGGACGGTGATCATGCCCATGCCTCCTGCCCTTCCGGTGTTGGCCTGGGGGTGAGCGGTCCAGCCGCCCGGCTCGCCGTGGTCGGTGTGGTCGTGCCCGAATCTGCACTGCGGCTCGTGGGCGTGCGGGCACTGGTGGGCGGGCACCGAGGTGATGTCCGATGCCCAGCCGAGCACGGCGAGGGCTCGGGACAGGTCGAGTAGCAGCCGTGGGTGCACCCGCAGCCGGACCTCGGTGTAGCTCGGGAACTGCGCGTTGAACTGGCCGGCGCGGATCTCGTGGCGCAGGGAGGGCTCCACGACGTGCACCAGGTCGATGGGACCGGTGTGCGGGTGCTCTGAGCGCAGCCGTAGTGCCCCTCGGCCGCCGTGCTCGCCTTGTGACACGAGCGTCGGGAGGCCGGAGAGGTTGGAGCGGACCTCGGCCAGGATGGCCTGCTCGGCGGCGGCGCGGGCGTCCGCGGCGCGCCGCCAGTCCCGTGCGGCCGGGCGGACGTGGCGGTACGGGGTGACCAGCCGGCGGTGCAGGTCTGCGGCGATGCGGGCCGTCGGGCGGTCGGATCAACTGTGGCTCGGGCTTGCAGCGCGTCGGCACCGGGCACGTCCCGCGCGTCCGGCGGGGGTTCGCAGACCACGAGCAACCGGCCGGACCCCGGTCCGTGGCGGGCGATGCGGACCCGCAGGGTCGCACCGTCGGTGGCGGTGAGCAGCATCCCGTTCTGGTGCGTGCTCGTCGCCCAGGCGTGCTTGTCGATCGCGGTCAGGGCATCGGCCACAGCTTCGGCGATATCGCGGTTCCCCAGCCGCGCTGCGCCGGTCACGACCGCACCTGTCCTCGGTGGTCCGGCCCGGTGTCGGCCTGGTCGGCACCGGTGAGCAGGGCCGGGGCGATGCCCTGCCCGTGAAGTCGCCGGTGGATCTCGGACAACGTGATCATCGGTGGTCCCTCATCTCAGCGGTGTGCACAGGACGAAGCCCCGGCCGGGCGATCTGCCGCGCAGGGCAGGCCGCACCGGCCAGGGCTCAGGTGGTGGGGTGGGAGCTCGGTGGCGTCGGCTCGACGCGCGCGAGGTCAGGGGCGGGCGGCGTGGCGGACCGACATGACCTGCCACCAGCCGTAGGCGATCTCGCAGCACGGTGCGTGGCCCCGGGTCGGGCACCACCCGCAGGGGCAGTGCTCCGCCACGCGCCGGCGGCAGACGCTGCACTCGCCGGGCGGATAGCGCGTCATCATCAGGTGGGACGGCCACACAGGCGAGGACGGCGGCGAGCAGTTGCACCGCCGGCCACAGCTGCTCATCGGTGGCCCCGTCGTGCAGCACCCGCTGCGACACCGCCTCCCAGCGCTGGTCGTGCCCGACCAGCCGGGCGGCGGCGCGAGACGCGGCCGCGCACTGGGCCAGCGTTGGCGCGCTGTAGTGGTCGAATGCGAGGGGGTTCACCGTCTGCGGTGTGCTCACGCGCCGCGACCGGTCGTGAACGCGGCGGAGAGCCGCATGGCCTCGATACCGCGGGCCTCGACCTCGTAGGCCTCGTCGACGTCGACGAGGCGCTGCGCGGCCGCGGTGACCGCGTGCAGTACCCCACCGGAGGTGCGCAGGCCGCCGTCGATGAAGTGGGACAGGATCGAGTTCTGGGCATCGGTAGAGAACCGCAGCTTCTTGCTGACGTGCTCGATGGTCTGCTGCGGGCGGGTTACCTCGATCCCGGCGTCGGCCTCGATCTCGGCGATCCGCTCGGCGACCCAGTCCTGGTCGAGGAACGATCCGATCGCGTCGCGGGTCATCTTCGTGACCAGCTGCAGGCTCGCGGCCTGGGTGTCGGAGGACCAGTTGATCTGGCCTGCGGCGAGGCGCCCGCCGACGTGGACCTCGTCGATGGCGTGACGGGTCAAGGTCATACCGTTGTTGCAGATCTGCACCGTCAGCTGCGGGATGAGCCGGAACTTGCCCTGCCCGGTCTCGGAGTTGGTCAGCACGAATCCGGCGAACACCGTCGGGTTGTCCGCGCCGCGCGCGCCGGAGAACGGGGAGGTGTAGCCGGCCAGCAGCGCCGGGGCCATCGCCGCGACCTCGGTCGAGCGGATCTTGACGTACATGCGGGACTCCGACAGGTCCGCCGAGACGATGTCGACCGGGTGCCCGGCCGCGTGGACGCCCTCCAGGGCGGTCATCAAGACGTCGAGGTTCTCGATCGGGCGGTACCGGTCCGACAGCAGCGCCCGCATCACCCCCTGCCCGCCATCGCCTGCGGTGAGGCCGCGGACCAGGAACCGGCGGTTCTGGTCGTGGGTGAGCCAGCCGTTGACGTTGGCGTCGTAGAGCTCCACGTTCTGCTCGCGGGTCCGCCGCAGGTAGGCGGTGGGGATGCCGAGCTTCTCGGCGATGCCGTAGTCGGCGGTGCGGGTCGGGGCCAGGGAAAGGTCACCGCTGGTGACCCCGTCCATCGACAGCTCCACCGGGCCGGCGCCGCGCACGACCATCCGGCCGGCCCGGGCCTGCAGGGCCGACGCGGCGACGACGTGGTCGGACTTCGCGGCCTGCTGGGTTCGCAGCAGCTCGACCATGTCGCCCAGGTCGGCGTTGCGGGTCGTCAGCGCCACCGGGCTCTGTCCGCCCTCGTTGTCGGCGCGCGAGGTGCTGTGCTCGATGTTCTGGCTCATGACACGAGTTCCGTTCTGTGCGGCGTTCGCACCGGCCCCTGGGGAAGCGGGGCCGGTGCGGTCCCGACCGCTGCGGTGGGACGTGACTCGCCCGCACCACGAACTCCGGCGCGACGGGGCCGCGCGCTCGCCCGACCGGCGTGACACCACCCCGACCGCATCAACCGGCCGGCCGACGACACAGAGCCGAGTGGTGTCACCCGCGTCGGGTGCGGCAGGCGCGGCATCGGCGGGCAAGCCGGAGAGCGGGGTGCAGAGTCACCACGGCCCACCCCAGCAGCGGCGGTGACCTCACCGGCGCTGCTGCCTCCCGCCAAGCTCCCTCACCTTCTGGAAGCCGCCGAGTCGGTGATCCGCGGGCCAGGATCGGGTGAAGGTATGGAGACGGTCGATCGGGAGGAATCCATACCGCCGGTAGAGGGCGGTGGCTGCCGTGCGGTCGCACGCGGTGCCGGGCTCATCGTCACTGACGTAGAGCACAGCCTGCTCGGCTCCGGCGCGCTGGACACGTTCCAAGCCCGCCCGAAGCATGAACCTGCCGAGCCCCGCACCGCAGTGGCCAGGTTCGACCTCGAGCCACGCGATAGCCGGTCGGCGTCGACAAGCGAGATCGACGCCCCGTCCGCGGCGTCTCCCGGTGGCCGCCCAGTACATACGTCAGCTCGCCTGGGCGGGCAGGAACCGTGCGACGCCGGCGGCTGCCTCGTCGACCAGGACGCTGCCGCGCCCGCGGTCGGACAGGTAGCGCGCCGCGGCGCGAGGCCCACGGGTGCTCAGCAGCTCGATCGAGGCGAAGCGAGTGACTTCGAGGACCTCGTCGGCCCGTCTCCCGACAACAGCACCTCACAGCCGAGCTCGGCTGGGCGCGCGGCAACTCTGGCGTTCGGCCGCGGGAGAGCGTCGAGGCGGTGCCCGACTGCAGACCATGCGCACTCAAGCGGGCCGTGGTCTCGACGACTTGGAGCTCGCAGCCCCGCTGGAGCCTGGCGATGGGCGTAGCAGCGACGGCGGCGGCCGAGCGGCCCGGTCGTCGATGAGGTCGATGGTGAACGCCACGACCCGCCGCCCCGGGCCTGCGGCAGGCTTCGATAAGGACGGCCAGGCTGTCTATGCCGCCCGAGTAGCTGAACCGGCCTGGATCCGTCGGAGGCTGGGATCAGGCCACCTCGGATGTCGAGGCGGCCGGTGTGGCCTCACGGTAGCGCTGTTCGAACTCAGCGGGTGGGACGTGTCCGAGCGCGGAGTGCAGCCGGTCGGTGTTGAACCAGTGCACCCACTCCGCGGTCTCCTTCTCCACCTCGGTTCGTCCGGTCCAGGAACGCGGGTGACGCTCGATGAGTTGGGTCTTGAACAGACCGATGGTCGATTCCATGAGCGCGTTGTCCAGGGCATCGCCGACCGAGCCGGCCATCTTCGCCTCGCGCAGCGCCTCAGTGGACGCCAGCGAGGTGTACTGCAATTCTGGAGCCGGTGTCCGGTTCAGCAGGGAAGCTCGTACACCTCTGCTAGCGACCGCAATCTCGTCCAATAGGTCCCGTGGCCGCGTGGTCCGCGCGCGCTGGCCGACTATGCTTGCTCTTCTGGAGGATCGTCCGGCCGCTCGGGCTGGACAACCCAACGCTCAAAATGTACATTTTGTGCATGGCCGCTGCAGAGATGTCGTCGACCGAGGCGCGGAACCACTTCGCCGATGTGGTGGGCCGCGCGCAGTACGCCGGTGTCACGACCGCGATCACCAGCCACGGCAAGCGGGTCGCGGCGATCGTCCCAGCCGAGGTCCTGGACCTGCTCGACGAGCTGGAGGACCGGGGCCTGTCCCGCATGACGCGTGAGGCCAAGGCCGAGGTCGGCGAAACCATCGACCACGCGGACCTGCTCGCCGAATTCCACCAGCGCTGACCCGTGCCCGACGCTCCCCACTGGCACATCACCTGGACCGCACCAGCAAGCAAGGCCCTACGCAAGCTCGACCCGCAGGTAGCCCGCCGCATCCTGGCTGCGGTGAGCAACCTCGGCGACGATCCGCGCCCGGCACCGCCGACTGGTAAGCCGCTCAAGGGCGAACCCGGAGCCTGGCGGCTCAAGGTCGGCGACTGGCGAGTGGTCTACGAACCGCAGGACGACCAGCTCGTGATCCTGGTCGTCACTCTCGGGCATCGCCGAGAGATCTACGACCGACTTGGCTGAGGCGTGGTACGGAATTGCATCGCGGCATCGCGTCGTCACCCCATGAGTCAGCGGTACCGTCGGTGTGCCAGCGGATGTGCTGGGCGGCTGGTTCGTCGTTGTCGAGCTCGTCGGTGGAGTCGCGGTAGGCGATCTCGTTGAGGACCCGGCGGGCGTGCTGAACCGCCTGTTCGGTCTGGTCGGCTTCCGCGACCCTCACGATGTCCTCCCTGGTTTGGACGGGCCACGCACACACGCACGCCCTCCCGCCCGGCTCCGGTGGCCTGTCGGCAGGGGCGGGGCGGTCGAGTCGGTGGTTCGACTCCTACCGTCCCGGGTTCGACCTTGTGTTCGGTCTTGCCAAGCGCGGGGCCGTGACTCGGTACGCGCTGACGTGGGTCGCACTAGTCCCCGGGGTCGGCAAGATATGCGCGCTGTACGCCTGGTTCCCTACACAGCGACGATTATGATGTGCGAGCGACGGGTTCTCGGCCGGTAGGAGTACACAGCTCACGCAACGGTGCCACTCTGAGGCGCCACGAGGGTGGCGATCGCGGTCCGGCTGCGGCGACGGTGGGGACGCTGACGTTCGGGGAAGAGCTGCCCCCAGCGGTGCGGGCGTGAGCTGGCCGAGGGTACGCCTCCGGTTCGCCGAGTCACTCGGTGCCGGCTGCGCAGGCCGTGTTCTGGTGGGTCCTGTCCTCGCCGTCGTCGCAACGCTCGGGGGGCTTCGGATCCGCCAGGTCGGGGGTGGTGATCGGGGTGGGGCGTCGATCGAACTCCGCGGCGTGGACGCGCGCGTGCTGCGTGAGGCCTTCGGTCAGGACCAGGGCGGCGCACAATGGACAGACCATCACCGCGAGTACACCGCGAGTGCAGAAGATGCGGTGGATCGCTGGCTGGCTGTGTGGATGGGTCATGGGTTGCCTCCATGGGGCGGTCAAGAGCCCGGTCGTCGTTGCAGCGTCGATCGGTTCGCTCAGGACAGGTGATCATCGGGTGCGTTGGCGTCGTGCGTGGCGAGCCGGTGTGGGGTGCCAGGGCCGGTCGTGGCTGCGGCCACGGGGATCAGTGGTGGCGGCCGGTAGAGGGCTGCGGTGCTGATCTCGCGGATGCCAGCTGTTCACCGGATCGGTGATGGCGGCACCGGCGTCGTCGTCGATCTCGGCACGTCGTACTGAGATCGGTCTTGGGGTGGGCGTACTGCGGTGCAGCCAACCCGTTCTTGCAGGTTTGGACTCGACTACGTGTTGATCGAGTACTCGCGTGTCCAGTCTCGGAGTTGGCCGACACCAGACCCGGGAGTACGACGATGTCGACGAAGGCGTCGTCGCCGGGCGACGGCAAGACGTAGCTGGCCCGGCGGGCGTCAGCGCGGGTGTGGCGATCTCGCGGGATCTGATGCTCACATGTGTCTGGGACTCAGGGAGATCGGCCGGGACCTACTCCGGACATCGCGGTTGTCGACCGGCACTGAGGAGGCGCTCGCGGGACGTCGTGGCTATGCCGGTTCGACGAGGCTGCGCAGCAGGAAGCGGCGCGCGGGTCCGCGGGCCGGCCAAACGTTGATGTGGCGTCGTAGAGGTCGCGGGTGTGCCCGCGCAGCCGGCTCTGGTGGGCGAGGGCGACGTCGAGTCTGGCGGCGATGCCGTTCTCCGCGAATCGGGTCGCCTTCACGACGGCGTCGGGACAGATGACGGGCGTTGAGGCCGAGATCGGTGGCCCTCGGCTCCGTGCATCGTGGCGTCGTGGCCGCCCTGCGGTGAGGGTGACGGCGTCGGGAACCGGGGCGTGTCGGACCAGGAGATCGCGCAGGTCACCGAACGAAGTGCTGCCGGCGGTGATGGTGAGGTCTGGGGTCACGTCGGATCTCCTGAGCTGGTCTCACGCCGGCTGGCGGCGCTGCGGTCACGGTCGTGGCGGTTCCCACCGGGCGGGTGGGATGCGACTCGTCCGGCGGGGCGGCCCGGGGCGTGGCGGGGCCCGCGCTCGCCCGACCGGTGTGACACCACCTCTGTGGTCAGGGCGGAGCGCGGCGACCAGGGCGGTGGTGTCACCTGCGTCGGGTGGGTGGCGAGGCATCGGTGTTCGCCCTGGGATGGCCCGCAGAGTCAGTGCATCCCACTCGCCCGGCGGGGACCGACACCGGCGCGATAGCCCCTCGTGCACGCCCGTGCTCCGCTGCTGGTCGTGGCGGGCATCGCAGCGGTGTCGCGAGAGGTCGGCTGTGCGGTGGGGTGACGGCCCCGGTCCGGGGCACGGGAGCCGGCAAGTCCCGGGATCGTCGCGGCGGTGTCGCGGTTGGCATGCTGTGGAGCACGAAGGCTCCTATGAGGGCGATCGCGCCGAAGAGGCCGCGCCCGCGGTTCGGCAAAAGGCGGTCGTGTCGCGCGGCGGCCTACGTGGGCGTCGTGTCGTTCGCGTCGAGCACGATCATCCCGCGAGGCCGTGATCCGGCGTCTGCGCAGTCGGCTCGGATCGCGTTGTACCGACTGTGCGGTGCGCACCTCCCGCGCCAGGGTCGGCCGCTTCGTGACACCCCACAAGGCGCTGCCGGCATCACAGCACGGTGATGGTCGGCGGGCGTAGCTGCTGTCGAGGTCGCGAATGCCGCGGCCGAGACGGACTGCGTGCATCGCGGGTCGCGGCGCCGTCGGCAGTGATCGCCGCAGGGCGCAGGCCGCCCTGGTTGATCCGGAAGAGACAGAAGCCTCGGTGATGTGGTCCGTCTCCGAGAGGATTAAGAACTGTTTCGGGGTGGCTGCCCTCCGGGGGGTGCAGGACGAGGCGGACCAACTGCTGACGGCTCAACAGTCAAGACTCGACCGTTTGTTCGATATCAGACGATGGGCGGGAGACTCGCCCGCTGTTCTTGCGTCGTCGGGTCCGATGACGCAGCGGCGTAGTAGGTAGAGGCGGCGGTCTTGCGCTGGTGAGCAGAGTTGGCCGATGCCGATAACGATGCCGTTGCCGATGCCACTGGTGCGACGCCTCTGCTGGACGCGTCGTTTACAGGGTTCCGGCCTTCGTCGCGGCGAAGGCCGCTCTCAGATGATCGAGTTCGGCAAGGGCGGCGGGGAGTCGGTGGCGCTGGTGCAGTCCCAGAGCGCGGGGATGGCTTCGAATCTCAGCTGTGAGCAGACCGGCGACGGCGAGGGTCGCGGGGGTCAGGGCGTCCTGCTCGTAGTCGGCGCGCAGTTCGATGAGCCAGTCTTCGATGTCGGAGGTAGAGTCGCCGTCGACGTCCTCCAGATCGTCGATGGCGTCCTGGGCCTCGTCGGTGGGGGGACGAGCGCTGTCGTGAGTGTCAGGCTCTGCTGGACCGTTGATGGCCTGAAGGAAGCGGTCGGCCTGGGCGATGAGCCCGGCTATCGCAGCGCGGACTGTTGCGCGATGGCGCTCGATCCAATCCTGTTGCGGGTCGCGGGTGTGTGTGGCGCGCCGGGCGTCTCGGGTGAGTTGTTCATCGGGGCGGTCGTGAGCCAGTAGGGCCTCGAGACGGTCCAGGCGGTCGCGGAGGCCCTGTCGGGACCGGATGCCGAGTGGGGCGCCGAGTTCGGCGGCCGATAGGCCGAGTTGTAGGCCCTGACGCAGCAATCGGCGTTCGCGTCGGCGTTCCTCCCACCAGCACCACGTGTTCAGTAGCACGGCGTCGTGGTGGTCGGCTGCCGAGACTGCTGTCGGTACGCCGGCGGTGCCCCGGTCCAGAACCCAGCTGATCACGTCCCGAGCCTCGGTTCCTAGCTCTGACCTGCGGGGATCGTCGATACGGATGTGTCTTTCAGTGACGCGGGTGATCGCGGCATCGCGTTCGACACTGGTGATGCGGGGAGGGGTGGCCACTGTGACAGTATTTCACTGACGGTTAATCGGACACGGCTTGGGCCGTTGTCGTGTTCGGGATGCTCCCGCGTGACCATCTGGTTCGTGAGCCGGCGCCGCAGAAGGCCCACGTAGTGGACTTGGCAAGGACGCGGTCGGACGGGCGCAGCGACGGCCTCGGCACTGCGGGGTCCTGAGAGTGGGGCCGGCGCATCTGTGTCCGAGGTGAAGCAGGTGCTCTTCACTAGAGGTAGCCAGAAGACTACTACTGAGGCGGTACAGCGCAAGTCGGCCGGGTCGTGGCTACGGAGTTGGGCAGACGGCTCTGTGGGGCGCGGGCGTATCCTGTGCTGCGATGCCAGCCGTGACGCGAGCGCGATCTGGTCGGGGCGCGCCGGCGCCGGCGCCGTGCCAAGACGGACAGTCGTGCTGCGGTGGTGACACCTGTCGTGCCCGCTCCCGCCCTCCACCGCAGCGGTCGGTGTTTTCGCTTTCGCCTCGCTCACCACGACAACCTGATGCATGTGGTGCAGGGCCGGAGGAGCAACCGGCATCGCGCGGCTCGCGTTCCGTGCGTTCCCGTCCGTGCCGGGAGTCCTGTTGTGCTCGAACAGCCGACTTCGCGAGTTCTTAGGTCGTGGGGTCATAAACGCCGTTTACACCGTCCCCACAACCGCGGAGTCCTGGTCGTGTGTGGTGATGCGCGCGGCCTTCGATGTTGACGTGGTCCGGCATCCCGCAACAGTTCTCGAACGGACTCATTACTTGCCCCACGGCCTGCGTAACGCGGGACGGTGGCAAGATCTGGCTTCCGCACGTGAGCCATCGGACCGTGCCCATGACACGAGCGTGGGGTTTCGTGCGGCAGCTACTCCGCCTCGACCACGTTCAGCCCTTGAGTACCCCGCGCGCTGATCCGGCCTCCATCACGGGACACCAGGTGTGAGTCGGCACCGCGCATGTCAACACAGAGCGATTGTGTTGCGCAGGCAGGTGGAGACGATGGTGGCCGCGACAGGTGGCAGGTGCGAGCGCCGGGGGGCCTCGAGCCGGGCTGTCCTCCACAACCGGTCGAACGTCTCTCCCGAGATGTCAGCTGTTGCAGGCGCCTCACCACACCCGCCGCGGTACTCGGCATCAGATGGGCACCCTGCGATAGCTCCATTGGCCACGAGCGGCGGAGCGGATTCACCGTGCCGCTGAGGTCAGCAACGGTCGCATCCCACCGGTACCGGTTGGGTGGGCCGACCCGGGCGACGCGTCGGCCAAGGAGCCGGTCCAGATCCGGGTGAGGTCCGCTCTGTCGTCGACCATGCTCGACCCGCCGGCGGCGTCAGGCGTAAACGGCGTTTACACCTGTTCTCTGCTAGTTATCGCCGCCACAGCTTCCGACGCAGGGCGGTGCTCGGCTGCCCGTCGCGGATGTCGAGCGAATCTGAGCCACATGTAGCTACTTGTGGCGACCGACGTCGCCGCCCACCGGCCAGCTCTTCCACGCGACCACCACGACACCGGCCGCATGGGAGAACCGTGGAAGTAAACGTCGTTTACGCAAGTCTGCGGTCCAAGGGTTCCAAGCTCGAGCGAGACCGAAACAGGTCCATCGGCTGGACTGAGCAGACAGAGGTGGACGACGACCTCGTGCCCGGGAGTGCAGGTCCGGCCCGAGCGCAAGCCAGTCCCGGTGTAAACGCCGTTTACGCTCAGCCGACTCGTCGGCGCACTCGCCAGTCTCGCAACGGCATCGCTTGACGCAGTTCTCCCTCCGGATAGCCCTGCGCCCGGGGTATCCGAGAGGATGTGCTGCGAGTTTCGGGTGTTCAAGTGTGCGGTCCCGGGGATGAGGCGTCGGTTCGGCGCCGGAGTCGTAGCTGGAGCACGAGGATGTGCCGATCTCGGGGCTTGAGATGGCAGCGGCGATTGCCGACGAAGGCCAGCGTCAAGAAGCATAGGCAAGGCTGGGGGGGCAGGAGCAGGGCGTGGTCGGCGCGCAACCTGGCCTACGAATGCTGCCGAGAGGGCTCTGCTCATGTTCACGACGGGCGCTGTGAGCGCCGGGTGTAAACGTCGTTTACACCCGGCGCTGCTGGGGTGCCCCGGCCGCACCTCGACGCTCAGCTCCGCTGTCGCCGACGAGCTCCGGCATACAGCGTCATCTGCGATCGCTACCCGGCTAGTTCCGACAGGCAGCGCTGCTTGCTTGATCCGGAGGCGCCGTGCACGCCTTCGCTCCCGACAACGGATCGCCCCTGTGGCGCGTGCGGCCGCGGGGCCGTGGGGCCGTGTCCGGAGTTGTCTCACAAGGGCGTCACCGCGGACGCCAGACAACAGCGGCGCCGGCCCAGTCGGCTCCTCGCGAGTCGTACGGGCCTGATGTGGAGTGCACTAGGACCGAGGAGTACCACCGCACGAGGGCACCGGCACCGGATCGCCCGGCACGTATGCGCCTCCTGGTCGGCCATGTTCTTGAGATACCTGTTGAAGCTGCACGAGCACCGTCTGAGGCGTACCCGCGTCCTGCAACAGCGTTGAACTGCAGCAACTCGCCGCGTCGGGTGTTGGGCAACTGAGGTCTGCACGGACTCAGCGCAGACACCGGCGAGAACCGGTGGCGGACAGCCCGCTGGGTGATGTTCGGTGCGGTACAGCGTCCGGCCTGGCCGGAGCGAAAGCGACGGGGGTAAACGCCGTTTACAGGTCGGGCGGCCGGTGAGCCTCATTCTCAGCACTGCTCAGGGAGAGGCTCGGCGGCGCTAGCCGACGGACTTCGGGAGTACGGGGTACCCGGGGGGTAAACGCCGTTTACGTCAACCGGCCCACGACGGCGTCGATGCGAACCCACGGTGTCATGGCCTCGGGACTGCTCGTCCGTCGACGAGAGCGGGTGACACTGAGCGGAATTGCAGGAGACTTCTGGTCACAGTCAGCTTGACGCTGGAGGAGAGCGGACACCGTCATGAGAACGGCCCGTCGACGTAAACGGCGTTTACGTCGACGGGCCGCGGTGTAGGGATGGTTGCCAACTATCCGGCTTGCCTGGCGGCTTCTGCATCGTGCGGCTCGCGGGATGGGGCGGTCTGCGTCGAGGCCTCAGACAACAGTCGGATGAGCTCGACGCGCTCGGTCTCGGTGAAGACCTCGCAGATCGACGCCGCGGCCCGGGCGGGGCTGGAGACCGCGATGCTTCGTCGGGTCCGCCGTGGCATCTCGGTGACATGGTCGGTGTTGATGCTCGGCTGCTTTCGGAAGGGCGGGCCCGCGGCAGCGATGGCCTCCTGCTCGTCCTCGGGCAGCCCCCCGAACTGGCGTCCCTGCTCGACCTTGAGGGTGCCCTGCTCGAGTGCTTCGCGTAGGGCTGGGATGAGGCCAAGTAGTGCCATCCGCTGGCTGACATACATCGGGGTGCGTCCGATTCGACCGGCTAGTGCGCGCTGGGAGATGCTGGCTTCACTGAGAAGGCGTTGCATCGCTTCTGCTTCGTGCAGGGGCCCGAGCGCTTTGCGGTGGCTGTTTTCTACCAGCATGACCTCGTACATCGAGGACACGCGGTCGTCATTGACCAGCGCCGGCATCCGGGTAAGTCCGGCGACCGCGGCGGCACGCAATCGACGGTTGCCGATCAGCGCCACCCACTTGCCGTCACCGAGGGCGGCTTCATGACCCGGGTAACGGCTGACGAACGCGTCTGCAGAGCAGACCACGATTGGCTGCAGCACGCCGTGGCCTCGGATGGTGGAGACAAGTTCGTAGAAGTCAGCGTCGTCCATGTCGTCGGCGGCGCGCTGGTTGAGCGGGTTGGCCACGATCTCGGAAATAGTGAGCATGGAGGTCTCGGGTCCGGGCTCCGGGGTCGCGCCGGACGAGACCGCGCTGGGAGCGACTTCGCGGATGGGGGTGGGCTCGCGTTGGGGTGGCGGGGTGTAGTCGCCGGGTACGTCCTCGTTGGCGAGCTCGGCGAGGTTGACGCGCTTACCCATGGCTCACTCCCCGGTCTCGGTGTAAACGCCGTTTACATCGGTCGAGTGGCGCGGGCCTTGTCCACGACTGCCCAGGACTTCGAGGGCGAGGCGGAAGAAGTCCTGCCGGGCCTCGAGGGCGGTTCGGTTCTTGGCGTACTGCACGACCGTGACGCCCTCAGCGGAGGCGCGGGTGTGGAGCTTGTAGTGGCGGATCACGGTGTTGAAGGTCGGCCAGCGCCGAGCGGCTACGAACTGCCGAGTCTGGTCGAGATCCCCGGAACCGTCGCGGGGGTCCCAGTTGTTGAGCAGCACTCGCCACGGGACCCCGGACGGCTCGATCACCCTCTGGATCGAGCGGGTCGCCGGGGAGAACGACATGGGCTCGGGCTCCAAGGGCACGATCACATCATCGGCCTGGGTCAGGACGGTCTGCAGGATCGACTCGTCCTCCAGGCTGCCCGGAGTGTCGACGAAGATGTGCGAGTACTGCTTGATCTCGCGCAGCTTGCTCAGCAGCGTCGGGTTGTCATGGCACTGCTCGAAGTCGAAGGGCAGTTCGTCGCCTACTCGCTGAGCCCACTCCAGCATCGAGGCCTGCGGGTCGGTCGAGACCCCGAGAACCGGTGAGGAGTCGGCGGTTCCACCGAGTGTGTCGGCGACCACCGCTGCAAGGTTCACAGTGACGGTGGTCTTGCCGACCCCGCCCTTCTGGTTGGCGATGACATGCACGCGCGCCATAGAGAACTCCCGTCTGCTTCCCACCTGGCTGGTGGTACTTCGGATCGGGGGTATCTTTGCAGATCAGCATCGTGTACTGGTGGCGTCGGTGGGTGTTCGGCGTGCCGCGAGCTCCCTGCGGCAGAGGCGTAAACGGCGTTTACGGCTAGCGTCGTCGCTATCGGGTTCGAGTGGGTCGCACCGTCTGAGCGATCGTCTAAACGGCGAAGCCGTGCACTCGAAGAGCTTCGGTTGGCGGCGCGGACCGGTCGCCTCGTACCCCCGAGCATCGCACTTCGCACGGTTGTTCTCTTTTCGAGCTGCTGCTTGTTGGTGTGGTGGCGAGCAATTGGTTCTGAGGGGCCATCGTTGTGTGGAAAGCTTCTCCTCGAGAAGGCGTACAAATCCCTCCTATTTGGTGCAGACCACCGGAACAGCCAAAACTGAGTTATAAAGAACATACGTTCGATAGTTGATGTAGGGGCAATACGGTAGCCGGCTCCGCCGAAGGTGACCTTGTAGCCGATCGAGTAAGCCCGCGAGCGGTGTAGGTGCGGGCGACGCAGATGTTGAAGTGGCGGCCCTACGCGACCAGGCGTCGGCCGCGTGCAACGAGGCCGCGTCGGCCGCCGGCAGGTCGGGTGCCCGGGTAGTAGCCCGCGGATCGGAAGCGAGGCCGGCGGGGGCGCCCAGTGCTGCCCCGCGGCTGAAACCGGGTGGACGGTCCTTGAGCGAGCGTGTGAACGCGCCGGGGGTGATGGCATCGCCGAGATCGCCTCGACATCCCGCGGCGGTCACGTGACCCGGTGTCGTCGTCCGGGTCGGCGAGGCCGCCGGCGGGTGCACCGGTCACGGTTCCAGCGTTGAGGCCGTCGCCGACGGTGGCTGGATACGCGCCGGTCCTCGAACCCCACCGACTCGGACCGAAGATCACCAAGGGGCCCGTGCCAGCCAGCTATACCACCATAGACCGCCGCCTCCGTCATATCGGGAGAGATGTGACGGTCGGCCAGTGCGCGGCTGCATCCTTGATGTTCACGGCGGCGAGCACGGACCACGTGCTGATCCTCGGAATGACATCCGTGCCGGCGCCGTGGTGTTCGGAGCGCTGGTGTTGCTTGGCGCCATCCGGACGGACCGCGCGAGATGCGCCTTCGGCTGAGTCGGCTACGCCCGAGCCTCGCCGTCGTGCCGGCGGGTGCTCGATCGTGAGACGCAGCGCGGGCAGGCGGTCCAGCGCAGGTCGTCGGCGGGGCTGGACGCGACGACGGCGCGGCATGGCCAGCAGACGGCGCCCACCGGATAGGGCGAGGCGGTGTCGCTTTCGGTGGTCACGGCGCCGTGCCGGGGCAGAGTCGCGCGTTGGCGTGGTGCATGAGGGTCGCCGTGTCGTAGGTGTCGAGGCCGCCCCAGCGGGACTGGAGTCGGTCGATCTGCTGGGCCTCGGGCAGGCCCTCGGTGTTCATGTCGCACACGGTGAGGCCGATCTCCAGCAGGGCGTCGTCGGTCCAGATGCCCCGGCCGTAGAGGTCGGTGCCGGCGTTCTGGGTGAAAGCCGCGACCTGCATCGGGTCCGGATTCTCCGGGGCGGAGGGCGGGATCAGAAGCATCGCGAGGGTGGTCACCGTCGCGGTGACGATCGTGGCGAGCGCGGCGGCGAGGACTGCCCGGGGCCAGATGCGGCGCGTGGGCTGCACCCACGGCTGGAGTTGGTGGTTCGGGTACGGCGGCTGCATGGTCATCGTCGGTCTCAGCTCTGCGCGGTGTAGACGTGGTGGCGGCCGTCGGAGCCGTAGATGTCGAGGCTCACGAACTGGTCCTGCGGGATGTCGAAGGTCTGGACCCCGCGATAGGTCTTGCCGGGCTGGGTGTTGTAGCCGCCCGGCAGCTCGTCGCCGCAGTCCGGCGCGATGATCCCGGCGTTGTCGTGGGTGATGCCCTCGGTGTCGGTCCACTGGGTGCGCACGAAGATGTGGTCTTCTCCGGGCAGGTAGAGGTCCGAGGTCGTCATCGTGACGTTCATCCGCAGGTAGGGGCCGCACCAGTCGAGGCTGTCGATGGTCCAGTTGGCGGTGTCCTCTCCGCCGTAGTTCAGGGCGTTCGGGATGCCGAGGGCGATCGGGGACGCCGTGGTCGGCGCCGCGGTGGTTTCCGTCGCGGCCGGATCGGTCCCAGTGCCGGGCAGGGGCGCGAATGCGTTGCTGGTGTCGGTGCCGAGGACGTCGCAGTAGCCGCGGGTGATCTCGACGTAGGTGGCGTACTGGGGGGTGGCGTCGGACTCGGTGGTGTTGACGGTGTCCAGGGCGCCGGGTACCGAGCACATCATGCGGCCGGTGGCGAGGATCTGTTGGTCGGAGGCGCCGGAGTTCTCCTGGTCGGACATCGCGCCGCGCATCTCGCTGATGTAGCGGTCTTCGTTGTGCGGGGTGGAGCAGGCGGCGCCGGCGCCGGCGGCGAGGGTGACGCTGACGACGAGGCTGGCGAGCGTGCGGGTGAGGGTGTTCAAGGCGCATCCCGACTTGGTTGACGAGGTGGTGTCGCCTGTGCTGTCGATGCGCCGTGTGCCGCGTTATCGAGGGCCGAGTGGGGTCATCACTTCTGCGTAGGCGGTGATCGTGTGCCCACCGGGTCCGGTGCTTCCGTCTGGGTCCTGCTGTCGGTCGGGCGTGCTCCACAAGGGCCGCGCCGGTGGTGGTCGGTGCAAGGCACGTACTTCGCCTTGGGCGGCAGCCGCTGGTGTGGCATCTCTTTCAGGGCGACCGGGCGCCACCCCTGCTGGAGGGAGGGACGGAGCGCGGCGGTGTCGCTGTCGGTCAGCTGGTGTCTTGCTGCTGGCGGTCGGCCAGGGTGCGGATGTGCTGCCACCAGCGCAGCGCCTCCGCGTGGTCCTGCTCGGCCCGGCGTTGCTGCCCTTCCCGCCATGCGGCGCTGGCCGGGTTTGCAGGGGCGGGGTAAAGGGTTTGGCGGGTGCCGTCGGCATAGCGGCGGGCGAGCTGGATCGGCGGATCGCGGGGCACGCCGAGAGCCCAGGCGGGGGCCGTCACGGGCCGTAGCACCAGCACGGAACGGGCGTGCCGGTCTGGGCGGGGGTGCCGAGGGCCCGCCAGTCCGGCTCGGTCGGCGGATCCTGGCCGGCGGCGGCGTACAGCGCGGCCCAGGACTCCGCGCGGGCCCCCGGCGGGTGTCGGCGCCGACCCGCCACCCGTCAGAGCCCATCCCGCGACGCGCAGCGGGCGGCATCAGCGCCCAGCTGAATCGCAGGTGTTGCCGCCACGCCGAGCGAGCCGGTCCGGGTTCTCGGCCAACGGTGGGGTGATACCAGCGACCTAAACGACAAAAGCCTGCTTCTCTGCCGTCAAGACCGGCGGTGGGAGCTCAGCGCTGGCCGGTGCGGGCGGCGGACGCAGATCAGCCGCTGACCAGAAGCAGCAGGAGAGCGAGTACGGCGATGCCTTGCACCATGGCCACCTGAGCGATCCTTGCGGGTGGTCTGATCCATACGAGATTGAGAGCCGTCTGGGCTGTGACAATGGCGGTGTTCCGACAGCGTGTCAACTCCGGCTGAACTCTGACCCGGCGTGGTCCGGCTGAAAACTGACCCACTTTGGTTGTTGATCTTTAGCTGTCGGTCTTGCCGGCGGTGGGGACGCGGCCGAGGTCGCGGTCTTTGAGCCGGTAGCTGTCGCCCTTGAGGGAGATGACCTCGGCGTGGTGGACGAGGCGGTCGATCATCGCGGCGGCGACGACGTCGTCACCGAAGACCTCGCCCCAGCGGCCGAAGGGCTTGTTCGAGGTGACGATCAGCGAGGCGCGCTCATATCGGGAGGACACGAGTTGGAAGAACAGGTTTGCGGCCTCGGCTTCGAAGGGGATGTAGCCGACCTCGTCGATGATCAGCAGCGGGACCCGGCCCAACTTGACGAGTTCGTCTTGGAGGCGGCCGGCGTGGTGGGCCTCGGCCAGGCGGGCGACCCATTCGGCGGCGGTGGCGAACAGGGTGCGGTGCTCGGCTTGGCAGGCGCGGATCCCGAGCCCGATTGACAGGTGGGTCTTCCCGGTTCCGGGTGGGCCGAGGAACACGACGTTGTCGCGCGCGGTGATGAAGTCCAAGGTCCCCAGGTGGGAGATCGCGTCGCGTTTGAGCGAGCGTTGGTGATCGAAGTCGAAGTCCTCCAGCGACTTGCGCGCAGGGAACCGCGCCGCCCGGATCCGTCCCTCGCCGCCGTGGGATTCGCGGGCGGCGACCTCGCGCTGCAGGCAGGTGGCCAGGAACTCCTCATGGGTCCAGTCCTCGGCCCGGGCTCGTTCGGCCAGGCGCTCGACCGCCCCGGCCAGCGACGGCGCCTTCAGCGCCCGGGTCAGATAGGCCAGCTCGGAAGCCACGTTCCGACCGGAGCCGGTGGTCTTGGTGGCCGCCATCAGGCACTCACCGCCTCAGTCGCGCCGCTGCTCTGCAGGTCGGGCTGCGGGTCGGCGAGGCCGAAGACGCGGTCGTAGTCGGCCAGGTCGCGGTGCTCGACACCGGTGTCAGGCCCGCGTCGGGCCTGAGCACGATGCGCGCTGCGCAGCCGGCTCGCCGCGGCGACGTGGACCGGGTCGGTGATGCTCTGGTGCCGCGCCCAGCACCTTCGGTGACGGGCGACCTCGACACCGTCGCAGGTGACCACGACCTGCTCGAGGTCGGCGAATAGATCGACACGACGCCCGATGACCTGCGGGTGGACCGAGTAGTCGTTGGCGTCGCAACGCAGGTAGTGATCGCGCGCCAGCCGAGTCGAGAACCGCCACCCCAGACTCGGCGCGACCGGCGGCAACGCCAACATCGCGGCCCGATCGCTGTCCCAGCGCTCGCTCGGACGTGCGCCGAGCCGGCGGTGCCGGCGGGCATTGGCCAGCGCCAGCCAGTCGGTGAGCTGGAGGTTGAAGTCCGCCGGACTGGCGAAGGATCGACCAGGCAGAAACGAGGTCTCGAAGTAGCCGTTGACCCGCTCGACCAGCCCCTTGGCCTCGGGGTCGCGCGGCCGGCACTGAACCACCCGGATCCCCAGCGCGCCCCGGAAACCCTGCATGGCCTCGGTCAGCTGCGGCCGCCCCGCTCGCCAGGACCCGATCGCGGACTCGTTGTCCCAGACCAGCGATCGCGGAACCGAGCCCCAACCCGAGAGCAGCGCCCAGTGCCCGGCCAGCAAATCCTCGCCCTGGCGCGAGGGGATCATCCGGGCAGTGATGATCCGGGAGTAGCCCGAGACCATCACCAGCACCGGCGGGCGCACCACCTGATCGAACCCGGCCGGGACGTCGACCGGCGGGAACCACAGGTCGCACTGAGCCAGCTCGCCAGGCTGATACTCGGTGCGCGAGACCGGATCCGGGACCCGGAACAGCGGGCGGAGCTCGGCGATCCGGTCGAACAGCACGGTCCTGCCTCGCCTCCACCCGATCCGCTCGGCGATCACCGTCGAGGGCATACCCGGGAACTGCCCCAACAGGTCCCGGATCGCCGGCTCGACCGCATCGACGATCGAGCCCTTCGCCGGCCGCCGATACGTCGGCGGGACGTCGCTGCCCAGCGCCTTCTTCACCGTGTTCTTCGAGATCCCCAGATGCCGCGCGATCGCTCGGATCGGCATCTGCTCGGACCGGTGCAACCGGCGGATCTCCGCCCAGTCCTCCACCCTCAACACCTCACGATGGTCAGAGGTGGGTCAACGTTCACCCGGAACCAGAGGGTCAGGATTCACCCGGAGCCGACACAGCGAGAGCTGGTGGAGGTCTCCAGGCCCGCTCCTACCGCTCCGGCACCTCGACAAGACGCAGTCGCTGCAGTATCCACGCCTCGGTTCCGACTCTCCCCCACTGCCCTCAGGTCTTGGGCCTCGTGGCACATCGCGCTCTCGCTTCGAAGTTGCGGTGTGTCTGTTGGGCTCGATCTAGCCTCCGACTGATGCGTGACTGGATGTGGGGCAACTGCTGGTTCGTGCCGACCACGATGCTGCCTGTCGTGCAAGGGCTCGAGGCCGAGTTCGAATTTCCGGGGGCAGCGCAGCCGTTCCGGGCCGATCGGGCGCAGCAGGGTCGCCTTCGCACGGCTCGTCCGATTGGACTACAGGAAACTTCTACAGGAAGAACTACAGGGGGGTACGGAAATGCCGGGTTGACCTGCATGTTTCCGGGGGCTCGGGTCGGCTAGGTATGCGTAGGAGGTCGGCGATCTATGCGTGAAATGCTGGTATCCAGTCGGCCGCTTATGCGCCACGTCCTGGTTCTCGCGAGCCTAGTTTGGTGATGCAACAGCCTCGCTACTCTGTTGGTCGGCAGGTTATGCGTGGACGCGGTGCATGTTACGGACTAGCTCGTCAACCAGTGGCGTTGCGACTGAGAAGCCAGTTGTCCTCGCCCCGCGCAGTTGCTGCAGGTCAGGTGGGAGTCTCCGGTCAGCGTGTCGCGGACGCCGGTTGCCGTGCGCCCATCCGTGATCTGCGCGAAGCGGCCTGACTCTCCGGGCGGGGTCGGCGAAGTATGCGTATGGCTCGGTCGCACCGGGTCGGCAAGATATGCGCGTACTGGCGCGGTGTCGGTGTCGACGTGGTCGAACCCAGCCAGCGACACCGCAACATCGAGGGGCGTCCTGGGTCACAAGGGCGCCGTGACCTGCGCTGATGCCGGAGGTCGGCCTCTTATGCGCGGCGAGCTGATCATCGTGTCGAGCTGCGGTCGCACCATGCTTTGCAGGTCATCCACACATCCTTCGCCGGCCCAGTTCGCACGGGGTCGGCAGCTTATGCGTGGACTGCGGCTTCCGAGGCAAGGACGGGAACGATGCTGGTCGGCAATCCATGCGTGGATGGAGCCCTGAGGTCGGCAGGCTATGCGTGGATGCGGGCCGCGGGTTGCATCGCGACCTGGATCGCCTTCGCCGAGGCCATCGCTGCTGAGCCCACGCTCGACCGTACGCGACGGAGCACGTCGCGACGGGGTTTCCGCTCGTGGTCTCTCGTCTTGGCCGTTGTGGGCCGAAGCAGCGTGGGGGCTTCGGATACTCCATGCGAGAGTTCCCCGGCCCTTCTCGCTGTTGCCTCGCCTCGGGATGTCGGGACTGGTGGCGATCGGGCTAATCGTCCGAACCCCTAGCTCAGAGTCGTCGTACCGACCTGGCGGTAGAACTACGCAGGAGAGGCGCTGTACCGGCGCTCCTGTCTGCGACCTGAACGGATCGTGGTCGGCAACCTATGCGCTGAGCTCGCCTTGTGCCCGGGTAGGAACCGGGGCGGTCGGCCTTCTATGCGTAGTGGGACGGGTCGGCCGGTTATGCGTACGCCGCGGGTGCCATCCGGGCACCTGTCCTGCTCATGGCTCGGTACGGGCGATCACCAGGCCCGTTGTTCGGTCGCGGCACGTCTCGGGCGTGCGACGGTGCGCCCGGTGACCAGGTGGTCGCATGCGACCGACGGCTCCGGTTGGTCACGGTGTGTATGCGGTTGGACGATGCTCTGGCCCTCCGGAGCTTGCGGGTCGGCGAATTATGCGTGGCGCTGCCGGCTTGACGAGAGTGGTCGGCGACCTATGCGCTTGATCGGTCGTTGCGGCCAGCCGCCGCGAGTTAACTGCAGCTCAGCCAGATTTTGAGGTGCGAACTCGTGGGGGCGACTGCTCTCGTGGTCCGCCGGAGGGGCCCGTGGGTCGGCATGCTATGCGTCCCTTATCACGTGTGGATCACTGCCGGTGGGTGCAGGCGACACATGGTGGTTCGTGCGGCTTGCCGCATGGGTCGGTGACTTATGCGTGGACAGTCTCGTCGGGTCGGCGTGTTATGCGTGGACAACACTCCGGTGAAGCGCCTGCTCAGACTCTGGTTGACATGCGCGTGGCATGCTCTGCGCCATGGCGGGCACACCAAGTCGAGACTTGCGTCTGTTGCGGGCGGCGGCTGAGCTCTGGGACCAGGATGAGCAGGAGATTGGGTTCCTGGCGAGGTTGTTCACCCAGACGTCGCTGCCCTATCGCGACCCTGGCGACAAGCCCCGCTGGGAGCGACGTAACGGCGACCTGACGCTGAGCGTGCGGCCCGGCTCGACAGGTTACCCCTATGGCGCGATGCCACGGCTGCTGTTGAACTGGCTCTCGACCGAGGCGCTCCGCACGAAGAGTCGTGACTTGGTCCTAGGGCGCAACCTCAGCGACTTCATGCGCCAGCTCGGGCTGACTCCCACTGGCGGCAAGAACGGTACGATCACCCGGCTGATGAAGCAGAGTGATCGCTTGTTTCAGGCATCGCTTGCTGTGCGGTGGGAGGGTGAACACCGTGTCGCCGGTGGTCAGATGAACGTTGCCAGCGAATACAATTTGTGGTCGAGGCCCAGTGATGACCCCGAGGCGCACACTCTGTTCCCGTCTGTCGTGCGTCTGTCGGGGGATTTCTTCGACGAGGTCACCAACCACCCGGTCCCGATAGATCTGGGGGCACTGCGTGCCCTTCGTGGGAGTGCTCTGCGGCTGGACATCTACTGCTGGTTGACCTACCGGATGAGCTATCTGCGTCGGCCCTCGACGGTCTCGTGGGAGACGTTGCGTGCACAGTTCGGGTCGGAGCTCGCTGACACCAAGCAAGGGCGAGGACAGTTCCGCCGGGATTTCGCGAAGCATCTGCGGGAGGTCCTGCTTGTCTACCGCGACGCGAACGTGGAAACCACGGAAGTGGGTGTGACGTTGTCTCCGAGCCGTACGCATGTGCCGTTCAAGGGTCTGCGCGATATCGCCCGCAGCCCGTACGAGCTGCAGTCGCCGAAGGATCAGATTCTGGGAATCGGGGGCGGGCTGGCAGCGCCCTGAGCCCAATGCGTCGGCGCGTGCGAGCTGCTGGACTGATGACGGCGTCACGAAGCGCAGGCTTGCGAGGTTGGCGCCGCTGCAGCAGGCGGGTCCGCCTCCGACCAACGCTGTCGGCCATAGCGTGAACAACTCCCCGATCGGGCACTAGTACTGCAACGGCAGTTGATCAGTCCGGTGGTCGTTCGCCGCGGCGGCGGTAGTGGCAGGTGCGGGCCTGGTGCTGGCGTTCGCGGCGCCATCTCGACCAGTGCATGACGTGGTCGATGCAGGTCAGTGGGGTGAAGGCGAGGCGGGCGAGCACTCTGCGGATCTCGTTGGCGGAGAGCCGGATCAGTGGACGGCGACCGGCTGGGGATCCCCCTTTTCGGCCTCCCGGGCGCGGGTCGCGGCGAGGTAGGCGGCGGCGAGCATGGCCAGGGTGATGTGGGCGTGCCAGGCCCGAAACGAGCGGACCTGGTAGTGGTCGAGCCCGGCTTCGTTCTTCGCGGTCTGGAAGCATTCCTCGATCGCCCATCGGGCCCCGGCGACTCGGACCAGCTCTCGCAGCGGCGTCGCTGCGGGTGCGGCGCAGCGATAGAACGCCAGTTCACGCACCTGCTTGCCCTCGGCGGGCTCGGTCTGGCGGCGGACCAGCAGCCAGTGCCCCCACCCGGCGGGCATCCCGGTGGTGTCGAGGGCGACCGCGGTCCAGTCATAGACGCGTTCCCCGTGTGCGCCGGCGCCGACCGAACGGCGTTCCCATCCGGCCTGGCCGGTGTCGGGGTCACGGGCGCCGGCGATCGTGGCCAGGACCTTGGCTTGGCGACTTTTCCCGTCGGGGCTGGTCAGCATGTCGTCGTTGCGGGTCGCGAGCACGAACGGGATTCCTCGCTCGGCCAGCCAGGTGCGGAAGGTCGGGTTCTGGCCGTAGGCCTCGTCCGCGCTCACCCAGGACCGGCTACTCAGCAGTCCGGCGTCGCGGGCTCGGGCGAGCATGGCCAGGCCCAGCTGTGGTTTCGTCGCGAACCCGACCTCGCCCGGGACGCCGGCCGCGGCGCAGCGATCGCGGTCCTCGGTCCACGAGGTCGGCAGGTAGAGCTCCCGGTCGATCAACGCCCGCCCCCTGTTTGAGGCGTAGGCCAAGAACACCCCGAGCTGACAGTTGTCGATCTTCCCGGTGGTGCCGGTGTACTGGCGCTGCACCCCGGCCGAGCGCACACCCTTCTTGATGAACCCGGTTTCATCGACCACGAACACACCGCTGGCCTCGTCGCCGAGCTCGTCGATCACATAGCCGCGCAGGTCATCACGGACACCGTCGACGTCCCACTCCGCGGTCCGCAGCAGCCGCTGCATCCCATCCGGCGACACCGCCCCGGCGTGCTCGGCCAGCGTCCAACCGTTCTTACGCTCCAGACCCGCCAGCAGCCCACGAAGATAGGTCCCGACCCGCCGACGCGGCTCGGACCTGCCGAAACGGCCCGCGATCAGCTCCACCATCGAGTCCAACGAGGCCACCCACCCGGCAAGATCCACCACGCGGTGATCATCACCGCCCGACCGGCCTCAGCCTCTCACGACACGCCCAAGTGCCGTTGCAGTACTAGCTGTACTGACCAGAGACGTTGGTCGAGGTCGTGTGACAACACGATCTAGCTGATCTTGAAAAGGTGAGGACCTCCTGCGGAGGGTGTGGAGCTGTCGAAGGCGCCCACACCCCGCACCACAGGAGGTCCTCGTGGTTCACGCTAACGCCCCGCTGACCGAGAAGCACCGGCTACGCCTGGCCCGGTTGATCGTCGAGGCCGGTATGCCGGTCGCGCAGGCTGCCGAGCGGTTCCAGGTGGCCTGGCCGACCGCGAAACGCTGGGCCGAGCGCTACCGCGCCGAGGGCGAGACCGGGATGGGTGATCGCTGCAGCCGTCCGCATCGCAGCCCGACCCGCACCACCCCGGCCCGGGTCCGGGCGATCGTGCGGGACCGGATGAGGTTGCGTCTGGGCCCGATCGAGATCGGTGCCCGTCAGAACATGCCGGCCTCCACGGTGCATCGGGTGCTGGTGCGCTGCGGGCTACACCGCCTGACCCACGTCGACCGGGTCACCGGTGAGCCCGTGCGCCGCTACGAACACCCCGCCCCCGGCGACCTTCTGCACGTGGATGTGAAGAAGCTGGGCAACATCCCCGACGGCGGCGGGTGGCGCTATGTCGGGCGCGCGACCGGTAACCGGCACCGGGCCGCGACCCCGGGCAAGCCGCGCAGCGTCCACGGCGACAAGAAGATGGGCACCGCCTATGTCCACACCGTGCTCGACGACCACTCCCGGGTCGCCTACGCCGAGATCCACGACGACGAGAAAGCCGCCACCGCCATCGCCGTGCTGACCCGGGCCACGGCCTGGTTCGCCGAACGCGGGGTCACCGTGTCCCGGGTGCTGTCGGACAACGGCTCGGCCTACCGCTCCCATGTCTGGCGCGACACCTGCCGCGACCTCGACATCACCCCGAAACGGACCCGGCCCTACCGCCCCCAGACCAACGGCAAGATCGAACGGTTCCACCGCACCCTGGCTGAGCGGTGGCCTTAGCCCGCCACTACACCGGCGAGTCGCAGCGCCGAGAAGCTCTACCGGGCTGGCTGCACGAGTACAACCATCACAGGCCCCACACCGCCATCGGACGTCGGGCACCGATCAGCCGGTTAACCAACGTCCCTGGGCAGTACAACTAGCGGCGACCCAGCCGAAGGGGTGGCGGAGTCCGGGCCGAGCACCCGACCCGGCTCTCCGTCGGAGTCCCGCTCGTGACACGGGTCCCGTACAGCACATAGATCTCGGCTCACGCGGGTCTCGTCCGGTGGCTCCCTGGCTGGGCGAGACCCGCGTGGGTCCGTTCAGGGTGGCATTCGGGAGGCCGGAGTTCGGTCGGGACGGTCGCTCCGGACCGTCGTGCGAAGCGCGGAGTACTCTGGGTTGGTGAGCTGGGATCGTCCCGTCGTCGAGAGCGGGGCTCGACGCGTCAGCCGCCCCGCACACATCGCCGACCATCTCTACGAGCAGATTATGAGTGGCGGTTTCCGGCCTGGCGCACTGTTGCCCGGCCAGCGGGAGCTGGCGTCGCAGTTCGACGTGTCGATGGCCACCGTCCGCTCGGCAATCGGCTCGCTCGCGGCGGCTGGGTTGATTGAGGTGCTTCCCGGGAAGGGATCCATCGTCCGCAGCGTGGGAACCGGCACCCCACAGTTCGAGGCGTGGCTCGGCACGGCCGACTCCGCGCAGGAGATGCTCGACCTGCTGGAGGCACGACTGGTCATCGAACGCCATCACATCGAGAAGGCGACGGCGACAGCCGGCCCTGCGGATCTGGACCGGCTCCGGCGAGCCTGTGACGATCTCGCCGCCGCAGCCGACGACCCGGTCGCGTTCGAGGTGGCCGACTATGCGTTCCACCTGATGCTCGCCGAGGTCGCCGACAACAGCGTGACGGTGCGCGTGTTGCGGGCCATCAGTGAGCCGATGCGACGGACGTTGCGACTGACGAACCACGGTTACATCGCGCAGAACGGCGACCTGGCGAGCAGCGTCGCGCCGCATCGCGAGATGGTCGAGTTCATCGCGACCGGCGACGTGCAGGCGGCCGTCGGCAAGCTCGAGGGCATGATCGAGCGGTCCCAGGCGACGGTGCGCCTGACGTTGTGAAGCTGTGCGGGCTCCGCAGGTGCGTGGAGCCCGCACAGCTCATCGTCTCGGTTCGTCGAGCGTCGGCCCGCTGCTACGCGGAGGGCATCAGTCGCGCGATGAGGTGGTCCACCTCCGCGCGGCTCTGCTCGCTCAGGGCGACGGTCGGGACGCGCTGGGCCGCCGATGCGATCGCGCCGCGCCGGTGGAGCACATACTTGCGTGCGGCCAGCCCGATGCCGGGTTGCTGCTCGTAGCGCAGATAGGGGAGATGCGCGTCGAAGGCCTCCTGCATCGCGTCGAACTCTCCCGCGAGACCACGGCCGACGACCTCGACCAGCAGTTCGGGGAAGGCGTACCCCGTCATCGCTCCCGATGCCCCGCGCCGCATCTCGCAGTCGAGGAACGCACCTCCGAAGCCGGTGAGGATCGACACCTGCGGCATCCCTCCCGAGTCGATCAGATTCCGCAACGCCGTGATCTTGTCGAGGCCGGGCCAGTCCTCGTGCTTGAGCACCACCGCGTTGTCGTTGTCGGAGAAGATCCGTGCGAGCACGGTCGTGCTGATACGGACGCCCGAGTTGAGCGGGAAGTCCTGCACGACGACCGGGGTCGACGCGCCCACGGCCGAACAGGCGTTGGCGAAGTACTGCGTGATCTGCTCGTCGGTACTCAACGTCGCCGCGGGAGCAATCATCGCTCCCGCGGCTCCCGCAGCCATGGCGTCGTCGCTGAGACCGGCCATCTGCCGGAAGCCCGGTGCGGAGACACCGACGACGACGGGCAGGTCACCCGCTGTCGAGACGAAGCGGCGCACCACCTCACGGCTCTCCTGATCGGTCAGCTTGGCGACCTCGCCGAGCAATCCGAGCACGGTGATCCCGTCGACCCCGGACCTGCGGTAGAACTCGACCAGAGTCTCGATGCTGGCGTGGTCGACCTCACCGGACTCGTCGAACGGGGTGGGCGCGATGGCGTACACACCCCTGGTCGTAGGTGTCAGACCCACGAGATCCTCCTCAGATGCTGGGGACGTAGCCGCCATCGACCCGCACGACTGAGCCGGTGATGTAGGAGGCCTGCTCGCCAGCCAGGAAGGCGACGGTCGCGCCGTATTCCTCGGGACGTCCGTACCGGCCGGCGGGAATCGCCCGCAGGCTCTCGGCGACGACGTCGTCAACCGGCACGCCGAGCCGCTCGGCCTTCTTTTGGTCGAGGAAGCCGATCCGATCGGTGGCGATGCGGCCGGGCAGAACGACGTTGCTGGTGACCCCGTCGCGCGCGACCTCGGCCGCCAGCGTCTTGGACCAGCCCAGGAGCGAGGTGCGCAGCGCGTTGGAGAGCCCGAGATCGGGAATCGGGGCGATGACGCCCGACGTGGTGCTGGTGATGATCCGCCCCCAACCCCGCTGGCGCATGCCGGGCAGGACCCGGTCGGTGAGGGTGACGATCGAGAGGATCATCATCTCGAAGTTCTGCCGCCACGTCGCCGGGTCCTGTCCCGCCACGGGCGACGGGGGCGGGCCACCGGTCATGTTGACGAGGATGTCGACCGGACCGACCTCCGCGATGATCCGGTCGACGGTCTCGATGCCCGCCTCGATGTCGGCGAGGTCCCAGGTGTAGAGGTGGGTGGTTCCGCCGGTCGCGTCGATGTGGTCGCAGGTCGCCTGCGCCTGTTCCCGGCTGCGGTCGGCCACCACGACGGTGGCCCCTTCCGCCGCGAGTGCCGTGGCGATCGCGCCGCCGAGGCCGCCTCCGGCGCCGAGTACGAGCGCGACCCGGCCCGTGATTCCCAGATCCATGATGTGTTCGTCCTTCGTCTCGCGGTGTGACGCGGTGTCCACCGGACCAGCTGCCGCGTCAGGGGGTCGTCAGGCTGTGTGGACGTTCTGCTCGATCGTGTAGCGATCGAGCTGCGCGGGGTTCCACTCGATCCCGACGCCGGGAACGTCCGACGGGCGCAGGCACCCGTCGTCGGTGACCTCGCGCGGGTTGTCCATGAGGAGGTCGAGGACCTTGACGCCGGTTCCCTCGAACTTCTCGAGGATGCTCACCTCGGGCGTGGCCGCGGCCAGCTGGGTGTGGACGTCCCAGTGGTAGTGCGGCGCCACGGAGACGCCGTTCGCGCCGGCGATCGTCGCGATCTTGCGCCATTCGCTGATCCCGCCGCAGGACGTGGCGTCCGGCTGGAGATACGACAGTGAGCCTTGCTTGACGAACTCGTTGAACTCCCACCGGGTGGCGCCGTTCTCACCGGTGGCGAGCGGGATCGAGGTCTTCTCGGCCAGACGTCGGTACGCCTCGACCATGTCGATGGGCAGCGGCTCCTCGAGGAAGTAGATGTCGAGATCCTCGACGAGGCGGCACAGTTCGAGGCAGGAGTTGACGTCGCGGTAGCCCTGCGTGGCGTCGAGCATCAGCTTGCGTCCGGGGCCGAGCACCTCGCGCGCGAGTTCCGCTCGCTTGGCGTCGGTGGCCGCGTCGAGGGCGCCGACTCTGATCTTGACTCCGTTGTAGTTCTTGTCGACGTAGCTCTGCACCTCCCGGCGCAGCTGGGGGAAGAGCTCCTCGCCCGGGTAGTAGTAGCCGCCCGAGGCGTAGCAGGGGATCTCCGTCCGGTACCCGCCGAGGAGCTTGTGCAGGGGCATTCCCGCGAGCTTTCCGTGGTGGTCCCAGAGCGCGATGTCAATGGCCGAGATGGCGTGTGCCATGTTGCCCCTGCGCCCGGCCCGGACCGTGAGGTAGTACATGTCGCTCCAGAGCGCCTCGATGTCGCGCGGGTCGCGGCCCAGGAGCATCGGCACCAGCAGCTCGTCCATGGCGGCCTTCGCCATCTTGCCGCTGATGTCCTGCAGGCAGCAGCCGACGCCGACATGGCCCTCGTCCGACTCGATCTCGACGAAGAGGTGCTCGCGCCAGTTGATCGTCTTGATCGACCAGCCGACCGGCTTCTCCAGCGGGACGCGGACCCAGCGGGTCGTGACCTTCTCGATCTTCATGAGACCTCCGTGGCTCTCGTGGCGGTCGACGGGGTTGTCCGTCACCCGCCGTGGGATGTCGGCGCAGGTCGATCCGGGAAGCCCTTGACGTGCTCTGTGCCACGGTCGTAACGTGCGCCACTGTTCAGAACAGTTGTTCCGAACAGTAAGCACGTCGATGTGCGGGTGTCAATCGGCCGGCGTGCTGCCGTCATCGGTTGTCGCCGGGGCTTCGAACCGGCCCACAGCAGGGAGGTATCTGTGCTGGCACTAGCCGGATTCGTGGCTTTGATGATCTTCGTCGCCCTCGTCGCCTCGGGGCGGGTCCACGTACTCGTCGCGCTCGTCCTGGTCCCGGTCGCGGCCGCGCTCGTCGTCGGCGACGGATCGTCCCTCGGCGAGATGGTGAAGGACGGCGTGCTCACGGTCGCGCCGACCGGGATGCTGATTCTTTTCTCGGTGCTGTTCTTCAGCACGATGATCGACACCGGGTTGTTCACGCCGCTCGTCGACGCCATCCTGCGGCGCCTCGGCGAGGACCCCCTGAAGATCACCCTTGGGACGGCGTTGCTCACGCTCGTGGTGTCCCTCGACGGCGACGGCACGACGACGTTCATCATCGTGACGCTGTCGCTGTATCCGCTCTACCGGCGCTGCGGAATGAGCCCGCTGGTGCTCATGGCGCTGACGACGATCGGTTTCTACATCATGAACAGCTCGCCCTGGGGTGGGCCGACCACACGCACCATGGCGGTTCTCGATCTCTCCGTCAGCGAGGCGTTCGTGCCGTTGCTGCCGGGTCTCATGGGCGGCATCGTCTTCCTCTTCGTCATGGCTGTGATCCTGGGACGTCGTGAGCGGGCTCGCCTCGGATGGTCCGCCGGTGTACTGACGCGGGTGGAGGAGGGAAGGGAGGAGGCTCTCGTCGCCGCGGGGCGGGTCGCCCCGGGTGCCGGGCCGGTCGCCGCACAGGACCAGGTCGACGAGTTCGTCGCCGGGTCGGGGGATGACGAGGATCTGCTGCGGCCCCGGTTGCGGCTCCTCAACCTGGCACTGACCGTGGTCGTGATGATCTCGGTGATCTTCGAGATCCTCCCGCCCTACGTCACGTTCCTGATCGGATTCGTCGTGGCGCTCCTGGTGAACTTCCGTGCGACTCAAGTCGAGCGCATCATCCGCAAACACGCCGGCAACGCCCTGTGGGCCACGGTCATCATCTTCGCCGCCGGGGCGTTCACCGGGATCCTGACGGGGACGGGCATGATCGGCGCCATGGCGACGTCCATCGTGGACGTCGTACCGGACGCCCTCGGTAATCAGCTCGCGCTGATGACCACGTTCCTGAGCTTCGCCAGCACGCTCGTGATGAGCCCCGACGCGTTCTACTTTGGCATGCTGCCGGTGCTGGCCGAGACCGGTGTGGCCTACGGGCTCGAGCCCGCCGAGGTGGGACGGGCGGCGTTGCTCGGTCAGGTCGGCTACGGCCTGAGCCCGCTGGTCGCCGCGCCGCTGCTGTTCGCCTCGCTGCTGAAGGTCAGCTACATCAACCACCAGAAGTTCACCATCGGCTGGGCGTTCGGCTGCACCCTGGCGATGCTCCTGGTGTCGGTCCTCGTCGGGGCGGTGCCGGTGATATGAGCGTTCATGGTCATGACGACGTGTCCCGACGAGCGACCGTCGAACGTCTCGAATGCGTCCGCTTCGATGCGGTCGTCGACGGGGACTGGGACCGCTTCGAGGAACTGTGCCATCCGGACCTCGTCTACGTACACAACACCGGGGTGGTCGACACGCGAGCCACCTACCTCGCCAAACTCCGCTCCGGGCACTACGACTACGAGGTCATCGAGCATCCCGTCACCACCATCGTCCTCACAGCGGATGCGGCGCTGGTCTGGGGTCGGATGCGGGCGGAGCTGCGGGCGGGCACGGTCCACAAGTCGATCGACAACCTGACCCTGTCCGTCTGGGTGCACGATCACGATCGCGGCTGGTTGCTCATCGCCCAGCAGCCCACCCCGGGTACCGGTCCGCTTTGACGGCGGCACCTGAGGATCCCCGTAGCCCCCGTGTCGTCTCGAAGCTCCGTCTGCTCCGTGCGGAGCCGTGCCGGCGCGGCACGTGGTGCCCGCGAGGCGGGACATCCGTGTCCTGCTCGACGTCGATGTACCAACCGTGCGCCGCACCGAGCCGCGGTGGGGCATGCTCGCCGGCCGCGCGAGAGCTGATCGACGCCGTGACCACAGTGTATGTCCGGCCCGGCGAGACGATCCGGGTGTCCGGTGACCTCCACCTCGACCGCAAGGGTGAACGTTACCGTCTGGGAGACGATCACCGCAGTGACACCGAACTGTCGAACGGGCACGCCGCAGTGACCGGCCGGACGCCTGTCCGTTGGAACGGCGAGCGAGGCGCTGCAGGCCGCCTGTCCTTCCTGGGGCTGGCTAGGGCAGAAGTGCTTACCGACATTCTCCGTCTCGGCATATGCGTGGTCGCATGATTGCGGGGCCCGCGGAGTCGCAGGCGGTCCAGCCGATCCGTGATGGCCGGTCCGGTGCCGCCGGCGAGTGGACACGGTGCCGTCCATCGCACCCCGATATCCCGCGACCGGCATCGGGGTGCATCACAGGGGTGTGGGGAGAGGTGTACTGCTGCGGTTCGCCCGGGGAGTGAGCCGAGCGAGGACCTCGGCCCCGATCACGACACCGTCGCGGATCTGCTGGCGCCGGGCGGCCAGTGCCCGTTCCCCCGGCAGCCTGATGGTGGCCCCGGCGGCACCGGGATCGTCGCGGACGGACCCGACCAGGTGGTCGATCTCGTCGAGGAAGGTGTCCGAGCCGGCGAACCGGCCGGGGTCGAGCACCTGCAGGAAGACCCCCTGGCCGAACCGGTCCGGGCGGCTCCGGCGCCCGTAGCCGGGAAGAGCGATCGACAGGGCCTCGGACATGAGACCGAAGCCGAAGCCCTTGTAGCCGAAGTCCGTCTGGCCCAGTGACTGGATCGTCCCTGGCGGGTCGGCCCGCAGGACGGTCGGGTCGTCGGTCGGGATGCCGTCGGCACCGACCAGCCACTTGCCGGGGAGGCGTTCCCCGCGTACGGCGTACCCCTCGAACAGGGCGTTGCTCCCGACCGACGTGCACTGATCGATGAGGATCGGGTCCGCCCTGGTCGGAATGCCCATCGCGATCGGGTTGCTGGTGATCACGCCGCGGGTGCCACCGGGTGCGGCCACCGACGCCACGCCGGGGTTGGTGGCGGTCAGCGTCACCAGCAGCCCACGTTCGGTGAAAGGAAGCAGGTAGCTCTGCAGGCAGCCGATGTGGGAGCAGTCCGCGACGGTGACGGTGGCGACCGCGCGGTCGGTGATCCGGTCGAGCAGTAGGTCAGTGGCCTCGCCCATCACCCATGCGCCGGGGAGGCGGTTCGCCCGCCAGGCGGCGGTGGCACCGTCGTCGTGGAGTGTCTCGAGCTCGCCACCGCTGCCGATGTGGCCGCCCTCGATCCGGTCGAGATAGGTGGGCAGGAACGCCAGCCCGTGGGTGCGGTGCCCGAGCAGGTCGCCGTCGATCATGCGGGCGGTCATCGCCCTCGCATGCGCCTTCTCGATGCCGGCCTCGTGCAGCAGACTCTCCGAGAGAGCCGTGAGGCCCTCGACCGAGTAGCGCGCGGTCGTGGGGTCGGTACTCATCGTTCTCCTCCGAGGTGGTGCCGGGCCGGCAGGCGGCTCTGATGGTCGGGACTCATGCCGTCTCTCCGTCCTTGCTCTCGTCACCGAGATAGGTGCGGAGGAAGGCCGCGATGCCTGCGACGGCCGCGCAGAGAACGGCGGGAGTGTTCAGCATCGCGTCCGGCCACTCGACGACCCGCGGATCGGTGCTTGCCAGCCCGATCGTCTGGACGGCGACGATGGTGGTGCCCAGACCGAGTGCTGCCACCAGGAACAGGACGAACACGGTGTCCAGGATCGACCCGGTACGACGTCGTGCAGTGCTCACGGAAATCAGCCTCCGGTCGGAACGGGGAGGACACCCAGGCCCACCAGGATCGTCATCAACAGGACCGGCAGCAGGTAGTAGCCGATCAACGGCGTGAACAGGGATTGCGGTCTGGTGCGGGCGAGAGCCGCGGCGATGAAGATGGGTGCCGATGCCGGCGGGGACTGGCCCTCGGTGGATGTGGCCATCAGAACCACGATGACGGCGATGACCGGATCGATCCCGGCTGCGATCAGCGTGAGCAGCGAGACCTGCCCCAGTGTGGCCACGGTGGGTGCGCCGGTCAGCGGCCCACACACCACGGCCAGGGTGACCGAGACGATCACGACCACCAGCCACGGTGGCAGGTCCGCGGCGCCGAGCACGGCCTCGACGTCGCCGGCCAGCCCCAGCTCGACGAACACGGTGCTCGCGGCGATGGCGAAGAAGAGCAGTGCGCCGATCTGGGACAGCGGCTGCATCGCCCCCCGCACCAGCTCGAATCCCTGTGACCGGGTGCGGGGCAGGTTCTTCCGGCCGACGAGGCACGCGATCACGATGATCAGCGTCGGGATCCAGACCATGATCGAGACAGAGCCGAGGGCATCGCCGACGGCCGTGCGCTCGCTCAGATGGTTCGCGATCGGGCCCACGGTCAGTGCGACCGGGATGACCGCACCGAGGTAGACGGCGATCGACCGCCAGCCGAAGCGCCAGCTCGTCGCCAGTGGGTGGATGTCGGAGGGATCCGCCCGTTCGATCCCGTCCCTGCGTGCGAAGTACGCCACGAGCAGGAAGCGGTAAGCCAGCTGGTAGATCCCGGAGACGAACAAAGCGATGTACACCGAGCCGGACGCCGCGATCCCCGAGGCGAACCCGAGCATGATGACCATGGAATTGCTCGGCGGCAGCGCGGCTCCCATGGCGGAGTTCCCGGCCACGATCGTCGCGGACCGCTTGGGGGAGAACCCCGACTCGATCATCCACGGGGTGGTGACCGCGCCCGTCGCCGCGGCGTTGCCCGCGTTGGAGCCGGCCAGCGCGCCCATGACGCCCGAGCCCACCGTGTCGACGTAGGCCGGTCCGCCACGGACCCGGCCGAACATCGAGTTGAGCAGGTCGAGGATCCGTTTCATGATCCCCAGCTGGTCGATCAGGTAGGCCATGAACACGAACCCGACGGCGGCGTAGACGACGACATCGGATGCCGAGGACCGCAGGCCCGCCACGGCGAGGGCGAACGCGTCGGTCCCGCCGAACAGGCACACGGTGACGAAACCCAGGAACATGGCCTCGGCCATGGATCGTTTGACGAGCACCGTCCAGGCGATCAGTACGCCGATGAAGCACAGCAGGGCGACCAGTGCGGTCGGCATCGATACTCCTCATTGAGTCGGGACGTCGGGCGGCGGGTCGTCGACGGGTGACGGCGACCCGCCGCCCGGTGGAGAACTTGC
This sequence comes from Pseudonocardia nematodicida, assembly GCF_040105385.1. Lineage (NCBI taxonomy): Bacteria > Bacillati > Actinomycetota > Actinomycetes > Pseudonocardiales > Pseudonocardiaceae > Pseudonocardia > Pseudonocardia nematodicida. The sequence goes on from NZ_JBEDNQ010000008.1 coordinate 66,510, forward strand.
GGTTCAGCCGATGCGGCTCGCGGTGTTGGACGGGAGAGAGCGGACGGCGCGCTTCCGGCTCCACACGGCGCAGCCGATCACCGTCACCGCGGCGAGCAGGAAGATCGCGGACGCCGGCCGGGTGACGAACGGCGCGTAGTCGCCCTCCGAGGTCATGACCGCGCGCCGGAAGTAGGTCTCGACGATCGGGCTGAGGATGTAGCCCAGCAGCAGGGGGCTCAGCGGGAGTCCGGCCCTGACCAGGACGTAGCCGACGATCCCGAGGAACACCATGAGCCACGTGTCGGCGATCTGGTAGCTGCCGGCGTAGGCGCCTACGGCCATGAACGCCACGAGGATCGGGAACAGGTACCGCCGTGGTACGCGCAGGACGAGCGGGAAGATCCGCATACCGGCGGTCTGCAGGGCGAACACGATCACGACCGCGATCGCGAAGTAGACGAAGATCGTCGAGACGATGTCGGGGTTGTCGGTGTAGAGCAGCGGCCCGGGCTGGATGCCGTGGATGATCAGTCCGCCGAGCAGGACCGCGGTGACGCCGTCGCCGGGGATGCCCAGTGTCATCATGGGCACCAGCGCTCCGCCGGAGGAGGCACTGTTGGACGACTCGGGGGCCCAGATCCCGTCCGGTGCGCCCTTCCCGAATGTGTCCGGTTCGGGGCTCGCCTGCTTGGCGCGTGCGTAGGCGACCAGGTTCGCCGCCGCGCCGCCCATACCGGGCAGGACACCGATGACGATGCCGATCGTCGACGAGCGAACGATGTTCCACCAGCTCCGGGTCAGGTCGGCGAGCTTCAGCCCGAGGCCGACCCCCCGGTAGCGGACGTCGACGGTCGGGATCGCGCGGCCCTCGTCCATCGTCACACGGAGCATCTCGCTGATGGCGAAGAGCCCGATGACCAGCGGGAGGATCGCGATTCCGCCCCAGAGATGCTCCCAGCCGAAGGTGAACCGCTCGGTGGCGTCGATCGGGGCGAAGCCGATCGACCCGCCGAGCAGTCCAAGGAAGCCTGCCGCCAGCCCCTTGGGCATGTTGTCGCTGGACAGCACCGCAACGAGCGTCAGGGCCAGCGCGGTGATCGAGAAGTACTCGAACGGACCGAGCCGCAACGCGACGTTCGCCACGAGGGGGGCGAGTGTGATCAGGCCGATGAAGCCGAGGATCCCGCCGAACAGGCTGGCGGTGACGCCGATGCCGAGTGCCCGGGTGGGCTGGCCCTTCCGGGCCATCGGGTAGGCGTCGAAGGTGGTGGCGATGGACGACGGTGTCCCGGGCATCCCCAGCAGGGTCGAGGAGACGAGTCCACCGGCGATGCCGCCGATGTAGCAGCCCAGGAGCAGGGCGATGGCCGCGCCCGGGGTCATGCCGAAGGTCAGCGGCAGGAGCAGGGCGAGCCCCATCATCGCGGTGAGCCCCGGCACCGCGCCGATGACCAGCCCGATCGCGGAGCCGACGGCGACCGCGGTCAGCGCGTCGACGGTGAGGACCGAAAGCAGCGCGTCCACCTCAGAAGACCCCTTCCGGCAGGACGACGCCGAGGCCGGCGTTGAAGATCAGGCCCACCGCCACGGTGACCAGCGCGGCGGTGATGACGGCCGGGAGGACCACTCGCTCCGTGCGTGTGCTGAAGAGCCAGAAGGCGGTGATGATGAAGGCGGGCGTCGCGATGTAGTAGCCCACGACACCGAGCAGCCCGACGTAACCGACGACGACGGCGAGGAAACCGGCCGTGAGGTGACGCTGGGTGCCTGCCCGGGACACTCCGGACGGCCCGGGACGGACGACCATGGCGAGGCCACTCATGCCGAGTCCCGCAGCGGCCAGCCCCGGGACGATGTGCGGACCGGGATCGTCGTTGAGCTCGGAGACGTCGAGGCTGAACAGATGGACCAGCGCTGCGACAGCGAGCAGAATCAGTACGGATCCGGTCACCCGGTCCCCGGACCGCGCCGGGCCGCGCGGGCCGGTAGGCGGGCGGTCCGACTGTGCAGCGTGTCCGTCCGGGACCGGGCGAGACGGGCAGGCGTCGCGTTCGTCGTCCATCGGCGTCCTTGCGTCAGGTGGTGGCGGAGTTCCGTGGCCCGTCATCGGGTGCCGTCGAGCAGTCCGGCGAGCCGGTCGACCTTGTCGAACGACGCCCGGAGCTGGTCGGGGGTCTCGACGGAGGGGACACGGACCGGCTCGGCGAGCATGTTCATCGCCTCCCGGTAGGCCGGGTCCGCGAAGACGGCGTCGAGCGCGGCATCCCACTCCCGGACCACCGAGTCGGGAGTGTCCGCGGGCCCCAGGAGGGTCGACATGGTCGGGAAGACCACGTCGTACCCCTGCTCGACGGCCGTCGGGACGTCGCTGATGTAGGGATCCCGGTCCTCGCTGGTCACCGCGAGCGCGACGAAGTCTCCCGAGCTGAGGTACTGCTCGGCGACCGACGTGCTCCCGACGATCAGGTCGAGCTGGCCGCTCAGCAGGCCCGCCACCCGCTCGGGCTCGTTGCCGGTGTCGAGCATGCGCAGGTCGATGTCGCCGGCCGCCCGCAGCATGGCGCCGCTGTACTGGGTGGTCCCCCCGAAGCTGACCCCCATCGCCATCCGGCCCGGAGACTCCCGTGCTGCCGTGACGAAGTCGTCGAGGTCGGTCCAGCCCGACTCCGCCGAGGCCAGGAGGAACTGGTGCTGACGATCGACGACCCCGATCGAACGGAATTCGTCGAAGCGCTGGCGGACGGTGCCCTGCTGGTAGCCGGTGTGCATGGCCTCGTGGAAGAACAACAGCGAGTAGCCGTCCGGCCGGGCCTTCGCGACGGTGTTGACCGCGAGCGCCCCGCCGCCGGCGGCCTCGTTCACGACGACCACGTTGCCGGCGAACTGCTCGGGCAAATGCTCGATGAGCAACCGCGCACTGGTGTCGGTCGCACCCCCCGGGGACAACGGGACGTAGAGCTTGACCGGTCGGACGGGGTAGGCGTCCGGGTCACCGGCACACCCCGCGAGCAGCGCGACGGCCAGCGCCGCCGAGAACAGCGCGCCGACTCGCACCCGGTACCGAGGCCAGCGTGACGGCGTGATGGGGCCGGTGGATTGGTGGTGCCGCATTGCACCCACCTCCTTGGATCGTCGTCCGTACCCCGCCGGGACCCCGCCGTGCGTCCCGGACGGTGATGCGCGGAGGCGGGGCAGGACGGAGGGGTTGCTGGTCAGTCCCGTCCGGTGACGGTGACCGTGGCGGTGGCTCGCTCGGCCACCAGCTCGGCGTCGTAGGTGACACCGATCCCCGGTCCCGAGGGCACGGCGAGCGTGCCGTCCTCGGCGATCGAGGTGTAGGCATCGGAGTAGCCGCAGGTGTAGATCTCCGGCGACGGGTCCTCCAGGTGTGGCGAGACGTTGGCGACCTCGTAGAGCGAGGTGGCCTGCATCGAGGCGACCAGGTGCCGGTGGATGGGACCCGGGCCGTGCACCTCGACGTTCACGCCGAGCGACTCGGCGAACTTGATGGTCTTGAGGCAGCCGGTGATGCCGAGGTCGTAGTGGGCGTCGACCCGGAGCAGATCGGTGCCACCGGCGAGCAGGAAGTCGGCCTTGGCCTCCGGGCCCGGCACGTGCTCGGTCTGCAGGATCGGGATGTCGAGGGCCTCGCGCAGCTGCCGGTGCTGGAAGGCCCCGTTGCCCAGCGGGCGCAGCGGGTCCTCATACCAGCGGAAGCCCGCCTCCTGGCAGGCCTTGCCCACGAAGATCGCATCCGACATCGAGTCGAAGACGCACGCGGGATCGAGCATCAGGTCGGTGCGCTCGCCGAGCGTCTCGCGCATGTACGCGACGTTCTCGGCCTCCTCCCACTTGTCGCCCTCGTGCCAGCTGTGCATCTTGAACCCGGTCCAGCCCAGCTCGCGCAGGGAACCGAAGAACGCCGACACCTCCTCCTTGGTCGTGAGGCTGCCCTCCCGGTCCCCGTTCACCGAGGACGCGTAGGCACGCACCCGCTCGCGACCGCCGCCGAGCAGCTCGGTCAGCGAGGCGCCGTAGACCTTGCCCGCCAGATCCCACAGGGCGTTGTCCAGCAGGCACAGCCCGTAGGAGTGGGCGGGCCGCGACAGCCGCCGTCCGGTGCGCAGAATCTGCTCCCGGGCGTGCCAGGGCCGTCCGACGGCGATCCTGGCGACGTCCACGGCCTGCTGGGCGGCACCGGTCGGGGCGTGGTTGGCGTACTCGCCGACGTGGCCGTCGGTGGTGTACACGCGCACCAGCACCACGCCGCGCCGACCCGTGACGCCGGGCTGGTAGTACCAGGAGCCGCCGCGGGCGTCGACGTCGAAGGTGCGGGTGTAACCGGGGGTGTCGACGTCGAACTGGACGACCTCGACCTTGTCGATGAGCGTGCTCACGGGTGTTCCTCTCGTGCTCGGGGCAGGGGGGACCGACCGAGCGGCGGCGGTCGCATGCCCGGCTGGACGAATCGGTGGGAACGGGTGGTCAGACGGGCGGGACGAGCGCGCCGTCCACCCGGCGGGGAACGGGACCGGGACCGTCGCGCAGCTCCTCGGGGAGTAGGTGCTGCGGGGCGGACTGCCAGGCCACCGGGCGCAGGAAGCGGCGGACGGCCGTGGCCCCGACGGAGGTGTGCAGGGTGTCGGTCGAGGGCCAAGGGCCCCCGTGGTGCTGCGCCCAGGACACGGCGACACCGGTGGGGTAGCCGTCGAACAGGACCCGACCGGTGCGACCACACAGGACCGCGGCCGCGGCGTCCCGCTCGGGATCGTCGGAGCTGCCGCCGTGCACCGTGGCCACCAGTGATCCCGGGAGGCGGTCGAGAAGGGCCGGCAGCTCGTCCGGCCGGTACCGCACTATCACGGCGAGCGGCCCAAAGACCTCCTCGAGCAGGGCGTCGTCCAGCCGGTCGGTGACCACCGCGGTGGGCCGCACGCCGAAGCCTCTACCGTCGGGCGCCGCGCCGTCGAGCAAGGTGTGGCCCCGCAGACCGGCGAGGCCCTTCGCGTAGGACTCGGCGATGCCCCGGTTCAGCAGCACCGGCGGGGAGACCCGGGCGAGCGCGTTGCGCACCGCCTCGATCAGGGCGTCGCCGTGTGGGTCGGCCGGGACCAGGACCAGACCGGGCTTCGTGCAGAACTGCCCACCGCCCAGGGTGAAGGAGCCGACGAGTCCGGTGGCGATCTCGGAGGCGCGCTCCGCCGCGGCGAGCGGGGTGACGAGCAGCGGGTTCACGCTGCCAAGCTCGCCGTAGAACGGGATCGGCGTGGGTCGCTGCGCGATGAGCCGCTTCAGCGCCGAGGCGCCGCCGTGTCCGCCGGTGAAGGACACCGCGGTGATGTGCGGATCGGCCACCAGAGTCTCACCGGCCTGGCGACCGAACACCACCGAGATCGTGCCCACCGGCGCCCCGGCCCCGGCTGCCGCTTCCGCCAGGATCTCGCCGCACAGCGCGGAGGTCAGCGGGTGGCTGCTGTGCGCCTTGACCACCACGGCGCACCCGGCGGCCAGCGCCGCCGCGGTGTCACCGCCTGGAACGGAGAACGCCAGCGGGAAGTTGCTCGCGCCGAAGACCGCCACCGGGCCGGTGGGCACCAGCATCCGGCGCAGGTCGGGCCGTGGCCCCATCGGCGTGTCCGCGGCGTGGTCGACGGTGGCCTCGAGGTAGGAACCCTCGGTGATCACGTCGGCGAACTGGCGCAGCTGGTACGCGGTGCGGGTCAACTCGCCGTTCAGCCGCGCCGTGCCCAGGGCGGTCTCCCGGTCTGCGGTCGCGACCACGTCCTCGCGCCGGTTCTCCAGCCCGTCCGCCATCGCGGTGAGCAGCGCGGTGCGGAAGGGACGTCCGGCAGCAGCCAGCCCGGCACCGGCCTCCGCCGCCGCGGCACAGAAGGCGGCCACGTCGGCCGGGTCGGTCTCCCGCAGGTCGGTGTCGGCCGGAACGCCGCTGCGCGGGTCGACGGTGCGAACAGGGGCGCTCACCGCACGCCCCAGGCGGCGAGGATCTTCTCGACGGCGCCGCGCGCATCGGCGTCGAGCCGCGATGCCGGTGGTCTGACGTCGGCGCGGCCGTAGCCGAGCTGGTGCAGGGCCTCCTTAACGACGCTGACGTTGTCCGCGTTGTCCCGTGCCGCGCGCAGGTGCTCGAAGTCGCGGATCGCGTCCCAGACCTCCATGGCCGCCGGGAAGTCCGCCGCGGCGAGAGCCCGGTGCATGCGCAGCGACAGCTCGGGCGCCACCGCGACCAGGCCAGACGTGAAGCCGGTGGCCCCGGCCGAGGCGTAGGACGGCGCCGACAGCTCGGCCAGCCCGGCGATCCAGGTGAAGCGGTCCAGACCCGCGCCACGGGCGACCGCGGCGAACTTCGCCGGGTCGGGAAGCGCGTACTTGACACCCACCACGTTGGGCGCCGCGTCGGCCAGCTCGCTGAAGTCGTCGGCGGTGATTCGGGAGTTACGCACGTACGGGATCACCGCGGTCTCGGGTACCGCGGTGGCGATGGCGCGGTGGTATTCGACCCAGCCACGACGCGAGACGTAGGGGTGCACCGGCTGGTGCACCATGACGGCCGCCGCGCCACGCGCCGTGGCGTAGCGGGCCGAGTCGACGGCCGTGGCGACGTCGAATCCGACCCCCGCCACGAGCAGCGACCGTTCAGGCACGGCCGCGGCGGTCAGGTCGACCAGGGTATGGATCTCCGTGGGGGTCAGGGTGTAGAACTCGCCGGTGTTGCCGTTGACGGTCAGCACGCGCACGCCGCCGTCGACCATCCGGCCGACGATCCGCTCGAAGACCGGTTCATCGATCGTATTCTCGGCGGTGAAGGGCGTCGGCGTGATCGCGACGACATCAGCCAACCCGGCCCGGATCTCGTCGAAGTTCATCTCGCTCCTCGGTTGTAGGGCAGGAGGTATCGCCTCCGGAGCCGGACGGCGCCGGAGCACACGTGTGCTCGGAGGATGTGTCGGGTGCGGGAGAGCGGAACGAGCCGGCTCAGCCGGCCGCGGGCTCCACGGCCTCGTTCGGGTCGGCGGGATCGACGGTGCGTCCGAGCCGGGGCAGGACCCGTTCGACGAAGCCGGTGATGTGGTCGCGGAGCGCATCGGCGGCACGGGCCGCGTCACCTGCACGGGCGGCCTCGAGGATCGCGCGGTGCTCGTCGGCCTCGGTGCGCCAGCCACCGGCGGCCAGCCATCCGGACACGCTCACCAGCGCGGCCTGGTCCTTCAGCCCGTCGAGGGTGGTGACCAGCAGCGGGTTGCCGCAGCCGAGATAGAGCGACCGGTGGAACTCGCGGTTGGCCAGGCTCATCCCCACGGTGTCGCCGGCCTCGCCCGCCTCACCGGCGCGATCCAGCGCGTGCGACGCGCCTACGAGGTCGCCGCCCGCGATCACCGTCCGCCGGACCGCCTCGGGTTCGAGCAAGACGCGGAGGTCGTAGATGGCGGCGGCCGCGTCGGTGTCCAACTCTCGGACGACCGCGCCTTTGTAACGGCTCAGGCTGACCAGGCCGCTCCCGACGAGGGTCTTGAGCGCCTCGCGCACCGGTGTCTTCGACATCCCCAGCATCTCTGCGATCTCGGACTCGACGAGCTGCTGCCCCGGGCGCAGCCGACCGGTGAGGATGCCTCGCTTGACCACCGAAAGTGCGCGGTCGGTGCGGTTGGCCAAAGGATCGTGGTCCGCGTCGGCCAACGACAGCCGCACGGCGGTCTCGGCATTCATGGGGTTGCTCGTCATCGGGCTCCCGTCGCTACTCTCTCATATACGATACATGAGGACTGTAGGTGTCGATCTCGATGTGGTCAACCGTCGTAACGTGACGAGGGCGCTGTTGGGCACTGCCTGTCCGGACTGCTGTCCGCGCGAGCCGAGTGAGCTCACGGCGGGGACCCGCCTCGGTCACCGTCGCGACTCGATGTCACGGTCCGTGAACGGGAGGAGGCGCCGGAACTGGGCGACCTCGACGTCCACGGCGACCATCGTGAAGTACCAGCTATTGGTGTATCTGGTTGTCTGTGCGGTCAGGTTCTCGGCCTTCGGCCTCTCGCCGACCCGACGACATTGCCCTGTTATCGAGTTGTTGACGGACGACGACCTCCGAGCAGGCAGGTGGCACCGGCACCTCTCGCGAACCGGTGCGCCCATCAGATGTCGGACGCGACGTCGGCAATCGCGATGACGGTGTGGAGCGCCGGGTCGCCACTCACGAGCGAGCACCGACCTCATTTTCGCGCGACTTCCCAGGTCGATCGGGCGATACCCCGGACCGGGCACCGAGATGAACCGCACCTGCACGAGACCTCGCCGCTACCGGAACGCCTTCCCCATCACGTCCATCTGGCTCGTCGCGGGTACATGGCAGGATCCCGCATATGGCGGTGTCCGTGAGGGCCGCCGGAGCCAAGACGGTCCGCTTGCGCACGAAGCTCGCTGTCAACGTGCGCGATCAGGCGCGGTGACATCGTTGTTGAAGGGAAGTCGAAGCCCACAACGTCTTTGGTGCCACCGTAAATGGGGCTTGTCTGATTGCGATCCTGGCAATGAGGTACTCGTGGCCGCATAAGCACGGGGCACCGCAGTCGTGAACCGACAAGGCACGCGACGTGCCCGACCTTGTCGGCATCATTTGTGACCTACGAAGGAGACCCGGGCCGAGGTTCGGTACTTGATTCGGTCTCGATGCAGGTTGTCGGGTGACCCCGGCTGTGATCGCTCGCATGCCGAAGAACGAACGATCGTCACAGCAGCTGAAAAGAGGCGACTTTGCCACCTTTGACATTGGGTCGGCCGATATCTCCGATACCATTGCTTCAGTTAAACCGACTGCCCCGGGCGGATCTCGAACCGTTTCTCTAGGCCGCGTGGGAATGGCGCCGTCGAGACGGATGTTTTTACCGTTTATAATTGAGTTGGTAACGATGTAAGGGACCAGAGCGGCGAACTCCACAGGATGACTGCGGCGTAGCCCCCTGGCGTACGGAGCTGCGGTTTCGGTGACGAGACTCTTCTCATCCCGGTTGAACTGTATCGAATCTGCCGACCAACCCTCTGTGGATCGGGGTCTAATGTGACTCTCGACCGATCCCTGATCCACTTGAGCCGACGAGGAAGTCCAGGTCGGCGCCGGTGTCGGCCTGTTGGACATGGTCGACGTAGAGACGCGTCCAGCCACGTCGAGGTGCCGCAAATCCTGCAACGCAGATGTCGTCGGGATGGCGGGAGGCGAGTTCGCCGTCGGGAACCTCGACGTCGATGCGGCGTGCGGCGACGTCGAGACTGATCACATCGCCTGTACGCACCCGCGCGAGCGGGCCATCTGCGGCAGCCTCCGGAGTGACGTGCAGGACGACGGTGCCGTAGGCGGTGCCGGACATGCGCCCGTCGCAGACCCGGACCATGTCCCGGACTCCCTGCTGCAGCAACTTTTTCGGTATCGGCATGTTCGCGACCTCAGGCATCCCCGGATAGCCCTTGGGACCGCACCCGCGCAGCACGAGCACCGAGCCGGCATCGATTTCGAGGTCCGGGTCGTCGATGCGGGCGTGGAAGTCCTCGACCGAGTCGAAGACCACGGCTCGCCCACGGTGCTGTAGCAGATGCGGGGAGGCCGCGGCTGGCTTGATCACCGCGCCGGACGGCGCAAGATTGCCCCGCAGTACGGCGATGCCGCCGTGCGTGACCAGCGGCTCACGCCGTATCCGGATAACTTCGGGATCCCATATCGGTGCGTCATCCAGGTACCCGACGAGGGGCTCGCCGGTCACCGTGAGTGCCGTGGGATCGAGCAGGTCCCGTACCTCGGCGAGCACGGCGCGTAGCCCGCCTGCGCGGTGGAAGTCCTCCATCAAGAAGCGGCCGGCAGGAAGCAGATCGACCAGCACCGGGACCTCGGAGCCGATCTGGTCGAAGTCGTCGAGTGTCAGCTCGACACCCAACCGACCGGCGATCGCCAACAGGTGCACGACGGCGTTGGTGGATCCGCCGACCGCGGCGAGGCACACGATCGCGTTTGCGAACGACGCCCTCGTCAGCAGTGTGGACGGTCGACGGTCGGCCGCGACCATCTCGACGGCGAGCCGACCGGTGCTGTGCGCCGACTCCAGGAGGCGACTGTCGGGAGCCGGGGTGCCGGCGAGGCCAGGGAGAACCATACCCAGGGCCTCGGCGACCAAGGCCATCGTCGAGGCAGTCCCCATGGTGTTGCAATGGCCACGGGAGCGGATCATCGCCGATTCGGACTGGGTGAAGTCTTCCTGGGACAGGCTGCCGGCGCGGACCTCCTCCGAGAGTCGCCACACGTCGGTCCCGCAGCCCAGCGGGGTTCCACGGAACGTGCCGGTGAGCATGGGCCCGCCAGGGACCACCGTGGCCGGCAGGTCGACCGAGGCCGCCGCCATGAGCAGGGCCGGGATCGTCTTGTCACAACCTCCGAGGAGAACGACCCCATCGACCGGGTTGGCGCGCAGCATCTCCTCGGTCGCCATAGCGGCCATGTTGCGCCACAGCATCGCGGTCGGCCGGACCTGCGTCTCGCCCAGGGAGACGACCGGCAGCTCGAGGGGGGTACCGCCGGCCTCGTAGATCCCGTTGCGGACGGACTCCGCCACCTCGTCCAGATGGCTGTTGCAGGGGGTCAAGTCGGATGCCGTGTTGGCGATCGCGATCTGTGGGCGTTCGAAGGCGTCCCGCGGCGCACCCCGGCGCATCCAGGCCCGGTGTATGTACGCGTTGCGATCAGTACCCGAGTACCACTGTGCGCTACGGAGGTTCATCGGGGACAGCCTTCCAAATGACGACAACATAGTCTAGCTTTCGGAACGCGATGAAGACTACAGACCCGGAGCCGAACACGGGGAGGCCGGGGACGGTCACACCCGGCGGCCCCGCCGCCGCTACCGACGAGACCCGCCTGGTGGGCGCCGATCGGGTCCTCGCCGTGCTCAAGGAACTCGCGTCCCATCCCGACGGTGCGGGGCTGGACCAGCTCACCCGGGCCATCGGCAGCCCCAAGCCCACCGTGCATCGAGCGCTGAGGTCCCTGCGCCGGGCCGGTCTCGCCGACCAGGACGACACCGGGCGTTACGTGCTGGGCGACGAGTTCCTGCGTCTGGCTTTCGCCCATCACGAGGTGCGTCCCGAACACGTCCGCATCAGGCCGGCCCTGGAAGCGCTGGCCGTGGAGTTCGGGGAGACCACGCACTACGCGGTTCTCGACGGCCGCGACGTCGTGTACCGGGCCAAAGTCGATCCGCCGGTCGGGGCGGTCCGGCTGACGTCGACGATCGGCGGCCGCAACCCGGCTCACAGCACCGCGGTAGGAAAGCTGTTGCTTGCGCACCGTCTTCGCACGCGGGCCGACGTGGCCGGGTGGTCGCGAGGACACGAACTGGTGGAGCGGACCTCGCGAACCCGTTGCACAGTCGATGCGATCCATGCCGAGTTGCAGCTGGCGCGCTCGCGTTGCTTCGCCACCGACGATCAGGAGAACGAGGTCGGCGTGAACTGCCTGGCCGTTCCCGTGTTCAGCACCTCCTCCGAGGTGCCCTCGGGCGCGGTAAGCGTGAGCGCGCTGGCCTACCGGACACCGCTGAGGAACCTCGTCGATGCGGTAGGCGAGATACGCGCGATGTTGGGACCTGTCGCGGATACTCCCCGATGAGCAACTTGAAGCCCGCGACCGATCAGGCGTTCCGGCTTGCTGAGGGGCCCGTCTGGGACGCCGTCCGGAATCGGCTGCTGTGGGTGGACATCCTCGACGGCGTGGTCATGCAAGGAGTTCTCGACGCCGACGGCCGCATCCAGGCCGGTCCGATGTGGCGGTCCCGAGACATGATCGGCGCAGTCGCGGTCGCCGACGACGGGCGGATCGTGGTCGCCGCGCGCGAAACCATCGCCGTCCTGCGGCCGGACGGGTCGATGATGGATGGACCTCGAGTCATACCCGCCGGAGCCCGACGGCGGCTGAACGACGGCGCGATCGATCCCGGCGGGCGCTTCGTCGTCGGAACGCTGTCGCTCGACAAGCCTTCCATGGGTGAGACTCTGGTGCGCTGGGAGGACGACGGCAGCCTCACCGTGATCGATGGCGACCTGACACTCTCGAACGGAGTGGCGTGGTCGGCAGACGGACGCGTCATGTACAACGTCGACACGATGCGCGGTGTGGTCTTCACCCGCGAGTACGACCCGGTCTCCGGTGCCGCGGGGCAGCGGCACGTTCACTTGCGGCTCGACGGCGGTCACCCGGACGGGATCGCTGTCGACGCCGAGGATCACCTCTGGATCGCGATGTGGGGAGCGGGCGAGGTCCGACGCTTCTCGCCGCATGGTTCACCGATCGGACGGCTTCGACTCCCGGCGCCGCACTCCTCGAGTGTCGCCTTCGCCGGGCCGGACCTGCGAACCCTCATCGTAACGACCGCCCGTGCCGAGCTCACCGCCGAGCAGCTCCGCGCAGCCCCCGACTCCGGGCGCCTCTTCTCCGCCCGAGTCGACGTCCCCGGGTTACCGGTGCCGGCCTGGTCAAGGCCCTCCACCCTCTGAACGCTGCCCTGCCCCCGATCTCGTGGAGCCCCCGTGTACCTCATGCGCATCGGTGCCTTCGGCGCCGAGAAGCCCGCCGCCCGCCTCGACGACGAGACCTATGTCGACCTCTCCGACGTGGTTCACGACTTCGACGAGGCGTTTTTCGGTTCGGACGGTGTCGCCCGCATCCGCCCGCTGGTCGCTGAGCGCGCCGCGGCCGGCCAGGTGGCGTCGGTCGGCCGCCAGCGCATCGGGGCACCGATCGCCCGTCCACACCAGATCCTGTGCATCGGCCTGAACTATCGAGACCACGCCGCAGAGACCGGGCAGCCGGTTCCGGCGGAGCCGATCCTGTTCACGAAGTCGCCGAACACGCTCATCGGGCCGGACGACGACGTCCGCATCCCACGCGGATCGACCAAGCCGGACTGGGAGGTCGAGCTGGGCATCGTCATCGGCCGTCGAACCTCCTACCTCGACTCGCCCGAAGACGCTCGTGCCGTCATTGCGGGATATCTGGTGGTGAACGACGTCAGCGAGCGAGCGTTTCAGCTGGAACGCGGAGGCCAGTGGACCAAGGGCAAGTCGGCGGAGACGTTCAATCCCGCCGGTCCATGGCTGGTGACTCCGGATGAGATCGCGGATGTTCTGGCACTCGACATGTGGCTGGACGTCAACGGGGTGCGCCAGCAGACCGGGAGCACGAAGACAATGATCTTCAATCCCTATGTCATCGTTCATCACCTGAGCCAGTTCATGGTTCTCGAGCCGGGAGATCTGATCAACACCGGTACGCCGCCGGGAGTGGGCATGGGACTGCAACCGCCGGTCTGGCTGCAACCCGGCGATGTGATGCGACTCGGCATCGAGGGACTGGGAAGCCAGTGCCAGAACGTGCTGGCTTCCCGATGAAGGGGGCCACTATGCGAGCGCTCGTGCTGCCCGGCCCGGGCGAGGCCGAGATAATGGAGGTGCCGGCCCCCAAGGCGGCCAACGGTGAAGTCGTCGTCGACGTCGAGCGGGTCGGGGTCTGTGGCACCGATGTCGAGTTCTTCACCGGTGAGATGGCCTACCTGCATCAAGGGCATGCCGCCTACCCGATGCGCCCGGGGCACGAATGGGCGGGGCGGGTGTCCGCCGTGGGGACCGGTGTTGATCCCCGGTGGATCGGCAGGCTGGTCATGGGCGACACGATGCTCGGAGACGGCACCTGCCGGCGCTGTCGACGGGGTCGTCAACACTTGTGCGAGCGCCGCGAAGAGGTGGGGATCCGCGGTGGTCGGCCCGGTGCCCTGGCCGAGCAACTCGCGGTGCCTGCGTCATCGCTGCATCCCCTGCCCGACGAGATGGACGCCGCGCTCGGGGCGCTCGTCGAGCCCGGCGGAAACGCCTTGCGGGCCGCGCGCGCGACCCGTGTCGGCCCCGGAGACCGGGTGCTGGTGCTCGGACCCGGCACGATCGGCCTGCTCGTCGCGATGTTCCTCCGGGCGTCCGGTGCGCAGGTGCATCTGATGGGCCGCAGTGGCGGATCGCTCGAGTTCGCCCGCTCCCTCGGATTCGCCGACACGTGGACCGGCGACGACCTCCCGCAAGCGCCCTTCGATGCCGTGGTCGAGGCGTCGAACGCGGTCCACCTGCCCGCCCTCGCACTCGACCGCGTCGAGCCGGGTGGCCGGGTGGTCTACATCGGACTGGCCGGCGAGCCCAGCACCATCGACACCCGTACGCTCGCCCTCAACGACGTTACCGCCGTCGGCGTGCTGTCCGCCTCGCCCGGACTGGCCGACACCGTTGCCGCCTTCGCCTCCGGCGAGATCGACCCGCGTCCGCTCGTCGCAGCGACGGTGGGACTCACCGGAGCAGGGGATGTGCTGGCGGGCCGCAGGCCGGAGGGCGCAGCGCCCGGACCGAAGATCCACATCGACCCGCGACGGCAATGAGGAGTGTCCGCATGAAGGACTTCGAGGGGCTGACCGCTCTTGTCACAGGTGGCGCCAGCGGCATTGGTGCGGACACGGCGCGCCTGCTGCACCGGCGCGGTGCCCGGGTCGCCGTGCTGGACCGTGATGTCACCGCCGTCGGTGCTGAGTTCCTGGCACTTACCTGCGACGTCGGTGAACGAGCCGCGATCGAGGCCGCCGTCGCCGAAGTGGCCGACCGGTGCGGTGGTCTCGACATCGTTGTCGCCAACGCAGGCATCGGCGCGGTGGGGGACGTGGCCGCGAACGATGACGCCGAGTGGTCTCGAGTGCTCGACGTCAACGTCACCGGGATCGCACGTGTCGTCTCGGCAGCGCTCCCGCACTTGCGCCGATCGACATGCGCCGCTGTGGTCACGACCTGCTCGGCCGTGGCATTCGTCGGTGTGCGTCATCGCGCGCTCTACAGTGCTAGCAAAGGCGCAGTGCACGCCCTCACGATCGCGATGGCCGCCGACCACGCCGACGCCGGCATCCGGGTCAATGCGGTCGCGCCGGGCACGGCCGATACGCCCTGGATTACCCGGCTGCTCGAGTCGGCCGAGGATCCGGCGGCGGCGGCAGAGTCGTTGCGACAGCGACAGCCGAGCGGCCGGCTCGTCACCTCCGACGAGGTCGCCGAAGCACTCGCCTTCCTGGCGTCCCCGATCTCGGGATCGACCACGGGCACCGTCCTTCGTGTCGACGGCGGTATGACGACTCTCAGACTGTGATCCGGGCGGTCGGCCGGCCTCGCGAGGCTTCGCCGCGGCCCGGGGCCAGGCAAACCAGTCGGGAGTGACTGCTTTCCTGTTCCGGGAGTACCATTCCCGCGTGGCACCTACGCCGGCGGCCCGCACCCGCCGCGAACAGCGGTCGGTCGATGGCCGGGCCCTGATTCTCGAGGCTGCGGTCAAGTGCCTGATCGAGGAGGGGTTCGGCGCCACGACGACGCTGCGCATTCAGGCCGCGGCGGGCGTGTCGCGTGGTCGGCTTCTGCATTATTTCCCGTCCCGGGAGGCGCTGCTGGTCGCCGCCGCGGAGCATCTCGCCGGAGAGCGGGTGCGACTGTCCATCGAGAGTGTCGAGCACGCTCTCCTCGACGCGCCGCACGACGGCGACCGGGTAACACGCGTCGTCGAGCACATGTGGTCCACGTTCCACGAACCCCACTTCTGGGCGGCACAGGAAATGTGGACCGCGGCCCGGACCAACGACGGCCTTGCCGAGGCGCTGCTGCCGGGGGAGCGACGTCTCGGTGGGGTGATCCGTTCCGGAGTGGACCGCATGTTCGGGCCGGAGCTCGCCGGACACCCCCGGTACACCCACGTGCGCGAGTTGCTGCTGACCGGGATGCGTGGTGTCGCGCTCACCTATGCCTTCGATCGCCGCGATCCGCGTCGGGACCCCCACCTCGCCCAGTGGGTCGACCTGGCCCGACTGCTGCTCGAGATCTGAGGTGGGTCAGGCCCCGTCTCCGGTCGGTCGGCGTGCTCAGCGATCCCGAGGGCGGGCCGGCGAACGGGAGGCATCGGGCGGAGACGGTCCGTGCGATCCAGACGTTCCGGTCCGACCCACGGGATCCGGACCGGGACGTCTGGATCGCGTCACAGGCCGGCGAGGCCGCGCACGTAGTCGACCGCAGCCGACGGGTCGTAGGACCGGACGATCTGCATCTTCTCGGCTTCCAGGGAACCCTCCGCATGCGTGGCGAGGACGCTCTGATAGCCGCCGTAGTCGCGGGCGGTGAGATCGCCGACGAGGTTCAGAATGCGGAGCCGCTGCTCGGCGGGGACCGCCGCGGCGTAGTACTTCTCCAGAACCGCGCGGATCGGAGGAGACCCCCAGTCCTCCGCGCCGGGTCCGGTGACGAGCAAGCCGCCCGCCAGGTCGATGAGCGTGGCCGTCGCCTCGTGGTACCCGTGGGCGAAGGTGTACTTCGCCATATTGACGGCGAGCGGGTCGGGCATCCACACGCCCTTCGCACCTTCGCGGGCCCGCATCGCCGCCAGTTCGGCGAGACCGCGCACCGTCTCGGCCCACGCAATCATCCGTGCAAGCTTGTCCCGGACGTGGCCAGCGCGGGTGATGCCGTTCGCCTCAGCGACGAGGTGCGCTGCGCCGATGAGAATGTCCAGCAGCGGTAACTTGTAGTTGATCGCGGTGAAGCGGTGGTAGTCGACGAACGCGATGGCCAGCGGCCCGGCCAGCTCGTACCGTCGGTCGAGGAACACCCGGTCGCGAGGCACTCGGACGTCGTCGAACACGGTGAGGGATTCCAGCAGCTTGTGCTTCGACGAAAGTGGGAAGCTGAACCCGTCTCGCTCTCCCGCGGCATACGGTGAGACGTAGAGGCTCAGGCCCGGGGTGTCGACGGGCAGCGCGAAGGACACCGCATAGTCCGCGTCGCCCGGGCCCATCGCACGGGTCGGCAGCACGACGATCTCATCGGCATTGGCCGAGAACGAGGTGTGCGTCTTGGCCCCGCGGACTGTGATGGAATCCTCGTCCGACGCGACGACCCGCAGGTAGAGGTCAGGGTCAGCCTGCTTGGACGGTCCCAGTGACCGGTCACCCTTCACATCGGTCTGGCCTACTGCGAGTGCCAGGTCCTCCGACAGGCAGTGCCGATGAAAGGCCTGAGCGTTCTCCAGCCCTTCGTCCTCGGTGGCGCGTAGCAAGGCGAAGAGCGCGTCCGACCCGACCTCCTTCAGCACGATCGTGCCGGCCCCCCGCCGGGATACCTCCTCGATCAGGGTGCCGCGCTCGCGAAGATCCTCCGGGGTCCGGGGCAGGTGATAGAAGCTCGAGTAACTGCCGATCTCCTCGTCTCGGCGGACCGCGATGTCGGGCCGGTCCTCGGACATCGAGTAGGCCAGCGACGAGTGATCCACCGCGGGACGCAGCTCGGGATGCGCGACGACGTCTGACACCTGCCGGCCCCGATAGAACACCCGCCGCCCGTCGGCGAGGCCCTCCCGATACTCCTGCGCGCTGCGCACGGCCATGCGTCACCTTTTCCGAAGAGCGAATGCGGTGGTCCACGATGCTGCCCACCGAGGTTCTGGAAGAACGCTCGATCGGTGTTGCCGCACCGAGCGGATCTCCACTCTGCAACGTCCCAGCCAGTGTGGTCAAGCATCCCGCTCGCCAGGGGCGCTGGTGTTCGTTAGAGCTAAACAGCGCCGAAGCCTCGCCCGAGGATCGGCCAGGTGGGGACCGTGGCGTGCGGTAGTTCGTGCCACGCCGTACAGGTGGACGGGACTCATCCTCGCTGGCCCCGTTGTGTCTGACGAGATCTCGTGCGACCCGCATGAAGCGGTCAGTGTTGACTGTTTGGCGGTGGTGCCTCTAGGGTCGGCTCATCTCGCCGCTGGACCAGTTCCGGCCGTGGCGCCTGCGCTGCGGAGACTTTCTCGGAGGACGCCTACGGGCTCGATCGATCACATCGGCCGTGTCCACGCGCTCTCATCAGTTCAGTGTCGACCGACATCGCGCCGTGGTCTTGCACCGCGGTCTCCTTCCGGGAGAGATCCATGCAACCAGTGTCTGCCGGGACATCCCCCGCAACCTCGCCCCGTCGGTCGGCCCGCGCTTCCTTCGCCGCGGCGGTCGCGACCTCGCTCGAGTGGTACGACTTCTTCATCTACGCCACCGCAGCGGCCCTCGTGTTCAACACGACCTTCTTCGCCACCGACAGCACGGTGGTGTCGGCGTTGAACTCGTTCGCGACCGTCGCGGTCGGGTTCATCGCGCCCGGTCGGCGGTGTCGTGGCAGGTGCGCTAGGAGACAAGTACGGGCGCAAGCCCGTGCTCGTCGGCGCGATGGTGCTCATGGCCGTTGCAACGACCCTGATCGGGTTCGTGCCCGACACCGAGATCGTCTGGCTCGCCCCCACCATCCTGGTCGTGCTGCGGTTGTGCCAGGGGCTCGCGGTCGGTGCCCAGTGGAGCAGCGCCGTCCTCGTCGCCACAGAGAACGCGCCCGCGCACCTGCGTGGGTTCTACGGCAGCTTTGCTCAGCTCGGCATCCCGATCGGGGCGCTGCTCGGCAACATGGTGTTCCTGGCCGCGACCTCCGCCGCCTCTCCGGAGGCCTTCGTGGCCTGGGTGTGGCGAGTTCCGTTCTGGATCAGTCTGGTCATGCTCCCGATCGCCTTCGCCATTCATCGGTACCTGGAGGAGACCCCGGAGTTCAAGGCGGCCGCGGCCCGAGCCTCGGCGACCGTGAAGCCTGCGGCCGGCCGTTCCTTCCTCTTCGAAGCGGTGCGCCGCAATCCCGGCGCGATCCTGACCGCAGCCGGCGCCAACACCGGTGGGATCGTCCTCTACCAGGTGACGATGACCGGCTCCGTGCAATTCGTGACCACCTATCTCGGTGTATCCCGGTCCCAGGTCCTGACCTGGGTCCTGGTTGCGTCCCTGCTCATGATTCCTCTGGTGCCGTTCATGGGCTGGCTGTCGGACCGCGTCGGACGCAAGCTGGTGTTCGGCCTCGGGTCGGTCGCGATGCTGGTGTGGGCGGTGCCCATGTGGCTGTTGATCGCCTCCGCCCGGCCCGATCGAATCTGGCCCTTCGCCGTGGCGGTGATCGGCGCCGTCATCGCCATGGTGTTCCAGACCGGGACGCAGGGCACGCTGCTGGCCGAGCTCTTCCCCGCGGAGATCCGCTCGTCCGGCGCCTCGCTCGGCTACCAGATCGCAGGGATCATCGGCGGCTTCGGTCCCTTCATGACCGTTGCTCTGATCAACGGTGAGCCGGCGAACGCGTGGCGCGTCGGGGTGTTCATGGTCGTGCTCGCCCTCGTGGCCCTGATCTGTCTCTGGCTGATCATTCGCCGCAACTATCACGCTGCGCCCACGCGTACCGCCGCCGTCGGATCGGGGAACGCCGCCTCTTCCTGACCGCACACCACCCACCCGTCCCGCCAGTCCTGTACCAAACCTGAGGAACGGTGATGACCACATCCACGACCCCTCCCGATGTCACCGACCGTGTCGAGCTGCACCGTCAGGGGCATGTGCTGGTGATCCGGATGCGGCGTACCGCCGCGCGTAACGCCATCGACGCACCGATGACGGCAGCTCTGGACGCGGCGCTCAACGAGATGGACGACGACCCCGAGCTCTGGTGCGGTGTGCTCACCGGCGACGCCCAGGTGTTCTCCGCGGGCACTGACCTGGCGGGAGGCGCAGGTGAGCCCACGGCCCGTGGGGGGCCCTATGGTGTCGTCGGACGACGGCGGTCCACTCCATTGATCGCAGCGGTGGAGGGGTTCGCTCTCGGCGGCGGATTCGAGCTGGTGCTGGCCTGTGACATGGTCGTCGCCGGCCGTTCGACGCGCTTCGGGTTGCCCGAGGTCTCCCGGGGCGTGGTGGCAACCTGCGGGGGGATCTTCAGGTCCGCCCGGCCCCTGCCGCTGACGATCGCCAAGCAGATGCTGCTCACCGGGTTGCAGCTGCCCGCGCCGCGTGCCTATCAGCTCGGGCTGGTCAACGAGCTGGTGGACGACGGGGACGCTGAGATCGCAGCGGTCGCGCTGGCCGAGAGGGTCTGCGACAACTCGCCGTCGGCTGTGAGCGCCACCCTTCGTGCTCTGGACGAGGTCGTCGCCGAGGCCGACGAACTCGGCTGGCGGGCTACCCACGAGGCGTTCGCGACCGTGCTTGGTTCGGCGGACCACCACGAGGGCGTCGCCGCGTTCCTCGAGAAGCGCCCACCTCGCTGGACCGGTCGCGCATCCACAGCAGGCAACGCCCCCCACCGACCGGGAGGAACCGGATGAGACGTGTGATCTGCTCGGAGTTCGGTAGTCCGCTGGATCTGCGGATCGCCGAGGGGCCGATCCCTGAGCCGCAAGCGGGTGAGGTGCTCGTCGAGGCAGTGGCGGTGGGTGTCAGCTTCGTGGATTCGCTGATCGTCCGTGGCGAGTACCAGGTGCGGCCACCACTGCCCTTCACTCCCGGCAGCAGCGTGGCTGGTCGGGTGGTTGCGGTCGGGAAGGGGGTCGAGGAGGCACTCGTGGGCACCGACGTGGCGACCGTGCTCCCTGCATTCGGAGGGTACGCCACCCACATCACCGTCCCCGCGCCGCTGGCGGTCCCGCTGCCCGCCGCAGTCACGCCAGGCACTGCGGCAGCGGTGATGGAGAGCTACCTGACGCTGGTGTTCGCCGTCACCCACCGCGTGAAGATCACGCGCGGTGAGCAGGTGGTGGTTCTCGGTGCAGGCGGCGGGATCGGTCAGGCAGCGGTCGATGTGGCACGTGCCGCCGGCGCCCGCGTGATCGCCGTTGCGTCCACCGAGGACAAGCGCGCCGCAGCCGAGGCCGCCGGAGCCGAGGTCACCCTCGGTTACGACAACCTCAAGGACGAGATCCGGACGGCCACCGGCGGTGGTGCCGATGTCGTCGTCGACCCGGTCGGCGGCGACGCTGCGGAGAGCGCGCTGCGGGCGCTGGGGGCCGACGGCCGCTACTGCGTCCTCGGCTTCGCCTCCGGCCGGATCCCGCGGTTGCCGGCCAACGTGGTGCTGCTCCGCAACCGGTCGATCGTGGGCATCGACTGGGGCGACTGGTCCCGCGCAGCCGGGGGGGCGACCGGTAACGCCGTTCTGCTCGCCGACGTCCTGGCCAGGGTCGGACGTGGCGAGCTGATGCCCGGGTCTCCCACGATCGCGCCGCTCGCAGACGCCGGCCGGACACTGCAGCTCATCGCCGAGCGGCGGGCAGTCGGCAAGTACGTCCTCACCCCGTGACCCGGACTGTCAACCGATGCTTCCGCAGAGGAGCCGTGTGAGCACATCTACATCACCGAGCACTGTTGCGGCCCCGGGCGGGCTACGAGCGCTGCTCGAGCTGCGCTGGAGTTGCCGCGCCTTCCTTCCGGAGCCGGTTCCGGACCACGTGATCACCGAGATGTTCGGGATCGCCCAGCGCACCGCGTCGTGGTGCAACACGCAACCCTGGCACGTCTACGTGACGAAGGGGGAGGGGACACGTCGCTTCGCCGAGCGCCTGACCGAGCATGCGCGTGCCCACGAGCAGGTCGCGGACTTCGCTCCACCCGCCGGGTACCACGGCGTCTATCGCGACCGCCGCCGCGAGTCGGGCCTGGCGCTCTATGCCAGCCTGGGCATCGAGAAGACAGACGCCGAAGCGCGCACTGCGCAGACGATGCGGAACTTCGACCTCTTCGGTGCACCGCACACCGCCGTGATCACCACCGACCGGGACCAGGGTGTCTACGGTGCGATCGACTGCGGTGGCTACATCGCGAACCTGATGAACGCGGCCACCGCGCTGGGCGTTGCGACGATCCCGCAGGCCGCCATCGCCTTGCACTCCGGGCTGGTGCGCGACCATTTCCTGGTGCCCGACGACCGTCTCGTCGTGTGCGCCGTGTCGTTCGGCTACCCCGATGTGGCCCACCCGGTCAATCAGTTCCGCACCAGCCGCGCCGACCTCGCCGACGTCGTGACGACTGTCGACGAGTGACGCGCTGCCAACCAGGAGACCCCCGTGAAGCGCACTCTCTACGACGATGACCACGAGGTCTTTCGCGCGTCGTTCCGGAAATTCGTCGAGAACGAGATCGTCCCGAACGACGCGGCGTGGAGCCAGGCCGGCATCGTCCCCCGTGAACTCTTCGTCCGCGCCGGCACCAACGGATTCCTCGGTATCGACGTTCCCGAGGAGTTCGGGGGCGGCGGAGTCGCCGACTTCCGGTTCAACGCGGTGATCATCGAAGAGCTGATGCGATCAGGCAGCGGCGGTGTGGGACTCGGCCTGACGCTGCACAACGACATCTGCATGCCCTATTTCCTCAGTTTCGCCGACGCGGCGCAGCAGAAGCAGTGGCTGCCGGGGATCGTCGCCGGGGAGCGGATCACTGCTGTCGCGATGACAGAGCCGGGCATGGGCTCCGACCTGGCTTCGATGGCCACCACGGCGCGCCGCGACGGCGAGCACTACGTCGTCAACGGCGCGAAGACCTTCATCACCAACGGCATCAACTCCGACCTGGTGATCACCGCGGTCAAGACCGACCCCACCCAGCGGCACCGGGGCATCTCCCTGCTCGTGCTGGAACGCGGGATGAAGGGCTTCGAGCGTGGCCGCAACCTCGACAAGCTGGGCCAGCACGCCCAGGACACCGCAGAGCTGTCCTTCACCGATGTCCGGGTGCCCGCGGCGAACCTGCTGGGCGGCGAGGAGGGCCAGGGGTTCGCCCAGCTCGTCGCCAAGCTGCCCCAGGAACGGCTGTCAATTGCCGTGGCGGGAGTGGCCGCGGCCCAGTCCGCGCTGGACTGGACGCTCGACTACGTCACCGGACGCACGGCATTCGGTCAACCGATCGGCTCGTTCCAGCACTCAAGGTTCGTGCTCGCCGAGATCGCAACCGAGGTGGACCTGGCGTGGCACTACATCGACGACTGCATCCGTGCGCTCAACGCGGGTGAGCTCACGGCGGTCGACGCGAGCAAGGCGAAGTACTGGTGCACCGAGCTGCAGGGTCGTGCGATCGACGCATGCCTCCAGCTGCACGGCGGGTACGGGTACATGAGCGAGTACCCGATCGCCCGGGCCTTCGCCGACGCCCGAGTGACGCGGATCTACGGCGGGACGACCGAGGTCATGAAAGAGGTCATCGGCCGGTCCCTGGGCCTGTGAGGGCCGTCCGTCCCGCAGCATCGCCGACACCGCCGCGGCAGCACACCTCGCCGACCTCGGTGCCTAGCCGACGTCGTGCGCCGTCCCGACCCGACCCGACCCGATCAGAGGAGATCATGTTCCCGGGTGCCCACGCCACTCAGTCACCGCATCGGGCCGCGGTCATCATGGCCGGCAGCGGCCTCCGGCTGACGTACGGACAGTTGGAGGAGAGCTCGCGCCGACTCGCGCACCGGCTCAGGGATAAGGGTTTCCGGCGCGGCGACGTCATCGCCCTGCTATCCGGAAACGACCCCCGCGTGTTCGAGGTCTACTGGGCTGCTCAACGCTCGGGCCTGTACATCACAGCCATCAACAAGCTCCTCGGAGCGGACGAACTGCACCACATCCTCGCTGACAGCGGCGCGCAGGCGTTGTTCGTCGGTCCGGGGGTCGGAGAGGTGGCTGCGCACACGGCGGACTACGCGGACATCCGCTACGCGGTCGCCATGGACGCAGCCCCCGATGGCAGCGGTGAGTGGCACGATTACGCCGCCGAGCTCGCCGAGGGGTCGACCGAGCCGCTCCTGGACCAGCCGCGCGGCGGCGACATGCTGTACTCGTCGGGGACGACGGGCCGGCCGAAGGGAATCCGGCCACCGTTGCCGGAGCGCCAGGTGGACCAGGCCGGCGAC
This sequence comes from Pseudonocardia nematodicida, assembly GCF_040105385.1. Classification (NCBI taxonomy): domain Bacteria; kingdom Bacillati; phylum Actinomycetota; class Actinomycetes; order Pseudonocardiales; family Pseudonocardiaceae; genus Pseudonocardia; species Pseudonocardia nematodicida. Next base: position 90,324 of record NZ_JBEDNQ010000008.1, read on the forward strand.
GCCATGGTCGATCTGTTCGGGAAGCGGATCACACTTGGCCCCGACACGGTCTTCCTGTCCCCGGCGCCGCTCTACCACGCCGCACCGCTCCGGCTGTGCGCCACCGTGCAGGCCCTCGGCGGCACGGTCGTGATCATGGAGAGGTTCGACGCCGAGCAGGCGCTCGCCACCATCGAGCGCTACCAGATCTCGCACGCCCAGTGGGTTCCGACCATGTTCGTGCGCCTGCTGAAACTGTCCACCGAGGTCCGGGACCGCTACGACCTGTCGAGCATGCGAGTCGCGGTGCACTCAGCGGCTCCCTGCCCGGTGGAGGTCAAGCACCAGATGATGGACTGGTGGGGGTCGATTCTGCACGAGTACTACTCGTCGACCGAGGTCGCGGGAATGACCTGGATCGGTCCCCAGGAATGGACCGCCCATCCGGGCTCGGTCGGGCGGTCGATCCTCGGTGTGCTGCACGTGTGTGAGGACGACGGGCACGAACTTCCCACGGGTCGAGTGGGCACCGTCTACTTCGAGCGCGAGACGCGCCCCTTCGAATATCACAACGATCCCGAGAAGACGAGGGCGACCCAGCACCCACATCATCCATTGTGGACGACCGTCGGGGACATCGGCTTCCTCGACGACGACGGTTACCTCCACCTCACCGACCGCAAGGCCTTCATGATCATCTCAGGCGGGGTGAACATCTACCCGCAGGAGATCGAGGACACCCTGGCCCTGCACCCCGCAGTATCCGATGTCGCCGTGATCGGCGTCCCGGATGAGGAAATGGGCGAACAGGTCAAGGCCGTCGTGCAGACCGCACCCGGACAGGAGCCGAACGACGAGCTGGCCGCGGTGCTCTTGGCGCACGTGCGGACCAGGCTCGCCGGTTACAAGGTCCCCCGCACGATCGACTTCGTGGACGAACTGCCGCGCACACCCACCGGCAAGCTCGTCAAAGGCCCGCTCCGCGACCTCTACCGCCGGCCTGGTCCGGCCATCAGCGCAGGGGACGACGCGTGAGCGCGGTGTACTACGAGCAGAACAGCGGTGTCGCGCGGATCACCTTGGATGCGCCGGAACGGGGCAACCCCCTGAACCCGACGTCGGTGGCAGAGCTCGCCGACGCGGTGCGCCGGGCTCGGGCCGACGACAGCCACGTCGTCGTGCTCTCGGCCACCGGCGACACCTTCTGTGTCGGCGGGGACCTGACGGCATTCGCCGGTGCGGACGACGTCGAGCACATGATCGACGATCTCGCGGAGGCGCTGCACCGGGTCATCAGCGACCTTCACCGGATTGCTGCGGTAGTGGTGTCGGTGGTACAGGGCACCACTGCCGGAGCGGGGGTGCCCCTCGCCGCAGCCGCCGACCTCGTGCTGGCGTCCACATCCGCCCGGTTCACTCTGGCTTACACCGGGGTCGGCTTGTCTCCGGACGGGGGGACCTCGCTGCTGACGGCCTCGCTGGGACTGCACCGGACGTTGCGGCTGGCACTGCTCAACCCTGTCGTGACCGCCGAGGAAGCCCATGCGCTGGGACTCGTCGCGGAGGTCCACCCCGACGACGAGCTCGACGCCGCGGTCGAGGCGACCGTCGCCGGCCTGCGTCGGGGATCGCGCTCCGCGCAAATCGCGGCCAAGCGCCTGCTGCGGGAGGCCGCCACGCCGGGGGAGGAGGCGGCCCTGCGCCGGGAGACCCTCTCCATCCGCGCCCTCGCGGCCAGCCCCGATGGCCGTGAGGGCGTCGCGGCGTTCCTCGCCAAACGCGCCCCCGGCTATCCCAGCAGCTGTGCGTGACCCGACGAACTCAGGAGGAACACTTGGCGCACACCGCCGGGCCGCTCACCGGCCTCCGGATCATCGAGCTGGCTGGAATCGGGCCGGGACCGCACGCCGCCATGGTGCTTGCGGATCTGGGTGCGGACGTCGTCCGCATCGATCGCCCCGCCGGCGGCCTGCAGCTGGCTGATGCAGACGCGCCGGACACCCTGCAGCGCGGCCGACGCCGGGTGGCGGCGGACCTCAAGACGGCGCGGGGCCGCGATGCGGTGCTGCAGCTTGTCGAGCAGGCCGACGTCTTGCTGGAGGGGTACCGGCCCGGCGTGACCGAACGACTCGGGGTGGGGCCGGCCGACTGTCATGCACGTAATCCCCGTCTGGTCTACGCCCGGATGACAGGGTGGGGCCAGGACGGCCCGATGGCCCCGCGGGCCGGACACGACATCAACTACATCTCGTTGACGGGGGCGCTGCACGCGATCGGCAGGACGGGGGAGCGCCCCGTGCCACCGTTGAACCTCGTCGGCGACTTCGGTGGTGGGTCGATGTTCCTGGTGACCGGTGTACTCGCCGCGCTGTGGGAGGTGCAGCGATCCGGCGAGGGACAGGTGGTCGACGCAGCCATGGTCGACGGGACCTGCGTGCTCGCTCAGATGGTGTGGAGCATGCTTGGCCAGGGGGAATGGACCGACGAGCGGGGGGCCAACCTGCTCGACGGCCACGCGCCCTTCTACGACACCTACGCCTGTGCCGACGGTGAGTACATCGCGGTCGGGGCTTTGGAGCCCCAGTTCTACGCGATCCTGCTGACCGGTCTGAGGATCGATCCGGGTGATGTCCCGGCACAGTACGACCGCGAAGGGTGGCCGCTGCTGCGCCGCCGCTTCGAGGAGGTGTTCGCGACCCGTAGCCGCGACGAGTGGGCCACGGCGTTCGACGGGACCGATGCCTGCGTGACCCCGGTGCTGTCGTTCGACGAGGCCGCTGAGCACCCGCATCTGGCCGCTCGGTCGACGATCATCGAGGGCGCCGGAGGACGTCAGGCCGCCCCCGCTCCCCGCTTTTCCCGAACGGCTCCGGACCTGCGTGGCCTGCCCGGCCCCACGGAGGACGTCGATGCGGTCCTCGCCGGCTGGGCCCGCTCGGGCGCAGCTACTCCGACCACGCCAGGAGGCTGACGTGACGTCATTGAAGAACCGAACGATCGTGATGTCCGGCGGAAGCCGTGGAATCGGCTTGGCGATCCTGGTCGCGGCCGCGCGCCAGGGCGCCAATGCGGTCCTGCTGGCCAAGACCGACCACCCCGATCCGCGTCTGCCGGGAACGGTGCACTCGGCGGTGGAGCAGATCGAGACGGCGGGAGGCGAGGCCGTCGCCGTGGTCGGCGACGTACGCGCAGAGGACGACGTCGCGCGGGCCGTCGCGACCGCCGTCGACCGGTTCGGCGGTGTGGACATCGTGATCAACAATGCCTCGGCACTGAACCTCTCCGGAACCCTTGACCTCACCCCGAAACGCTACGACCTGATGCAGCAGATAAACGCCAAGGGCGCCTTCCAACTGTCCCGAGCGGCTCTCCCGCATCTGTTCGCCAGCGACGACCCCCAGATCGTCAGCCTGTCCCCCCCGATCAACCTCGCCCCGCGCTGGCTGGGGAGGTTCCCGGCCTACACGCTGTCGAAATACGGCATGACGCTGCTGACACTGGGCTTCGCCGCTGAGTTCGCCGAGCGGGGGGTCAGGGCAAACTGTCTGTGGCCGCAGACCACGATCGCGACGGCCGCCGTGGTCAATCTGCTCGGCGGCCGGGATGCGGCGAGCCGCGCGCGCCGCCCCGAGATCATGGCCGATGCGGCGGTAGCCCTGCTGTCCGACCCGGCGCGACCCTCCGGTGAGGTGTTCCTCGATGTCGAGGCGCTGGCCAGAGCAGGGGTTCGCGACCTGTCGGGCTACGGCGGCACCGACGACCCGGAACTCGACTTCTTCGTCGACGAGCTCTGAGCTCGACCGACCGTGAGAGGACATCGGAACAGTCGTTCCCGACTGTTCGGTCGCTGAGACGGACCGGGCATCCGCCCGGACCCTGGAAGTGAGGAGTCACGCCGTGCGCGATGCGGTGATCGTGGAAGCGGTGCGTACGCCGGTCGGCAAGCGCAACGGAGCTTTGTCCGGTGTCCACCCGGCGGATCTGTCGGCGGGCGTCCTGACGAGCCTGGCCGCGCGCAGTGGAGTCGATCCGGCCGTGGTCGACGACGTCGTGTGGGGATGCGTGACCCAGAGCGGTGAGCAGACCTTCGACATCGCCCGGACCGCCGTGCTCTCGGCCGGGTGGCCAGAGACGGTTCCCGGTGTGACCGTCGACCGGCAGTGCGGGTCCAGCCAGCAGTCTGTGCACTTCGTGGCAGCCGGGCTCATCGCCGGACAGTACGACGTCGCGATCGCCGGTGGGGTCGAGTCGATGTCGCGAGCACCGATGGGGTCCTCCCTGGGCGATGCCAGGCCGTACGGCACGGGCTTCGACACCCGCTACGGCGGTGTGTTCCCCAACCAGGGGATCGGGGCCGAGATGATCGTCGACAAGTGGGGCATGTCGCGGGCCCAGCTCGACGAATTCGCCCTGAGCAGCCACGCGAAGGCCGCCGCGGCGCAGGACGGGGGACATTTCGACGGTCAGATCGGCCCGGTCACACTGCTCGACGGGACCGTCGTCGAACAGGACGAGGGCATCCGCCGCGGTGGCACCGTCGACGGGCTGGCCACGCTCAGGACGGTCTTCCGTCCCGAGGGCGGCCGCATCACCGCGGGCAACTCGTCTCAGATCTCCGACGGCGCCGCTGCGCTGCTGATGACGACGTCGCAGAAGGCGGCCGAGCTCGGGCTCACGCCTCTGGCCCGGGTGCACACCGCGGTCGTCGCGGGTGCCGATCCCATCGTCATGCTCACCGCGCCCATTCCCGCCACGGCGAAGGCACTGCAGCGAAGCGGCCTGTCGATCAACGAGATCGGGGCATTCGAAGTCAACGAGGCCTTCGCGCCCGTGCCACTGGCCTGGCTTGCGGAACTCGGCGCCGATCCGAAGGCGCTCAACCCCCTCGGTGGCGCCATCGCGTTGGGCCACCCGCTCGGCGGCTCCGGCGCGCGGTTGATGACGACGTTGGTACACCACATGCGCGACAACGGCATCCGCTACGGCTTGCAGACGATGTGCGAGGGCGGCGGCCAGGCCAACGCCACGATCCTCGAGCTGCTCTGACTCCCCGACCCGAACGACGAAAGGACCCTCATGGACATCTCAGGATCAGTCGCAGTGGTGACCGGTGGTGCATCCGGCCTCGGGCTGGCCACCGCTGAGACGCTGCTGGACGCAGGTGCCGACGTCGTGCTGCTCGACCTACCCGGCTCCGACGGCGCGGCAGTCGCGGACAAGCTCGGTGGGAGGGCGCGCTTCGTCGCCACCGACGTGACCGACGCGACTGCGGTCGCCGCGGCGCTGGACGTCGCTGCGGAGCTGGGACCGCTGCGTGTGGCCGTCAATTGCGCGGGGATCGGCCCGGCCGCCCGCACCGTGGGCCGGAAGGGCCCGTTCCCCCTGGACCTGTTCACGACGGTCGTGATGGTCAACCTGATCGGTACGTTCAACGTGATCCGCCTGGCCGCCGAGCGGATGGCGGCCGCCGAGCCGACGGGCGACGAACGCGGAGTGATCATCAACACCGCCTCGGTGGCCGCCTTCGACGGACAGATCGGGCAGGCCGCCTACTCCGCGTCCAAGGGCGGTGTCGTCGGGATGACCCTGCCTATTGCCCGAGACCTGGCAGATTCGAAGATCCGCGTCGTCACCATCGCACCCGGCCTGTTCGAGACCCCGCTGCTGGGCACCCTGCCCCAGGAAGCGCGTGACTCCCTCGGCGCTCAGGTGCCACACCCCGCCCGGCTCGGGCGGCCGGCGGAGTACGGCTCGCTTGCCGCGCACATCGTTGCCAACCCCATGCTCAACGGCGAGGTGATCCGGCTCGACGGCGCGATCCGCATGGCTCCACGGTGAGCGCCGCTCAGGGTGCGGTGACCGGCGATGTCGAGCCGGCGCCGCGACGACCGTCCATCCGCCCGGCACGACGGTGCTGACCACGCTGTCCCGTCCCCGACGAGACGGCCGGGCTCCCGCCCCCACCGCCTGCGATCACCCGGCGCGTGGCGGGGGCCCGGAGCCCGGCCCCCCGTCCCCGTCAGGAGGTGGCGGGTGTCCGGCGTCGCGGCTGGCCCGCCTCGCGGTCCCACGTCGCCGGGCTGATTCCGGCCGCCCGCAGCTCCACCTTGCGGACCTTCTGCGTCGGTGTCTTCGGCAGGGATTCGACGATCTCCACGTAGCGCGGCACCATGAACCGCGCCACCCGGGAACAGAGGAACCCGACGATCTCCTCCGGGGTGGGCGTGGCTCCCGGCCGAGCCACGACAACGATCTTGATCTCGTCTTCGCCGTGCTCTGACGGAACAGCGACCGCTGCGCTCTCGAGTACGTCGGGATGGGCGTTCACCTCGTGCTCGACTTCGGCCGAGGAGATGTTCTCGCCACGTCGCCGGATCGCGTCCTTGATTCGGTCCACGAAGTAGAAGTTGCCGTCGGCATCGCGGGTGAACCCGTCGCCGGTATGAAACCACAGGTTGCGCCACGCCTGCGCCGTCGCCTCCGGCTTGCGCCAGTACCCGGCCATCAGGGTCCACGGTTCGTCGGCGCGAAGCACCAGCTCACCGAGTTCGCCGGGACCGAGCTCGTTGTCGTCGGCATCGACGACGCGGGCCTGAAAGCCGGAGCGCAGGCGGCCGCAACTGGTGTCGTTCGCCAGGTCTCCCACATCCGACAGAATGCAGCAGGCGGTCTCGGTCATGTTGAACGTCGTGCGCACCCGCAGCCCGAAGCGGCGGGCGAAACCCCCGACGTCGCCCACGAGAGGGAGCAGCAGCGCGTCGCGCAGCGGCGAGCCGGCGTCGTCGGGATGCTCGGGCTGCTGCCATAGGAAGTTGGCCATGGCACCGAGCAAGATCGTCGTCGTTGCTCCGTGCGTCCGGATGTCGTCCCAGAAGCGGGCGGTGTCAAAGCGCCGGCGCATGATCACCCGGGCGCCGAGCAGCGCTGTGGCGTACAACGGGGACTTGCCGCTCATGTGGAACATCGAGAACGGCGAGTAGAACGCGTCGGTCGAGCCGAACAAGTCCGTCGGCATGATGCCGGTGGCCGTCAGCTCAGCCTGCCGCCAGGTGACGAGCACGCCCTTCGAGGCCCCGGTCGTGCCGGAAGTATAGATGATCGAGGCGATGTCGCGTCCGGTCGGCGGGTCGACCGCGGTGGACCCGGCGGCCGTGGCGAGGAAGTCCTCCGCCCGCACGAGATGGAACGCCGTGTGCGGGAGCGCCCCCTCCGCTCCCACGACGACGATCGTCTGCAGCGTCCGGGTCCTGGCCGTTCCGGCGGTCGCCTTCTCGATCTCCGGGAGGTGCTCGGCGTGCGCAACCATGAGGCCGGCCTCGGAGTCCTCGATCACGTACCGCAGCATCTGGCCGAGGTAACCGGTGTTGATGGGCACTTCCATGGCCCTCAGGCGGGCCAGTCCGATCCACGCTGCGACTGCCTCGGTGCACGGCGGGAGCATGATCAGTACGGTCTGACCCTCGCGGACGCCGGCGCCGGCGAGCGCCGCGGCCCATCGGTCGGCATCGGAGTCGGCGTCGGCGTAGGTCCAGACCACGCCCGTCTCGGCGGAGACCACGTAGGGCGCGTCCGGTTGTTCAGCGGCCTTGCGGGCCAGCAGTGCGGGCAGAGTGGTCTCGGCGTTGGGCACTGGACGTCTCCTCCTGGTTGTCCCAACCGGCTCGGGCGACCGGTCGCGAGATCCGTGGCGGCGGTGCGGGCGCGGGTGGGGAGGTGCGCGAGAACCGTGGCGCGGGCGCGGCCTGGACCACCCCGTCGAGAGTGGGGAGCGTTCCGCGGGCCACGAGGTGCGGATGCCGGGTTGCCTCGCCGAAGGTGAGGACCGGGGTGACGCAGGCGTCGGTCCCGGTGAAACGGGAGGCCCACTCGTCTCGGGTGCGGGTGGAGACCACGGCCGCGAACCGGTCGCGCAGAACGGGCCAGCCGACCCGGTCGAGCTGGTCAGGTAGCTCCGCGTCGGCGAGTCCCAGCCCGCGCAGCAGCGCCGCGTAGAACCTGGGCTCCAGCGCGGCCACCGCGATGTGCCGCCCATCGGCACAAACGTAGGTGCCGTAGAAGGGTGCTCCACCGTCGATGAGATTGTCTGCGCGCTCGTCCGACCAGCCACCCGCTCCGCGCAGCGACCACACCACCTGAGCCAGCGAGGAGACCCCGTCGACAATGGCTCCGTCGACGATCTGGCCGCGGCCGCTGTGCGCCCGTTCCAGCAGCGCGGCGAGCACCCCGATCACGAGATAGGCCGAGCCGCCACCGAAGTCACCGACGAGGTTGAGCGGCGCCACAGGGGTTTCCGGCGGACCGATCGCGTGCAGCACACCGGTGAGCGCGAGGTAGTTGATGTCGTGGCCGGCCTCAGCAGCGAGCGGACCGTCCTGACCCCATCCGGTCATGCGTGCGTACACCAGACCCGGGTTGGTGGCGTGGCAGTCACTCGGCCCGATCCGGAGCCGTTCGGCGACACCGGGTCGGAAGCCTTCGACGAGGACATCGGCGCCGTCGGCCAGTTCGCGGACCCGGGCGAGATCCGCGGGGTCCTTCAGGTCGGCAGCGACCGCCCGTCGCCCGCGCAGGAGCTGGTCGTACGTCCCGGGTGGGTGCACGTCGAGCCCGCCGGTGGGACGCTCGACACGCAGCACGTCCGCCCCGAGGTCGCCGAGCAGCATCGCGGCGTGCGGGCCGGGCCCGATCCCGCCCAGCTCCAGCACACGGACTCCGGTGAGCGGGCCCGTCACGACGCCGTCCCGTCGACCGTGGCCGCAGCGAGGACGAGCAGGATCTCACCCGCAGCGACCGCCTGCCCGAGCCGGACACACACCGCTTCAACCACGCCCTCGGTCGCGGCGTGTACGGGGTTCTCCAGTTTCATCGCCTCCACCCTTGCGACGATCCGGCCGGCGGTGACGCGCTCGCCGACTGCAACCTCGATCCCGCTGACAACCCCCTGCATCGCGCTCGATATCAGCCGCCCGTCACCGGTGCCTGCCGTGCGAGGGGCGGCGCGGCCGCGGCCGGGGCCGGACCGTGCGCCACGCTGGGGCGCTGGATCCCGGAGCCTGCCTGGCTCTACGCCGGGGCGTGGCTGCTGCGGGACACGGTGGAAGCGTCCCGCGATCCACGCCCCGCCGGCCTCGCGGGCCGCTCCGGCAGGTTCCGGTTCTTCTGCCAGGGTCGGGGCCACGACGTCCTCGAACCAGCCGGTCGTTACCGGACCGCTGGTGAAGCCCGGGTGGGCGAGGACTGCTGCGGCCGCGGGAGCGGTGGTCGGCACTCCGGTGACGACCACGGCCGCCAGCGCGGTGCGGGCGCGGTGCAGCGCGGCCGAGCGGCTCGGGCCCCAGGCCACCAACTTCGCGATCAAGCCATCGTACTGCGGTGGAACGGTGTCGCCGGGCTCATAACCGGTGTCGAAGCGGATCCCCGGGGCCCAGGGGACCGTCAGTTCACGCACCTGTCCAGCGACTGGCAGGAATCCGTTGCTCGGATCCTCGGCCACGATCCGGCACTCGACGGCGTGTCCTCTCGGGAGCGACGGCAGCGGTCCCAGCCGCGCACCCGCAGCGATCCGGAGTTGCTCGTGCACGAGATCGACACCGAATACCAGCTCGGTCACGGGGTGCTCGACCTGGATCCGGGTGTTCATCTCCAGGAAGTAGAAGCTGTCACCCTCCACGAGGAACTCCACCGTCCCCGCCCCGCGGTAGCCGACCGCACCGGCCAATCGGCAGGCGGCGGCCGCCATCGCGGCGCGCATGCCGTCCGCGAGGTCCGGCGCCGGGGCCTCCTCCACGAGCTTCTGGTGCCGCCGCTGCACCGAGCAATCGCGATCGCCCAGTACCGCGACCGTGCCGTGGGCGTCGGCGAGCACCTGCACCTCGACGTGGCGGGGTCCTGCCAGGTATCGCTCGGCGTAGACCGTACCGTCGCCGAACGCGGACCGGGCCTCGGCCGTGGCTGCGGTCAGCGCGGTCCCTACCTCGGCCTGGCCGCGAGCGAGACGCATGCCGCGCCCACCGCCGCCATGAGCGGCCTTGATCAGGACCGGCCAGCCGTGCTCGGCACCCAGCGCGCGCACGGCCTCGGGGTCGGACGTCGTCACTGCCGGCAGCACGGGGACGCCCGCCGCGCTCGCCAGCTCCCGCGCCACCACCTTGTCGCCCATCGCGGCGACGGCCTCCGCGGGTGGCCCCACGAAGACCAGCCCGGCAGCACCGACGGCCCGGGCGAACGCCGCGTCCTCCGCGAGAAATCCGTACCCCGGATGCACCGCATCGGCTCCGAAGCGCAACGCCGCATCGAGGAGGGCATCGCGGTCGAGGTAGTCGGCCACGGGCACGGCCTCGTCGGCCAGGCGAACGTGCATCGCGCCCGCGTCCGGTGCTGTGTGCACGGCGACGCTCTCGATGCCCTGCTCCGCGCAAGCCCGCAGTACCCGGACTGCGATCTCGCCGCGGTTAGCGACGAGTAGTTTCGTGAGCATTCCGTCGCTCCTCAGATCGGGGAGATCCCGTGCCGCTTGGTCACGGCCGCCGCGGTCCGCCGCTGCGGGGCGCGGGACAGCGCGTCGATCAGCGCGGACCGAGTCTCGGCCGGCTCGACGACATCGTCGACACCGAATCCCTGTGCGGCGAGGATTGGATCCACCCGCTGCCGGAACCCGCTCACCAGCTCCGCGCGCCGGGCTGCCGGGTCAGGGGCCGCCGCGATGTCGCGTCGGTAGGCCACGTCGACCGCGCCGTCCACCGACATCGCGCAGATCTCCGCGGTCGGCCAGGCCAAAGCCAGGTCGGCGGAGAAGCTCCGGCCGCCGCACATCGCGATGTAGGCGGCGCCGTAGCCCTTGCGCAGAACCACGCTGAACCGGGGCACGGTGGCCTGACCCAGCTCGAACAGCAGCCGTCCGCTGCGCCGGGCAAGCTGGGTACGGGCCGATTCGGAGCCCACGAGAAAGCCGGGAACGTCGATCAGGAACAACAGGGGGACGCCGAACGCGTCGCAGACCGACACGAAGTGTGCGGCCTTCTCGCACGCCGGGCTGTCGAGCGACCCGCCCAGGTGCAGGGGCTGATTCGCCACCACGCCGACGGGACGGCCGTCCAACCGCACCAACGCGGTGACCACGTTGGGCGCGTGCTCGGCCCTGAGTTCGAACACGGTGTCCGCGTCGGCCAGTGCGCCCACCACGTCGCGCACGTCGTAGGCGGTCGCGGCGCCCTCGGGCATCACGCCACCGGGGTCGGTCACGGGGGCGCGCGGCTCGTCCAACGGCAGCTCCTGGTCCGCCCGCGAGGGCAGGAATCCCAGATACACACGCAGCGAGTCGAGCGCCTCCGCCTCGGTGTCCACGGCCAGGTCCGCAACACCCAAGCGGGCCTGCACATCGGCGCCGCCGAGCTCCTCGGAGGAAATGCGCTCACCAGTGGCCGCTCGGACCAAGGCAGGTCCTGCGATCCCCATAGTCGCGGTCCCGCGAACCATCACAACGAAGTCGGCAAGTGCCGCGAAGTTCGACGGGCCGGCGAAGCCCGGGCCGAGCATGGCCGCAACCACGGGGACAAACCCGGACAATTCCACCATCTGCTGGAACACAGTGAAACCGTGGGCGAAGTGATGGCTGTCGAGCCCTTCCTGGATCCGGTGGCCTCCGCCGTCGAGCAGCATCACCAGCGGGGTTCCGTCGCGCATGGCGCGCTCGCAGCAGCGAGCGACCTTGAGACCGCCGATAGTGCCGTTGCTTCCGCCGTAGACGGTGAAGTCGAACGACATGACCACCACCGGGCGCCCGTCTACCTGTCCGGTGCCGGTGACAACACCATCGGCCGGCGCGTGCAGCTGCTCCTCGCCCGGTGCGCTGCGCACCGCGTCGACCAGGCCGCCGAACTCGCGGAACGTACCCTCGTCCAGCAAATGCGTGATGCGTTCGCGCGCCGAATCCTTGCCCAGCGCGTGCTGGCGGGCGATCGCGTCGGCGCGCGCGTCGTCAAGAGCTGCGGCGCGCCGCCTTCGCAGCTCGTCGACCGGCGTCATGACCACAGGGACTCCTCTCCGAGACGGATTGACAGTAGTGTCAATCCCGGTCGGACAGCAATGCTACGAAGGGATCGGCTCATGAACGCCGCTGGCAGGCAGCCATGGAGCACACGTACGGCCCACGACCGGTCCGACAGCGCCACCCATGCCGCGGTGCTCGACGCGGCCGCCGCTTCGTTCGCCGAGCAGGGCTATAAGCAGTCCTCTATCGCCGGCATCGCCGAACGTGCCGGCGTCTCGCGGGCCACGTTCTACGTGTACTTCTCGTCGCGTGAGGAGGTCTTCCGAGCGCTGACGGAGCGCGTGCGCGACGAACTTGCCGAGGTACAGCGCGCCGCGGGCCGTTCCGGTGACCCGCGCACCGTGGTGGATATCGCGATCCGCGCCGCGGTGCGCGTGTACGCCCGCCACGCCCGCTTCATCACCGTCATGCAGCATCAGGCCCTCACCGATCCCGATGTGGCCCTGCTGTGGGACGAAGTGCAGGCGGCGCCGTCGCGGGTCAACGCGGGCTTCATCGAGATGCTGCGCCGCGAGCACGGTGCCCGGCCCGCCGCGCCCCCCTCGACGGTGGCCGAGACGGTCGCGGCCGCCCTCGTGCACCTCAGCGGCCGGGCGAGTGACCTCGACCGGCTCGCCGACGAGCTCGTCGCGGTCTACCTGCGCCTCGTCGGGCTGCCGGAGGAGAACCGATGACCACACTGCTCGTCGCCAACCGTGGAGAGATCGCTGTCCGCATCCTCGCCACGGCGTCCCTGCGTGGGCTTCGCACGATCGCGGTGTACCCGGCCGACGATGCAGACAGCGCGCACGTCGCCGCCGCCGACGAGGCCGTGTTGCTTCCCGGCGCAGGGCCGGCCGCCTACCTCGATGTCGCCGCCGTGGTGGAAGCGGCCCGCTCCACCGCAAGTGACCTGCTCCACCCCGGCTATGGATTCCTCGCCGAGAGCGCCGCGCTGGCCGCGGCGTGCGCCGCGGCGCATGTGCACTTCGTCGGGCCCTCCCGCGAGGCTCTGCAACTGTTCGGGGACAAGACCGCCGCCCGCGACCGGGCCCGGACGCTCGGAATCCCGGTGCTGGAGGGCACGGCCGCGCCGACCGGGTTACGCACGGCGCAGATGTTCCTCGCTGGGTTGGGGCCCACCGGTGCGGTGATGGTCAAGGCGGTGGCGGGTGGCGGCGGGCGAGGAACGCGGCCGGTTAGGGAGGCGGACGATCTGCCCGAGGCGATGCGCAGGTGTTCGGCCGAGGCAGAAGCCGCTTTCGGTGACGGAGCGCTCTACGTCGAACAGCTGCTCAGTCCTGCGCGGCACGTCGAGGTTCAGGTACTGGCGGACGGCAGCGGGACCCCTGTGGTGCTGGGTGACCGGGACTGCTCACTGCAGCGTCGCCGCCAAAAGCTGGTGGAGATCGCACCGGCACCCGGCCTCAGCGCGCCGCTGCGCTCGCAGTTGCACGCCGCCGCAGCCCGGTTGGTCGCAGCGGTTCCCTATCGCGGGTTGGCGACGGTCGAGTTCCTCGTCGGCAGCGATGCGTTTGCCTTTCTCGAGGTGAACCCCCGGCTGCAGGTCGAGCACACAGTCACTGAGGAGGTCACTGGGCTGGACCTGGTCGGGCTGGCACTCGACGTCGCCGGGGGAGCGACGCTGGCCGAGCTGGGCGTGGTTGCGCCACCTGCCGATCGGGGCGTCGCTGTCCAGGTGCGGGTGAACGCCGAGTTGCTGCGACCGGACGGGAGCGTCGAGCCGGGCGCCGGGATCCTGCACCGGTTCGCGCTGCCCGCGGGGCGGGGGGTCCGCGTCGACACTGCCGGCTATCCTGGGTACCGGATCGGGCCCCGCTACGATTCCCTTCTCGCCAAGGTCGTCGTGACGGGAGCGGACCTCGGTGAGGCGACGGCGCGCGCGCAACGTGCGCTGGCTGCGTTCGACATCGATGGCGTCCCGACGACGATCGGCCCGCTCCAGGCGCTGCTGACCGACCTCGCCGACTCCGCAGTGCTGGACATCGGGTATGTCGACGCCCATCTCGACCGGCTGGCGAATGCCGTGCCGTACCACGTGATCCGCCGCGTCGCACCGTCGGACGCGACGTTGGCCGATGCCGATGCGGCCGTGGCGGACGAACCGGTCATGGAGGGGGCGAGCGCGGTCGCCGCGCCCCAGGCCGGAGTCGTCGTCGCGGTCATGGCCGAGCCGGGGGACGACCTGCCCGCGGGCGCCGAGCTGATGGTGCTCGAGGCGATGAAGATGCACCACGCCGTGATCGTTCCTGGCGGTGGCCGGGTTGAGCAGGTGCGGGTTGCGGTGGGTGACACGGTGGAGCAGGGGGTGGTGCTAGCCGTGTTGTCCGGCACGGGGGCGCCGGACGAGAACCCTCCCGGCGCAGGCGCCGATCCCGACCACATCCGCACCGATCTCGCCGAGGTGCTCGAGCGGCGCGGCGCGGTGCGGGACGAAGGGCGCGCCTGCGCCGTCGAGCGGCGGCGGGAAGCGCGGCGCAACACGGCCCGGGAGAACGTGTCGGGCCTGGTCGACCCGGGCAGCCTGGTGGAATACGGAGCTCTGACCATCGCCGCCCAGCGGCGGCGGCGCGAGCTCGCCGACCTGATCCACCGCACCCCGGCCGACGGTCTGATCACCGCGACGGCCACGGTCGGAGGCGCCCCGGTCGCGGTGATGGCATACGACTACACCGTGCTCGCCGGCACACAGGGCGTGCACAACCACCGCAAGACGGACCGCTTGCTCGCCATCGCCGACGAGCGCCGACTGCCGCTGGTCGTGTTCGCCGAGGGCGGCGGCGGGCGGCCGGGTGACACCGACACATCCGCGGTCGCCCAGCTCGACGTACCGACCTTCCGGACCGCCGCGCGGTTGGCCGGCCGGGTACCCACTCTCGCTGTCGTATCCGGATACTGTTTCGCCGGCAACGCGGCGCTGGCCGGGGTCTGCGACGTCATCATCGGCACGGAGGGCAGCAGCCTGGGCATGGGCGGCCCGGCGATGATCGAGGGTGGCGGACTGGGGGTGGTCGCGCCAAACGAGGTGGGACCGATGGCGGTGCAGACCGCCAACGGAGTGGTCGACCTGCTCGTGCCTGACGACGCTGCTGCGGTGGCTGCGGCGCGCTCCTACTTGTCCTACTTCACCGGGCCGCACGATCCCGGACCGGCCGCCGACCAGCGGCTCCTGCGCCACATGGTGCCAGAGAATCGGGTGCGCGCCTACGCGGTGCGTCCGGTGCTGGAAACGATGTTCGACACCGACACCGTTCTGGAGCTGCGCGCCGGCTTCGGCCGAGGGATGGTCACCGCACTGGCCCGGCTGGGGGGACGCCCTGTCGGTGTGCTCGCCAACGATCCGGGCCACCTCGGTGGAGCCATCGACGGCGACGCCGCCGACAAGGCGACCCGGTTCCTGCGCATGTGTCAGGCCCGCGGACTGGCCGTGGTCACGCTGTGCGACACACCCGGCTTCATGGTCGGCCCCGAAGCCGAGCGCGACGGCGCCGTACGCCGCTTCGGCGAGTTCTTCGTCGCCGGTGCGCACCTCACTGTGCCACTCGTTACCGTCGTGTTACGGAAGGCGTACGGGCTGGGGGCGATGGCGATGGCCGGCGGCTCGGTGCACACGCCCGACCTGACCGTCGCATGGCCGACCGGAGAGTTCGGCGGCATGGGGCTGGAGGGCGCGGTGCGGTTGGGCTTCCGGAGGGAGCTCGAGGCGATCGAGAACCCCGTGGCCCGGCGGCAGCGCTTTGAGGAGCTGGTCGCCGACTACTACGACCGCGGCCGGGCCCTGTCCGTGGCGACCGTCTTCGAACTGGACGACGTGATCGACCCGGCCGACACAAGGAAGGTGCTCACCCAGATCCTGGCCGTTGTGGCCCGCTGAGACCGTCCAGCGAAGCCGATCGCTGTTCAGTTTTGCTGAACACTCCGCGACGTTGCGGCGTCGGGCCGGACGTGCCTTCTCGACTATCGTGACGGGATGGCGCCTCCCGGTGTGCCCCCCGTAGAGCTATCGGGACCCGACGTCGCCGACAACTCTCGGATCGGCCGACGCATACGCCAGGCGCGCGTGCGCAGCGGGATCTCGTTGCGCACGCTCGCCGAGCGGCTCGGGGTCAGCCCGGCGACGATGAGCCAGGTCGAAACGGGCAAGACCGGACTAAGCGTGCGACGTCTGGCCCGCATCGCCGAGGCCCTCGATGTCGCCGTCGGGGACTTGGTCCCGGCCCCGGCCCGGTCCATCTCATCGACGCCGATACGTCCCGTGCCGGGGCCCGGTCCCGACGCGGCACATCTGCGCAAGCGGGCCGATACCATCGCCCGCGTCCTGGCGGGGATCGGGCCGAACTGGCGCGCCTACCAGCCGCTGCACCTGGACCCCGTCCTGCGCGCCGCTCTGGCGGTCTTCGCCGAGCGCGGTTACCACGGCTGCTCGATGCGCGACATCGCCGCCGCCGCAGACATGTCAGTGCCCGGGCTGTACCACCACTACCCGAGCAAGCAGGAGATGCTGGTGGTGCTCCTCGACGTCGCGGGTGCGGAGTCGTTCCGGCGGGCAGAACTCGCACGGGACGCCGGGCCTGGGGATACGGAGCCGGCCACCGCGCGGTTCTGCAGGCTGGTGGAATCACTCGCGTTGTACAACACCCATCGCCTGGACTTCGCCAGGGTCGGTGTCGCCGAGCGGCGCAGTCTCGCGCCGGAGAACCGCGAGCGCCTGACCCAGGTCCGTCGGCGTATCCAGAGCCTCCTCGAGACCGAGATACGGGCCGGCGTCGCGACGGGTGAGTTCGCCACGGCTGCGCCCGGCGACGCCGCACGGGCAGTCGCGATGCTGTGCACAGGTCTGTCCAACTGGTTCCGGCCTGGTGGTCCCATCGCTGCGGAGGACGTGGCCCACACCTACACCGGCTTCGCCCTCGGTCTCGTGCGGATCAGCGACACCCCGGTCCGGTAGCTCCCTGATCTGCCAGGTCGGCACCGTCGAATCCGACCAGCCTTGACACTTGTGTCAACGCCTGTTGTGATATGCCCCATCCCACCGAGTGATCACTCGGGACGCTGGCCTCAACACTGGGGTCCAGGGGTCGCGAGGCGGTCGATCGCGGCTGTTCGGGCGCTGTGGTCGAGCACGTGGACCACACCTGGACGAGCGGCACCTCAACCGTCCGACGAGATGCAGTCGCAGAGAAGCGAAGGACAGCAGATGCAGAGGATGCACCGCATCGTGGCGGTACTCGGCGTCGCAGCCCTGGCCGCGGCCGGGTGCGCCGGCGGCGAGGGCAGCGACGGCGAAGGATCCGTCATCCGGATCGCCGGGCTCATGCCCCTCACCGGACCCACCGCCGACACCTACGGAGCGTCGATGGTGGCGAGCATCGAGGCCGCGTTCGACGATGTGAATGCCGAGGGCGGCGTCGAGGTTGCCGGTGAGCGGCACCCGATCGAGTTCCGCGTGTTCGACGACCAGTGCAAGCCGGAGGCGAGTCAGTCCGCCGCGCAGAGCGCACTCGATGAGGACTACGAGATCTTTATCGGTCCGATCTGCTCCGGGGCGGCGTCCGCCGTGCAGCCGACCATGGCTCGCTCAGAGGCGTTCTGGGCCATTTCGGTGGCTGTCGACGGGCCGACCCAGCTGCCCAACGTCTTCCGCACCATGCCGCGGATCGGGGCCTACACCGATGCGACGGTCGGATGGCTCGCCGAACACCCGGAGTTCCAGCGCATCGCGATCATCACCGACCAGAACCACACCGGGCTGGTCGCCGCGACCGACGGTCTCGTCGAGGGCATCGAGGGTCTCGGCCGCGAGATCGTCGCCAACCAGCAGTACCAGTCCGGCGACACCGACTTCCGCGCGCCGGTCACCGAGGTCATCGCGGCCGACGCTGACCTGTACCTCCAGCGGGCTTATCCCGCGGAAGCCGCGCTGCTGCTGCAGCAGACCCGCGAGCTCGGCGGCCGGATGCCGGTGATGTGGAACGCCGGGCTCACCAACGACAACGTGGAGAGCCTGGTGCCCGACCTGTCGCTGATGGATGGCGTCTACCAAGCCGCTCCGCTGTTCAGTCTCGACACCTTCCTCGCCGATGGGGATCCCCTCGCGGAGGAGGTCGCAGAGTCCGTAGGAGACCGGGCGGGCACCTACACCGCACAAGGCCACGACCTCGCCACGATCGTGCTCGCGGCGCTCTCGCGCTCCGAGGACACGACCCCGGAGGCGGTGCAGGCGGCCATGACCGACCTGCAGGCGAGCGAGCTCGAGGGACGCACGCTCAACGACTACCGGCCCTTCGATGACGGCCGCCTCTTCCGCGAACGCGAGGTCGGTCTGCAGGCGGCCGTCGCGAGCTGGGAGCAGGGCACGGGCTGGGTCGCTGTCCCGGCCGGTCCCTCGTCCTGATCCCCGTACGCCACGGAGGCGACCGACGATGGACGTACTACTGCAGCAGATCACGAACGCACTGGTGCTCGGCGGCGCCTATGTCCTCGTGGCACTGGGCCTGTTCCTGATCTTCAGCGTGCTCGACATCCCCAACTTCGCCCACGGCGAGATGTTCGCGGCCGGGGCGTACATACAGTTCCTCTTCTCGGTCCAGATCGGGCTGCCCTTCGTGGTCGGTCTGATTCTCGCGATCACGATCACGGCCGGGCTCGGTGTGGTCCTCGAGCGGCTGGTCTTCCGCCGGCTGCAGGGGGTCGGCCTCTTTCCGGTGCTCATCGCGTCACTGGCGCTGGGCATCGTGCTCCAGCAGGTCATCGCCCTGATCTGGGGCACAAGTCCGGTGACCGTGCCACCCCCCGTGGAGGGGGTGACCGCGTTGGGGCCCGTGCTGATCTCGAACTACCGGCTCCTCGTGGTCGCTGTCGTGCTCGTGGCCGCGGCGGGCACCGCGTGGCTGGTGTACCGGTCGGCATTCGGCAAGCAGCTGCGGGCACTGGCGCAGAACCGGCCGCTGGCCGAGCTGTCCGGGGTCCGGGTGGCCCGGGTGGGCACGCTGACCTTTGCCATCGGGTCGGCGCTGGCAGGGCTCGCGGGCGGGTTGCTCGCTGCTGCCGGTCCGATGAACCCCTACATGGGGTTCCATCCGATGCTCGTCGCCTTCGTCGTCCTGGTCGTAATGGGCGCAGGCGGTCGGCTGTCCGCTGCGGTGACGGGCGGCCTGACCGTCGCGATCGTGGAGACACTGACCGCGGGCTACGTGTCCAACGCCTTGCGGCTGGCGGTCGTCTTCGTCGCCCTCGTCGCATTCCTCGTGTGGCGTCCGGAGGGCGCCATCCGGCAGGCTTCGGCAGAAAGGGCTCGACTGTGAGCACGGGAGACGCGAAGACCGGATCACGCCCCGCCGTCCCCGCCGCGGAAGCGGGACGTGCCACGCCGTCTGCCGTGGCGGCCCGGGCCCGCCCGGGGATGCCGTTGTGGCTACGTATCGCCCTCACCGTCGCCGTTCCTGCGGTGGCCGCGATGGTCGCGCCAGAGTTGCGGAACTCGACCGTTCACCTGATCACCGAGATCAGCATCTGGGCGTGTGTCGCGGTGAGCTTGCACCTCGTTGTCGGCTACGCCGGCCAGCTGAGCCTGGCGAGCGGGGCGTTCCTCGCGCTGGGCGCCTACATCGGAGCCCGCGCGACCGGATTCTGGGGCTGGCCGGGACTGCTGACGATCGCTGTCGCAGCGGTCGTGGCCGCGTTGCTCGCCCTGCTCATCGCGCTGGTTATCTTCCGGGCCCGGGGGCTGTACTTCGCGCTGCTCACAGCCGGGATCTCGCTCGTCGCCCACGGCGTGATCGTCAATTGGTCGTCGGTCACCGGTGGAGCGGGCGGGATGTCCACCGGCGGTCCGCTGGCCGACGGTGGTCTCCCGGGCGCGCTCACCCTGGGACCGGTCGCGATCGAATCCGCAGACGACTACCTGGTCGCGGCGGTCGGGTTCCTGGCCGTGCTCGTGCTGGGACTGTCCGTGCTCATGCGACGCCGTGTAGGCGAGTCCTGGAAGGCCATCCGCGAGGACGACGTGCTCGCCGCTTCCGTCGGTGTCGACGTCGTGCGGCAGAAGCAGGCGGTGTTCGTCCTGTCCAGCGTGCTCATCACCCTGTCCGGGGTGCTCTACGCCCACTGGATCGGCTTCGTCAGTCCAGAATCGTTCACTTTCGCCCACGCCGCCTTCGAACCTATCGCCATGATCATGATCGGCGGTCTGGGCACGGTCGCCGGACCGATCGTGGGCGCCGCCGTGGTCGCCGGGCTACCGGAGATGCTGCGCGATGCCGAGCACTACTCCGTGCTCGTCTACGGAGTGTTGCTGCTCGCCGTCGTCATGGTCGCCCCGCGCGGGATCGTCGGCCTTGTCACGACAGGTCTGGCGGCGGTCCGCCGGCGGCTGCGTCGAGGGGAGAACTCGTGAGCACCACGACAACGATCGCCGCGCCGCTGCTGGCCGCTGAGGACGTTGAGGTCCGCTTCGGGGGCCTGACGGCGCTCAGCGGGGTTTCGCTGCAGGTGCCCGCGGGCGCCTCGGTCGGGTTGATCGGACCGAACGGCGCCGGCAAGAGCACACTCATCAACGTGCTGTCCGGCATGGCGGCACCGACCGCCGGGCGCGTGCTGTGGCGGGGCAGTCCGCCGAGACAGTGGCGGCTGGGGGCCGCGACCCGGCTCGGTGTGGCCCGCACATTCCAGGCAACGCGGGTCTTCCGCGAGTTCAGCGTCCTGGAGAACGTACGGATCGCTGCGCTGCACGCACGCCGGTCCGTCGATCCCGCCGAGATCCTCGACTCACTCGACCTGGACCATCGACACCACACGCTCGCCGCCGAACTGCCCTTCGGCGAGGCCCGGCGACTCGGTGTCGCCCTGGCTCTCGCCACCGCGCCCGAAGTGCTTCTGCTCGACGAGCCCGGTGCCGGTCTCACCGGCCGGGACCTGGACGCCCTGGGAGCTGCCATCCGCGGAATATGCGCGGGGGGAGTGGCCGTGCTGCTGGTCGATCACAACATGCGCTTCGTGATGGGCGCCGTCGACCGCGTCGTCGTGCTGGAGGGCGGCCGGGTCATCGCCGATGACACTCCGGCGGTGGTCCAGGCCGATGAGCGGGTCAGGGGCGCGTACCTGGGACGGAGGTCCGGCGATGCTGGAAGTTGAGGGTCTGTGGGTTGGCTACGGCGATCGCGACGTGCTGCGCGACGTCTCGTTCTCCGTCGGCGGCAGCGAGGTCGTCGCCGTGCTGGGCACCAACGGGGCGGGGAAGAGTACGCTGCTGAACTGCCTCGCCGGACTGATAGCTCCGGCTGCGGGCGCGATCCGCTTTCGGGGGGAGGACATCACCGGTCGCCCGGCGTGGTCGCGTCCGGCCTCGGGCATGGCGCTGGTGCCCGAAGGTCAGCAGTCCTTCCCGGCCATGACGGTGCAGGAGAATCTCTGGGTCGGCGGCCGAGTCTCGGCTGCCGTCGCGTCCCGATATGCGCAGAACCTCGATCGGGTCTTCGACCTCTTTCCCCGGCTCGCCGAGCGGCGCGACCAGGCGGCGGGGACGCTGTCGGGCGGTGAACGTCAGATGCTGGCTGTGGGCCGTGCGCTGGTCGCCGAACCCGCGCTGCTGATGCTGGACGAACCGTCGCACGGCCTCGCGCCACTGGTCATCGAGCGGATCGCGGACATGGTCGACCTCATCGCCGAGACCACGGCCCTGCTGGTCGTGGAGCAGAACCTGCTCATCCCCAGCCAGTGCGCCACCCGGGTTCTCGTGCTGGAGGAGTCGCGGATCGTGAGCTCGGGAGCTGCGGCCGAAGTGCTCGCCTCCGATCTGGTCGCTGCGACCTATCTCGGCACCGAGACAGGCCGGTGACCACGGTGCGCCGGCCCGGGTACCGCAGCGCGTCCACCATTGAACAGGGAGATCAGTGAACGACACCGACCCTCCACCCGCTCGAACTTCTGCGCCGACCTCGCCGGTCGAGATCGGAGTTCGCCTGCCGACATCGGATCCGTTCGGCACGGGTGCGTTTCCCGTGGTCGACACGGCGACCCGGGCGGACGCGGCGGGTCTCGACGCGGTCTGGATCGGCGATCACCTGTCCTTTCACGCGCCAATGCTCGATTCCCTCGTCACCCTGGGAGCGGTCGCTGCGTCCACCACCCGTACCCGGGTGGGTCTCGCGGTGCTGCTGGCGGCGCTGCGCGAGCCGGTCGCACTGGCCAAGCAGCTCGCAACCCTCCAGATCCTCTCCGGCGGTCGCCTGCAGCTCGGCATCGGGGTCGGCGGCGAGAATCCGGCCGAGTGGGCTGCGGCAGGCGTCCCGACCACCGAACGCGGTCGCCGCACCGATGTCCTGCTCGACGCCCTGCCCGACTTGTTGGCCGGCCGCCCCGTCGACCTGCCTCCGCCCTACGACCGCTCGGTGCCCGCCCTGACCCCGGCCGTCGCCGCGCCGCGCCTGCTCATCGGTGGGCGCAGCGACGCCGCCCTGCGCCGCACCGTGCGCCACGACGCGGATTGGCTCGCGATTTGGGCGAGCGCGGACCGCGTGCGCCGTGCACGCGAGCGCCTCGACGAGCTGGCGGTGGGCGCACGTCGCCCGCGGGTAGTGCTTGACGTGTTCGTCGCGCCCGGCGCGACCGCCGAGGACCGGACCGAGGGCGAGCAGTTCCTCGCGCGTACCTACGGAGCCGCGGCCGCCCCGGCCGTGGCCCGCCACCTGCTCGACGGCTCCCCGGACGCGGTGGCGACCGCACTCACGGTGCTGCATGTTGCCGGCGCCGACGCGTTCGTGCTCACCCCGGCGGCTCTGGATCCACTGCGGGCACTCGACCACGTCGCGGCCGTCGTGGGCCGGACCCGGGAGGTGCTGCCGTGAACCCGGTCCTCGTGGAGCGTCGGGGCGCGACGCTGCTGATCACCCTCAACCGCCCGGAGTCCCGCAACGCCATCGACGCAGACGTGTCCGCGGGAATCGGTGCCGCCTTGACCACTCTCGACGAGGATCCCGGCTTGCGTGTCGGCGTGCTCACCGGCACTGGAACTGCGTTCTGCGCCGGCGCGGATCTCAAGGAGGTGCTCGCCGGCCGCGCCCTGGATGACCCCGAGCACCCGGAGTGGGGACTGGGCGGACTCACCCGCCGTACCGTTGCGTCCCCGCTCATCGCCGCGGTTAACGGCCCGGCGCTGGGTGGAGGCACGGAGCTGGCGCTGGCGTGCGACCTCGTCGTCATGGCCGACGACGCAGTTCTGGGGCTGCCCGAGCCGCGCCGGGGCCTCATCGCCGGTGCGGGCGGGCTGCTGCGGCTGGGCCGCCAGCTCCCTCCGAAGGTCGCTGCCGAGATCGTTCTCACCGCGGCGTCCCTGCCGGCGTCGGAGGCGTACCGCCTCGGCCTGGTGAACCGCGTCGTCCCTCGCGAGGAGGTGGTGGACACCGCTCTCGCTCTGGCCGCGGAGATCGCCGAGAATGCCCCGCTCGCCGTGACGACGTCCAAACGGCTGCTCGGCCTCAGCACGGACGGCGACGAGGACCAAGACGCACTGTGGCGGTGCAACGACGCCGCAGTGGCCACCATCCTGGCCAGCGCGGACGCCGCCGAGGGGACCACGGCCTTCGTGCAACGACGCCGCCCGCGGTGGTCCGAGGGCGCGCGAGAAGAGGAGAACCCGTGACCGGCATTCCCCCACTTCACGAGCGCACGCTCGGTGCGGCTTTCGACCGTGTGCTCGCCGTCCGTCCCGATGACGAGGCCCAGGCCGATGAGGCTGGTCGTTACACCTTCGCCCAGGTCCACGACCGCTCGCTGCTGCTGGCCGGCGGTACCAGCCGGCTCGGTGTGGGGCGGGGCGATCCGCTCGCGTTCATGCTCGACAACCATCTCGACGCAGTGCATCTGTGGTTCGGTCTCAACCTGACGGGCGCGATCGAGGTGCCGATCAACACCGCCTACAAGGGCGCGTTCCTCACCCACATCCTCAATGACTCCGGCGTCCGGGTCCTGGTTCTCGAGGAGCGCTACTGCGAACGTGTCGCCCGGGTCCTGCCGGACCTGCTGCACCTCGATACCGTCGTGGTGCGCGGTGGTGACGGCGCCGCACTGACGACATCCCGGCTGCGGGTGCTGCGGTTCGAGGAGCTGTCCGCCGGGGCGCCGGCGCCCCGCGTGGACGTGCGGCCCGACGAGGTGATGGCCTACATGTACACCTCTGGCACCACGGGTTTGTCCAAGGGCGTCGAGGTCACCCAGGCGCACGGCTACACCTACGGCTCGCGCGAGGATTCCGCACGTCCGCATGACCGTGACCGGATCCTCGTCGTGCTGCCTACGTTCCACTTCGCCGCCCAGGGCTTCGGGATCTACCAGGCCCTTGTCGCACAAGCATTCGTCTACGTCGCCCCGGGCTTCTCCGTTCGTGGTTTCTGGCCCCTGGTGCGCCGGGAGCGGATCACGGTGGCGACGATGCTCGGGGCCATCTCCGAGCTGCTTCAGCAGCAGGCGCCTCGGCCGGACGACGCCGACAACCCCCTGGAACTGGCGATCATGGCCCCATTGGCCAGTGACCTCGACTCTTTCCGGACGCGGTTCGGTGTCGAGGTGGTGGCGGTATACGGGATGACCGAGACCGGCTGTGTGATGGTCTCCGAGCCCGATGAGGTGGTTCCCGGCGAAGCGGGGCGGGCCCGGGGCAACTACGACCTGAGACTCGTGGACAACGCGGGACAGGACGTCCCCGATGGCACGACCGGCGAACTCCTCGTCCGGCCGCACGTGCCGCACACCGTCATGGTTGCCTACCACAACCTGCCGGAGAAGACGGCCGAGACGCTAAGGGCTGGCTGGGTGCACACAGGTGACGCCTTCATCCGCGCGACCAACGGACACTACCGGTTCGTCGACAGGATCAAGGACGCGCTGCGCCGGCGCGGTGAGAATATCTCGAGCTTCGAGGTGGAGGCTGCGATCAACCAGTTCCCCGACGTCTACGAGAGTGCGGTCGTCGGCGTCCCGTCGCCGGAGTTCAACGAGGACGAGGTGAAGGCGGTGATCGTACTGCGAGCCGGCGCCATCCCGGACCCGGTGGGACTGACGCAATTCCTCGTCGACCGACTGCCTTACTTCATGGTCCCGCGCTTCCTCCAGTTCATCCCGGAGCTTCCGAAGACCCCGACGATGAAGGTGCAGAAGAACCAGCTTCGCGACATCGGAGCCGAGGCCGCCGTCTGGGACAGGGAGGCCGCGGGGATTACGGTGACCCGGCACAGCTGAGGTCCGTGTCGGCGCGGTCGCAGGGCACACCCACCCACGTGCCGGTGGCCGCGACCGGCAGGCATGACCCCACTGCCGCCGATCGCTCCAGCGGTTGGACTGACCCACTTGGTCTGCCTGGCCACAACCATTACGTGCGCGTCGGCACCTGCGATCACGCCGTCGACCGACGGGCGATCGGCCGGCTCGTCGAGCTCACGGCATCGAGGGCTCGATTCTGGTGCTCTGTGAAAGAGCATCGGTTGCCGAGCTCGAACGCGGTCCGGCCAAACACCGTGTTCACCGACCCGGACCACATCGCCACCGCACACCAGCTGCACGTGGCCCTGGCCGAGCAACGCCGAGCACAGGAGCAAGCCCAGCAGGCTGGGACACGCCGCCACGGAGACGGACATTCGGTCCCGATCCGCGCCCCTCCCGACCACGACGCCCTGTTCGACGTCGACAGGTCCCACCAACTCTGTCGATCGCGGTCGGTCCGACGGCCGTGGCCGCACCGGAAGCGAGCACTTCGTGAACGCTATGACAACGACCAGATCGGCACCGGCCGAAGGGCTGCCCTCGCAGCTGACCTAGCCCAATCCTTCCCATCCCTACACCGCAAGGGTGACGGCTAGGACAGCCGGTACTGTCGCCAGACCGCCGACTGTCTGCATGGCGATGATGGCGGCCATCAGCGGCGCGTCCCCTCCGAGCCGCCGGGCGAGCAGGTACGAGGACGACGCGGTGGGAAGCGTCAGGAACAGCATCGCGGCTAGCAGCCCGTCGGACTCGAGGCCCGCCCACGGCGCCAGGAGCAGCCCGGCAGCGGGCAGCGCGACGAACTTCGTCGTCGAGGCGACCGCGACGGGAACGGTCCACGTGCGCCGCGCGGTGAACCGTCGTAGCGCAGCGCCGACGCACATCAGGCCCAGCGGCATGGAGGCGGCCCCGAGCGCCTGTGCGGTGGCGGCGACGCCCGCGGGAAGGGCGGCTCCGGACACGTGGACCGCGACGCCCGCGACGCACGCGAAGATCAGGGGGTTCGTCGCGACTTGGCGCAGGGTCGCGCGCGCCGAGAGTGGTTCGCCCCCGCAGCGGGCGAAGACCAGCACGGACAGCACGTTGACGGTGGGCACGAGGATGCCGTTGCACAGCGCGGCGTAAGCCACGCCGTCGCTACCGAGCAGCCCGGTTGCCAGCGTCACCCCGATGTAGTTGTTGAAGCGGACGCCGCCCTGGAACACGGAGGTGAACGCCGCTCCGTCGCGGACCAGCAGCCGACCGAGGGCGACCAACGGCATCGCGACGGCCAGGGTGGATCCGAGGAGCACGACGGCGAGGCCGGAGACCGGCAGCTCCCCGAGCCGTGCGGTCGCCAGCCCGTGGAAGAACAGCGCGGGCAGCAGGACGCCGTAGCAGAGGTTCTCCGCGCCGGACCAGAAGTCGTCCCGGTCCGGCGCCCGGCGACGCAGCACCCACCCGAGGCCGAGCAGGGCGACGACCGGGACCAGCGCGTTCACGACCGACGTGGTCATGACGATGCCTCTCGCGTCGACCACGCCTGTGGTGGGTCAGCGACCCAGGGTGAAGAACTCCTCGTTCGGCTGCAGCGCGAACAGGTGCGCGAGGCGGTTCGAGGCGGCGAAGAAGGCGGTGATGGCACCGATGTCCCAGATCTCGTCGTCGGTGAGGCCCGCGTCGCGTGCGTCGTCGAGTGCCTGGTCGGTCACGGCGGCGGGGGTCTGTGCCACGAGCAGGGCGAGATCGACGATCGCCCGCCAGCGCGGGTCGAGGCCACAGGAGTGCGGGTTGGTGGCGACGTGCTCGGCGAGCTGTGGATCGCCGCTGCGCACCCGCAGGATCGCGCCGTGTGCGACCACGCAGTAGACACAGTCATTCCTCCCCGAGGTCGCCACGACGACCAACTCGCGCTCGGCCCTGGACAGGCCCTCGTCGGAGTTCATTAGCGCGTCGTGATAGTCGAGGAAGGCACGGAGCTCATCGGGGCGTCTGCCCAGTGCGCGGAAGATGTTGGGGGTGAAGCCGGACTTCTCCACCGGTCCGGCGAGGCGCTGTCGTAGGTCCTCGGGGAGATCGCTGATCTCGACGGCGCCGAAACGGCTGATCGGGCTCGATATGTGCATGGTGACCTCATCGTCTGCTTCCAGGGTGACCGACGCTTCCCTACAACACCGGTGACTGCCGCGATCCTCGACCGTGGCTGTCGGTTCTCCTAGACCTGACTGGCGAAGGGGGACTTCGGCGGCGCCGAAGCCGGGATCAGGACGGCCGGTCGACCGCCGCCGCGGCGCGGAGGTGCGCCACCAGGCCCCCGGCGCCGGCGCCGGCGTTCGTCGCCGTACGCACGGTCAGGACCCGGTGCGCCCACGGGTCGCTCAGCTCCCGCACCACCAGGCCCAGCGCGGGGTCGACGACGTGTCGGGGAACCACCGCCAGTCCCACGCCGGCCGCGACGAGCGCCGTAACCGTGCCGAGGTCGACCGCGCGAGCGCGGAACCGGGGGAGCGGGGCGCGGTCCCCGAGACGGGTGACCAGCGTGCGGTGCAGTGAGGAGTCCTCGGTCAGCCCGACCATCGGGTGTTCGGCGATCTCGGCGAACGCGAGGGGGCGACGGACCCGGGCCAGCACGCCGTCGGGTGCTCCGACGGCCACCAGCGAGTCGTCACCGAGCAGGTCGTCACCGTCGGCCGTTCCCACCAGGCCGGCGATCACGACGGCGACGTCCGCACCGCCCTCGGTCAGCATCCGAGCGGACTCGGTGCTGCTGCGCTCCTCGGCTACAACGTCAACGTCGGGACACTCCCGGAGGAAGGAGATCATCGCTCGTGGAACGAGCCGGGCCATGGCCGACGCCCCGGCGAGCAGGACGAGGCGGTGGCCCGCCGGGCGCGTGGCGGCCGCGACGGCGTCGTCGAGCAGCCGGAGGTCTTCGACGACGTCACGGGCGTGGCGGGCGAAGATCAGCCCCGCCGCTGTGGGCCGCACCCCGCGCCTGCCCCGGACGAGCAGCGCCGTGCCGGCCCGCCGCTCAAGCTCGCGGATGCGCGCGCTCGCCGACGGCAGGCTCAACGGGACGCGAGCGGCTCCCGCGGTGATCGACCCCTCATCGACGACCGCGACGAAT
Source organism: Pseudonocardia nematodicida (assembly GCF_040105385.1). Classification (NCBI taxonomy): domain Bacteria; kingdom Bacillati; phylum Actinomycetota; class Actinomycetes; order Pseudonocardiales; family Pseudonocardiaceae; genus Pseudonocardia; species Pseudonocardia nematodicida. Next base: position 118,712 of record NZ_JBEDNQ010000008.1, read on the forward strand.
AGCCTGAGGTCGAGCAGGTCGGAGAGCACGGCAGGAGCCTAGATGCCGTGTCCGCGAGCCTCGTCCCGGAACCCGTGCCGATAGCCGCCAGACCTCGGTCGCATCGACGTGCTGGCACGCCGGGACCTCAGAGCCGATCCGGTCGCCGAGGCGCTGGGCTCCGTCGTCTTCCCCGGGCTGGACAGGGAGGTCGCGGGGATCACAGTGACCCGGCACAGCTGAGGTCGGTGTCGGGGCGCGTGCCCCAGCGGGCGGGCGCGCATGCCATCGTGTCGGGGGCGCGACCCCACCCACAGCGGTCGCACCGGGGAGCCAGGAGGACGACGTGGTCGACGCCGGGCCGCCCGGTGCGAGGGTCGGACCCTACGTGCGCAACGCCAGAGTCGCCCGAGGTGTGGGGCTCCGTGCGCTGGCCGGCCAGATCGGGGTCAGCCCCGCCACGCTGAGTCAGATCGAGCACGGCCGTACCCGTTTGACGGTGGAGCGGCTCGACACCATCGCCGCCGCGCTCGGGATACCGGCCGCCGACATCCTGGAGGGCCGTACCCGCTCCATCGCACCGTCCCGGGCGAGCAGACCGGATCCGCACGGGAGCTGGCGGATCTACGAACCACTCGACCTCGGCCCGGTCCTCGATGCCGCGCGCGCTGAGTTCCTCGAGGTCGGCTACCACGCCGCGACGATGCGCCGGATCGCCGCACGCTGCGGCATGGCCGTCAGCGGGTTGTACCACCACCATTCGGGCAAGCAGCAGATGCTCCGAGCGCTGGTCGAGTACGCCATGACCGATCTGGACCGACGGGCGGTGGCGGCGCGGGCGGAGGGGGCGGACCCGGTGAGCCGTTTTTGTCTGCTGGTGGAGAACCTGGCGCTCTACCACACCCATCGCAGTGAGCTTGCGTTCATCGGCGACAGCGAGATGCGTAGCTTCACCGACGCCAACCGCAGACATGTCGCGATCATGCGCACCCGTCAGCAGCGAAGGGTCGACCACGAGGTGGAGGCCGCCACGGCTGCGGGCCGGTTCCGCCATGACCACCCGCGTGAGGCGGCCCGTGCGGTCGTCACGATGTGCACTTCCTTGGCCGCCTGGTACCGCCATTCCGGCCGTTATGGGCCCGAGGAGATCGCCCGGCAGTATGTCGGCTTCGGCATCGACCTGATGACCGGGACCAGCGCGCCCTTCCCTGCTCCCGGCACTACGGGACCACGGGATCCGTGACCGGGCCAGCGGCCGGGTACGGCCGCAACCGGGTCAGCCGCGCAACTCGGCGTGGCATCGCCGCACCGTGCGGGCGAGGTCCATGCCGCGCTCGTCGGCGCCGCCGGGGGTGGTCATGCGACGCGGCACGTAGCCGTACGCGAGATCGTGCCACGGGTCGGCGACGCCGAGTGCCCCACCGGCCCCGTCGTGGCCGAACGCCTGGTGACTGCCGATGCGAAGTCGATCGTCGGGCTTCTGGAAGATGATGCCGTAACGGACAGGCAGGCCGAGGACGATGTCGGGTCCGGCGGCCTGGATCTGCGAGACCGCGGCGACGGTCTCCGGCGACAGCAGTCGCGGTGCGCCGTCGACCTCACCGATGCACGACGCGTAGAGCCGAGCCAGGCCGCGCGCGGATCCGACACCCCCTGCGGACGACTGACCGGCCGCGCGTCCCCGGCGAACGTTCGGGATCAGCACGTCGAGCGGCGCGCTCACCGCCAGGTTGAACGCCATGCCGGACAGCGTGTCGCCGTCCGCCCGCAGCGGTGAGCTCCGCATGGCGAGGGCCTGCTCGGGCGTCGGGCGCTGAGGGAGCACATCGAGTACGCGGGGTTCGTGGTCGTCCGGTGTCGCGATGAAGAAGTCGATGTCGCGGGGTGCTCCGATCTCCTCGTCGAAGAAGCGGGCGACGGTCCGGCCGTCCAGTCGCCGCACCAGCTCATCTGCCAGCGTCCCGATCGTGAGACCGTGGTAACCGTGCGCGGTGCCGGGGTACCAGTGCGGCACCTGGACGGCGAGGCGGGTGGCGAGATACTCGTGGTCGAACACCTGCTCCAGGGTCAGTTGCGGTTCGACCCCTGGCAGGCCGGCCTGGTGAGACAAGGCGGTCCGCACGGTGATCGTGGCCTTCCCACCCTGTGCGAACTCCGGCCAGTATCGGCTGACGGGCTCGTCCAGATCGAGGAGTCCACGCTCGAGCAGCAGCGCGACGCACACCGCGGCGGCGCCCTTGGTGGCGGAGAAGACGCCCTGGACTGCGTGCTCGCCGGTGCCCGATCCACCCCAGAGGTCGACGACGCACCGGCCGCCGACATAGGCGCAGAACTGCGCGGAGTAGTCGTGGTCCTCGTCGATCAACCCGGCCAGCTGCTCGCGTACTGCGGCGTACCCCGGCGAGACGACACCGTGCACGCCACCGCGGCCGGTCATGTCCGTGCCTGTCCGCAGGTTCGAGCCGGTGGTCGGCGGCGCCCCTTCCCGGCGAGCTGACGGCAGCGGGGCGGACGGACAACGGTGAGGAGCACGATCGACAGTTTAGCTTGAAAACTGACCGAGTGATAGGTTGGAATTGGGTTCGGCCGGGCTCCAGCGACGGCTTCGACCATGCCGCGCGACGCTGCTACGTGTGGGCGGAGATCCGGCGGATCGACCCATGCATTCGACCGTCAGGAGCTCACGTGACCGACCCCGTCTGTTCGCCAGGCACACCGTTCGCCGCCGTCGTGGACGCTGTTCGCACCGGCGAGCAGGATCTCGACCAGGCCGTGGACTCCCTGGTCGCGAGGATGACGGACGAACAGCTGCTGTGGCTGCTCGACGGCGACATCCCGATCGGCAAGGGACTGCCGGGAATGATGGAGCGCTTCCGCAGGGTCCCCCACGAGGGCGGCCGGATCGATCGGCTCGGCATCCCCGGCATGCGTTTCACCGACGGTCCGCGCGGTGTCGTCTTGCAGCGCTCGACGTGTTTCCCGGTGCCCGTCTCCCGGGCCGCCACCTTCGATGTGGGTCTCGAGCAGGCCGTCGGTGACGCGATCGGCGCAGAGGCCAGGGCACACGGCGCGAACCTGTTCGGGGGGATCTGCGTCAATCTGGCTCCGATCCCAGGCTGGGGACGCTCGCAGGAGTCCTACGGCGACGACCCGTTGCTCCTCGGTGAGATGGGCGCCGCGCTCGCCCGTGGAGTGCATCCCTGGGCGATGTCCACCGTGAAGCACTTCGCCCTCAACTCGATGGAGGAAGCACGATTCGTCCTCGATGTGCGTGTCGACGAGGCCACCCTGCGGGAGGTGTACTTACCGCACTTCCGCGCCGTCGTGGAGGCGGGGGCGGACTCGGTCATGACCGCCTACAACTCGGTCAACGGGGCATGGGCGGGTGAGAACAGGAGCCTGCTCGCCGACGTGCTGCGCAGGGACTGGAAGTTTCCGGGTTTCGTCCAGACAGACTGGGTCTGGGGGCTGAGGCATCCGGTCGAGTCGGTCCTGGCCGGGCAGGATCTTGAGATGCCGTTCCGTCAGCAGCGCGCCGCCGCGCTTCCGGCGGCGCTGCGCGACGGCCGGCTGACCCGTTCCGACATCGCGCGTCCTGCGGCACGCCTGCTGCGCGCCCAGGTGCGGTTCGCGCTCCGCGCACGAGCCACTCCCGCACTCGATGTCGTCGCCTCGCCCCGGCACCGCGACCTTGCCCGTACGGCTGCGCATCGCGGTTCGGTGCTGTTACGCAACGAGTCCGTCGCCGGTTCGCCATTGCTCCCCTTGGACGCGGCCGCGCTGGGGCGCGTCGCCGTCCTCGGTCGGCTGGCCGATCAGCCCAACCTGGGTGACAACGGCTCGTCCGCGGTCACCCCGCCGTCGACCTCTTCGGTCCTCGACGGCCTTCGGGAGCGGCTCGGCGACCGTGTGGTCCGTGTCGACCCAACGCACCCCGCCTCCCCGCGCCCAAACGATTCCTACCTCGGCGCCGCGGCGGCCGCGGCAGCCGATGCTGACGCCGCCGTGGTCGTCGTCGGCTTCACCAGATACGACGAGGGGGAGTCGCTCATCGCCCTCGACGCCGACGCACGGCAGTTGATGGGCGGGCACCTGCGGTTCCGCCCGATCGCCGCGCTCTCGAGTGCGCTGGCCCGGCTCGCCGGACGCCGCCGTCCGAGTCGCGGCGGCGACCGCCACGACCTGCACCTCAAGGAAGACGACGTGCGCCTGATCCGCGCTGTCGCCGCCGCGAACCCCCGAACTGTCGTCATCGTCATCGCGGGCGGCACCGTGATGCCCGATCCCTGGGACGACGACGTGGCCGCGATCCTGATGGCGTGGTACCCGGGGATGGAGGGTGGCCGCGCGATCGCCGACATGCTCCTGGGAGAAGCCGAGCCCGGCGGCCGGCTGCCGGCCGCGATCCCACTGCGTCGCGAGGACCTGCCCACGGTGGACTGGCACTCCCGCCGGGTGACCTATCCACGCTGGTGGGGTCAGCGCAAGCTGGATCGCGATCGCGTTGCGGCTGCGTACCCGTTCGGCTTCGGTCTCGGATACACCTCCTTCGAGGCCGGGTCGGTGTCGATCGGTCCGGTCGACCACGACCGGTTCTCCGCCGTCGTGACTCTCACCAACACCGGCACTCGTCCGGGCCGCCACATCGTCCAGGTGTACGCCACCGCAGCCGATGAGGACAGCCGAGAACTCGTCGGATTCCGGCCCGTCCAGGCGGACCCGGCGGAGCAGGTCCAGGTCACCGTCGATTGCTCGTTGCGACCGCTGCAGCGCTGGACCGGCGTCGGACTCCGGGATCCCCGCGGGCGGGTTCGGATCGAGGCCGGCTCGTGGTGGGGAGATCCCGCCGGCGTGACCGCGGAGCTGGAACTCTGACGGGTGCGGGACCGCCCGGAGCCGGGCGGCCCCGACCCCTACGACCCGCCGGTGCAGCGCTCCAGCCGGCCGTTCATCACAGCCTCACGGGGCAGGCGAAGGTCCGGGCCGTACGAGGTACCGAAAGCGTGCACGGTCCGCTCCCGCGTCCATGGTTCCCAGCCGGGATCGCCCTGGTGGACGAATGAGGTCCAGGCTCGCATCATCGCCCGTGAGACGCCATGCCGTTCCAGGCTGCGTCCGGTCAGGGGAATGCGGTCGACGGTGCCGAACACGTACGGGATGTCGAGCGAGTGGGTCGCGCCGAGCAGGCCCCCGAGCGCCTCGGTCGGCTGCCGGAACTCATAGGCCCACACGCCGACCGCCGCCGCCGCTGCCAGGTCGGCGATCCGGCGCGACGGCCCGCCGAACTGCAGATCACTCACGCGGCGTCCGAGCAGGAGGTGCGGCGGCTCGTCGGGGAACCGAGCGACGAGGTCGGCGTAGGAGACGCCGTCCGGCTCCGCCATCGCATCGATGCGGTGTGCGGCTTCCTCCCTCGTCATCTCCGTCGTGAATGCGGGGTCGGCCGCGAGCAGGAAGGTGGACTCGTGCGTCGTCCACCCGATCAGCAGCTGCTTGTCGCGGATGCCGTCGGCGGCCGCGTCCCCGAACGGGTCCAGCGGCAGGTCCTCCGGGTCGTGGGCGGGGCCGAACCCGGGGGTCGCGTCGAGCACGGCCGGACGGCCGCTCGTGCCGCCGCCGAGGGCGGCCACGTTTCGCAGCGCCGATGCCTGAGCCTGCAGGAGCCGCTCCAGCGGGGCGGCCCGCAGCTCGTCGACCGAGGAGAAGCCGGCGGACTCCGTCAGCCGTGCGCGGAGCGCCGCGGCATCCGACGCCGTGTGCGCCCGCCCGAACGGGCCGCTCATCATGATCGCGCGGGCGAAGAGGCCGCGCGCGCGGGGCATACCGACAAGCGTCGCGACCTTCCCGCTACCCCCGGACTGGCCGCAGAGGGTGACCCGTGCGGGATCGCCACCGAAGGACCGGATGTTGCGCTGGACCCACTCGAGTGCGGCGACGAGATCGAGCATCCCTGCATTGGCGGATCCAGGCTCACCCAGCTCCCGCAGGTCGAGGAAGCCGAGCAGGCCGAGCCGGTGGGTCACGGTGACGACGACGAGGTCCCCCGCGGCGGCGAGGACGTCGCCGTGGAAGCTCATCTCATTACCGGACCCGAAGGTGAATCCGCCCCCGTGGAGCCAGACGAGCACCGGCAGCGGGTCGTCGTGCCGGCCGGAGGGCGCCCAGACGTTGAGATGCAGGCAGTCCTCGTTCATACCCGCGCCCTCGACCGGGGAGCCGGCCCGCGGCATGAGGCGGGTCAGGAGTGCGCCAAGAGCGCCCGAAGCGCCGGCGCGCAGGTTGTTCTGTGGAGCCGAGGGGCCGAAAGACAAGGCGTCGCGCACGCCGTTCCACGGCTCGACCGGTCGTGGCGCACGGAAGCGGTTCGGTCCGGCAGTGTCGGCTGCGTAGGGAACGCCGAGGTGGCTCACGACGACGGTGTCGTCGAGGCCGCGCAGCGTCCCTCCGTCGACTGAGGTGTGGACGTAGGGCATGGTTCTCCGGCCTTCCGGATCAGGGGACCCCGCCGCCCATCGATACCCGGTGTGCGGCGCGATGGACGGTAAAACCGACCTAGCGTTAGGTTAGTGACATGCTCAACGTGTTGTACAGGTGGTCATGAGGCCGGCCGACGGAAACCGACCGGACGCTGGGGGAGCCCGGGCGCCGGACGCTACGGTTCCGGCATGGTGACGTCCCCGTCGGCCCGCGGCGAGTACACCAAGTCCGTGGAACGGCGGCGGGAAATCATCGCTGCGGCCGTGGAGGTCTTCTCGGTGGCAGGGTTCCACAAGGGCTCGCTGCGCGACGTGGCAAAGCGGGCCGGGTTGACCCAGGCAGGGGTCCTGCACCACTTTCCGAGCAAGAACCACCTGGTGAAGGCGGTCCTCACCTGGCGCGACGAACAGGCTCGGGAAGCCATCGGCGACGCCGCGCGGGTCGGTGGCCTGACCTACATCCGCGCGATGGTCGGCCTGGTCGACGCCAACCAGCGCGAGACCCCCGAACTCGCCGAGCTCTATGCCGTGCTCTCCGCCGAGGCGACGTCGCACAGCCACCCGGCGCACGACTACTTCGCCGAGCGTTACGCCTGGGTCCTCGACGCCGTGCAGACGGCGTTCGAGGACGTTGCCGAGGCAGGTCACCTGCGCCCGGGCGTCGACCCACCCGACGCGGCGAGGTGGATGCTGGCAATGGTCGACGGCCTGCAGATCCAGTGGCTGTACAGCCGGAAGAGCGTCGACATGACGGTGGAGCTGCGACGTTTCCTGCAAACACTGCTGACGGTCGATCTCTAGCGCCCGTCGCGGAACGCCCAGGACCGGATCCGGCGGTCCAGGCATCGACCGCCGCGGGGGTGCGACGGGGCGGATTGCTCGCCCACCGCGCCTTGGACGTCACCGGGAACCGGAGGGTGCGCTGCGACACGGCGCCGGTCGTCGTCGGTGGCCGCTCAGCGCGGTCCGGCGGGAACCTGCTCACCGTCGCTCCGCAGCCGGCGTCGCTCTGCGCGCCGACGAGCCTGTTGTTCCGGATCCGGTAATGGTGAGGCGAGCAGCAACCGCTGCGTGTACGGATGCCGCGGCCGCGAGGTGACCTGATCGCCGTCGCCGCACTCGACGATCTCGCCGCCGTACATCACCGCAACGCGGTGTGACAGGTGCCGGACGACGTCGAGGTCGTGGGACACGAACAGGTACGCGACCCCGGTGCTGTCCTGGATCTCGCGCAACAGTTCGAGAACGCGGGCCTGTGTCGACAGGTCCAGGGCGGAGACCGGTTCGTCGCACACGATCAGCCGGGGCCGAAGTGCCAGTGCGCGGGCGATCGCCACCCTCTGGCGCTGTCCGCCGGAGAACTCTCGCGGCAGGCGTTCCCCGGCGCTGGCGGGCAGCCGAACCTCTTCGAGCAGCGTACGCACGCGCGCGATCGCCGTGGCCCTGGGAACGCTCTGCGTGGTGAGCGGCTCGATCAGGATCTGCTCTACCGTCAGGGCAGGATTGAGCGAGGAGAACGGGTCCTGGAACACCACCTGGATCTCGGCAGCCAGTGCCCGCCGCTTCGCCCGCGTCAGGTGACCGATGTTCCGGCCGTCGTAGTCGATCCGTCCGGCCGTGACCGGCGCCAGCCCGAGCACCGCGCGGCCCAGCGTCGTCTTGCCCGACCCGGACTCGCCGACCAAGCCCACGCACTCACCGCGGCGGACGTCGAGCGAGACTCCGTGCAACGCGCGGAACGGAGTTCCGCCGAAGCCCTGGACTGGGTACTCCACGACGAGGTCGCGGACGTCGAGCAGTGGTCCGGTCATGCCGGGAGCCCTTTCGTCGCCGGATCGGGGCCCGTCTCAGCCAGGGGACCGCGAGGCTCGGTGCCTGCGAGGATCGAGCCGAAGAGCATCCGGGTGTAGTCGTGCTGGGGTGCAGCGAATACCTCCCTGGTCGATCCGCTCTCCACGATTCTGCCTTCGCGCATGACCGAGACCCGGTCGCACAGGTCGGCCACCACACCGAAGTTGTGGGTCACGAGCAGAATCCCCATCCGGGATTCGGACTGCAGGTCGCGCAATAGGTCCAGTACCTCGGCCTGCACCGTCACATCAAGTGCAGTCGTCGGCTCGTCGGCGATGAGCAGGTCCGGATCGGTCGACACCGCACCGGCGATGAGTACCCGTTGGGCCATCCCGCCGGAGATCTGGTGCGGGTAGCAGGAGTAGGTGCGCTCGGGATCGGGGATGCCCACTCGGGCCAGCAACGTCAGAGCGTGTTCCTTGGCTGCGGCCCTGCCGAGGCCGAGGGTTATTCGCAGTGGCTCGGCCAGCTGGTGGCCGATGGTGAAGGTCGGATCCAGATTGGACATCGGTTCCTGCGGGATGTAGGCGATCCGCCGGCCCCGGATTTCGGTCATCTCCCGCTCGGAGAGGCGTGCCAGATCCTGGCCGCCCAGTCTTATCGCACCGCCCAGTATGCGTCCGCCGGGGGGGAGCAACCGCAAGACGGAGAACGCGGTCTGGGTCTTTCCTGATCCGGACTCGCCGATCAGGCCGTGGACTTCGCCGCGCCGCGCGGTGAGCGACACCTCGGGGACGACCACCGTCACCGAGCCGTCGGGCTGGTCGTAACCTACCGAGAGCCGGTCCACGTCGAGCAGCGAGTCATCGGCGGTGGACTCCCGGCGGTCGTCGTCGGAGTGCACCGGCTCGTCCACCGGTCGCGACCGCGCGGGGGACCGGCGCCGCCGCGCAGGTGGGCCGCCGGTGCGCTCGAGCTCGTCACGTAGCGCGTTGCCGAGCAGGATCAGTGCGACGCAGGTCAGACCGATGGCGAGACCGGGCCAGATCAGCTGTTGCGGGGAACGAAAGATCACCGAGAAGGCCGTGTTGAGCATGCCGCCCCAGGAGGGCCGCGACAGATCGCCGAGCCCCAGGAAGTCGAATCCGGCCTGGAGCGCGATCGCGATGCCGCCCACGCCGGCTGCCAGGATGATGGCCGGCGCCCGTACGACAGTAAGAACGTGCCTGCCGATGATCCGCGCGTCGCTGAGCCCGGAGACTCGCGCGGCGTCGACGTAGAGTTCGTGGCGCACCGCGACGACCGCGTTGCTCACCACGCGGTAGAAGGCCGGCGCGATCATGATCCCGAGTATCGCCATCGTGGCCTGGCTCGACGGGCCGATGACCGAGCGCGCGGCCAGCAGCATGACCACCGTTGGCAGCGCCATCAGCAGGTCGGAGACGGCCGAAGCGGAAGCCTCAAAGCGCCGGCCGTGGTAGCCGGCGACGAGTCCGGCGCCGACCCCCAGTACGGACGCCACGACCACCGTCGTCAGTGCTCCCAGCAGACTGGAGCGCGCGGCGAACAACAGGCGGGACAGAACGTCCTGTCCGGACGGGTCGGTGCCCAGCGGATGTGCTTCGCCGGGTGGGGCCAGGACGTTGCGGGCGTCGACGGCGTTCGGGTCGTGCGGCGCCAGCAGCGGGGCGAACACCGCGGCGACCACCACCAGTGCCAGGAAGACGAGCGTGACCGCACCCAACGGGTTGTGCAGCACGCGACGGAACAGCGGTCGGCGCGCGGACGCCGCGAGCGACCCGTTGGCGGGAACCTCAGCCGGGGGTGATGACAAGGTCATGATCGACGCACCTTCGGGTTAAGCCATCCCTGCAGAAGATCGACGACGAGGTTGACCACCACGACGATCACGGTGACGACGATCACGAGACCTAGGACGAGTGGGATGTCCCCCCGCCCGGTGGCCTGCACCGCGACCTGGCCCAACCCGGGGATGGCGAAGATCTGCTCGACGAAGACAGCGCCACCGATCAGCGCGATGAACTGCACCGCCAGGACCGATAGCGCCGGTCCGGCTGCGCTGCGCAGCACGTGGAGGTAGACGACCCGTCTCTCGGGAAGGCCACGGCTCCGCAGGGTCCGTACCCAGTCCTGGCGCTGGACGTCGAGCATGGATCCGCGAACCTGCTGCGCGACACCAGCGATCGCGCTGACGGCCAGCGCCGTCACTGGGAGCACGATGGAAGCCAGCCACCCGCCGGGTGATCTCGCGAACTCCACGTATCCCGTCGGTCGGAACCAGCCGAGGGTCACGGCAAAGGTGAAGACGAGCCCGATCGCGAGCAGGAATCCGGGGATCGCGATGCCGATCACCGATCCCGCCTGTACGACCCGGTCGACCCAGCCGCCGGTCCGTGCGGCGAGTACGCCGAGCACCACGGCGACGAGAGCTGACACCAAAGTCGCGCCGACGACGAGCGCCAGGGTCACAGCCACACGACTGCCGATGGCGTCGACGACCGGCTGACCGCTGAACCACGACCGGCCGAGATCGCCCTGCACCGCGTGAAGTGCCCACTCGCCGAACTGCACCGACACCGGTCGGTCCAACCCGAGTTCCTGCTGCTTGCGCAGGACGGTCTCTTCCGTGGCTGCGTCGCCGAGGATGGTGCGGGCGATGTCGCCGCTACCGGCGTAGAGCAGGAAGAAGGTTGTCACGGCGACGACCGCGACCAGGACGATCCCACGACCAAGGCGACGCAGGACGTAACGGAGCACGATTCCACCCCCAGGTCTCGCAGGCGCACCGGCCTCGTACTGCTCCGCGGCCGGTGCGACAGATCATTGTGCCGGCGTGATGTTCCACAGGTACGGGAAGATGTTGTCGTTCTGCCGCTCCACCTGGATGTCGGAGTCGGACACGATGACGCTCTGCACTCGGTACCACGGTACGAACCAGGCCTGCTCCACCACGTACTCATTGAGCCGGCGGCCCGCCTCGGCGGCCTCGGACTCCGTGCCCTGTTGGATCGTCGCCACCAACTGCTCGACAGTGGCGTCGGGCCGGTGGAACGGGTTCCACGTCGCATCCTCGGTCAGGAAGGTCTGGGCAGTCTCCCAGTCCGTCGCGGGCTGCAGCAGCGAGATGAGCCCCGCGGACCACTTGGCCTGCGTGAGGTCGGCGATCGCGTTCTGCAGCGGAACCTGTGTGAGCTCGACCGTGACGCCGACGTCGCCGAGGTACTGCCGGATCAGGTCGTACTGGATGGTGGTGCCGGTGGGGATCTGCGGCAGGGGAAGGGTGAACCCGTTGGCGAGACCTGCCTCGGCGAGCAGTTGCCGGGCCCGGTCCGGGTCGTACGGGTACCGCTGGTCCAGCCCGGGGTCGAAGGCCGGGCTGCTCTCCCCGAACATCTGGCCGGTCACGGTACCGCGCCCGTCCGCCAGCGCCTGGAGGATCGCGTCCCGGTCGAATGCGTGGGCGATCGCCTGGCGGACCCGGACGTCGGCGAGCTCTGGTACCAGCTGCCCGTCCCGGTCGAACAGCAGCAGGCTACGAACGTCCAACTCAGCGGGGTGCAGCACGAATCCGGAGGCCTCGAGCTGGTCCGCGGCCGAAGAGTCGAGCAGGTTGACAACGTCGACCTGGTCTCCCTGAAGCGCACTCATCTGCGCCTGAGCATTGTCCAGAACAGTGACGGTCAGGTCGTCATAGTACTGGGTCTCGGGCGCCCAGTAGTCCGGGTTGCGGGTGAAGACGTACGATGATCCGACGACCGTCGCCGCCGTATCGAGGAGGTAGGGGCCGGAGCCGACCGGGCTCGTCTGGGCCTCGGGTGAGTCGAAAGCGGCCGGACTCCCTTGTACGCCGGCCGCGGTGGTGAGCCCGTGGAGCAGGCCCGGGTCGGGCTCGCTGAGCGTGATCTGCAGGGTGGTCGCGTCGATGGCGGTCGCGTCGGCGACGCGACCGAGCAGGAAGGCGTAGGGCGAGGTCCCGCCCTTGAAGCCGAGGACGCTCTGGGCGGCGGTCTCCGCGCTGAACGGGGTTCCGTCCGTGAAGACCACGTCGTCGCGCAAGGCCATCGTCAGGACGGTGCGCTCGTCGTCATAGGACCACTCGGTCGCCAGCCACGGCTCGATCTCGCCCTCGGGCGTGGCCCGGAGCAGGGTGTCGTAGACCGCCTGGATGTACGGCGCCTCGTTGGCCCAGCTGACGTCGTTGGCGGCGAATGTCGTCGGGGCAAGCGGCGATCCCAGTACGAGACTCCCGCTGCTGCTGCCGTCCCCGCCCTCGCTACCGCCGCTGCAGGCGGACAGCATGACAGCCGCCACCCCGACCGCGACCAAGGCGGAGAGCCTCTTTCTGCTGCGCACGCTGTGTCCTCTCCGGTGCTCGACACCCCTCCGTTGGGATGACCAGCACGAAGCTAGCGCAGATACTGACCTAGCGATAGGTAGGAATTCGGCTACGGATATCCGAAAGTTGCGGTCGTAGGATGGGTGGCTTCGGGGCGTGGGCCGCATGTCGAGGGTGTGGCTTGTTGCTCCCTGCGTCGAACGCACCCGCGACGCGACGCATTGGTCGGATCACGCTCGACCGGATCGTGCGCTCAGCACCCTGACCCGCGACATGATCCGGGCCTTCGACGCAGCCCCTTGGCGGTTGGGCGGACGAATCGCTCGGAGCAGCCGAGCTGACCGCGCGGAGAGCGCGGTCTCTGCCGGCTGGTTCGTGCCCACCGCAAAGATCCCTGCGCTGCTGGGCTCACTTGACGACACCCGGCTGACCGGTCGCGGATCGAGCATCTCGACCGGTTGCCTGTGACCTGGCCGAACTCGAGCCGGAGGGCACGCTGGCGTCGTCGCGGTGGTGATCGACCCGCCACTCCGTCGCGCACTCGCGTCGGTCAGGACAGCCGTCGCTTGCGCGACTGTGTCGGCGGAGGTGCCGACGCAGCCGCGCCCCGCGCGCATGGGGCAGGACCCGCACTGCCTCGTGCCTCTCTCAGCCAACCGCGGTCTGGACAGCGAAGTACCACAGCAGGTATTGACTATGTCCATCCTATTGAACATGCTGAATACGCGATCGACTCTCGACAGCGAAGACGGAGACGGCATGCTGATCAACGAAGCTTTGCGGGGCAGGCGGGTTGTGGTGATGAGCAGCGGCATCCGCCCCGACCGGCACGATGACATCGGCCACGCGACGGTTCAGGCGTTCGCCGAGGCCGGGGCAGAAGTACTTGCCGTGCACGCCAACGAGGACAACGCCCGCAGTAGTACCGAGGAGCTGCGCGCGCTCAGCCTCGATGTCGCGACCCATGTCGTCGACCCACGCACGAGCACAGACCTGGGGCAGCTCTACGAGCAGGTCGCGCGCCGCTGGGACTCCCTCGACATTCTGGTCACCAGCCACTTCGGCACCTACTTCGCCAACGGTGTACAGACGAGCGCGGCCCAGCTGGAGGAGGTGCTGCGGGTCAACGTCACGGCCCCGTTCCTGGCGACCATGACATTCCTGCCGTTGCTCGAGCAGGCGGCCCAGCCTGCAGTGGTGCACGTGAGCTCCATCGACGGGACCTACGGCAACCCCAACGTGCCCGCCTACTCGATCTCCAAGGGCGGCACCAACGTTCTGATCCACGTGCTCGCCGCGGAGCTCGCCCCTCGGGGGGTGCGGGTGAACGGCATCGGACGCGCGGCGTCCACCGTCATGCCAATCCCGGACACGGCGTTCGTCAGTCTGTCCGACGCGACTCCGCTGGTGCGGGCGGCCGATCCCGCGGAGTACGCCGGGCCGATCCTGTTCCTCGCCTCGGCCGAAGCCGCCTACATCACCGGCGCGGTGCTGCCGGTCGACGGAGGGCGTACGGCCATCACCCCCGGGACCAGCCCGGCCTACGGGGGTTACCGCAGCCACCTGGCCACGAGTGCGCCGGCCGGCCAACGCAGCTGACGGGCCACGCCACCCGACGACAAGAAAGGCGCCACCATGCTCTCAGCCACGGCCCTACGACGTGCCTGGCCCGCTTCGATCGCCACCGCCACCGTCCTCGCCCTCGCCTCCTGCGGGTCGGGTGGAACCACCGACGCCGATCGGACCGATCTGACCGTAGGCATCACCCCTTCGCTGACCTTCGCCCAGGTGCAGTACGCCGAGCAGAACGGGTTGTTCGAAAAACATGGTCTGAACGTCGAGGTCGTCGAGAAGGGCAGCTCCGACGTGCCTCCGCTGCTGGCCGACGAGTACCAGGTCTCCACCATGGCCGGCGCAACCTACATCCAGGCCGTCGCCGAGGGCTTCGGCTTGCGTGCGCTCTACCCAGGCGTCGACGGTCACAGCGGCGCGATCGGCATCATGGCCATGCCCGACTCGGGCATCGACTCGATCGACGATCTCGCCGGGCGGACGGTGGCGGTCAACCAGCCGGGTGCGGCGTTCGAAATCTTCACCCGGATCCTGCTCGACGACGCGGGCGTCGACGCCGACGATGTCAGCTTCAGCGTCATTCCGTTCTCGGCCATGGTCGAGGCCTTGGTCCGCGGACAAGTCGACGCCGCCGTTCTGACTGCGCCGTTCAACACGATCGCCGAGAACCAGGGCGCGGTCCTGGCCGTCGATCCGTTCACGGGTCCGCTGGACGGCACGCCCATCGCAGGGTTCACCATCACTGAGGAGTTCGCAGCGAACAACCCGAACACAATCACGGCCTTTGTCGCGGCGATGGACGAGGCGGTCGCCGCGGTCAACGCCATGAGCCAGGAGGAGTTCGCCGCCTTCCTGCCCTCGTTCACCTCGATCTCTGAGGAGGTCGCGTTGCAGGTGGTCAAGCCCGAATTTCCAACTCGGGTGGATACGCCCCGGCTGCAACTGCTCGCCGACCGCATGAACGAGATCGGTGCGATTCGAGAGGCCACCGACCTCGCCCCGACCGTGGTCTCGGTGAACCCGTGATCGGGCGCTCGCTATGAGCTCCGCGGCGGCGGGGACCCGTGAGAGGATTCCGCCCCCGGCACGCCGGCCGACCGCGCGACTCCTGCGTGGCCCCGGCATCGCCACCGCGAGCGTGCTCGCGACGTTGGTTCTGCTGGAGCTGCTCGTTCGCGTCGCAGTACTAGACCCGGCGGTGTTCCCGTATCCGTCGACAGTGCTGGCCCGGCTGGGAGAGGAGTCGACGGGCGCCGCGGCATGGCTCGCGACCGGGCAGACCCTCGCCCAGGCCACCATCGGCCTGAGCATCGGCACGGTGGCGGCGGTGCTGTCCGGGCTCTTGCTCGGGTCGCTGCCCCAGCTGGAGAGGGCTGTAGCCCCGGTGATTGAATTCCTGCGGCCGATCCCCTCGATCGCGATCCTGCCACTGGTGATCCTGTCCCTAGGCGTCGGTCACACTTCGGCGATCGTGCTGGTGTCCGTATCGAGCTACTGGCTGGTCTTGGTCCTGACCATTCAGGGCGCCCGCTCGGTCGATCCCGCGACCGTCGACGCGCTGCAAGTGTTCGGGCTCGGCCCACGGCAGCGATTCGTGCGACTCACCCTGCCCAGCTCGGCCCCGTTCATCGTCACCGGGGTCCGGATCGCCGGTGCCGTCTCGATCATTGTCGCGATCACCGCCGAGCTGGTCGGCGGTATGCCCGGACTGGGCCGGCTGGTGGCCCGTGCTGAGTTCAGCGGCGACCGCGTCGGATTGTTCGCATACATCGTCGTCTCCGGACTGCTCGGGCTCGCCGTCAACGCCGCGCTCCAACACGCTGAATCGCGCCTGCTCGGTTGGCACCCCTCACAGCGCAGGGAGACCTGATGTCCCGCATCCACGCATGGCTGCGGCGCCTCTCACCGCTGCTCGT
The DNA here is from genome assembly GCF_040105385.1 of Pseudonocardia nematodicida. Lineage (NCBI taxonomy): Bacteria > Bacillati > Actinomycetota > Actinomycetes > Pseudonocardiales > Pseudonocardiaceae > Pseudonocardia > Pseudonocardia nematodicida. The sequence goes on from NZ_JBEDNQ010000008.1 coordinate 134,803, forward strand.
GATCGCCACGGTCGTGGCGATCTGGTACCTCGTAAGCCGTTCCGCGAACTCGTTGTTCTTCCCGCCCCTGACCGACGTTCTGGTCTCTTTCCGGGAGCTGTGGTTCTCCGCGACCCTGCTCGACCAGGCACTACCGAGCTTCATCAGGGCCGGTGCTGGATTTGCCATTGCCCTCGTTGGGGGGGTAGTAATGGGTACCGCCATCGGCCTGAGCCCACTGATCCGTCAGCTGACCACCGCGCAGTTGGAGTTCTTGCGCTCCATCCCACCGGTCCTGCTCATCCCCCCGAGCCTGCTGCTGCTGGGTACCGGCACCCAGATGAAGATCGCGGTGATCGCGCTCGCCAGTGTCTGGCCCATCCTGCTTGCGACAATCGACGGCGTCCGCTCCGTCGAGACGGTCCGCCTCGACAGCGCGCGGGTGTTCGGCCTCGGCGCTGCCGGCCGGGTGCGGTGGGTCGTCCTGCCGACCGCGATGCCGCGAATCTGGAGCGGCGTGCGGGCCTGCGTGCCCATCGTCTTCGTCGTCATGGTGGCAGCGGACTACTACGCCAGCTCGGACGGCATCGGCTACATGATCTCTCAGACCGCCACCAGCTTCCGGTTCAGCGAGATGTGGGCCTCGGTACTGCTGCTGGGGATATTCGGCGCCGCGGTCAACCTCGCGGTGATGCGGGCGGGCCGCTGGCTGGACCACACATTCGGCGAGTTCGGAGTACGGGCAGCCTGACGGGCCCACACCACCCGGTACGGAAGGAGCGACATGGACATCCTTGAAGTGAAGAACCTGGTGAAGAGCTACGGGCACGGTGAGTCGGCCGAGACCGTGCTGGACGGGCTCGACATCTCCGTCGCCGACGGCGAGTTCGTGACCATCGTCGGCCCCTCGGGCTGCGGTAAGACGACCATGTTGCGTTGCATGTCCGGGTTGCTTCCCTTCGACTCCGGCGGCGTCCAGGTGTCCGGGGAGCAGGTCACCCGGCCTCCGGAGACGCTGGGCGTCGTCTTCCAGGACTATTCCCGATCGCTGCTGCCGTGGCTGACCGTGGCCCGCAACGTCGATCTACCGCTGCGATACCTCGGCCTCAGCCGGGCCGAGCGAGCAGTGCGTACGGACGAGGCATTGCAGTCGGTGGGGCTCGACCGCCACCGGGGCAAGCGGCCGTGGCAGCTCTCGGGAGGCATGCAGCAGCGGGTCGCGATCGCCCGTGCGCTGGCCTACCGGCCAAAGCTGCTGCTGATGGACGAGCCGTTCGCGTCGGTCGACGCGCAGACCCGCAGCGAGCTTGAGGACCTGACCTTGGCGCTGTGGGCCGAACACGGCATGACGATCGCGTTCATCACTCACGACATCGACGAGGCGGTCTATCTCGGTGACCGTGTCGTGGTGCTGTCATCCACCCCGACCCGGGTCAAGCGGGAGATCCCGGTACCGCTACCGCGACCTCGCAATCAGCTCACCACGAAGGAGCTGCCCGAATTCGCCGAGCTCCGTAGCGAAGTACTCCGGGTCCTCTTCAAAGGCGACCCGGCGCCGACGGTCGTCCCGAACTTTCCGGCGTCGTGAGTATCCACCAGGGCCGGCTCCAGCTATCGCTGGCGTGCGGCGACTACGAGATCACCCGCCCCCTGGTCGAAGGCCGGATCAGGCCCGACGGTATCGATCTGGTCAGCTTGACCCGCGACACCGAACGCATATTCCGCCGAGAGCGGCGCCGTGAATGCGACGTCGCCGAGCACAATTTGTTCGCATTCCTGGCCGACCACGCGGCTGGTGACGACGTCGTCGCCATTCCGGTGTTTCCGCATCGCCGGTTCCGGCTCGGGTCGATCTTTGTTCCGGCCACCAGCATAGTGCGCGATCCACACGAGCTCGCGGGCGGACGGATCGGAATCGGCGGTTACCAGCCCGCCGCCGCGGTGTGGTTACGCGGAATTCTGGAGGACCACTACGAGCTTCCCGCCGAGACCGTGAACTGGTACGACGTTTTCGGTCGCGTCGGCCAGCTGCCCGACGGCTTGGCCGCTCCTTTGCCCGCCGATGACCCGTCGAGCCGGTTCGAGATCGACCGCTTCCTCGTCGACGGCCGACTCGACGCCATGATCTCGGCCTACGACCCGGCGGGCCTAAGGGCCAGTGCGCCGACTGTTCGCCGGTTGTTCGACGATGTCGCCGCCCACGAACGCGCTTACTACCGCGACACCGGACTCTTCCCGATCATGCACGTGATCACCCTGCGACGCAGTCTGGTCCAACGTCATCCGTGGGTACCCGCGAGCCTGTTCGAGGCGTTCGTCCGCTCCCGCCACGAGGCTTTGCAGCGGCTGACCAACCCGCGGACGTTGCCGCTTGCGTTCGGCCAGTCGGCATGGCAGGAACAGGCGGAGATCCTGGGGCCCGATCCCTGGCAGTACGGGCTGACCGAGGCGAATCGACGGGTACTCGCCACCGCTGTCGACTACGCCGTGCGCCAACGCCTGATACCTGGCCCCGTCACGTCGGAGGAACTATTCGCCCCCGTCGATGCCGAGGTCGCGGCTGGTCACGAGATCCGTTGACATCTCATCGGTCCGGCCCACCACACGGAGAGGTCACCATGGACATCACGATCGTCGGCGGCGGAATCGGAGGCCTGGCCGCAGCCATCGCGTTACGAGCGCGAGGGCACCGCGTCACCATCCTGGAGCAGTCAGCCGTACCGGCAGAAGTCGGCGCCGCGGTCGGACTCGCCCCGAACGCAACGGCCGCACTGGCCGAGTTGGGGGTGGCCGACCTCCTGGCCCACCGGGCAGTGGCCCCGCAGGCATGGACCCGCCGACGGTGGACGGACGGCGCCGAGCTCGGTTCGCTGCCGCTCGCCGACGCGGTGCACGCCGAGTTCGGTCATCCCTTCTGGATGGCGCATCGGGTCCATCTGCACCAGGCCCTGCTGGCACGAGCTACCGGCGACGCCTCGGGCGAAGGCTCAATCCGAATTGTCGGCGGCGCCCGGGTGAGCGGGATCGACGGGGGCACCGGCACCGTCTCCACGACCTCCGGGGACAGCTACAGAGCGGATCTGGTCGTCGGCGCCGACGGCATCCGCTCGACGGTCCGTGCTGCCGTGGCTGGGCCCGACAACCCCGTCTTCAGCGGCAATATCGCGGTGCGCGCACAGATCGCGACCTCGCACATCGTCGAGGATCCGGAGCTGCGGTCGTTCGTCACTGACAACTGCCTCGAGACCTGGATGGGCCCGGGAGGCCACATCGTCAACTCCCTGATCGAGTCCGGTCGGCTGCTCAACGTGACAGCCTGTTTCGACGCACCTGCCACAGGCACCGACTCATGGTTCTCGGACGAGGGCTCCGATCTGCTGACCGAGCTCATCCAGGACTGGCACCGGCCACTGCGCCGGCTCGTGGGCCTGGCCGGCTCCATCGGTCGTTGGGACCTCTACGACCGCGACCCGATTCCGCGCCTCGTGCGTGATCGGGTGGTTCTGCTGGGCGACGCCGCTCATCCAGTGCTGCCCTATCTCGGTCAAGGCGCCGCCCAGACCCTCGAAGACGCGGTCGTGCTGGGGCGGTGCCTCGAGGGCCGAGACGTCCCCACTGAACTGAGGCTGTACCAGGCCGCCCGTTTGGAACGTACCCACGTGGTACAGCAGCGCTCTCGCGACAATCGCGACGCCCTGCACCTGCCGGACGGGCCAGCCCAGGCCGCTCGGGACGCCGCATTCGCCGAAGGGGGAGCAGACTTCCAAGTGCTGCGGTGGCTGTGGTCGCCGTCGTTCGCCCCGACCGTGGCGTCCGGCGGGCGGCACCTGCCCGATACGGCCACGCGCTCGGTCGCGTCACTGAGTCGGGAGAGCTAAGGAAGTGAGCGAGTACGAAGGCTTCCCTCCGCTGGCCGGTCCGCGTTCGCGGGCTCAAGAAGTTGCCGACCACCTCCGGAACATGATCTCCAATCGGCTCGCCCCCGGCGAAAGACTCGGCACCAAATCCAGCGTGCGCGCCTCGATGGGGGTGTCGGTCAGCACCATGAACGAGGCCGTCCGACTGCTGGAAGACAGCGGGATCGTGTCGCTACGTCCTGGACCCAAAGGCGGCATCTTCGCCGCAACTCCGTCACCGCGAGTCCGAGTCGGGCAGCTGCTGGTCGCTGTACACGACGATCCCGGGCGATACGCTGAAGCCGCGTCCGTGCGCGATGCTCTCGAACCCTTGCTGGTGTCCGACGCGGCCCGGCTACGCAGTCCTGAGGACGTCGGGGCCCTGCGAGCTCAGATCGCGATCATGACGCGAAGCCAGGACCGCATCGAACGCTTCTTGCGCGCCGACCTCGCTCTGCACGAGCGTATCGCCGAGATCAGCGACCGAAGCCTGGTGTCGAACATTTACCTGATGGTGCTGCACGTCCAGATCGAGCAGCTGGCGGCCACCGTGGCGTCGGAGCTGCCCTCACCTGATCACACCCGTCAGCGGCTGCGCATCCATGAGGAGCTTGTGCAGGCCATCGCCGACGGTGATGCCGACACCGCGGTTGCCGCGATGGTTCACCACGCTCAGCCGGTCGCGCCGGTCGACTCGGCCACCGCAAACGGCTCCTCTGAGCCCGACGCCTGCGACGCACTACGTCGCCCCGCCCCGCCTCCCCCCGCCCAGACCGACTGACTCCAGTAGAGGACGACCATGCGACTGGCCACCGTGGACACCGCGAATGGCACCCGTACAGCGCGCATCGAGAACGACTATGTCGTCCTGCTCGATGCCCCCGACCTCAGCTCCCTGCTCAACGAGCCCGACTGGGAGGAACGTGCCCGGTCAGACGCCCACCAACGGGTCTCACGCGACCGGGTACGTATAGCCCGGCTGCTATCGGGACATCCGAAGATTATCTGTGTGGGTCTGAACTATCGGGGGCATATCACCGAGATCGGGCTGCCGACCCCCGACCATCCGGCATTGTTCGGCAAATTCCCGGAGGCACTGCTCGGTCCAGCCGACGACCTGGCACTGCCGACAATCTCCCAGCAGGTCGACTGGGAGGCCGAACTCGCGGTCGTCATCGGCTCGACGGCTCGCCACGCCGACGCGCAAGCCGCAGCCGATGCGATCGCTGGCTTCACCGTCGCAAACGATGTGTCCATGCGAGATCTGCAGAACCGCACGACACAGTGGCTCCAAGGTAAGACATTCGAGGCAACGACGCCGATCGGTCCAGTTCTAGTTACTCCGGACGAGCTGCCAGGCGGGGTGACCCCCGACCTGCGCATCAGCTGTATGGTCGGAGGTGAGACAGTGCAGGATGCCCGCACCTCGGACCTTCTATTCAGCCCGGTCGACCTGGTTGCGTATGTCTCGCGTATTCTCACCCTGAATCCCGCCGACGTCATCCTCACCGGGACCCCCGCCGGAGTCGGTACCGCCCTCGAGCCACCCCGGTTTCTTTCGGCTGGCGAGTTGTTGGTCACAGAGATCGAGCATATCGGCCGACTGGAAAACCGGATCGTGGCGTAACCGGTTCCGGCGCGATTCGTGCCGGTGCTTCGCTTTCAGCTGGGTCACTACGGTGTGCAGCCGTCTGGTTGCCGTCGCGGTAGCGGCCGGTTGCCGAATATTAGTCGCCGCTGAGGACGATCACGAAATCCGTAAATTTATGCGCACCGCGCGGGTCGAGAACCGGCGTATGTACGCACGGAGAGCGGATCCATGGCTGGGTGCACCTACGCCTCCTCCGCTTCGTCGGTAGACGGGGACCGCCACTCACGGGGCTTCCGGCACGGGGCGAGGGCTGCGCCCGACCCTCGCCCGTGGCGACCTCGTGGCCCCGACCCCGGGTGGTGCGCGGATGTCGAGCAGGCAGCCGACGTCGTCGGCCTGAGGGGCGGTTCCTAGCGCTCGCCGTGATCGTCCTCGGCCTGACAGGTCCCGTACGGTGCACTCACGACGTTCGGCTGTGGCAACTCTCCGGAGCCGACGCCGAAGGACAACCACCATGACCCAACGGACAATGTCGATCCGTGATCAAGCGAAGAACCGGAGGCAATCGGGACAGGCGATCGCGACCGTCTCATGCTATTCAAGGAGAATTTTCGAATACTCGCAGTCGAGAGTAGTCTCCAGCCGTCTACTGCCTGCATTCTCAATGTTCGAACGGACGACCGATCGAGGGCCGCTCGCCGCGCTGAGCCCGAAGCAGAAGCTCTTGCACTTGCTCGGCGAGGACCGGGCGGGGATTAGCGTACGGCGACCGGGTCACGGCCTCCGCGACCGTCGCGATATCGGTCTCGGCCAACCCGATTGCGCCCAAAGAAATGGGGGCACCCAGATCGTAGACCAGCTGCCACAGGGCCGTCGCCGGATCGCCCGCCCCTAGCGCCCGGGACAACGCTGTGGTCATTGCCGGCGCGGCTGGCGCGTTGAAGGCGACCACGTGCGGCAGCACCGCTGCGTGAACTGCCGCATGCGGTAGATCGAAAGTCCCGCCGAGCACGTGGCAGAGTTTGTGGTGCAACGACATTGTTGTCATGCCTAGCACGGCACCGCACAGCCAGGAGCCATAGAGCAACTGAGTGCGGGCGTTGGCTTTGTCGTCGTTCGTAACGAGATCGGGAAGCGCGCGGAGGATCGCCCGCGAACCCTCCTCAGCCATTAGCGACACCACAGGGGATGAGTCAGGGGCGTAGAGCCCCTCAACCGCGTGTGCGACAGCATTAACCCCACTGGAAACGGCCAGCTCGGTCGGTAGCGTGCGAGTCAGGTCCGGGTCATAGATAACGCTTCGAGGAAGCACGGCCGGGTCGCGGCCGGTGGTCTTGACCCCTTTCTCGGTCAGCCCCCATATCGGGGTCATCTCTGAGCCGGCGTAGGTGGTCGGCACTGCGACAATTGGAAGCGCGTGCCGTAAGGCGATCGCCTTTCCGAGGCCAATGGTGGACCCGCCACCGACTGCGACGCATCCGTCCGCCCCGGTGTCCCGGGCCCGTTCGGCCGCGGCGTCGGCGGTCTCGCTGGGGACGTGCATCCGCGCTTCCGCGTGCACCCCGACAGTGCGGTTGCCGAGCGAAGCCGCCAGCGTCTCGGCGAGGCTGCGTTGGTCGGGTGTGGATAGCAGCAGAACGCGGCGCAACCCCAGATGGTCCAGCTCGGCGCCGATCTCGGCCGAGCTGCCGGGGCCGAACACGACTCGCATCGGCTGGGCCTCGTAGCGGAACTCCGACCACATCCTCACGCCGCCTCTCCTGCTGAAAGCGGGTTCAGCACGATGTCGTAGCGGGCGCGCCGGAACGGGACGTCGACGCCGTAACGCTGGGCGGCCCGAGGGTCGTCCAGCTCGTCGAAGTCGACAATCAGGCTCTTCTTGACAGCGAACACCGCGTCGGAGTCGATGTGCTCGCTGTCGGCGACGAACAGGTGTGTGATGAGTTCGCGATGGCCCTCGGTGGTCGCGATGACATGAATGTGCGCTGGGCGGTAGGGGTGGCGGCCGAGCGAGCCGAGCAGGCCGCCAACCGGTCCGTCGACCGGGATCGGGTAATGGCTGGGTACGACGGTGCGGAACCAGACGTGTCCGTCGTCGTCGGCCTCGAACAGCCCGCGGCCGTTGCCGGGCGGCTGCACGTCGGGTTGCTGGACGTCGTAGAAGCCGTCGGCGCTGCACTGCCAGATATCGACCACGGCGCCCGGCAGCGGCGCCCCGTCGGGGTCCAGGACGCGCAGCTCGACCACGCAGTCGCGCCCGCCCTCGAGGAGGTCGATGCTGTCCCCCGAGGCCCGGCGCGGGCTCTCGGTCATGTGGAACGGCCCGAGCACGGTGCTCTCGGTCCCGACCTCCTGGCCGTTGATGGTCTCGACGAGCATGGAGATCCCGAGCACGTCGGAGAGCAGGACGAACTCCTGGCGGGTGTCGTCGCACTTCTGCCCGACGGCCGTCAGGAAGTCGACAGCGACCGCCCATTCGGCCACGGTCGGGCGGACCTCGCGGACGTAGGCGTGCAGGTGGTCGACGAGACCGACGAACAGCTCGGTCAGCCGGGGTTCGGTGCCGGGGGCGATGCTGTCGCGGACCGCGGCCGTCGCGGTCTGTTCGGTGAAATCCATCCTCAGGGCTCCCTTGGTGGTGGTGTCGGACGAGGGGGGATGGCCCCGGCGAATCCGTCGAGACGCGCCGAGGCCTCCGGCGGCGCCGGGGCTCGAACAGCGCGGTGTCGGGCCGGACGATGTCGACACGGGGCGGTACTCCTGAGGAGCCCGATGCAGCCGCCCCGCGACGTCGACGGCCGGGCCGTGATCTCGGGGCGCCCGACCTGCTCGAGGACACAGGTGCACGAGATGGGCGCCGATTGCGCGCGGCGCCGCCCGCACGATCTACGGCTGGTGAACATCAGGACGGAGAACCCGCCGCCGACGTCGTCACACAGTCTCCGGGTCCCCTCGCCGACGAATCTCGCACTGCGGGAAGGACATTCCGCGGTCGTGTTCGAGGGAGCGCGGACCACGACGTCGTGACGAGCTGTAGACATTGTCCCTCCTCGAACGGCGCGGTTCGGTGTCAAGGCTAGAAGGGACGCCGTGACCGCGATATCCGGTTCACGCGCTCGACTAACCGCTTCACGCACCTAGACTGGGGCGGTCCCACGGCGTGGACCTGTCCGGGAGGTCGCGATCGACAGCACCGTCAGTCCCGAGCGCGCCCGCGGGATCCATCCCGGAGTGCTCGCCCGTCACGTTCTCACCCGTGACGCCGACGTCGAGGACTTCCGGGACCATCTCAACTCGTTGTTCTACCCAGCGCGGGTCCGCCCGCTGAACGGGAGCGTGGCGGGAAGCGGCGAGCTGCGTGGGGCCCGCACCGAGCACGTCGCCGTGGGGCTGATGCGTTTCGGACAGGACATGTCGGTCGACCCCGAGTGGTCCTCGGCGTACTACCACGTCAACATCGTTCTGTCTGGGACGGTGGTGGCGGAGGCCGGCGAACACCGCTGCGTCGGTACCCCCGACGTCGCCACGGTGTTCACCCCTCGGTACGCGCACCGGCTGCTTCATTGCGGCGGGGGTGCCGAGCAGATCGGCGTGAAGATCGATCGCGATCTGTTGGACGACGAACTGGAGTCGCTCCTGGGGCGGCCGCCCCGGCGGCCGCTGGAGTTCGACGTCGCCTTCCCGCTCACCGCGCCGGTTGGACGTAGCTGGCACAGGGCCCTGCGGTTGCTCATCGAGGAACTCGACGATGACGGCCTGATCGCGACCTCCGCGATGCGTACCCGCTACGAACGGCTGCTCGCGAGCGGTCTGCTGCTCGGGCACCGGCATAACCACAGCGCGGTTCTCGCCGGCGCTGACGGGATCGACGGGCCGGCGTGGTCGGTGCCGGTCCGGGCGGTGGTGGACCTGATCCAGGCTCGGCCCGAGGACCAGTACACCCTCGGCCGGCTCGCGCAGGTCGCGGGCGTGAGCGCGCGGCGATTGCAGGAGGGCTTCCGCGAGCAGATTGGGCGGTCGCCGATGGCCTACCTCACCGAGGTCCGGTTGGACCGCGTGCGCCGCGATCTGCGGGCCGGGACCGCGCCAGTGACAGAGACGGCCCGGCACTGGGGCTTCACCCATCTCGGCCGGTTCTCCGGCGCCTATCGCGCCCGGTTCGGGGAGAATCCATCGCAGACCCTCGCCCGCGCGCGACCGCGGTGACGGTCCTCGAACGACGCCACATGGCCGATCGCCACTGCACTACCGGTCGGTATCCATGCCGTCCTCGACGGCGCCGTCTCCGGCCGCGACGCGTGACGCCGCAGCACCGCTGATGACCGCCGTCGAGCTGCTGGCCGAGGAGAGACCTGCTGCGCGATTGCACTCCAGGCCCACTCGACGTTGACGGGGTCGCCGAGATGATCGTGGAACTTCAGCCGTAGTGGGGATCGGCGGCTACCTCGATGTCGACGAGGAGGGGATCCTCCCGAGTGGCTAGGGTGGGGAGAACCTCGCCCAGGAGGCTCGTGAGCTCGTCGTGGGTGCGGACTCGCACGGCCGAGCATCCGAGACCCTCGGCCACCGCACGCAACGCGACTTCGCCGAAGGACGGCCATGGGGCCTTGCCGCGACCGGACCGCTCCGCGAGCCGATCCATGATCGCGTAGCTGCCGTTGGCCATGACCAGGAACACCGCGCCGACTCGATAGTGGGCGGCGCTCCAGAGGGCCTGGATCCCGTAGAGCGCGGACCCGTCGCCGAGCACGGCCACGACCGGTCGCCGCGGTGCTCCTAGCTTCAGCCCGACTGTGGCGGGCAGCCCGAACCCGAGACCGCCGGCGGCGGCGCTGACGAATCCGAGCGGCTCGCGCGCCTGTACCCGCCGCTGCAACTCGGGTCGGCTCGAAGGCGACTCCTCTAGCAGGATCGCGTCGCTCGGCAGCAACGTGGTGAGCAGGTCGAACACGTGCGCCGGCCGCAGCGGCTCGCCCGCGGCGGGCGGCGCGACCGGGGCCGGCCGTTCCGTAGCCGGGCGCCGCGGCGCCGGCCTGGGCCGGACCCGGTCGGCGAGGTCGCCGCACACGGCGGCCGGGTCGGCGATCACGGCGAGGTCGGCGACGCCGTTGTGCGCTTCGTCGGGGTAGGGCGTGACGTGCAGGACGCGCAGATCGGACGGCACCAGCTCTCCCGGTTCCCACGGGTACTGGCGCAGGACCGGGGCTCCCACCACAAGCAGCAGGTCGTGCCCGTCCAGCGCCTCCCGGACGCCGGCCCGGCCGGGCGGCAGGTGTCCGGCGAAGGCCGGGTGGTCCTGCGGGAACCCGGCGCGCGCGCCGAAGGGCTCCTGCCAGACCGGGGCGCCGATCCGCTCGGCGAGGGCGACCAGCGCCGCCCAGGTGGCCGAGTCGTCGGCGCCCGCGCCGGCGACGACCACCGGGGACCGGGCGCCGTCGAGGAGGGCGACCAGCTCGGGCAGCCGGTCCAGGTCGGCCGGCACCGCGCGGAGCACCTCCAGCGGGGCGGGCTCGCGCTCGGGCGCGGCCGGCGCGTCCCAGTCGTCCATCGGCACCACGACCAGCGCCGGACCGTGCCCGGTCACTGCCTCGTGGTGGGCCCGGGCGACGGCACCGGGGACATCCTGGGCGCGGACCGGCGCGTTGGTCCACACCGGGTACTCCCCGACCAGCCCGTTCAGCCGGCCGGCGAGGAATGGGTCGTGCGCGAGGTGGCGCCGGTCCTGCTGCCCGACCACGACGACCAGCGGCACCCGGTTCGTGCGGGCGGTGGCCAGCGCCCCGGCGGCGTTGGCGAGCCCGGCGGTGGTGTGCAGGTTGACCACGGCCGGGCGGCCCTGTGCGGTCGCCCAGCCGGTGGCGATCCCGACGACCGACCCCTCGTGCAGCGCGAGGTGGAAGTCGATGTCGTCGGGCAGGCCGGTGAGGAAGGAGATCTCGGTGGAACCGGGGTTGGCGAAGATCGTGGTCGTACCGTTCCGGCGCAGCACGTCGAGTACGGCGTCGCGCACGGTCCGGCCGGGAGCTCCGGCCGCGGGGTGGTGCTCGGGCATGCGGGTGTCCTGATCCTTCGGCGGCCGTGCGGCCGGCGGGCGACCTCAGATGGGGTAGTGGCGCGGTCCGGACTGGACGGTGATCCAGCGCAGCTCGGTGAACTCCTCGATCGCCGCCCGGGAGCCGAACCGGCCCCACCCGCTGGCACCGACCCCGCCGAAGGGCATCTGCGGCTCGTCGTGCACGGTCGGGCCGTTGACGTGGCAGATGCCGGAGCGGACCCGGCGGGCGACGTCGAGGCCCCTGGTGCCGTCGCCGCTGAACACCGCCGCGGACAGCCCGTACTCGGACTCGTTCGCGACCCGGACGGCCTCGTCGTCGCCGTCCACCTCGATGATCGACACCAGCGGGCCGAACGACTCCTCGTGCCGCACCCGCATCTGCGGCGTCACCCCGCGCAGCACGGTCGGGCGGACGTAGAGGCCGTCGGCGTCGCCGCCGGTCAGCACCTGGGCGCCGTGGTTGCGGGCGTCGCCGATCAGCGCGAGCACGTGGTCGCAGGCCTGCTCGTCGACCAGCGGCCCGATCTGCGAGGCGGGGTCGTCCGGCGGGCCGACCACCAGCTTCGCGGCCCGGTCGGCCAGCCGGTCGCTCAGCGCGTCGGCGAGCGTGCGGTCGACCACGACCCGCTCGGTGGACATGCAGATCTCGCCCTGGTTCATGAACGCCCCGAAGCTCGCCGCCGCGGCGGCGGCCTCGACGTCGGCGTCGTCCAGCACCAGCAGCGGTGCCTTGCCGCCCAGCTCCAGCACGACCCGGGTGAGGTGGCGGCCGCCCAGCTCGCCGATCACCCGGCCGACCTTGGTCGAGCCGGTGAAGTTCACCCGGGCCACGGCCGGGTGCGCGACGAGTGCCTCGACGACCGCGGGCGCGTCCTCCGGCGCGTTGCTGACGAGGTTGACCGTGCCGGCCGGGACGCCGGCCTCGTGCAGCACCTCGGCGATCACCGCGTGCGTGCCCGGGGTCCGCTCGGAGGACTTCAGCACGACCGTGTTGCCCAGGGCCAGCGGCATCGCGACCGCCCGCACGCCCAGGATTAGCGGGGCGTTCCAGGGGGCGATCCCGACGACGACGCCGACCGGGGCGCGGACGCCCAGCGCGGTGAGGCCCGGGACGTCGGAGGGCACGACCTCGCCGACCGCGGAGTAGGCCTGCGCGGCGGCCTCGGTGAGCATCCCCTGCGCCACGTGCACGTTGAACCGGGCCCACGGCTGCGTCGCGCCCATCTCCCGGCCCATCAGCGCGGTGATCTCGTCGGCGCGCTCGCCCAGCCGCTCGGCGGCCCGGTTGAGCGCGGCCCGGCGCCGGGCCGGGGGCAGCCCGGCCCACTCCTGGCGGGCGGCGTCGGCGGCCTCGACGGCCCGGACGGCGTCGGCGACCGAGGCGGCCGCCACCCGGGCGATCGGCGCGCCGGTCAGGGCCTCGACCGTGTCGACGTGGCGCCCGTCCTCGGCGGGGACGCGGCTCCCTCCGATGTAGAGCTCGTAGGAGCGGACGGGGTCGGGATCGGTGAGCGGCATCGGTCACTCCTCGAGTGGTCGGTCGTCCCTGCGGTGGGACGGCGACGGGAGTATCACCGCGTCGGCGCCGCGTGCGGGGACGATGTCCGTTGAACGGACGGGCTCAGCCGGTGCGGACCGGCACCCCCGGATGCCAGCCCAGCGCCCGGGAGATGCCGAGCCCGCTGGCGACCACCGAGGGCAGCACGGCGGCCGGGCGCACCGACTCCGCCCGCACCACCACGGCCAGCGCCGCGACGACCGTGCCGTGCGCGTCGACGATCCGGGTCGCCACCGAGTCCGCCCCGACACTCAGCTCACCCCGCACGGTGGCGGTGCCGGTCCGGCGGCACTCGGCGGTCTCGGCGCGCACCGCGTCAGGGTCGGTCGGCGTCCGGGCGGTGTAGCGCCGCAGACCACCGGCGAGCACCCGCTCCAGCAGCTCGGTGCCGCCGTGCCCGAGCAGGACCTTGCCGACCCCGGAGCAGTGCAGCGGCAGCCGGCCGCCGACCTGGGACACCAGCTCCACCGCCTCCGGCGCCGACAGCCGTTCGATGATCACCGCCTGGTGACCCTCGAGGACCGCGAGCTGCACGTGCTGGTGCAGCGCGGTATAGAGGTCCTCCATGAACGGCTGGGCCAGCCCGCGCAGCGGCTCGGTCATCGGAGCGAGCGTGCCGAGCTGCCACAGCCGCAGCCCGACGGTGAACCGGCCGTCGTCGCGCCGCTCCAGCGCCCCGACCGCGGTGAGCTCCAGGACCAGCCGGCGTACGGTGGCGTGCGGCATCCCGGTGGCGCGCGTGAGGTCGGCCAGGGTCAGCGCGCTGCGCTCCGGGCGGAACGCGAACAGGACGTCGAGCAGGCGGGAGCTGACGCTCCGGCCGGGTTCCCCGGTACGCGGCATCGCGTTCCGACACCTCCGTCGGCTCCGTCGGCGGGCGCCCACGGCGCCGTCGTTGTCCGAAGAATGGTCAGCTTCGCCGTCCGGTTCAAGTCAGCGGGCACGATCGCTCGTCGTCCCCGACGGATCCGACGCAGATGGAGCACCGAAGATGACCCGGTCGACGACGACCCTCCGCATCGCGATCCTCGGCGGCGGGATCGGCGGCCTGGCCGCCGCCGCCTTCCTGCGCCGCGCCGGCCTCGCCTGCACCGTGTACGAGCAGGCACCGCGGCTGGAGGCCGTCGGGGCCGGGCTGGTCGTCGCCCCGAACGCCGCGCGCCTGCTGCGCCGGCTCGGGGTGCTCGACGGGTTCGCGCGGCGGGCGGTCCGGCTCGACGTCGGCTGGGAGTTCCGGCGCTGGGAGGACGGGCGGGTGCTCTCGTCGGAGGACCTCGCCGGTGCCTGCGAGCGGCTCTACGGCGAGCACACCTACACCGCGCACCGCGCGGACCTGCTCGACGCGATCGGCGCCGCCGTCGAGCCGGGCACGGTGCAGCTCGGTCGGCGATGCACCCGGGTGGACCTCGACCCCGCGCGGCCGGTGCTGCACTTCGACGACGGACGGGCGGTCGAGGCCGACGTCGTCGTCGGGGCGGACGGCGTGCACTCCGTCGTGCGCGCGGCCGCCGCCGATGCGGTCCCCGCGCGCTCGTCCGGGCTGTGCGCGTTCCGGGCGCTGGTCCCGGCCGAGCGGGCCCCGGACTTCGCCCGCCGCCGGTCGCAGACCCTGTGGATCGGCCCGGACCACCACCTCGTGCACTACCCGGTCTCGGCCGGCGAGCTGGTCAACCTGGTCGCGTTCGCGCCGGCGGGGGACCGCTCGGTCGAGTCGTGGACGGCGACCGCCACCGTCGAGGAGTTCCTCGCCGAGTTCGCTGGCTGGGACGCCCGGCTGGTCGACCTCATCCGGGCGGCGGGCACCCCCGGCCGCTGGGCGCTCCTGGAACGGCCGGCCCTGCCGCGCTGGAGCGAGGGCCCGGTCACCCTGCTCGGCGACGCCGCCCACCCGATGTTCCCGTTCTTCGCCCAGGGCGCGGCCCAGGCGGTCGAGGACGCCGCGGTGCTCGCGCGCTGCCTGGCCGCCCGGGCGGACGACCCGGCGCGGGCGCTGCGCGACTACGAGACCGAGCGGATCCCCCGCACCACGCGGCTGCAAGAGGCCAGCCGGGGTCGGGCGCAGGTCAACCACCTCCCGGACGGGCCCGAGCAGCGGGCGCGGGACAGCTCGTTCGCGGCGACCGACGCCCTCGTGGCCAGCGGGTGGATCTACGACCACGACCCCGAGGCGCACGTGGCGCCGGCGTCCTGACCGGCGCGCGGCCGGACGGCGTCGCACCGCCCGGCCGCTGCGGTCGGCCGTGCCCCGTTCAGGTGCGCGCGGCCTCGCTCAGCTCCTGCAGCAGCGGCATCGCCATCGTCGCGGTGTGGATGCCCAGTACCGCGACGAGCTCCAGGACCTCGACGATCTCGGCGGAGTTGGCCCCGGCGTCCAGGGCCGCCCGGATGTGGGCCGCGGTCGCGGCCTCGTTGAGGTGGCAGGTCGAGGCGTTGACGGCGATCCCGACGAACTCGACGACCTTGGGCTCGAGCGGGCTGGCCGCCAGTACCCGGTCGCGCCAGGCGCGGGCGGCGTCGGCGCCGGCGGGGTCGAACGCGGCGAGCCGGTCCGGCCAGCCGTCCGGCGACCCGGTGCCCGGTCCGGCCCGGTCCGGCCGCGCGGCGTCCGGGTCGGGGGCGGCCCCGTGTGCGGTGTCGGCGTCCGGGGTGGCCGGTGCGAGCGCGGTACGGAGGGCGTCGACCCCCATGTGCAGGCTCTGCAGCCCGAGCAGGCTGGTGATCTGCAGGACCGAGCAGATCTCCTCGACGGTCGCGCCGTGGGCCAGCGCCGAGCGCATGTGGTTGCGCGTCCCGACGGCGTGCAGGTGCTGCACCGCGGCGTCGGCGGCGATGTAGACGAACTCCTTGACCTTCGGCTCGAGCACGCCGCGGCGCCACGGGGCCGCGGAGAAGTCGAGGTAGGCCGCCATGAACTCGGGGTCGGAGTCCAGGATCGTGTCGAAGACCGGCGCCCAGAACCCGCGTTCGCGCAGGAACGCCTCCCGGACCTCGGTCCGGCGGTCGGGTCGGTCGGTCGGGGCGGCTGCGGTGTCACTCCGGGAGGTCACACGTCGAGGCTAGCGAGGGAACGACACTCACACCAGGCAATCTGGCGACAGTTTAGCCGATATCCCGGTTATCCATCGCGATAACCGGGATATCTGTCGACACTTGTACCTCGGTGGCTGCAGGTGCCCAGGGTTCCGACAGGGCTTGCACGTCGATGGCGGCCTCCGCGGCCTCGGTCGAGCGGACCAGCAGCAGGGCCGTCAGCGGGCCGTCGCGCTGGGTCAGCGCCTCGAAGATCCGCTCCTGCAGGGCCAGGGAGGCCGCCGGCCGTCCCTCGACCCCGAGCGAGGCGTAGCGCAGGACCAGCGTGCGCAGCGCGAGCGAGTCGAGGATCCCGCGCAGGGTGTCGTTGCCGGCGATCCGGAGGAACTGGCTCTGCCAGTCCACGTGGCCCCAGAAGTAGCCGGCGACATCACCCGCCGTGACGGACCGCCGCATCCCGGCGAGCCGTCGCCGCAGCACCGCGATGTCGTGGTCGGTGACCCGCTGCGCCATCAGCTCGCCGACCAGGGCCAGCAGGTGGCGCCGGACGAAGTAGATCTCGCGGATCCGTTCCGCGGTGAACGAGGTCACCCGGGGGCGGCGGCGGGCCCGGATCTCGACCAGCCCCTCGGACTCCAGGAGCATCAACGCCTCCCGGACCGGGGTCCGGCTCACCGCGAACCGGCGTGCGAGGTCGACGGAGTTCACCTCCTGCCCGGGGCGCAGGTCACCCTCGACGATGCCGGTGGCGATCCAGATCGCGACCTGCACGACCGCCGACTCCCGCCGGCCCTCGGTGCGCAGCAGCCGGGCGAGCTCGGTCGCGCCGTCGCTCGCGGGCGAGGCGGGGAGCGACTCAGGCGTCGGTGGCACGGGAGGCGACGGGGCCGGAGGCGACGGGGCCGGGCTCGGCGCGGAGGAGCAGCCGGGCGCGGTCGGCCGCCCGGCGCAGCGCCGAGGTCTCGGTGCTGTCGACGGCGTCGGGGAACAGGGTGCGCCCCTCGGGCGTGCGGATGACGACCACCCAGTCGGGCTCCTCGTCGGTGTCCGGGGCCGGTTGGTGGCGGACGTCGAACCGGTAGCCGGCCCGCTGCAGCTCCGGGAACGGGGGCTGCGCGAGCGCGGCGGCCTTCACGCCGGCACCCGGGTCGGCGCCGCGCCGCGCCGGGCGTGGTCGAGCTTGTGCACCCGGCCGTCCTTCAGGATCACGGCGAGGTTCCCGGGGTGCTCCAGCAGCGTGACGTCGGCGGTGGGGTCGCCCTCGACCAGCAGCAGGTCGGCGAGGTGGCCCTCGCGGACCAGACCCAGCTCGTGGCCCATGCCCATGACCTGGCCGCCGTACTCGGTGGCGCACCGCAGGGCCTCGGCCGGGCTCATCCCGAACCACTCGACGAACAGCCGCAGGTCGCGGGCGTTGCGCCCGATCGGGTTGAACGGGAACCCGTAGTCGCCCCCGATGAGCAGCCGGACCCCGCGGCGGTGCAGCTCGCGGGCCACCCGGCAGACGCTCTGGTAGGTCTCCCTGGTCTCCATCTCCTCGGTCGCCGGGTGGTCCTCGTCGTTCAGGTGGGCCCAGACGATGCCGGGGGTCGGGGCGACGAACACCCGGTCCCGGGCCGCTACGAGGGCGTCGACGGCGGCGGCGTCGGCGAAGCTCGCGTGGTAGATCGTGCGCACCCCGTACCGCACCGCGAGCGTGATCGCCTCGGCGGAGTGGGCGTGCGCGATGAGCCACACGTCGCGTTCGCGGGCGGTCTCGGCCGCGGCGGCGACCTCCTGCTCGGTGAACTGCAGGATGCGCGACGTGCCGGGCACGACGGCGCTCTCCCCGGTGAGGGTGAGCTTCACACTGTCCACGCCGAGGTCGGCCATCGCGTGCACGAAGTCGACGATCGACCGCGGGTCCGAGGCGCGCTCGGCGGTGCCGGGGAACTGCGGCGCGTCCGGCGACACGATCCCGGCGCTGCCCTCCCAGGAGGTGGTGCGCAGCCGCGGGCCGGGCAGCCAGCCCTGGTCGAACGCGGCCCGGGCGGCCAGGTCGGTCGCCGGCAGCCGGTTGCCGCCCGAGTGGCAGCTCGTGAAACCGTGGTCGAGCAGTACCCGGCCGCAGTGCGCGACGAGCAGGGCCTTCTCGGCGTCGCTCTCCCGGCGGGTGGCGGTGTGCTCGACCGAGGACCCGAACCCGAGGTGGGTGTGACCGTCGACGAGGCCGGGCATCAGCACCGCCCCGCGCCCGTCGACGACCTCCACGTCCTCGGCGGCGGGGGCGAGCACATCGGCGAGCGCGCCGCGGGCGGTGACCCGCTCGATCCGGTTGCCCCGGACCAGCACGTCCGCCGGGAACGGTGCGGTGCCGGTCCCGTCGAACACGTCGGCGTTGACGAAGAGGTACGACACACGGGCTCCTCTCGTGGGTGGGGCCGACCGTGCGGCCGCCGGGGATCACTGTGGCCGGCTACGCCGGTTATGTGTCGACAGTACTCGACGACAGGCCCGGGGTGTATCCCGTAGAGCCAGGTTCGTTGGATACAGTGTCGGCACTTCAGGTGCATCTGCTCGTGCAGCTCTGCACGTTCGGCTCTGTTCGTTCAGCAAGGAGGCCCCGTGGCACCCGTCCGCATCGCCGTGCTCGATGACTACCAGGACATCGCGCTCCGCTCGGCGGACTGGGAGGTGCTCCGGGAGCGTGCCGACGTCGCCGAGATCCGGGTGCTGCGTGAGCACCTCGACCCGGACCGGCTGGTCGCGGAGATCGGCGACTGCGAGGTCGTCGTCGCCATGCGCGAGCGCACGGCGTTCCCCCGCGGCGTGCTCGCCCGGCTCGGGTCGCTGCGCCTGCTGGTGACCACCGGGATGATCAACGCCTCGATCGACCTCGAGGCGGCCGCGGCGCAGGGGGTGACCGTGTGTGGCACGAGCGGGCGCGGGCCGGACACCGCCGAGCTGGCCTGGGCCCTGGTCATGGACCTGGTGCGGGGGGTCACCGCCGCCGACCGCGGCGTGCGGGACGGGCGGTGGCAGACCGGGGTGCCCGGCCGCCGGCTCGAGGGGCTCGTCGTCGGCCTCGTCGGCCTGGGTGGCATCGGCACCCAGGTCGCCCGCTACGCGCACGCCTTCGGGTGTGCCGTGCGGGCGTGGAGCCCCAACCTGACCGAGGAGCGGGCGGCGGCGGTCGGGGTCCGCGCCGTCGGGAAGGACGAGCTGTTCGCCGGCTCGGACGTCGTCTCGATCCACCTCAAGCTCTCCGAGCGCTCCCGCGGGCTCGTCGCCCGCCCGGAGCTGGAGCTGGTCGGTCCCGGGGGTTACCTGGTGAACACCTCCCGAGGCCCGATCGTGGTCGAGGACGACCTCGTCGCGGCCCTGCGCGACGGCGTGATCGCCGGGGCGGCCCTGGACACCTTCGACGTCGAGCCGCTGCCCGCCGACCACCCCCTGCGCGCGGAGCCGCGGGCGGTGCTCACCCCGCACCTGGGCTACGTCACCGCCGAGGTGATGTCGGTCTTCCACGGCGACGCAGTCGCCGACGTCGTGTCCTGGTTGGACGGAGCGCCGGTGCGGGTGCTGGGGACCTGAGACGCGACCGCGTCGGCCACCGCGACCGGGCCGAACACGAGACCGTCGGTGAGCGCGCACCCGTGCTGGATCAGGTGCCCCCAGATCGAGCCGTTGTCGCCGATCGCGTACAGCCCCGGCACGGCGGCGCCGTCGTGGTCGAGCACCCGGGCCCGCTCGTCGCGGCGCGGACCGCCGGCGGTGGTGGCCAGGCCGGGCTCGACCGGCACGGCGTGGTACGGGCCGGCGCCGAGCGGGCGCATCGAGGCGGCGGGCCGGGCGAACTCCGGGTCGGCACCGCGCGCGGCGTACCCGTCGTAGGCCCGCACCGTCGCGGCGAGCGTTCCGGCCGGCAGGTCCAGCTGTGCGGCCAGGTCGGCGAGGTCGTCGGCGCGCCGGATCCACCCCGCCGCGAGCTCCGCGCCGTTGTCGGTGGACCACGGGTGCGGGTTCGGGGAGCGGGTCGGCGACAGCGGCCCGCTGCGGAGCAGGTCCCCGCCGAAGACCAGGTACAGCGGCAGGCGCGGGACGTTGGGCCGGTCGGGCCGGAAGTCGCCGTGGAGGCGGAGCCGGTCGTGGGTCTCCCGGCCGGTCTCGGCCAGCAGGCGGTGCCCGCCGCCGTCGACGATCAGGTGTGCCGGGTGGGTCGGCATGATCGGGTAGGCCACCGGCTGCCCGGGCGCGCGGTGGCTCCAGAAGCCGAAGGAGTTGCTCATGTGCCACAGCGCAGCGCCGGCCTCCTGGGCCAGGCGCAGCCCGTCACCGGTGTCCTCGGGGTGGCTGACCCCGACCGCCGCCCCCACCGGCAGGTAGGTCTCGCAGAGCGCGGGGTCGCCCTGGAAACCCCCGGTGGCGAGCACGACACCGGCCCGCGCCGCGACGACGCGCTCGATCCCCCCGACCCGGGCGCGGACCCCGACGACCCGCCCGCCGTCGCGGACCAGCGCCGTGACCCGAGCGTCGGGCACCGGGTGCACTCCGCGGGCGTCGAGCGCCGACGCGAGCACCCGCCACAGCGCGGGACCGGGGCCCTCGGGGCCCTCCACGGTGTAGAACCGCACCCCGTCGGAGCCCGGCAGGTTCGGCCAGCAGTTCGCGACGCCGCCCGGCCCCGGCCCGGTGGTCCGGGTGCGGGCCCCGAGCGCCTCCAGCCTGCCGCGCAGCGGCGCGAGGTGCTCGAGGTAGGCGGTGAGCACCCGCTCCGGGGTGCGCCCGAAACAGAGCGCGACCAGGTGGGCCAGCGCGTCCGGGCCGGTCAGCTCGAGCAGGTTGCCGGCCGAGTAGCGGCTGTTCCCGCCCGCCGAACCGGCCTTCTCCAGCAGGCACACATCGAGGCCCGCGTCGTGGGCGGCGATCGCCGCCGCGGCGCCGGCCGAGCCGGCGCCCACGACGACGAGGTCCACCTCGTGCTCGGGTGGCTGGGGCATGGGACTCCTCGTCGTGGTCGTCAGTCCGCGCCGGCGCCGCTCGGGGCGGGAGTTCCGGAGGCGGCGGGTGCCGCGGGGGCGGCCGGGTCCGGTGCCGGGGCCGCGCCGTCGACCGCCCCCGCGGCCTGCAGCGTGTCGACGGCCTCGGCCGAGTAGCCGATCTCCTCCAGGACCGCCCGGGTGTCGGCGCCCAGCGCCGGGGGATAGGTGCCGGCCGGCGGTGCGGCGTCCATCCACCGCAGCGGCGTGCCGACCGTCTCCACCCGGTGCCCGGCGCCGTCGTCGAGCAGCACGGTCATGTCGCGACCGGCCGTGCGGGCGTCGTCGAGGGCCTCGGGGACCGTCTTGATCGGCGCGGCCGGTACCGAGTGCTCGACGAGCCGGTCCACCCACTCCGCGGCCGGGCGCCGGAGGAACGCCTCCTCCAGCAGCGGGGCGAGCTCGTCCTCGTGCGCGAGCCGGGCCCTCGCGCTGGCGAACCGGGCGTCGCGCGTCAGGTCGTCGACGCCGAGCACCGCGCACAGCGCGGCCCACATCCGCTGGGTGTTGGCCGCCACGACGAGCTCCCGGCCGTCCCCGGCACGGAAGCTGCGGTAGGTCGGGATCGAGTCGTGCCGGCTGCCCTGCGGCGGCGGCGTGATCCCGGCGACGGTCGCGTACACGGCCTGGTAGGACAGCATCGACAGCTGCCCGTCCAGCATCGCGACGTCCGCCCAGCGCCCCTCGCCGGTCCGGGACCGCTCCACGAGGGCGGCGAGCGCGGCCATCACCGCGTACATCCCGCCGACGAGGTCACCGGCCGGGACCCCGAGCCGCATGGCGTCGGCGCCGGGGACGCCGGTCAGACTCATCACCCCCGACAGCGCCTGGACGACGATGTCGTAGGCCGGGCGGTCCCGCCACGGGCCGGTCTGCCCGAACCCGCTGATCGAGACCCAGACCAGCGCCGGGTGCCGGGCGCGCATCCGCTCCGGGTCGAGCCCGAGGCGCGCGGCCACCCCGGGCCGGAAGTTCTCGACGACCACGTCCACCGACCCGGCGAGGTCGCGGGCCACCTGCTGGCCCGCACCCGTCTTCAGGTCGACGACCACGCTGCGCTTGCTGCGGTTGTGGCTGAGGAAGTAGGCGCTGTCGGCCCCCACGAAGTGCGGCGGGATCTGCCGGCTGGAGTCCCCGTCGGGGGCCTCCAGCTTGATCACCTCGGCGCCGAGGTCGGCCAGGATCTGGGTGCAGAAGGGCCCGGACAGGAACGTCGTCAGGTCCAGGACCCGCACGCCGTCCAGGGGGCCGGGGCGGGTGTCCACGTGGTCCATGTCAGCCGGCCCGCAGCACGTGCACCGTGCAGGCGCCGTGGTCGAGACCGGCGATGCCGCCACCGGTCACGTGGGTCAGCGCCGTGCGGGCCCCCTCGACCTGCCGGTCGCCCGCGGTGCCGGTGAGCTGCCAGAACGCCTCGGCGACCTGGGCGGTGCCGCTGGCCCCGACCGGGTGCCCCTTGGCCAGCAGGCCGCCGCTCGGGTTGACGACCACCCGGCCGCCGAAGGTCGTCTCGCCCGAGCGGAGCAGCTTGCCGGCCTCGCCCACCGGGCACAGGCCGAGTGCCTCGTAGTAGATGAGCTCGGCGATGCTGAAGGCGTCGTGCAGCTCGACGACGTCGAGCTCGTCGGGGCCCATCCCGGCGGCCTCGTAGGCGTCCCTGGCCGAGGCGAAGGTGATCTCCGGATGGAGCATGTCGCGGGCGCCGAGGTCCATCTCGCCGGAGTGCAGGACCGACGCGAGGATCCGGACGGCCGGCCCGTCGAGCTCGGCCCGCGCCCGATCGGACACCAGCACCACCGCCGCCGCACCGTCGCCGGTCGGGCAGCACATGAACAGCGTCAGCGGGTCGGCGATCGGGCGGGACGCGAGCACCTGCTCCGCGGTGACCTCCGAGCGTAGCTGGGCGTAGGGGTTGCGCGCGCCGTGCCGGCGGGCCTTCACGCTGACGGCGGCCAGGTCGTCGATCGTGCCGCGCTCGTGCAGGTAGCGGCGGGCCCGCATCGCGTACAGCGCGGGCATGACCATCCCGCGCCGGACCTCGGGGTCCTCGGTCACCAGCGGCAGCGTGCCCCCGCCGAACTGGGTCAGCTTCTCGACCCCGACGACCAGGACGACGTCGTACTCGCCGGCGGCCACCGCCCGGGCGGCCAGGTGCACGGCGCTGGCGCCGCCGGAACAGGCGTTGTCCACGTTGACCACCGGGAGCCCGCCGAGCCCGATCTCCTTGAGGACGCGCTGGCCGGTGAGCATGCCGCCGAAGCTGTGGCCCACGAACGCCGCCCGGACCCGCTCCCGGCCCAGCCCGGCGGCCGCGAGGGCGTCGAGAACCGGTCCGACGGCCAGTCCCGCGTAGCTCGACCGCCGGTGCCGCCCCATCGGGATCATGGCGGCGCCGACGACGTGGACCGGCGCCGGGAGGGCGGCGCTCCCCGTGCTCACGGCGCTCCCCGTGCTCACCGGGCGTCCTTCGTGAAGCTCCAGTCGTCCGCACCCTCGGTCGCGACGACCCGCACGACGTCGCCGACCGCCCACTCGGCCCCGACCGGGTCGAGCAGGCCGAGCACCCGGACGCCGCCGTCGCCGGCACCGTCCATGTCCACGTAGCCGAGCGCGTACGGGGTGTCCCGGGTGGCGGAGACGTGGACCCGGGTCCACGAGTACAGGACGCCCGACGACCCGACCGGGGCCTCGGCGGGCCGGCCGCCCGCGCAGACGTGGCACGTCATCCGGGCCGGGAACGCCCGTGCGCCGCACCCGGCGCACACCGATCCCAGCAACGCGAGGTCGCCGGACGGCGTCGTACTGGTCGAGGGCCCGGCAAGCAGGTCCTCGAGCGGGTCGCTTGGCTGCGTGGCGTGCATGAAGGGCGAGCCTAATGTCGACACTTATCGGGGTCAATGCCGCCGCCGGTGCGCTCACGCGCTCCCGGAGCGACCTTCGAGCGGTGTTGACACCCGCAGGTGTCGACAGTATTTTTCGGCGAGTCGCCCGTCACACCTCGAGCGAGACGGAGCGCGGAATCCAACGGAGGGTCCCACCATGCGCAGGTCCGTCAGACGCCGGAGAAACCTGGGAGTGCTCGCGGCCGTCGCCGTGGCCACCAGCCTGCTCGCCGCCTGCGGGAGCGGCCAGGCCGACACCACCACGAACCCCGAAGGGCTCACCGAGATCACCTTCGTCCGCTCGACCGGAGCCACCTTCGAGGGCCTCTACATCGCCCAGGAGCAGGGCTACTTCGCCGAGGCCGGGCTGGACGTCGACATCGTCGCCGGCTCGCCGGACACCTCGCAGCACATCCCGATGGTGCTCAACGGCGAGGCCGACCTGACCATGGGCGATCCGGCGAACCACCTGACGGCGATCTCCCGGGGCATCCCGATCCGGTACGTGACGCAGATGCAGGCCGCCGTCGCCGACCAGACCGTGACCGACGGTGTGCTGGTCCCTCCGGGCAGCCCCGTCCGGTCCGGGAAGGACCTGCAGGGCAAGCGCGTCGGCGTCCCGGCGCTGGGCGGCTGGATGGAGATGAACGTCCGGTACGCCATCGAGACCGACGGCGGGGACCCGACCGACGTCCAGCTCGTCGCGCTCCCGGTCGCGTCGCTGCAGGAGGCCGCGACGAAGGGCGACGTCGACGCGGTGACGCTGTTCCCGTCCTTCTACCAGTCCGCCCTGGAGTCCGGCTTCACCGCGCTGCACAAGGGCACCACCGACTTCCCCGGCCTGCCGACGTCGACCGTGATCGCCAGCTCGGAGTGGCTCGCCCGCAACGGCGAGGTCGCCGACGCGTTCGTCACGGCGATCACCCGGGGGCTGGAGTACGCGAACGAGAACCCGGACGCGGTGCGGGCCGTCGACGCGGAGTACACCCAGATGGACGCCGAGACCATCGCGAACCGGGTGATCCCGAGGTTCGTCCCGGTCTTCGACGAGCAGGCGGTGACCGACGCGGTGAACCGCATGTCCGCCTACGGGATGCTCGAGAACGAGATCGACATGGGCGCGGTGTTCTGGGAGAACGCCCCCGTCGAGTAGCGCCGACCGGCCAACGGAGGAGTACCGAATGGCAACCACCACGGCACCTGCCGGGGTCACCTCGCAGGCGCGCCGCGCGCCGCGCGGCACGTGGTCGCGCCTGCGCCGCCGGGGGTCGCAGGCCGCGTTCTTCGCAGCGGTGCTGGTGGTCTGGATCGGCGTGCGCCGGCTGGACCTGCTGCCCGAGCTGGCCCTGCCCGACCCGGTCGCCGTCGCGGGGGAGTTCGCGGACCTGGTGACGACCGCGGCGTACTGGACCGCGATCGGGGAGACCCTGCGGTCGGCGGTCTTCGGCCTGGGGGCCGCGATCCTCGTCGGGGTTCCGGTCGGCCTGGTGCTGGGCACCTACCCGCTCGCGGACCGCTCCACCCGGGTGGTGGTCGAGGTGGGGCGGTCGTTCCCGGTGATCGCGGTACTCCCGGTGCTGCTGCTGGTGCTGGGGGCGAACCTGCAGACCAAGGGCACCGTGGTGTTCCTCGCCTGCGTCTTCCCGCTGATCATCCAGGCCCAGTACGGCGCCCGGAGCCTGTCCGCGGCGATCGAGGAGACGGTCCGCAGCTACCGCATCCCGCGCCTGCTGAGGTTCCGCAAGGTGGTGCTGCCGGCCGCGGCCCCGTCGGTGATGACCGGGCTGCGACTGACCAGCACGATGGCCGTCCTGGTCTCGATCGGTGTCGAGATCCTCACCCCGGTGCCCGGTATCGGCGGCGAGATCGTGCAGGGACAGCTCGACGGCAACTCGCCCGTCGCCTACGCCTACATCCTCACCGCCAGCGTCATCGGCTACTCGATCAACCAGCTCTCCCAGGTGTCCGAGGCGCGGCTGCTGGCCTGGCGGCCGCCGGCCGACCTGGACGACTGACCCGGCCGTCGGCCGACCACGGAAGGACCGAACCGAGATGACGACGTCGACGGTGCGCGCGGCGGCGCTGCAGCTGTGGCTGCCCGTTCTGGTGGTCGCGGCGCTGTTCGTGGCCACCGCCAACAGCGGTTCCTACTACTTCCCACCGCTGACCGAGGTGCTCGCCGCCCTCGTGGACGCCTTCGTGGGCGGCGGGCTCCTCGACGACCTCCTGTTCAGCATGCGCAACGTGCTGGTGGGCCTGGCGATCGCGATCGTCGTGGGCGTCGGGCTGGGCGTGGTCATCGGGGAGAGCGACCGGCTGCGCGTGGCGTGCCAGCCGTTCCTCGACCTCATGCGGTCCACCCCGATGGTCGCGTTCGTCCCGGTCTTCATCCTGACCTTCGGGATCGGCTCTGCCCCCAAGGTCCTGCTGATCGCCATCGGCGCGACCTGGCCGATCTTGTGGAACACCATCGCCGGGGTGCACGGGATCTCACCCGCGGTGCGCGAGTCCGTGCGCTCCTACCGCATCCCGGCCGGCCTGCGGCTGCGCAAGGTGCTGCTGCCGGGCGCCTCCCCGCAGATCTTCGCGGGCATCCGCATCTCGCTGGCCGTGTCGCTGGTGCTGATGATCGTCAGCGAGATCTACGGCTCCCCGAACGGGCTGGGGAACTTCGTCCTCGTCGCCGGCAACTCCTTCCGGGTGACCGACACCTGGGCGGGCACCATCCTGATCGGCGTCATCGGCTACCTCATGACGCTGGTGCTCATCGCCGTGGAGCACCGGGTCCTCGGCTGGGCCCGCCAGCGCCCACCGCGCGAGCGGCGCGCGGCCGGGGCGCGGGTGCCGGCGGGGAAGGTGGCGGCATGACACCCACCGACCCGTCCGGGGCCCGGCTCGAACCCGTCGACCGCGCCTCCTACCTGCGGCTGCACGACGAGCTCGGCACCGAGCCGGTCGCCGAGGCCGCGGTCGCCCTGAACATCACCCGCACCTGGGCGCACAGCCCCGGCCTGATGACCGCGCAGGCGCCGCTGCAGCACTACCTGATGTTCGGCTCGGCGCTGTCGCCCCGGATCCGGGAGGTCGCGACCATCCGGATCGGGTGGCGGTGCAGCGCCCCCTACGAGGTGCACCAGCACCTGCGGTTCGGCCGGGAGGCGGGCCTGACCGACGCCGAGCTCGCCGCGCTGCTGCGCGAGGACGCCGCCGGCGCGGTCGGATTCTCCGACGCCGACCGCGCCGCGATCCGGGTCGCCGACGACCTGTTCGCCCACCAGACCCTCACCGAGGACACCTGGGCGCTGCTGTGCGAGCAGCTGGAGCCGGCCGCCCGGCTGGACCTGCTCTCGCTCGTCGGTCGCTACTGGACGGTGTCGGTGGTGACCAACGCGCTGCGCGTGCAGCCGGAGGCGGGCGGGCCACCGGTCGTCGACGGGGCGCCGTCGCAGTACGGCAACCTCCGGTGACCGTCCACCGCTACGTCATCGGCATCGAGCCGGACCCGGACCTCGACCCCGCGACGGTGCGGGCCTTCGCCGGCTACTACGACGGCGTCCACATCCCCGAGGTCGTCGCGCGCAACACCGGCTTCCTACGGGGGCGCCGCCTCGAACGGGTCGACGGTCCCGGCGGGGGCCACGGGGGCCCGCGGTGGGTCAGCGTCTACGAGCTCGCCGACGGGCGGGCCGCCGGGACCTACCTGGGCGAGCAGCGCGAGGCCGGTCGCGGGCGGGCCTACACGCCGGGGGCGGTGCCCTGGTCCCGGATGCCGGTGCGGTGGCGGCTGCTGCTGCGCCAGGACGGCGGCGCCGACGGCCCGGGCGACATCGGCGACACGGGCACGGTCGCGGTCCGGCTGGCGCACGGGCGGCCCCTCGGGACGTGGGCCGGCACCGGGCACACGGTCGCCGCCGAGCTGACCGGACGGATGCCGGAGGTGTCCTGGGTGGCGCTGCGGGCCTGCGACGACGGCGCGGCCGCACCGGCCGCCGACGAGTTCTGCTACCGGGTGCCGGGAGGCTCACGATGAACCGGACCAACGCGTTCCCCACGCCGGCGCGCCAGTCCCCGGACCTGGCGGACTACGCGCTCGGCGGGTCCTTCCGGGTCGGGGAGATCACCGTGCACCACCTCAGCGACGGGCTGGCGTTCGGGCCGCGCCGCAACTGGTTCACCGGCATCGACCCGTCGGTGTGGATGCCGGTGCTCGACCTCGAGGACCCGGACACGCCCTTCCCACTCAACTACGGGCTGTTCGTCGTCGTCGGACACGGGGTGGTCACCCTCGTGGACAGCGGCTTCGGGCCGGAGGCGCAGCGGCTCGGCGGCGCCCGCGGCGGGAACGAGCTGCGCACCCGGCTGCACGAGATCGGCATCGGGGCCGACGACGTGGACCACGTCGTGCAGACGCACCTGCACGCGGACCACTGCGGGCAGCTCGTCACCGACACCGCGCAAGGGGCCCGCCCCACCTTCGGCCGGGCCACCGTGCACGTGCACGCCCGTGAGCTGGAGCACTGGACAGGCGCGACCACCGACGACAACTTCATGGCGCCCTACGTCCGGTCCCGGATCGGCCCGGTGCGCGACGCGGGGCGGGTGTCGACGTTCACGGCGTTGACGCGCATCGCCCCCGGCGTCGTCGCGCTGCCGGTGCCCGGCCACACGCCCGGGCACACGTGCGTGCTTGTGTCCGACCGGGACCGGCACTGCCTGCTGGTCGGGGACCTCGCCCACCACCCCGTGCACTTCCGCCACCACGACTGGTTGCACGCTTTCGACCACGACCCCGCCGCCTCGGTGGCCGCGCGCGCTGCGCTGTGCGAGCTCGCCGTCGGGCTCGACGCGGTGGTGACGGCGCCGCACATGCCTGTCCTCACGCTCGGCCGGATCGGCCGCGACCCCGGCGGGGGCTACTCGTGGACCCCGGTGGACGCCGGGGGGACGGGCGGGCCGGTGTGACGCCGTATCTGCTGCTCGTCGGTTCCGACGACGACGACCCCGCGGGCCCGGAACGCGATCCGGGCCGGGCGGTCCTCGATGACGCCGTGCTGTTCCAGCGGACGCTGCCCGCGCTGCTGGAGCGCCACCCCGGTGTGGCCCGGGCAACCGGCTACCGGCTCGCGGTGCCGGACGTCCGCGGCGACCGCGGCCCGTCCCGGCTGCTCGTCCTCGAGGTCGCCGACGACGGCACGCTGGAGACCCTGCTGACGTCGCGGGCGGCACCGGAACCGCCGGCCTGGGCGGCGGCGGTGGCCGGGCCGGACCCGCGCTGGCTGGTCGCCTGGTGGCGCCGGCCGGGCTGGAGCGGGTCGGCCGGGGACCGCGCGCACCCCTACCTCTTCCTCGTCGGCATGGACGTGCCGGCGGACGCCGACCCCGGGCAGGTGGCGGCGTTCCACCGCTTCTACGACGCCCCGCACGTGCCGGAGGTGGTCGACATCCTCGGGTTCGACCGGGGGATCCGCTACGAGCGGCACCGGTCCGTGCGCCACCACCCGGGCCCCGACGCGCCGGCCTACCTGGCGGCCTACGACGGTGCCGAGGACGTCGTCCGGGCCGCGGAGCACCCGGAGCGGGCGGCCGGGTTCACCACCGCGGGGCCGTGGGCGTGGGAGCACCGCGAGACCCGCTGGCGGCTGCTCTACCGGCGCACCGGCGGAGTGCTGCGACTGCCCCGGAGCAGCTGACCCGCTGACGTCGCACCCCGGCGCAGCTCGTGGCACCCCGCTGCACTTCGCGGCGCCCCGTGGTGTCTCGTGGCACCCCACGCACGGGGTGCCACCGGCAGCGACGGGGCGCCGCGGTGGTTACGGGAGGCGGCGTGCGCACGACGCCGGGCCACACCCGCTGGCCGCGTTCACCCCTGCTGCAGCGGGGGCGGGAGCGGGTCACGGGGTGTGGCGGGGCGGGGCGAGCGCGTCCAGCACCGCCGCGCGGGTCAGCGTCCGGTGGCCGGGGGTGCCGCCGACGTGCATGGCGGCCGCCGGTGCCGCCGGGTCCAGGCACGGCCAGTCGGGCAGGCCGGCGCCGTTCGGGTCGTGCGTCGTGACGAACCGCGCCCAGGTGTCGCCCAGGACGCGGGCGAGCTCCCGGTCGGCGTCGGTCCAGTCCCAGGCCCGCGACCAGAGGTTGTCACCGGTGTAGGGCAGCTCGCAGGTGTGGAACGCCCCGAACCCGGCCAGCCCGTCCGCGGGCGGGTCGAGGTCGGCCCCGGCGGGCAGCGGTGGCGCGTGCTCGAACCGGTACGTCCAGGCGGGGGCGCCGGTGGTCGCGACGTGGGTGCGCGCCCACCGCAGGACCGGGAGGACGAACCGGGTGTCGGTCACGAAGTGCCGGGTGCTCGCGGCGGCTATCGCCCCCGAGCCGTCGGTGTCGTCGGGGCCGCCGGGCGGGTAGTGGGCCGCGAGCGCGCCGTCGTCGGCGTCGCGGAGGAACCGGCGCAGGTCCTCGCGCGTCGCCGTCGTGACGTAGGGCGAGCCCTCGTCGGCGGTGTTGCCGACCAGCAGCGGGACCGGCGCCTGGGCGCCGCGGGTGAACACCCGTCCGCTGTCCTCGGTCAGCACCCGCCCGTCCACCACGACCCCCTGCGGGGCGTCGACGAGGAAGGCCGTGGGCGGGAGGGAACGCAGCCGTTCGACCGGCAGACCGGCCAGGGCGCCCAGCGACTCCGGCCCCCGCCGCCGGGCGTCCTGCGGCGATGGCAGCGGGCCCTCCGGCCGGAAGACCCCGGACGAGCTCTGCCCGACGACGGCGTGGAACAACCCCCGCCCGAGCGGCGAGGCCATCAGATGGGTCGCGACGACGGCGCCGGCCGAGCTCCCGGCGAGCGTGACCCGGCCGGGGTCCCCGCCGAAGGCGGCGATCCCGTCGCGGACCCACTCCAGGGCGGCGACGACGTCGAGCAGGCCGTAGTTGCCGGTGGCGTCGAGCTCGTCCTCGGCGGCGAGCTCGGGGTGGGCGAGGAACCCGAGGGCCCCGAGCCGCATGCTGCAGGTGACGACGACCAGCCCCCGCGCGGCGAGCGCCGCCCCGTCGTGCACCTCGAGCCCGCCGTGGCCGAGGCGGAACCCGCCGCCGTGCAGCACGACCAGCACCGGCAGGCCGGCGCCGGGGCCCGGGTCGGGCGTCCACACGTTGAGGTATAGGCAGTCCTCGCTCATCACGAGCTCGCGGGAGTCGGCGAACCCGGAGTGCCACATGATCCGGGTCCGCGGCGGCAGCGACTGGACCGGCGCAGGCCCCGGCCGCACCGCCGGCAGCTCGCCGGACCAGGCCGGGGCGGGGACCGGGGGCCGCCAGCGCAGCGGGCCGGCCGGCGGAGCGGCGTAGGGGATCCCGAGGAACGCCGACACCCGCCGGGCACCGGTCCCCGCGACGGGGCCGGCCACGGAGCCCGCGGCGGTCCGGACGCGCACGGTCCCGGTCGGTGCGGTCCCGGTCGGTGTCCTCCCGGCCGTCGGTGCGCTCACCGGCTCAGCACCTCGATCAGGTTGCCCCACGGGTCGGCGACATAGGACACCAGCGCCCCCGGACGGACGACCTCGCGGGGCTCCATCCGCGGCGAGCAGCCGGCCGCCAGCAGGCGTTCGTACTCCCGCCGGACGTCGTCGACGCGCAGGCAGAAGTGCCCGTAGCCCAGCGTCAGCACGGCGTCCTCGGGGGAGGTCGGCTGCATGCCGGGCCGGGCGCCCGGGCGGTGCAGCAGCTCGATGCGGTACCCGCTCGGCTCGTGCTGGAGCATCACCGCACGCAGGTCCGTGCCCGGGACCCGGAACGGCGGGCCCGCGGTCAGGCCGAGGGCGTCGGCGTACCACACGGCGGCCTTGTCGAGATCCGCGACGTTGAGCCCGACGTGGTCGAAGGCCACGGCCTGGCGGGAGCTGTCGGACATGCACGGCCTCCACGGTGGTGCGGCTGTCCCCGAAAGAAGGGCTGAACTGCCCACACTTTAGTCGTTCATGACTCTGAACGGGGACATGTATCGATCAAGTGTCGACACAAGTGGACCCTTGCTCTGCTTACCTCCGCCGCGGCGGGCCTGCGACCCGCGGGACACGGGATCGCAGTCGCGGGCCGGTGCGTGACGGAGGAGGGGACCGCGCGAAACTGGCATGTCGCTGCGGAAGGATGGTCAGATCATGAGCGAGGTGACGGCGGAGCCGGTCTCCGACGTGCCGTACGACCCGACGGGCGAGATCTCGCGGCTGCTCAAGCTCGAGGACCGCCGCGAATCCGCCGTCGCCCAGATCGCGGTCTGGATCGCCGAGGGGATCGTCGTCGGCCGCCTGCACCCCGGGCGGGACCTCAACTCGGTGGAGCTGGCCGGCAGGTTCAACTCGAGCCGGACTCCGGTGCGCGAGGCGTTGATGCTCCTCGAGTCCGAGGGGCTGGTCGAGATCAAGGCGCGCAAGCGGCCCCGGGTCGCGTCCTTCCCGTCCGAGCGGGTGCGGGAGATCTACTTCGTGCGCCGGCGGCTGCTGGCCCTGGTCGGCGAGCTCGCGGCGCAACGAGCGACCGACGACGACATCGCCCTGCTCGGCGACCGGCTCGCCCGCATGGAGCGGGCCGTGGAGGCCGGCGACGTCGACGAGTACTTCTGGTGCCACGTCGACACCCAGGGGCACCTGCAGCGGATCGCCAGCAATCAGATCCTCGCCGACATCCTGGACTCGCTGGCACTGCGCACGCTGGTGTTGCGCCACACCTCGCTGGGGCAGGGGGAGCGGCTGCGCGAGTCGTTCAAGGACCAGGTGCGCATCCACGAGGCGCTCGCCGCCCGGGACAGCGAGCTCGCGGCCATGCTGCTGTCGCGCGCGACGCAGGCGGCGCTGGACGCGATCCTGGAGATGATCGAGTCGACGCTCTGACCGGTCCGCGCCTGGCCGGGTAAATGTCGACATAAGAACCCTCAGTTGGCCCCGATTCCTTGCTCTGTCCGAGATTTTGCATCATGTGTCGACAGAAGGCTGGTGCGCACCCGGTCGGGCGGCTAGCATCCTCGGCAGCTCCACGGCGGGCTCAGTGAGGAGTGGATCGGTGATGATGCGACATGTGGTCCTGCGCGCCTTCAAGGACGGCGTCACCCAGGAGCAGATCAGCGAGCTGGAGGAGCGCACCCGCGCGCTGGTCGCCATCGACGGTGTCCGCAGCGTCGTGACCGGCCCCAACCTCGACCTGGTCCCGCGCTCGGACGGGTTCCAGCACGTCACGCTCATCGACATGGACGGGCCCGACACGCTGCCGGCGTTCATCGCCGACCCGGTCCACCGGGCGACGGCCGAGCTCTCGGCACGGCTGGTCGGACGCTCGGTCATCCTCGACCTCGCCGTGGACTGACACGGCCCCGGCGGGCCGCGGCGTCGACACCCGTGGCGCCCGTCGCCCCGCCCGGCGCACCGAAGCGGCGAAGCGCAGCACCCCCCAGCGAACCGAACACGGCGGATCCCGACCCGGCGTCCGAGGTGGCGTGACCACCCGGACCCGGGCCGCCACGTCCGCATCAGAAGGAGCGAGACACATGGTCGAGCGGCTCAGCGGCAAGGTCGCGATGGTCACCGGCATCGGCTCCGGGATGGGCAGGCAGGTCGCGCTGCGCTTCGCGGCCGAGGGTGCCGAGGTCCTCGGCTGTGACATCGACGCCGACGCGGCGAAGGCGACCGTGGAGGCGGCCGCCGAGGCCGGGACGCCGATCGATTCGGTCCAGCCGGTCGACCTCACCGTGTCCGGGGACGTCCGTCGCTGGGT
The DNA here is from genome assembly GCF_040105385.1 of Pseudonocardia nematodicida. NCBI lineage: Bacteria > Bacillati > Actinomycetota > Actinomycetes > Pseudonocardiales > Pseudonocardiaceae > Pseudonocardia > Pseudonocardia nematodicida. The sequence goes on from NZ_JBEDNQ010000008.1 coordinate 168,559, forward strand.
CGACGTGGCCCGCGAGCGCTTCGGCCGCGCCGACGTGCTCGTCAACGCCGGCGCGATCGCCCCCCGCACCGCCCCGTCGGGCGAGATGGACTTCGAGACGCAGTGGCGGCCCACCATCGCCGGCGAGGTCGACCTGGTGTTCCTGGCCTGCAACGAGGCGTGGCCGCTGCTGCGCGCGTCGGGGCGGGCGTCGATCATCAACCTGGCCTCGGTCAGCGCCTTCCGGGGCAGCAGGCAGATGGCGATGCTCGCGCACTGCGCCGGGAAGGGCGCGGTGCTGTCGATGACCAAGCAGCTCGCCGTGGACGGCGGGCCGCACGGCATCCGGGCCAACACGATCTCGCCCGGGCTCGTGCGTTCCGCCATGACCGCGGAGGCCGAGGCGGTCGACGGCGACCGCGCCGAGGCGATCCTCGCGCGGACCCTGCTCGGACGGATCGGGGTGCCGGACGACGTCGCGTGGTGCGCGGTCTACCTGGCCTCGGACGAGTCGAGCTGGGTGACGGGCGGCAACTTCCCGGTCGACGGCGGCGTGCTGGCGGTCTGAGCCGCCCCGTCCACCCCGGCCCCCCGGCCGGTCCCCCACCCGACAGCGAGAGGACGGCCATGACCACCACCGACGTCCGCGGCGGCCACGTCGACCTGGGCGAACCGGTCCGGCGGCTCCGCGAGATCGTGGGCGCCGAACACGTGCTCACCGCAGGCGACGAGCGCTTCGGCGAGTTCCGCGACCCCTTCCAGCCCGAGCAGTGGGACGAGCACACCCCCGCGGTCGTGGTGCAGCCCCGGACCACCGAGGAGATCCAGCAGATCGTGCGGCTCGCCGCCGAGCTGGGCCTCGCGCTGTGGACGAACGGGCAGGGCCGCAACAACGGCTACGGCGGCGCCGGGCCCCGGCTGCGGGGCTCGGTCACGGTCAACCTGCGCCGGATGGACCGGATCCTGGAGCTCGACGAGGAGCTCGGCTACGCCCTGGTGGAGCCGGGGGTCAGCTGGCTGCAGCTGCACGCCGCGCTCCGCGACGGCGGGCACCGGCTGCTGCTGTCGGTACCCGACATCGGATGGGGCAGCGTCGTCGGCAACTCGCTCGACCACGGGGTCACCTACCTCCCGCTCGGCGCGGACTACGCGGCACCGTGCGGGATGGAGGTCGTCACCGCCGACGGGGAGCTGCTGCGCACCGGGATGGGCGCGGTGCCGGGCAACCCGTCCTGGAACCTCTACAAGCGCGGGCTCGGGCCGTCGATCGACCAGCTGTTCATGCAGTCCAACCTCGGCATCGTCACCAAGATGGGGGTCTGGCTGCAGCCGTCGCCGGAGTACCTCATGCCGGTCCACGTCGTCGCCGACGACGAGCGGGCGATCGTCGGGCTCGTCGACACGCTGCGTGCGCTCAAGCTCGACGGGACCGTGACCGGCACGCCGTGCATCTTCAGCACGACCAGCGCGGCCGGCATGGTCTCCAACCGCAGGGACTGGTGGGACGACGAGGGACCGGTTCCCGACGAGGTGCTGGACCGGGTCGGGCGCGAGCTCGGCGTGGGGCGCTGGTTCCTGCGCCTGACCCTGCTGGGGGACGGGCCGGTCGTCGACCACCACTACGGGAAGGTGCGGGCCGCCTTCGAGGCGCTGCCCGGGGTGCGCGTCAGCGGCACCAAGGTCACGCCGGAACAGGCACCCGGGCTGGAGCACCCGTCGGACCGGGTCGTCACCGGGGTGCCGAGCCTCGACCTCGTCCGGATGGCGGAGTGGAACGGCGGCGACACCGGCGGGCACGTCGACTTCGCGCCGGTCGTCCCGCTGCGCGGTGCCGAGACCTGGGAGTTCATCCGGACCTTCAAGCCGATGGTCAACGCGGCCGGCCTGGACTTCAACCTGGTCGTGATGGCGATCAGCGCCCGCAGCGGTCTCTACGTCAGCGGGAGCAAGTTCGACACCACCGACCTCGCCGAGACCCGGCGCGCCTACGAGACCGCCCGCGAGCTGATCGCCGAGGCGGGGCGGCGCGGCTACGGGGTCTACCGCTCGCACCTGCACGCCATGGACCTCGCCGCCGAGCAGTTCTCCTTCAACGACCACGCCTACCTGCGCTTCGTCGAGAAGATCAAGGACGCCGTCGACCCGGCGGGGATCCTGTCGCCGGGCAAGCAGGGGATCTGGCCGCGCTCGATGCGCGACCGCTGACAGTCGCCATCCACAGCGGACCCGAGCGGCGAACAGGAGGGGCCGATGACGCCTGCCCGACTGGACTTCCACACCTACGAGGAACTGAAGGAACGCGCGCGCCGGGTGCTCCCACCGGTGCTGTTCGAGGACATGGTCAACGGTACCGGGCGCAGCCGGACGGCCCGGGCCAACGAGACGGCCTTCGACCGGGTCGACCTCGTCCCCCGGGCCGCGGTCGGGTGGCCGGAGCGGTCGCTGCGGACCACGGTGCTCGGGGCCGAGGTCTCGATGCCCGTGCTGGTCTCCCCGCTCGGGGCGTTGCGCCTGGTGCATCCCGACGGCGCCCGGGGTGCCGTCGCCGCGGCCGGGCGGGCGGGGACCGTCGCCGCCGTCTCCATGATGTGCGGGCACCCGGTGGCCGACGTCGCCCCCGCCGCGGCCGGGCCGGTGTGGCAGCAGGTCTACCTCTCGCACGGCTACGAGCGGTGCGCCCAGGTCATCGGCGAGGCGCGCCGGTACGGCTACCACGCGCTGGCCGTGACCGTGGACTGCCCGGTCTCGCCGAAGAAGCCGCTCGGGCTGAAGGTGTCGCCGTCGGCCGTCCTGCGGTTCGGGCCCCAGCTGGCGCGACGTCCACGGTGGACGGCCCGGTTCCTGCGCGACGGCGCCGAGCTGGCCGCGGCCAACGAGGCCATGGGCCCGCGGAAGAAGCAGACCGCGCTGTGGAGCGACATGGGCTGGCTCAAGGAGCAGTGGAACGGCCCCCTGGTCGTGAAGGGGGTCGTCACCGCCGACGACGCCCGGCGCGCGGTGGACTCGGGCGCGGACGCCGTCGTGGTGTCCAACCACGGCGGCATGTCCCTCGACGGGGCCCCGGCGACGGTGTCCGTGCTGCAGGACGTCGTCGCGGCGGTCGGCTCGCGGACCGAGGTCTACCTCGACGGCGGGGTCCGGCAGGGCTCCGACGTGGTGCGCGCGCTGGCGCTCGGGGCGCGGGCGGTGATGATCGGCCGGCCCGCCCTGCTCGGGCTGGGGCTGGCCGGGACCGCCGGCGCCGAGGCGGTCCTGGAGATGTTCCGCCACCAGCTCGACGTCGCGCTCGCGATGGTGGGCGTCCGGTCGGTGCACGACCTCGACGCCTCGTTCGCCCGCGCCCCCGAGGCGTGGCACGCGCCCGAGGTGGTGGGCGTGTGAGTGCCGCCGGCCCCCCGACCGGCGGCGCCCGGAGCACCCCGGTCGCGCTGGTCACCGGCGCCGCCCGCGGCCTGGGCCGCAACCACGCCCGGCGGCTGGCCGAGCGCGGTGCCCGCGTGGTGCTCCTGGACGTCCTCGACGACGAGGTGCGGTCCGCCGCGGCCGGGGTGCCCGGGGCCCGCGGCGTCGGCGTCGACCTGCGCGACGACGACCGGGTCGCCGAGGTCGTCGCCGAGACCGTCGAGCGGGAGGGCCGGCTCGACGTCGTCGTGGCCAACGCCGGCGGGGCGACGGGGTACGCGCCCGCCGGCGCCGGGGACGTCGCGACGTTCCGCGCCGTCGTCGACCTGAACCTGGTGAGCAGCTACGCCCTCTGCCGGGCGGCCGCTCCCGCGCTGGCCGCGCGGGGCGGTGGCCGGATCGTGCTCACCACCTCGAACACCGTGTTCCGGCACACCGACGACGTCCCCGCCGCCTACCTGGCGGCGAAGGCCGGCGTGGTGGGCCTGACCCGGGCGCTGGCCCGCGACCTCGGACCGGACGGCACGACGGTCAACGCCGTCGCCCCGGGCTTCACCCCGCACGCGGACATGTCACCGCGGATCCCGGCCGAGCGCGTGGCCGAGATGGGCGCCCGCGCCGTGGCCGCCCAGTGCCTGCCGCGCGGCGCCACCCCGGACGACGTCAGCTCGGCGGTGGCGTTCCTCGCCGGTCCGAACGCCGGGTTCGTCACCGGCCAGGTCCTCGTCGTCGACGGTGGCTGGGCCTTCACCTGAGCTCGTGAGCCTCTCCCGCACCACCGGCCGACCGGCGACACGACGGTCGGTCGGCGCATCGACCGATCGGAGTCAGCCATGACCCTGCGCACCGCCCTGTCCCGCCGCCACCTGCTCGTCGGCGGGGCCGGCCTCGCGGCCACCGCCCTCGCGCGCCCGACCGGGCCGCCCGGGACCCCGCCCCCGGCCGCTCCCCGCAAGGACGACCTGACCCCGGTCCCGGTTCCGGACCAGGTCCCGGTCACCGAGGGCCGGGTCTCCTTCGGTGCGGGGGAGCTGTGGTTCTGGGACACCGGCGGCGACGGCGAGCCGGTCGTGCTGCTGCACGCCGCCACCGGCAGCGCGCTGTCCTGGAGCCACCAGCAGCCGGTGCTGGCCGGGGCCGGGTACCGCGTGGTCGGCTACTCGCGGCGAGCGCACCGCAACTCCGACCCGGGTCCGGCCACCGACACCGGGACCTACGCCGACGACCTGCACGCGCTCGTCGAGCACCTCAGGCTGGAACGGGTGCACCTGGTCGGCACCGCCGCGGGCGGGATCGCCGCGGCCGACTACGTCGTCAGCCGTCCGGAACGGGTGGCGAGCGCCGCGCTGACCTGCAGCCTGATCACCACCGGGGACACCGCCTACGTCGAGGACAGCTCGGCGCTGCGCCCGCCGCAGTGGGAGGAGCTGCCGCGCGACTTTCAAGAGCTCGGCCCCTCCTACCGGGCGACGAACCCCGACGGTGTCGCGACCTGGCTGGCGGAGGCGGCCCTGGCCCCGCCGGCAAGCGCCCGCCAGCGGACCCGGTCCACCGTCACCTCGGCGGCGCTGGCGGCCACGGGGGTGCCGCTGCTGCTGGCCACCGGGGACGCGGACCTCTACACCCCGCCGGCGATGCTGCGCCGGATCGGTGCGGGGGTCCCGGCCGCCGAGCAGGTGGTGTTCACCGAGTCCGGGCACAACGCCTTCTGGGAACGGCCGCTGCCGTTCAACCGGACCGTGCTCGACTTCCTCCGGCGGCTCTAGGTATACCGACCGGAGACGTTGGTCGAACTCGTGTGGCGATACGCTCTGACTGATCTTGAACGGGAGGACCTCTCGTGGTTCATGTGAAGCTGCCTGACGGCATCCACCCTCTGACTACCGGGGTCCTCGTGGTCCACGCTAACGCCCCGCTGTCCGAACGCGGCCGATTGCGCTTGGCGCGCCTGATCGTCGAGCAGCAGGTGCCGATCGCACAGGCCGCCGCCCGGTTCCAGGTCGCCTGGCCGACTCCGAGACGCTGGGCCGACCGTTATCGCCTCGACAGGGCGGCTGCCATGGCCGATCGGTCGAGTCGTCCGCACCGATCGCCGCGGGCGACGCCAGCGCCCACGGTGCGCCGGATCGTGCATCTGCGCCAGAAACAGCGGCCTCGGGCCGGTCCAGATCGCTGACCGGATCGGTGTCGCCCCCTCGACTGTTCACCGGGTCATGGTGCGGTGCCGGATCAACCGCCTCAACCACGTCGACCGCGCTACCGGCGAGCCGGTACGCCCTACGAGCATCCTGCTCCCGGGGACTTGCTGCATGTGGACGTGAAGAAACTCGGCAACATTCCCGACGGCGGCGGCTGGCGCTACGTCGAGCGCACCCAGGGCGATCTCAACCGGGCTGCGACACCGGGCAAGCCCCGCAACCGCCACCACAACCCGAAGATGGGCACGGCCTACGTGCACACCGTGCTCGATGACCACTCCCGTGTCGCCTACGCCGAGATCCACGACGACGAGAAGGCCGCCACCGCGGTCGCGGTGCTAATCCGGGCCACGGCCTGGTTCTCCGAACGCGGGGTCACCGTTGCCCGGGTGCTCTCGGACAACGGGTCGGCCTACCGCTCCCACACCTGGCGCGTCACCTGCACCGAGCTCGGCATTACCCCGAAACGGACTAGGCCCTACCGGCCCCAGACCAACTGCGAGGGTGTGATCACGTCCGTTCCCGGGGTCGGCCTGACTCGTAGACCAACCGGCCCGCTGGTGCCCTGTTCCCGAAGCGTCGACCGGTCCCGGGTCCGGCGTGTTCGGGCTACCGGGTCCCTGAACCGCCCCGGTTTCAGTGGAGGCTCTGGGGTGCCCCGGGTTCCGCGGAGTCGCGTGGCTGGAATCTCTAGGCCACGACGATCTTGTTCTGAGTCTCGAACTCTAGCGGTGAGAGCCAGCCCAGGGCGCTGTGTCGGCGGCGCCGGTTGTGCCAGATCTCGAGGTACTCGAAGATCGCGTTGGCCAGCTCGATGCGGGTCTTCCACCGCCGTCGATCGACCAGCCGACGACCCGCCGGGAGTACACGTCCAACACGACCGCGCAGTACACCTTGCCCTCACGGGTGGGGTGTTCGGTGATGTCGGTGACCCACAGCTGGTTCGGGCCCTGGCGTGCGAAGTCCCGATGCACCAGATCCTTGGCGATCAGGTCCGGGCGCGGGCGCTTCCACCGCGGCCGCCCGGTCACCCCGCGGATGGCATTGCGGGCCATGAGCATCTCGACCGCGTTGTGCCCGACCGCGATGCCGCGGCCGAGCTCGGCGTGCACCCGTCGGGCTCCGTAGGTGCCTTTCGAGGCCAGGTGCACCTCGCGGATCCGGTCGAGCAGCCAGGCATGACGGATCGCCCGGGCCGACGGCGCACGAGTCAGAGCCTCGTAGTAGCCGGACTCGGCCACCCCGAGCACCCGGGTTGCCAGCTGCACGAACAGGTCCTCGCCGGCCATCACCGCGACCGCTTCGTAGATCCTTTTGGGGGCACCACCTTCCCCAGCAGCTCCGAGGCCCGGCGGTGGATCGCCAGCTCGGTCTCCAACTCCGCGATCCGCCGGTTCGCCGCCGTCAACTCGGCCTTCTCCGCGCTGGCCAAGCCCGGCTGCAGGCCCTTGTCGATGCGGTCCTGGCGGCGCCAGGTGTAGATCGACTGGGCGCTGATCCCGAGATCCCGTGCCACGTCGACGACCGGCCGTCCGGCCTCGACGAGATCGAGCACCTTGCGCCGGAACTCCGGCGGATACCCACGCCTGCCCACGAACCCTCCTCCAGGGCCACGTGACCAGAATTCCAGCTACCCGACTCCACCGAACCCGGGGTCAACCAGCCTCCACTGAAACCGGGGCGGTTCAACCCGGGTGGTTGCACGAGTACAACCAACCACCACAGACTCTACACCGCCATCGGCGGCTCACCCTCGATCAGCAGGTTGACCAACCTGTCCGGCAGTACAACTAGGTCCGGGCAGCACCGGAGTCCGGGCGGGCCGGCCCGCCCGGACCTCGGTGTCAGCCCGGCGTGTGCGCCGCGGCCGGGATGTCGTCGCTCGGGCCGAGCACCGGGGCGGGCGCCGCGCCGCCGCCACCCTGCTCACCGCGGATCTCCGCGAGCACCCGGGTGCGCAGCTCGGCGAACCGCGGGGTGGCCCGGGTGGTGATCTGATCGCGCTCGGGGCCGAGATCGATCGTCAGGTCATCGACGACGTGCGTGGGGCGGCCAGCGACCACGACGACCCGGTCGGACAGGTAGACGGCCTCGTCGATGTCGTGGGTCACCACGACCACGGTGATGTCGAGTTCGCGCCGCAGGCGCAGGACGAGGTCTTCCAGGTCGAAGCGGGCCTGGGCGTCGACCGAGCCGAACGGCTCGTCCATGAGCAGGATCGGCGAGCGGCAGGCGATGGCGCGGGCGATCGCCACGCGCTGCTGCATGCCGCCCGACAGCTGCCACGGGTACTTGTCCTCGACGTCCGGGAGGCCGACCGCGGCCAGGCTCTCGCGGGCGCGCGCGTTCCGATCGGACCGCGCGACGCCCATGCCCTCCAGCGGGAAGGCGACGTTGTCGCGCACTCGCAGCCACGGCATGAGCGAGCCCCGGTAGTCCTGGAAGACTACGGCGATCTCAGCCAGCGGCTCGGTGACGGCGCGCCCACCGATCGACACGGTGCCCGACGTCGGCCGCAGCAGGCCGGACAGGCAGCGCAGCAGTGTCGTCTTGCCCGCACCGGAGGGGCCGACGATGCAGACGAACTCGCCGGGCGCCACGGTCAGGGTGAGTCCGCGGAGCACCTCGTGGGCGGACTCGCCGGCTCCGAACGTCATGCCGACGTCGGTGACCACGAGGGGTTGGGCGGCGAGCGGAGGCTGTGGGGCCATGAGGGTGGTGTCCAGTTCTGTCGGCGATGGCAGAGACGACTTTACTGTCGACACAATTGAGCCAGCAAGGCCCAATCTCGCGCAAACATACTGAGTGTCGAGCCTTCTGTCGACACTGACCGGCGTTGTGGTTCCAGTGTTCCGGATCCGGCCGGCCCCTGGGAGCGGGTGCGGACCACACTCAGTGACAAGACCTCGATGTGCCTCGGATCGCCCTGACGCCTACGACCCCATCGTCGGCCTGCTGCTTCACGGCATCGCTGTCGGACCGCTGCCCGACGAGATCACCGTGCACCTCGACGCCGGCTACGACTCGGGCAGCAGGACGTTCTCCCCCCGGCCGGCTGAGCAGCCAGAAGGGTTTCGGTGTAGGCCAGCCGCGAGTGATCGTTAAGGGCAGTATGCAGGGAACAGGTGGCCGCGCGCGCCGGTGCGAGCCTGGTTGGTCATCCCGCTGCGCGGCTGTGGACGCGGCGTCCGTCCGCCGCCGTCGGGAATTCGGTCGAGCTGCTTCATATCGACGTGGCCGAGTTCGCCGGGACGGGCTCGTTCACAGCAGCGGATCGGTTCGCCGGTGGCGCGGGCGCAGGCCGCGAGTCTCGGGTGGTGATGGCGGCGCAGGATCTGATGCACGGTCGAGGCGGCGACCGGTACCCAGCCGGCGATGCGCAGCGGCCCGATCTTGTGGGTGGCACGCAGCCGCCGAACCCCGGTCTCGACGCTAGGGCTGGAGCGGGCGACCGTCGCGGTCTCGCCGCCCTGTCGTTAGCGCCGGGCCCAGCGGGCGGTGGTGGCGTGGGCGAGCTGGAAGCGCTCCGCGGCGAGGCGCAGGTCTCAGCCGTCGTCGACGACACACAGGGCCAGGTGCAGCCGGTCGGTCTGGGTCAGCGGGGCGTTGCGGTGGATCGCCAGAGGGTCTCCACGGGCTTCGGCGTGTTTCGAGATGATCCACACCGAACCCCGGAGGCCCTCACCCATTTCAAAACCATCAATCGCGTGCCGGGCTGTCACCGACGTGCCCGGACAGCACATCTAGCCCCAGTCGCGCCTGGGCGAGGTGGTCGGTCATCGCCCGTGCTGCCCCGTCGGCGTCGCGCTCCCGGACCCGCTCAAGGATGGTGGCGTGCGCCTCGACGATGCTGGTGAGGTCGCCACCCGAGTTGACCCAGCCGCTCCAGACCCGTCGGCGCAGGCGGTGCAGTAGCGGCTGCAGCGCGTCGATGGTCAGTACGAACAGGTCGTTGCCCGACGCGCGCGCGAGCGCGGCATGAAAGGCGATGTCGGCGGCGTGCAGGCTCTCGTCGTCGGCGACCGCGCGCAGGTCGGCCAGCGCGTCGTCGAGCTCGCGCAACGACTCCTCACTCCGGTTCGACGCGGCCAGCCGGGCACTGCCGACCTCGACCACCTCCCGGTACTGCTGGATCGCGTCGTCCTCGACGGCGGCGTGTGCGACGCGCAGGGTCAGGAGCCGGCTCAGGTGGGTCGCCCCGGGCGCCGCGACCACCGACTCGCGCCCCTGCTGCCGGCGCAGTAGCCCGATCCCCGAGAGCGCCGCGATCGCCTCTCTGATCACCGGGACGCTGACCTCGAAGGTCGCCGCCAGCTCGCCGGTCGGCGGGAGCGAGTCGCCCTCGCCGAGCTGCCGTTCCGCGATGTAGTCGAGCAACGCGTCGGTGGCCTGCTCGGTCAGGGAGTTCCGCCGAATGGCACGTGACACGTCGCGCTCCTGAATCTTGATCGTCCGCGGCTGCCCCAGCTTGCCACACTTGATGCCTCACAACTTCTCATATAAGTTGCGATGAAGTGAGCCTGTTGAGGAAAGAGAGCCGGTTGTGACGACGACTGCCCCGCAGACACCGAAGCTGCCTGACGGACAGGACGACCGGGCGGTGTTCTCCCTGGTCCGCGAGCGGCTCTACACGCCGGTCGTGGGCGACGTCATGGACGCGCTGGGGTTACGGCACCAGTTCCTCCCGCCCGAGATCCGCGGGATCACCGAGGGCGCCGTCGTCGTCGGGCGGGCCATGCCGGTGCTGATCACCGACGTCTTCGCGCCGCAGGCCGCGCCGTTCGGCCGGCTGACCGAGGCGCTCGACCAGCTCCGGCCGGGGGAGGTGTATCTGGCGCGCAACGGCGGCGAGGTCCCGGCCGCGGCGTGGGGCGAGATCCTCACCACCGTCGCCCGTATGCGCGGGGCCACCGGTGCGGTGCTCGACGGTTTTCATCGGGACACCCCGAAGGTGCTCGAGCACGACTGGCCGGTGTTCAGCCGCGGGTCCTACGCCCAGGACGCCGGTGTCCGGAAGTCGGTCGTCGACTACCGCGTACCGGTCGAGATCGGCGGGACCCGGGTCGCGCCGGGCGACCTGGTCTTCGGCGACCGCGACGGCGTGCTGGTCGTGCCGGCCGAGGTCGAGTCCGAGGTCCTGGAGCGTGCGCTGGAGAAGGTCTCCGCGGAGAACCACGTGCGCGCGGCCATCGAGGGCGGCATGTCGGCCACCGACGCGTTCCGCGAGTTCGGTGTGCTCTGACCCGGCCCATCACCACCGGCGGCCGAGCGTGACCGCCGGAGTACGACGTCTCCGAGAGGTACCCATGAAGATCCGATCGCTCACCACCGCGGTGGTGGAGGCGAACTTCGACTGGACGATCGTCCGGATCGAGACCGAGGACGGCCACGTCGGGTGGGGTGAGTGCTTCTTCGCCCCCGGGCTCACCCGGATCGTCGAGCAGATGGCCGACCTCGTCGTCGGCGACGACGCGCGGCAGATCGGTGCGGTCGTCGCCCGGCTGCGGGCCGCGGCCTCCGGCGCGGGCTCGGTCGGCGGCATCATCCACAACGCACTGTCCGGGATCGACGGTGCGCTGTGGGATCTCAACGCCCGCGCGATCGGCGTGCCGCTCTGGCGGATGCTCGGCGGCCGGGTCCAGGACTCCGTGCGCGTCTACGCCGACTGCCACGGCGGTGCGGGTCTGATGGGCCTGGGTCCGATGCTCGACATCCGCACACCCCGCTGGGCCGGTGCCGACGAGGTCGCCACCGGCGAGGTGGGGCGCAGCCTGTTCGACCCCGGTGCCGAGACCGAACCCGTCGACCTCGCGTTGCTCGCCCGGCGTGCCAGCGAGGCCGTCGCGAAGGGGTTCGACGCCCTCAAGTTCGACCTCGACGTGCCCGGACTGGTCCCGGTGCGCGCCGGGTCGCGGACCATGCCCGTCGGCGGGGCCTCGCTGGCCCGCGACATGGTGGCGGCGATCCGCGAGGGCGCGGGTCCCGACACCGAACTGGCCTTCGACCTGCACTGGCGCTACGACTTCGGGTCGGCGATGCGGATCGCCCGCGCGCTGGCCGACCTCCCGGTCCTCTGGCTCGAGGACCCGCTCCCGCCGGAGAACGTCAGCGGGCTCATCGCGCTCGCGGGCGCGTCGGGGGTGCCGCTGGGCGGCGGTGAGAACCTCGTCGGCTACCGGTCCTTCGAGCCGCTGCTGGAGGCCGGATCGCTGTCGGTGCTGACCCCCGACCTGGGAAAGGTGGGCGGCGTGGCCGAGGCCCGCCGGATCGCCGAGGCCGCCCAGTCCCGCGGCCTCGGGATCGCCCCGCACAACATCGCGGGCCCGATCGGCACCGCCTTCGCCGCCCAGGTCTCCGCGACCTGGCCGAACCTGGTGGCCCTGGAGTACCACGCGCAGGACGTCCCGTTCTTCGAGGAGCTGGTCGCCGCCCCGCTCATCGTGAACGGCAGCATCGAGATGACCGAGGAGCCGGGCATCGGGGTCGTCCCCGACCTCGACGTCGTGCGGCGCTGGGCGAAGCCGGGCGAGACGGTGTTCGGCGAGGAGCCACGGTGACCGTGCCGGACCGCGCCGACACGACCGGCTGGCCCGTCCCGGCTGGCGACGAGCTCGGCGACGCCGGGCGGGTGACGCGCGTCGAGCGGGCGGTCCGGGTGCGGGCCGCGTCGCGCACCGTCGGCGTGACCGGCGGGTCCCGGTGAGTGGGCTGAGGACCGGCCCGGCACGGGTGGTGACGGTCGGTGAGTCGCTCGGTCTCGTCCGGGCCGCCCGGCCGGGCGGGCTGCGCCACGTGCGGGACGCCCGGATCGGCTTCGGCGGGGCGGAGAGCAACGCCGCGATCGGGCTGTCCCGGCTCGGTGTCGACACGACCTGGATCGGGCGGCTCGGCACCGACCCGCTGGGCGATCTCGTCGAGGCCGAGCTGCGTGCGGAGGCGGTGCGCCCGGTGGTCGTCCGCGACCCCGGGCGCCCCACCGCGCTCATGCTCAAGGACCACCGCATCCGGGGTAGCAGCCAGGTGCGGTACTACCGCCGCGACAGCGCCGGGTCCGCGCTGTCGGTCGACGACCTCCCGCACGACGTCATCGAGGCGGCCGACCACCTGCACCTGACCGGTATCACCCCGGCGCTGTCCGACGGCGCGCGGCGCGCGGTGTTCGCTGCGCTGGAGATCGCCGAGGCGGGTGGGCTGTCTGTCTCGTTCGACGTCAACCACCGGCCCGCGCTCTGGTCCGCCGACCAGGCCCGCGGGGTGTACACCGAGCTGGCCGGACGGGCGGACGTCGTGTTCGCCGGTCAGGACGAGGCCGAGCTGCTGACCGGCGGCGCGGGCGGCCCGACGGAGCTCGCCCGGCGCGTGCGGGAGCTCGGTGCTGGCGAGGTCGTGGTCAAGCTCGGCGACCGAGGCTGCATCGTCTCGGCCGGCGACTCCCTCGAGACCGTGCCGGCCGTCCGGGTCGACGTCGTGGACACGGTCGGTGCCGGGGACGCCTTCGTCGCCGGCTACCTCGCCGCCGCGTTCGGCGGCCGGGACCCGGCGGCCCGCGCCCGCCTCGGGGCGACCGCGGGCGCGTTCGCCTGTCTCACCGACGGCGACTGGGAGGGCTGCCCCCGGACCGACGAGCTCGGGCTCGTCGGCGCGGCCGACCCGGTCACCCGCTAGATGTCCCAGCTTCTCGATAAGGAGTGGCAATGGAGCTGCACACGATGCGGGTCGTCACCCGCCGCTTGATCCCGTTCCTCGGGCTGCTCTACATGGTCGCCTACATCGACCGTTCGAACGTGGGTTTCGCGAAGCTCACGCTGCAGTCCGACCTGGGGCTGAGCGAGGCGGCGTTCTTCATGGGCGCCGGAATGTTCTTCATCGCCTATGCGATCTTCGAGGTGCCCAGCAACCTGATCCTCGAACGGGTGGGCGCCCGTCGCTGGTTCGCCAGGATCGCGATCTCCTGGGGCCTGATCACGGTCCTGACCTCGCTGACCTGGAACGAGAGCAGCTTCTACGTGCTGCGGTTCCTGCTGGGCGCCGCCGAGGCCGGATTCTATCCCGGCGTCATCTACTACCTGACGAAGTGGTTCCCCGGTCAGTACCGCGCCCGGATCTTCGGTCTGTTCATCTTCGCCAACCCGGTGTCGTTCGCGCTCGGCAACCCGCTGCTCGGCTGGCTGAGCAGCCTGCACGGCAACCTCGGTCTCAGCGGCTGGCAGTGGATCTTCATCGTCACCGGTGTCCCGGCCGTCCTGCTCGGCATCGCCACGCTGCTCTACCTGCCCGACACCCCGGACAAGGCGAAGTGGCTCACCGCCGAGCAGAAGCAGTGGATCAACAAGCGGCTCGACGAGGAGGAAGGGCCACGGCACGACCACAGCAACCCGCTGTCACCGCTGAAGAGCCCCCGCGTCTGGTTCTTCGTCGCGCACTTCCTGATGCTGGTCGTCGCCGCCTACGGCCTCAGCTTCTGGCTACCCACGATCGTGAGCGGGTTCGGGGTCGGCGACGTCGCGATCGGGTTCCTCACCTCGATCCCCTACGTCTGCGCCGCCCTGGCGCTGTGGCTGCTCCCGCGCAGCGCCGACAGGCGTGGCGAGCACTTCTGGCACATGGGGATCCCGCTCGCCGTCGCGGGGGTCGCGATGGCGGCGAGCCTGCTCGTCGAGTCCCCGGTGCTCCGGCTCGCACTCATGTCGGTCGCGGCCGCGGGCATCCTCGGCCCGCAACCGATCTTCTGGGCCCTGAGCTCGACGCTGTTCACCGGGATCCGCGCCGCCGCGACGATCGCGGCGATCAACTCGGTGGGCAATCTCGGTGGCTGGCTCGGTCCCCTCGCGATCGGGGCGATCGTCGACAGCACCGGGCGGGTCAGCTCCGGGCTCTGGATCATCGCGGGCGCCGCGCTGCTCGGCGGGGTTGCGGTCGTCGGCACCCGGCGGCTGGTCCACCAGCGGGACACCACGCCCCCCGTCACCGCGCCGGGAACCCCGACGTGACGGTGGCCATGACGCGTGGGCAGCGGCTTCGCGCGGTGCTGGCGAGCCCGCTCGACGAGGAGCTCTGCCAGCGGATCGAGACGGCCGAGCCCCGGCTGAAGCTGGTTCGCAACCATGACCTGCTCCCGCCGATGCGGTGGCTGGCCAACCATCGCGGCGATCCTGGTTTCGCAGGTCACCGGCCGCGCAGCGGGCCTTCACTGCGATGTTGTGTTCGGCGGACGCGCTTTATGGCCTCCCCGGTGAGGATCCCGGCGGGCTACCCGAACCCGCCGGGAGCGCTCCCCGCCTGCGCTGGATCCGGCTGATGGCGGCCGGTGGTGGTGCGCAGGTTCGTGCCGCCGGACTGGGCGAGGCCGCCCTTGCCCGGATCACGTTCACCAACTCGGCCGGCGTCCATGGACCGGCCCTGGCCGAGTTCGCCTTGTTCGGCGTGCTCGCCGGGGCCAAGCGCCTGCCGCGCCTGCAGGCGGACCAGCGGGACCGGGTGTGGGGTGGACGTCTGTTCATGGGCCAGCTCCGCCGTCAGACGGTGCTGGTCCTTGGTCTCGGCGGCGTCGGTGCCAGGGTCGCCGCCCTGCTCGACACCGCCGGGGCGCGGGTGATCGGAGCAAGTCGCCGCGGCATCCGGCGCCCGCCCGGTGTCACAGAGTCCGTGGGGCCGGACGCGCTGGCCGAGACGATCTCCCGGGTGGATGCCGTCGTGATCACCCTGCCGGGGACCGAGGCTACCGAGGGCCTAGTCGACGCCGATGTGCTGGGACGGGCCCGGCCCGGTCTGACCCTGGTCAATGTCGGGAGGGGCAGCGTCGTCGACGAGGTCGCGCTCGTCGACGCCTTGGCCGCCGGCCGCGTCGGCTTCGCCGCGCTCGACGTCACCGCCGTCGAACCGCTGCCAGAGGACAGTCCGCTGTGGAGCCTGCCCAACGTGCTGATCAGCCCGCACACGGCGACCGCCGACGACACCGAGGACGAGCAGATCGCCGCGCTGTTCGCCGGGAAGGCCACGCGACTGATCGACGGCGTGCCGCTGCACAACGTCGTTGATCCAGTCCAATTCTACTAGGAGTTGTTCAAGAGCGTCTGGCCGTAGAGGCCCGGAGGGGTCGTGCCTCTGCTGCCAGCATCCCTGATCGAGCCCTTGTGGGTCGAGTTCGCTGCCCTGATCGAGTCCGGCCGCCCGGAGTTCGACCCGACCCATCCATGGGGTTGTCACCGCCGCCGGATCCCCGACCGGGTCGTGTTCGACCACGTCATCGCCGCGTTGGTCCATGGCAGCGGTTACGAGCGCATCGCCACCCCAGGCTGCTCGGACCGCACCATCCGCCGCCGACTCCACACCTGGGCGGCCGCCGGGGTCAGCGACCGTGAGGTCGCCGACGCCGCCTCCCGGATCCGCACGCTCAACGGGTCCCGCCCGGCGGGCCGGGCCTTCGACGCGGTGTTCGCGCATCCCGAATCCTCCACCCCGTGAACACCATCCCCGATCCTCGACGCCGGACATCCTGGAGAGACATGACCACCGTCGGTTTCATCGGTCTTGGCAACATCGGCCTGCCGATGGCGATCTCGCTCGTGCGCGCCGGACTCGAGCCGGTCGTCTTCGACACCCGTCCGGAGGCCCTGTCCGCGGCCCGCGACGAGGGCGCCAAGACCGCCGCCTCGGTGACCGACCTGGTCGCCGCCGCGGACGTCGTCGGGACCTGCGAGGTCAACGACCAGTAGGTGCTCGACCTGGTCACTGGCCCGGAGGGCGTGCTGACCGTGGCGCGGCCGGGCACCGTGCTCGTGCTGCACTCGACCATCCTGCCCGCGACCGTCCGCCAGCTCGCCGCGCTCGCCTCCCAGAAGGATGTGCGGGTGGTCGACGCGCAGGTCAGCGACGGCGCGGCCCGCGCCGCCGACGGCACCCTGGCCGTCATGGTCGGTGGCGAGGCGTCCGATGTGGAGACACTGCGGCCCTACCTCGACGCGCTCGGCGCCGCGGTCGAGCACCTCGGACCGGCGGGTGCGGGTGCGGGTGCGGCGACCAAGCTGGCGTTGCAGGGGGTCACGTTCGCCAACCAGGTCGTCGCCTACGAGGCTGTCCGGTTCGCCGCGGCGCACGGCATCGACGAGCAGGCGCTGACCCGGATCGCCGCCTCCACCACCGCCGACTCGTTCCTCATCCGGAACTGGGGACATTTCGGCCGCATCATGCAGACCCACACCCTCAAGGGCACCGAGGCCATGTACCGCTTCTTCGACAAGGACATCCTGGCCCTGGTGAAGGCGGCCCACGCGGAGGACGTCAGCCTCCCCGCTCTCCGCGCTGGCCGGACAGCTCATCGAGCCGGAGTTCGCCCGCCGGCTCGACGTGCTCAACTCGACGGGTTGACCGGTCCCGTCCCCGGCGACCGTCCGTCGCGCCGCGTCAGGGCGTCGCCCGCCACCGACCTGACGCGGCGACGTGGGTCGTCGCGGGGTGAGCTCATGCCGCGCCGTAGCGCCAGCGCGGCAGGTCGATCTCGGTCGCCAGCCGATCCCGGGTGTCGGTGAGTTCCGCCAGCACCGGACCGGTGTCGGCGACCAGGGTGCCGTCGCGCTTGACCACCGTTCCGTCGACGAGGACGGTGTCGACGTCGCCGCGGCCGGCGTGCAGCACGGCGGCGGCCTGCGGGTAGTTGGCGGTGGCGATGCCGAACGACGGCGACGAGGAACGCAGCAGCACCAGGTCGGCGCGCTTGCCGACCTCGATCGAGCCGATGCTCTCGGCGAGGCCCAGGGAGCGGGCCCCGCCGAGGGTGCCGGCCAGCAGCATGCGGTCGACCGGCCGGTGCCGGGGCAGCTCGGCATCGGCCGCGCGGGCATCGTCGTTGGCAACGAACCGGTCGAGGTCCAGGGTCGTGCGCATCGCGGAGAGGATGTCGCCCGACTGGTAGGTGACGGTGTCCGAGCCGAGCCCGAAGGTCACCCCGGCCGCCTCGGCCCGCGAGGTGGCGGGGCGCCCCTGGCCGAACGTGCATTCGCTCTCGGTGGCCACGCTGATCACTCCGCCCGAGGCGGCGATCGCCTCGTAGGTGTCGGGACGGAACTCCGCGGCGTGGACGAAGTTGAGGCCGGGGCGCAGCAGCCCCCGCTCACGGAGCTCGTCGACGAGCGCGTCGGCCCCACGGCCGTAGAGCCCGGTGTGGGCGGTGACACCGAGGTCGTTGTCGGCGGCGTAGCGCCAGGCCGCCTCCTCGGGGAACCCGGGCTCTCCGGAAGCGTCCAACGCGAGCTGCAGCGACACCAGCCCGCCGACCAGCGAGGCGTCGCGGGCCACCTGCAGCACGTCGCCGTCGGTCGCCCAGGACCGCTGCGGGTCGTTGCCCACCTGCGCGGCATGACCCCAGGCGAAACGCACCCGGGCACCGGACTCCCGCGCGGCCCGCAGCGAGGCCTCGGCGTGGTCGGGGGTGACCAGCCCGTGGTTGTAGTCGAGCACGGTCGTCACGCCCGCGTCGAGGGCGTCCAGGTGCGAGGCCAGCGCGGCGCGACGGAAGTCCTCGGCGGTGTACGCGGGCACCGCCCGACCCTGGGTGACCTCGGTGAAGGTGTCGAAGTCCCAATTGGCGCCGAGCCCGGCGAGCGGCAGCTGCCAGGCGTGCCGGTGGGTGTCGACCATCCCCGGCATCAGCAGCGCCCCGCCACCGTCGATGACCTCGACGTCCGCGGGGCGGGGAAGCGAGTGTCCGACTCCGGCGATCACTCCGTCCCGGACGAGCACGTCGGTGTCCGGGCGGACGTCGTCGACGGGCGCGCAGGTCAGGACGGTGGCACCGGTGATCAGGACTGTACCCCGCGGACCCGTGGACGCACGTGGAGCGGAGCCCCCTACCGCATGACCTCCGGCCAGCCCCAGCCCGGCGGCGGCAGCGACCACACCGCTCCGAAGGGCCGAGCGACGAGTGATCGAACCGAGCATTGCGTTCCTCCAGATCGCGACTGTTCAGCCGCAGCGGGATGCTGTATCAGCCGCAGCGGGATGCCCCAGAGGTGGTGCGGTGCAACGCGACAACGATCACATCGGGTAGTCGTGGTGCGCGACGGGTGACGCACCGGTCACGCGTGAGCGGCTCCGGGACAGGGGCGGAACCTCACAGGAAGTCGAGGTCCACTCCCGTGTCCGCCTGGGTGACCGTCGTGGCGTAGAGCCTGCGCCACCCCCGCTGCGGAAGCTCGCGGGGCTTGAGTTCGGCCCGTCTGCGCGCCAGCTCGGCCTCGTCGACCAGCAGGTCGACGGTCCGGTGCGGGACGTCGAGCCGGATCCGGTCACCGGTTCGGACCAGGGCGAGCGGTCCACCGGCCGCCGCCTCGGGCGCCACGTGCAGCACGACCGTGCCGTAGGCGGTCCCGCTCATCCGGCCGTCGGAGATCCGGACCATGTCCCGGAGGCCCCTGCGCGCCAGGTAGGCCGGGATCGGGATCGATCCCGCCTCGGGCATCCCCGCGCCGATCGGGCCGATGTTGCGCATGACCAGGACGTGGTCGGGGGTGAGGCCGAGCGACTCGTCGTCCAGCTCGGCGGCCAGCTGGTCGAGGGAGTCGAAGACGTACGCGGGCCCCTCGTGCGTCAGCAGCGCCGGCGTGGCCGCCGCGGCCTTGACGATCGCGCCGTCCGGTGCGAGGGATCCCCTGATGGTGACGAGCGCGCCGGGGGGTTTGAGCGGGGCGTCCAGCCTGCGGATCGTGGTCTGGTCCGCCGCGGCGGGGGCGTAGCCGGAGACGAGCTCACCGAGCTTCTGGCCGCTCACGGTCGGCGCGTCCAGCTCCAGCACCGGTTCCAGCTCCTTGAGCAGGGCCGGGACGCCACCGTCGCGGTGCAGGTCGGGCAGGTAGCCCGAGCCCGCGGGCTTGCAGTCCGCGAGCACGGGGACCTGTGCGCAGATGTCGTGCACGTCGTCGGCGCCGAGCGGGACACCCGCCCGCCGGGCGATCGCCATGAGGTGCAGGACGGCGTTGGTCGAGCCGGACACCGCGGCCAGCACCCGCAGCCCGTTGCGGAAGTTCGCGGCGGTGAGGACGTCGCGCGGCCGCCGACCGCTGTGGGCCAGCTCCACGGCCCGCCGCCCGGTCGCGGTGCCCAGCCGCAGCCGCTGCGCGGACACCGCCGGAGCGGACCCCGCGTAGGGCAGCATGATGCCCATGGCCTCGGCGATGCAGGCCATCGTGGACGCGGTGCCCATGACCATGCAGGTACCCGCGGTGGGGCAGAGCTCCTCGCGGACCTCGGCGATCTCGTCACCGTCGAGGTTCCCGCCCCGGTGCTCGGTCCACATGCGACGGCAGTCGGTGCAGGCGCCGAGCCTCTCGCCGCGCCAGTTACCCACCGACATGGGGCCCACGACCAGCGCGATCGACGGGATGTTCGCGGACGCGGCGGCCATCAGCTCGGCGGGCAGGGTCTTGTCGCAGCCGCCGAGCAGCACCACCGCGTCCATCGGCTGGGAGGTGAGCTGTTCCTCCAGCTCCATCGCCATCAGGTTGCGGAACAGCATCGTCGTGGGATTGGTGAGGATCTCGCCCAGCGACATGGCCGGGAAGACGAAGGGGATCCCGCCGTCCTCGAGCACCCCGCGCTTCACGTGCTCCACCAGCTGCGGCATGTCCCGGTGGCAGGTGGTGAAGTCCGACGCGATGTTGACGATCCCGACGACCGGGCGCGTGAGGTCCTGCTCGTCCCACCCCGCCGAGGCGAGGAACGCACGGCGGAGGAAGCGGGCGAAGCCGGCGTCGCCGTACTGGGTCAGCCGCCCGTCCACACCCTGTGGCTCCTGGGTCATGCCAGCTCCATGTTCACGTACTTGGTCACGGTGTAGTCCTCGATGCCCTCCGAGCCGCCCTCGCGGCCGAATCCGGACTGTTTGACCCCGCCGAACGGTGCCTCGGCGGTGGCGAGGGCCAGGGTGTTGACCCCGACCATCCCGGCCTCGATCCCCTCGCTGGCCAGGAACGCGGTGCGCAGGTCGCGGGTGAAGACGTAGGCGGCGAGCCCCAGCTCGGTGTCGTTGGCGATCCCGAGCGCCTCGTCCAGGTCGGCGAACCGCAACACGGGCGCCACCGGGGCGAACGGCTCCTCGCGCAGGATCGCCGACTTCTCGCCGACGTCGGTGAGGATCGTCGGCCGGAAGAAGTGACCTCGGTCGAACCGTGGGTCCCGGCCACCGCCGGCGGCGACCTGCGCCCCGTGCGCGACGGCGTCGGCGACGAGATGCTCGGCGGCGGCGACCCGGCGGGCGTTGGACAGCGGACCGACCGTGCTGTCCGGATCCGACCCGGGTCCGACCCGCAACGCCGAGGTCGCGGCCACGAAGCCGGCCACGAACTCGTCGTGGATCGACTCGTGCACCACGAAGCGGCTGGGGGAGGCGCAGACCTGGCCGGTGTTGCGGAACTTCGCCCGTGCGCACAGCTCGGCGACGGCGGGGACGTCGGCGTCCGGGAACACCAGGACCGGTGCGTGCCCGCCGAGCTCCATGGAGGTCGCCAGGATCCGGTCCGCCGCGGCGTGCAGCAGGATGCGGCCCACCGGCACCGAACCGGTCAGGCTCAGCTTGGTGACGACGGGGGACGCCAGAAGCCGGGAGCTGATCGCGGCCGGGTCCCCGGTCAGCACGGACAGTACGCCGGCGGGCAGCCCGGCCTCGTGCAGCGCGGCGGCGACCACCTGGGTCGACAGCGGAGCCTCCTCCGCGGCGGTCACCACGATCGCGCAGCCGACCGCGATCGCGGGGGCGATCTTGCGGGAGGGCAGCAACGCCGGGAAGTTCCAGGCCGAGAACGCGGCGACCACGCCGGCGGGCTCGCGACGGACCGTGATTCGCTGGCTGGTGCTGTGTCCCTCGACGGTGCGGCCGTAGACCCGGCGCGCCTCGTCGGCGTACCAGTCGAACTGGTCCGCGGTGGCCAGGAACTCCGCGCGGGCCTCGGTCAGGGGCTTGCCCTGCTCGGCCGTCATCACCGCGGCGGCCTCGTCCGCCCAGTCCCGCAGCAGCTCCGCGGTGCGGCGCAGGACCGCGGAGCGGGTCCAGGAGTCGGTGCGCCGCCAGGTGGCGAAGCCGGCGCGAGCGGCGGAGATCGCGGCATCGACGTGCGTGTCGGAGGCGCGGGCGACGTCGACGACCGGTCGTTCGGTGGCCGGGTCGACGACGGTGAGGGTCTCGTCGGTGGCGTGCCAGGCGCGGTCGCGGTACAGGCCGGTGGGCACGGGATTCGGGAAGGTCATGTCACAGCTCCAGCCGGTGTCGGAGTTCCTGGGTGTCGGCCACCCAGTTGCCGACGTTCCATCGGCCGAACGAACCCAGGCCGCCCAGTTCGTGCTCGCCGAAGTACACCGGCACGTGGATCAGCGACAGCCCCTCGTGGGCACGGGCCTTGTTCAGGGCGGTCTCCAGCTCGGCGAGGGAGTGCCCGCCGTCCAGGGCGAGCACTCCGTGTACGGCGTCGGCGAGGGCCCGGTAGTCGACCGCGACCTGGTCGTTCGTGGCGTAGTCGACGCCGTACTGGGCGCGTTGCAGCGAGGAGATGGCGCCCTGTCTGCGGTTGTCGAACAGCACGATCACCCCGCGCGCGTCGTGTTCCACTCCGTCGATCAGGACCTGGGGGTTCATGCTGAACGACCCGTCCCCGGTCAGCGCCACCCCGAAGAACGGGGTCTCCGCGATGCCGGTCGCGACCAGCGCCGACGCCGAGAAGCCCATGTAACTGGCACCGGTCTCGGTGACGGTGCGGCCGGGCCGGTCGTCCTCGACGATCTGGAAGCCGTTAGCCTGCACGTCACCGGCGTCGAAGAAGCAGACGGCGTCGTTTCCGCGGGCCCACCGGGTGACCAGCTCGATCGCGGCGGGCTGGGTGAGCACCTCGCGGCCCCACACCTCGTCGTGGAGGGTGGGTGAGTCGTAGCGGAGGCGCTTGAAGTCGTCCCATTCGTTCTTGCCGGCCACGCACGCCTGCGCCCACGCCGAGGTGAGGTCCTGCGGCCGGGCCCCGAGCGCCCGCAGCTCCTCGATCAACCGCCGCAGGGTGGCGCGCGCGTCGCCGACGAGGGCGAGGGTGTTCGCGTAGTGCGTCGCGGCCGCGAGATCGGCGTTCACGTTTACCACGCCGTGGACCTTCGGGTAGCCGGTGCGGGACATGTCGGCCTGGCACACCGGGCGGGTCCCGACGGCGAGCAGGACCTCGGCCTCCTCCATGGCGAAGTTGCCGGAGATCGAGCCCTTCGACCCGCCGACGGTCATGTTGCGGGGATGGGCGTAGGGCAGCGTGCCGGTCGCGATCGGGGTCGGCACCGCGACCCCGTCGACCAGCGCGAGCAGCTCGTCGAGCTCGGCGCCGCAGCCGCGGGCACCACACCCGATTTTGACCACGACCCGCTCGGCGTCCAGGAGGGTCCGCGCGGCGGCGGCGAACCGGCCGTCGTCCGCGGCGGCCCCCAGCGGCGGGGGCGGCACGGTGGGCAGGACGGCCAGGTTCAGGTCGAGCACCTGGGGCTGGGTGTTGATCGGGACCAGCAGGTAGAAGGGCCGCGCGGCGTGCGGGTGGTCGACGGTGTCCAGGCCGCGGCGCAGCGCTTCGGGCAGCGCCCACGCAGTGTGCAGTGTGTAGGCGGGGCCCATCGCCGAGGCGATGCGCAGGAAGCTCTCCTGGGGCCCGCCCGGGATCTGCTGCATGTTCGGGCCCTCGGCCTCGGTGGTCTCGTCCGCGTAGACGTGCCATACGCCCACGCCGTCGCTCGCTGCGGCGAGGCTTCCGGCGAGGGCCTGCAGGGCCCCGGGCCCGATGGAGGTGATGACGGCGGCCTTCTCCCCGGTGACCCAGCGGAGCGCGGTCGCGATGTGCGCGGCCTCCACCTCGTTGCGCACGGCGTGGGTGCGCAACGCGCCCGCCGCCTCGTAGGTCCGCAGCACCTCCGCGATGTCGGTGGACCCGTGCCCGAACACACCCACCCAGCGGTGCACTCCCTGAGCCAGCAGTCCGAGCACCACACTCTCGGCGAGGGTGACCGCGGCCCGCCCCGGCAGGGTGCCCGCACGCAGGGCGTCGGCGACCCCACCGGCTGCGGCGACCGCCGCCGCCCTCGTCGACCTGTCATCAGCCATGCGCCCACGCTACCCCGTGTCTTGTACATATGGCTACAGCGTTGTCATCTCCTCCGTCACCGCCACCGCGCTCGGTGGCCGGCACACGGACAGGCGAGACCGCCCCGGGCCTCGGTGGCCGGCCCGGGGCTCGGTCGGTCCCGACTCAGCCGGCCGGGGCCGCCGCCACCTCGCGGTCGGATCCGGGACGCTCACCGCCGATGGAGGCCGTGACCTGGTCCGATGCCGCCCGCACCAGTTCGCCGAGCTCGGGCAGCCGGGACACCGGTATGCGGCTCACCGGCCCGGACACGCCGATGGCGGCGGTGACCGCACGGTTCCCGTCGAACAGCGGGGCGGCCACGCACCGGACGTCCGCGTTGAGCTCCTCGTCGTCGATCGCGTAGCCCCGGCTGCGAACCTCGGCGAGCATGTCGTCGAGTGCGCGCCGGCTGGTGACGGTGCGGATCGTGTAGCGCTCCAGCCCGCCGTCGAGTGCGGCGTCGAGCACCGCGTCGGCGGCATGGGCGAACAGTGCCTTGCCGGTCGCGGTGGCGTGCACGATCGGGCTGCTGCCGATGTCGGTCTCCACGCTCAACCGGTTCGCCGCCCTGATCTGCGACACGTAGACCCCGCCGGCCCGTGTGCGGACGGCGAGGTGGACGGATTCCCCGGTCGCGGCCGACAACCTCCGCAGTACCGGTTCGGCGAGCCCCCGCACATCGAGCTGGCGCAGTGCCCGACCAGCGAGCTGCACGATCTGCGAGGTCAGCGTGTAGCGGCGTGAGATCTCGTCCTGCTCGACGTAGCCCTGCTCGCACAGCAGCTGGGTGATGCGGTGGACGTTTCCCTTGTCCCCGCCGACCTCGCGCGCGAGGTCGGTGACCCCCAGTCCGTCGGCGTGGCGTCCGAGGGTCTCCAGTACGGACAGGCCGGTGATCAGGACCCGCCCCCGTTCGCCTACCGGGACCACGGCGCCTCCTCTAGTCGCAACTCGGTTGTCCTCAGAGTGTATCGACGCCCACCGCGGCCACGATGTCGGCCGTCCGGCACACCCGTCCCAGGTTGGGCAGGGTGTGGGTCAGCGGCCCCGTGTGGGCGGGGGCCGACGCCGCGGCACAGGCGTCGGCGGGGACATGCACCCGGTAACCGCAGTCCGCGGCGTGCCGGGCGGCGGCCTCGATCCCCATGTTGGTCTGGGTCCCGCACACCACGAGGTCACGGACCCCGGCCGCGCGCAGCAGCGGATCCAGCGTGGAGCCGTGGAACGGGTTGACCCGCATCTTCTCGACGCGCACGTCCCCGTCCGCCCAGAGCCCCTCGACCGGCTCGACCCCCGCGGAGCCGCGCCGCAGCGCTCCCGACTCGACGAAACGGGCGAAGACCGGCACGTCCGAGGGCATGCCCAGGGCGGAGGGCTCGATGACGAACAGCGCGTGCACCACCGTCCCGCCGGCGGCGCGGACGGTCTCGGCCAGCTCGCCGATGTGGTCGGTGACCGCGTCGTGCTCGACCGCCGCCGCGAGCGGCGGTGAGTACAGCGCGCAGTCCTGGTCGAACACGTCCCGCTGCATCCCCTGGACGACCATCGCCCAGCTCACCGGGCACCTCCCGTCGCGTAGAGGGCCGGTGCGGCGCCCACGGCACAGGTCTGCTCGAGGCCGGTCCGGTACGCCTCGACGGTCCGCCGGGCGACGGTGGCCGCCGCGTACCCGTCCCAGACGCTCGGGCCGCCGACCTCACCCCGGGCCGCCGCAGCGACCCAGGCGGACAGTTCGAGCCGGTAGCTCGCGTCGAAACGCTCGCCCCAGCTCGCGGGGACCGCGGTCGAGGCGCGACCGGCGTGCCTGCGGACCAGGCCGGCGCCGTCGGCCGTGGTCACCGTGCCGTCCGATCCCACGACCTCGCAGCGCACCTCGTAGCCGTACCGGCAGTGCACGTACATCTCGACCGTGACCAGCACCCCGGACTCGGTCCGCAGGAACACGAACTTGGGGTCGTCGAGCCCCTCGGCGGCCTCCGGGCTGCGCCTGGGCATGACGACCTGGCTGGAGACGATCTCCTCGCCGAGCATCCAGCGGACCACGTCGATCTCGTGGCTCAACGAGTCGTCGAGCGCGTTCTCACTGACGTAGGACGGGCGCACCGACGGGTTGCGGTGCACGCAGTGCAGCATCAGCGGGGTGCCCACCTCACCCGCGTCGACGGCCGCGACCAGGTCGCGGAACGCGGGGTCGAACCGGCGCATGAAGCCCAGCTGGACCCAGCGGCGCCCGGCCGCCACCTCGGCCTCGACCACCGTGAGCCCGTCCTCGGGATCCGCTGCCAGTGGCTTCTCGCACAGCACCGGCTTCCCCGCCTCGATGCAGGCGAGGAGCTGCTCGACGTGCAGGAATCCGGGTGAGGCGATCACCACGGCATCGACCTCGGCCGCGGTGACGAGCGCGACGGGATCGTCGAACGCCGTCGTGCCCGTACCTTCGAAGGGGGCCGTCGCCCCCCGGTCGGGATCGCACACCGCGGAGAGCCGGGCTCCCGGCACCTGGGTCGCGAGACGGTGCGCGTGCGCACCGCCGATCCGGCCGAGGCCGAGGACTCCGACACCGATCACGCCGTGCACACTCCCTTGTTGAGATCGACCGCGACGCCGCCAACGTACAAGCCGGTTGCTTCATCGGCAACGATCGACCGCGAGCGGTTGACTCAGACGGTTCGGGCGAGCAATAGTCCTCCCACGAAGCGACAAGTGAGTTGCCATTTCGACAACGTGGAGACGCAATGGTGCATCGCTCAGGCGACGAGGGGTCCCGTGCTCGGGTCCTCGTCGGGACATCGGTCGGAACGTCCCTCGAATGGTTCGACTTCCTGCTCTACGGCGCCCTCGCGGGCACGGTGTTCCCCTACGTCTTCTTCCCGAGCTCGTCGTCGACCGCGGCGCTGCTGGCGTCGTTCGCGACGTTCGGGGTCGGGTTCATCGCCCGGCCGTTCGGTGCCGCCTTCTTCGCCAGGGTGACCGACCGGGTCGGCCGGAAGCACACCATGGTCGTGACGCTCACGATCATGGGTGTGGCCTCCTTCGCGATCGCCTGCCTGCCGGGGTACGCCGCGATCGGCGTGCTCGCCCCGATCCTGCTGGTGGTCCTGCGTTTCGTCCAGGGGTTCAGCGTCGGCGGCGAGACGAGCTCCGCACAGATCATGGCCCTCGAGCACGCCCCTGACCAGCGACGCGGGCTCTACGGCGCGGTGGTGAACCTCGGCAACCCGATCGGCCAGGTGCTGGTCGCCTCGTTCATCCTCGGCGCAGGTCTGGCGGTCGGGGAGGAGGCCTTGCGCGAGTGGGCCTGGCGCGTCCCGTTCTTCGCGGGCGCGCTGATGGCGGTCGTCGGCTACTTCATCCGCCGGCACATCGACGAGTCCCCGGCCTTCGTCGAGGCGCGCGAGATCGGTGCCCGGTCCGCGTCGCCGCTACGTGAGGTGTTCGCCGAGCAGGGCGGATCGATCGCACGGATGGCGGCCATCTGGGCGCCGAACACCGCGTGCAGCTTCGTGGTGACCACGTGGGCGTTGTCCTACATCACGAGCACCCTCGGCATGTCCAGCACGGTGACCTTCTCGCTGCTGCTGGGGATGAACGTCATCGGCCTGGCGCTGGTACCGCTCGGCGGGGTGCTGTCGGACCGCTTCGGTCGCAAGCGCGTGCTGGCGACCTGCATGACGACCTCCATGCTGGGGTCGTTCGCGCTGTTCCCGCTGCTCGACACCCGCAACTTCGCGCTGATGCTGCTCGCGATGGTGATCACCCAGGGCGCCCAGCTCACCGCGGTCGGTGTGATGGCGGCGCTGTTCGCCGAGCCGTTCCCGGTGCCGGTCCGGTACTCCGGCCACGCTGCCGTCTACACGCTGAACAACCTGGTGGCGGGTGCGCCCGCACCGCTGGTGGCCGCGGCGCTGCTGGCGCTGACGGGCAGCCCGTGGAGCATCGTCGCCCTGCTCGCCTCGATGTACGTCGTGAGCCTGGCGCTGCTGCGATCCGCCCCGGAGACGCGCTGGCTCCCGTTCCGCGACAACTTCGGGACATCTGTCGGTGCGTCCGCCCCGGAACCCCGGGCCGAGCGCACCTGATGGCGCCCGTCGACCCCCCACGCTGTTGACCCCCACGCAAAGGAGTCCGTCGTGAAGACGGCGTTCCACACCGGTTTCCTCGGCCATCTCTCCGCGGGCGACGCGGTTCGGCTGATCCGTGACCACGGCTACGACGAGGCCGAGCTCAACGGCGAGCTGCTGCCCTGGACCGCCCCGCACGTGAGTCCGCAGACCACCGGCGCCGAGCGCGCCGAGCTCGCCGAGCTCGGCCCCTACGCCGCATTGAGCGCGCATCACGCGGCCTTCGGCAGCCCCGAACCCCAGGCCCGGGCTGCGGCGGCGCAGCACACCGCGGAGATGCTGCGCCTGGCCGCAGACCTGGGCATCGGGCACGTCCACGTGATACCCGGCGGCGAGGCGGATCGCTCCGGCACCTTCGCGGCGCTCGAGACCGCGCTCGCCGAAGCGGAACGGCTCGGCATCACCCTGTCCCTCGAGGTGATCGTCAATCAGGCGCTCGCCGGCGCCGCGGACGTCGCCGAGGCCGTGAACCGGCTGCCGGGCCTCCGGGTCAACTTCGACGCGTCCCACCTGCAGGTCACCGACGGCGACGTGCTCGAGGCGGCACAGCGGTTCGCACCGCAGACCGTGGGGGTGGCGATCAAGGACGCCGTCGGCACCCCGGCGGACTTCGCGTTCGTGCCGTTGGGTACGGGTGACATCGACTTCGCGGCCCTGCTGTCCACCCTCGCGGCCGGCGGGTTCGACGGCAGCTGCTCCGTCGAGCACGAGAGCCACTGGTTCGCCGGCGACGAGCGCGGCCCCGACCAGGTGCTGAGTGAGAGCAAGTCCTTCCTCGACGCCCTGCTGGAGACCCTCCGATGACGACACCCGCCGCCGGCCCGACCGTCGTGAAGCCGACGCTGTCCCTGGACGGGGCGCGGACCGCGGTCGACGCCGCTCTCGCCCACGCCCGTGCGCTGGGCGTGCACGTCGCCGTCGCGGTCCTGGACGAGGCGGGCCACCTGCTCGCCTTCGTACGGATGGACGGTGCCCCCTACTCGACGATCCAGGTGGCGACCGACAAGGCGTACACGGCCGCCAGCACCCGCAAGTCCACTGCGGACTGGTTCGAGACGCTGCAAGAGGACGCCCCGCTGAGAGCCGGCGCGGTCGTCGGAACCGACCGCCTGATCGTCTTCGGTGGCGGTCAGCCGATCGAGTGGGACGGCGTCGTCGTCGGTGCCATCGGAGTCAGCGGAAGCCACTGGACCAACGACACCGAGATCGGCTCTGCCGGTATCGCCGCCCTCCGCGGCTGATCCGCACCACGAGGTGCACCGTGCAAGGAGGCACGTCATGACTTCGTCCATCCAGGACGACGCCGCACTGGGACGCAGCGCGTTCCGCAAGGCCGCGTTCCGCATCGTGCCCTTCGTGGGCCTGATGTTCTTCATCAACTACCTCGACCGGACCGCCATCGGCCTGGCCGGCCCGAACGGGATGAACGACGACCTGGCACTCACCGCGGCGCAGTTCGGGTTCGCGTCGGGCATCTTCTTCCTCGGGTACATCCTGCTGGAGGTCCCGAGCAACCTCGGCCTGCAGAAGTTCGGGGCCCGCAAGTGGCTGGCCCGCATCATGGTGTCCTGGGGCGTCGTCTCGGTGCTGTTCACCTGGGTGCAGAACTACGAGCAGCTGTGGATCCTGCGGTTCGTGCTCGGCGTCGCGGAGGCCGGTTTCGTGCCGGGCGCGGTGTTGTTCCTCACCATGTGGTTCCCGCGCCAGTACCGGATGAAGGCCCTTGCCGGCTTCTACCTCGCCCAGCCGATCACGATGGTTCTCGGTGCGCCGCTGGGTGGGCTGCTCATCCAGTACGGCGACGGGCT
The DNA here is from genome assembly GCF_040105385.1 of Pseudonocardia nematodicida. Classification (NCBI taxonomy): domain Bacteria; kingdom Bacillati; phylum Actinomycetota; class Actinomycetes; order Pseudonocardiales; family Pseudonocardiaceae; genus Pseudonocardia; species Pseudonocardia nematodicida. The sequence goes on from NZ_JBEDNQ010000008.1 coordinate 198,198, forward strand.
GTTCGGGCTCGCCGGCTGGCGGTTCATGTTCTTCGCCGTCGGGATGCCCGCGGTGATCGTGGGCTTCATCTGCTACTTCTACCTCACCGACAGCCCGTCGCAGGCGCGATGGCTCACCGAGGCGGAGCGGAACTGGTTCGTCCGGGAGCTCGCGGCGGACACCGGTGACCGGGCACGGGCGTCGGGCGGCCACCTGTCGCTGCGCGCGGTGTTCCGCGCCCCCAAGGTGTTCGCCATCGCCATCGCCTACTTCGGACTGAACTACGGCGTGTACTCACTGGCCTTCTTCCTGCCGTCGATCATCGCCGGCTTCCAGGAGCAGTTCGGAACCGAGTTCTCGATCGTCGAACGTGGACTCATCACGGCGATCCCCTATGTCCCCGCGGCGTTCGCGCTGTACTTCTGGAGCCGCTACAGCGCGCGGGTGGGCTTCAGACAGTGGCACGTGGCGGCGCCGCTGCTGGTGGCCGGGCTCTCGATTCCCGTCGCGCTCTACATGCCCGGCCCGGCGACGACGATCGCCGTCGTCGTGCTCACCGCCTGCGGGGTGACGATGACGTTCTCCCTGTTCTGGTCGCTGCCGACCACGTTCCTGACCGGCGTCGCCGCGGCGGGCGGGTTCGCTCTGATCAACAGCATCGCGAACCTCGGCGGGTTCACCGCCCCCTACGTCACGGGCGCGGTCGCCGACGCCACCGGGGACTACCGCCTCGGCATGATCCTCACCGGCCTGACGCTGGTGATGTCCTCGGTCATCGTGTTCTGTCTGCGTCTTCCCGCGGCCGCCGACGACGAGCGCCCGCCCACGGAGCCCGTGGCCCCCCTGTCCGGCCCGACACCGGAACCCCGTGATCCCGACACGCACGAAAGGACGACATGACGATCTCTTCGCACGATTTCTCCCCCGAATCCCTCGGCGGCCGGGTCGCGGTGGTCACCGGCTGCGGGCGCAGCAGCGGTATAGGCGCCGCCATCGCGGGTGAGCTCGCGGCCGCGGGTGCTCAGGTGGTGATCGCCGACGTCCCCGCCGCCGAGCCGGGACTGCGGGAGGTGGCGGCGCAGCTCGCGGAGCGGACCCGCGGCACTGTCGAGCCGGTGACCTGTGACGTGACCGACGAGGAGTCGTGTGCGGCGCTCGTCCGGTCGGCGGTCGAGCGGTTCGGTGGGCTGGACGTCCTGGTGAACAACGCCGGCGCACCGCAGGCCGCAGACCGCGGAGACGTGACCGAGGTCCCCCTCGAAGCCTGGTCGTTCGTGCTCGACGTCAACCTCACGGGTGCCTTCCGCCTGGTCCGGGCGGCACTTCCGTACCTGCGCAGCTCGGCGTCCGGGCGGATCGTCAGCATCTCCTCGGTCGTCGCGGTGCGCAGCCTGTCCGACCGGGTCGCCTACGCCGCGTCCAAGGCCGGACTACTGGGGATGACCGTGTCACTGGCAGGGGACGTGGCGGGCGACGGCGTGACGGTCAACGCGATCTGCCCCGGTTCGGTCGACACCGGCCGGGACACCGTCCGCCCGGACGCCGGCGGGAGCGCCCCCGTCTACTCGTGGTCACCACTCGGCCGGGTCGGCCGGGCCACGGACATCGCGCACGCCGTCGGGTTCCTGGCCTCCGATGCCGCCTCGTACATCACCGGGCAGGCCCTGGTGGTCGACGGCGGCCTCTCCACGGTGATCCGTCCGTGAGCCGGGTGGCGGTGTTGGTCCAGGGGACGCAGAACGACCTGCTGGCCCACGCGGGTGCGCTGAGCGACCCGGGACTCGACGCCCACGTGGCTGCCCATGGGATGATCCCCGCCGTCGCCGCGGTGCTGCAGGCGGCCCGCGACCGGGGTGACCTGGTGGTGCACGCGCTGTTCGTGGTCGACGAGCCGCTGCCGGACACCGCCCCGCTGTTCGTCGGCATCGAGGCGGCGAGCGGGGTCCGGCGGGGCTCGTGGGGCGCGGCGCCGATCCCGGAGCTGGCCCCGGCGCCGGGGGACGTGGTGCTGGAGAAGCGTCGGGAGAACCCGTTCCTCAACACCGGTCTCGACGATCTTCTCCGTGAGAACGACGTGCGGACCGTCGTCCTGGTGGGGGCCACGACCACGATGGGTGTCGGCCACGCCGCCCGGTTCGGTGCCGATGCGGGCCTGCGCATGATCGTGCTCTCGGACGCGACGGCAGACGTGAGTACGGCGGCGCACGAGGCCGCAGTCCGGTTCGGACTGCCTCCGGTGGCGACGCTGGCGCGCGTCGCCGAGTACCTGGCCGGGCCGCTCTGACGGTCACGGAGCGCGACACCAGGTCCTCCACCTTCGTGGCCGACCGGACACTGTCGCGACACGCCCCGGCCGCCCTCCCCGGCGGTGTGCCCCGTCCGTGGCGATTCGCGCGACGACACGGATCGCCACGGGTAGTGCGACGGGGCACTAGAACAGTTCGAAGGTGTTGAGAAGTGTGTAGACCCCGAGCAGGACGATCGCCGCGCTACTGAGTACGAGTGCCACCGCCACCGTGTACAAGATGGTCCCGCCGGAACTCCGGTGCGACCTCCGTGAGCCGTAGACGCCACACCGCGACCACGATGGCCACGAGGAAGATCGCGGATGCGGTGCCGCCGATCTGGAGCATCAGCACCGGGGACTGGATCACGAGGTAGGAGGCCGCCCACAACGACGGGATGGCCGCCGACAACACACGAATGCACCGCTGCCGTTGCCGCGCGTCGTAGAAGTCGATCACACCGAGGATGCCGAGCACGTTCGACCACAGCCGTGGATCCCCGGCGCCGACCGCCAGCACCGTCGACAGCAGGATCACGAACGCGGCGACCACGAACAGGCGTTCCGCCCACGGGCCGAGCGTGTCGGTGTACATCCGCGCCAGCGTCGAGATGACCTCGTTGCCGGTGGGGACGAGCCCCTGGGGGTGCAGCACCGAGGCGCCGATGACGAAGAAGCTCAGCGTGCACACCGTGGTCACGGCCCAGGAGACGAGCACGTCGAGACGCATCACCGAGATCCACCCCACGGGCGCGTGCCCGCCGTTCCGGGCTGCCGTCGTCCGGCCCGGTCCAGCGGGCGTAACCCTTCTCGATGCACCAGTAGCTGTAGCTGGTCATCTCGTCGGCACCGATCCCGGTGATCCCGAACATGGCGATGGCGATTCCGACTAGGCCGACCGGCATCGCGAGGGTCAGCCCGGCGCCGACGTCGTCGAGCCCATAGGCGAACGGGGTGAAGGGCAGCACCAGCGCGAGGAACACGGTGACCACCGTGAATCCGAAGACCGCGTAGGTAGAGATCCGTTCGAGCAGCGAGTACTTGTTCGCGACCAGGATAGCGACCACCGTCGCGGTGAGCACGACGGTCCACAGGGCAGGGAGGTCGCACTCAGCGGCGCCCCCCACACCGGAGCGAGCATGCTGGCCGCTGCGGACGCCCCGCCGACGAGGGCCCCCCGCTGTAGCAGCCGGGGCACGTCGGAGACGATCCAGATCCCGACGATCCAGCCGACTCCCCGACACCGCGGCCCGATCTGGTTGTAGCCCTCCAGAGCCGCTTCCCGGTCAGGATCGTCCAGGTGGCCAGCTCGAGCTGAATCCATACCTTCACGGTCGCGGCCAGGATGACCATCCACAGCAGGACGAAACCCGCCGTTGCGCCGAGTGTCGTGGTCATGATGAGCTCACCGGCCCCGACCACGCTCGCCGAGATCAGCATCCCGGGGCCGAGCTCCCGCAGTCGTCCGCGCGTGGTCGTCGGTGGAGCCTTCACGTCCCGGAATCGAGTGTGTACACATCACTGTGGGTGGACGACATCGAGGTGCACCTCCTTGTGCGCGAGAGAAGCTCGAGGGTCAGGGACGCGGGTCCACCTGCTGCCAATCGCCCGACGTGTGGCGCGCGAGGACGTCCTCGTCGAAGGAGAAGCCGAGGCCCGGGCGGTCGTGCAGGACCAGCTCGCCTCGGTCGACCACCAGCTGACGGTCGATGAGGGCGCAGAAGTTGTGCACGGCGTTGCCGGCGAAGTACTCGACGAACCGGACGTTGGACCACGCCCCGGCCAACGGTGCGTGCAGGTCATGGAACCAGTGCGGGCACAACGTCACTCCGTAGGACGACGCCGTGTGCGCGATCTTCTGCAGCTCGGACACGCCGCCGCACACCGCGGCGTCCTGCTGCAGGATGATCGCCCCGCCCCGGTCCATGATCTCGCGGGTACGCCACCGTCCGGCCTCGATCTCGCCGGTGGCGATCGGGACGTCGACCCGGTCCGCGAGCCGTGCGTGGTTGGTGATGTCGTCGGGGCTGAACGGCTCCTCCACGAAGTACGGGTCGAAGCGCTCCCACGCGCGGACCGTGCGCAGCGCGGTGGGGAGATCGGAGAAGGCGTTGTTCGCATCCAGCATCAGCAGCACGTCGGGACCGATCGCCTCACGCGCGGCAGCCAGCCGGTCCAGCTCGCTGCGGTGATCCAGGCGCCCGATCTTCATCTTCACCGCGGTGAAGCCCGCCTCGACGTAGCCGGCGAGCTCGCGCGCCAGGCCGTCGGGGCCCTTGCCGTCGAGGTAGTAGCCGCCGCTGGCGTAGGCCGGTACCCGGTCGGCATGCCCACCGAGCAGCTTGTGCAGGGGCAGACCCGCCTCCTGTGCCTTGGCGTCCCACAAGGCGATGTCGATCGCCGACAGAGCGCGCATCACCGACCCTGTCCGCCCGTGGAGCAGTGCCTCCTGGTACATGCTGTTCCACAGTCGTTCGATATCGCTCACGTCCTGGCCCACGACGAGTGGGGCGAGCAGGTCGCGCACCGCGATCGTCGACAGGTCGGCAGCCGCGTGCCCCGGATAGCAGAACCCGATACCGGTGATGTCCTTCTCCGTGGAGACCCGCACGAGCGTGTACTCGCGCCGTGTCACGGTGCGGCTGGAGAACCCGACCGGCTCGGGAAGGGGAACCGACGCGGTGACCATGGTGACCGACTTGATGATGCTCATGGGACCTCCGGGGCTCGGTGGTGATCGAGCTTCGGACGCTAAATCGCCATCTGCGATCGAACCAGCCGATGTTTTCCATGTTCGTCATCGGACCAAGCGATATAGTGCCCGGCATGCAGCTCCGGGAGCTCGCACTGTTCCTCGCCGTCGTCGACTCCGGCAGCTTCCAAGCCGCCGCCGAGCGATCGTTCTGCTCGCAGTCGACCGTGTCCGAAGCCGTGCACGCTCTGGAGCGCTCTCTCGGCGTCGATCTCTTCGATCGCTCGCACCGGCCGGCCAGGCTGACTCACTCCGGGGAGGTGCTGGCGGCCGACGCACGGCGGCTCGTCGCGTTCGCAGCCGAGACGAGGGACCGGGTGCGTGCTGACTCCGACGGCGTCATCGGCAGCGTTCGGGTGGGCACCTACGCCATCGCGACGACGAACTTCCTCGCCGACCTACTGCCTCGGCTGCGTGCGGACCACCCGCTGCTCGACGTCACTCTGGTCGAGACGGGTGGCGCCGACCTGCCGGGCGTGGCCGAGAACGGCCAGGTCGACTGCTTCCTGCGCCAGACGACGCCTCCGCTGCCCGCCACCCGCTTCGAGACCCGGCCCCTGTGGCGGGAACCGTTCCTCGTCGTCGCGCCGCCGGACCACCCCGTCGCGCGCCGACCCGGCCCGGTCCGGCCATCGGACCTCGCCACGCTGGATCTGATCGTCACCGGCCGGTTCAAACCGGCCGGCCTGCTGGCCCATCCGTTCTGGTCCTCGATGGGGGCGACCAACGTCGCCTACGAGGTCAGCCATCCGCACTCGCTGGTAGCGCTGGTGCGGGCGGGTCTGGGTGTCGGGGTGTCGACGCTGCTCGGGGTGCGCACCGCCGACACCACGGGGCTCCACATCGCCGGGATAGCCGACACCACCGCGGTGCGCGACGTCTCCTTGTTCGTCCCGCGCTTCACACCCCCGACCAGACAGACGAGGTTCTTCGTCGACTACGCCAGTGGTGTCGCTCCCCCGAGCGGCTGCTCGCTTCTGGGCGACCAGGGGTCGGAATCGAGGTGAGTCGCGGGTGCATGCCGGGACCTGCGGTTGGTGTGGTCGCTCCCCGGGAGTGCGTCCTACGGGCGACGGCCCGCCGAGCCACGGCGGCTCGGCGGGCCGGACGGCGGTGGGTCAGGTGTTGGTGGGGAAGCCGAGGTTGAGCCCGGCGTGGCTGGGGTCGAGCCAGCGGGTGGTGACGACCTTGCCGCGGGTGAAGAAGTGCACGCCCTCGGTGCCGTGGGCGTGGGTGTCGCCGAACAGGGAGTTCTTCCAGCCGCCGAAGCTGTAGTAGGCCATCGGGACCGGGCGGGCACGTTGATGCCATTCATGCCGACCTCGTTCTGCGACCTCGTTCTGCGACCGGCCGACCTCGAGTGGCTGGAGCCGATGTTCCACGAGCGCCTCAAACTGGAGAACGGCCGGATGCTGGTGCCGGACCGTCCCGGTCTCGGGTTCTCGCTGACCGACCAGGCTCGTGCTTGGACCAGCGACCGAGTCGACGTGACCTCGCCCGGCTGACCGGTTCACCCGGCGACGGCGTGGGCCGTGCTGTGTTCACGGTGCCGCACGTCGCTCCGACGAGAAGCCCAGCCGCGACGAGATCTTCGCGGCCGCCTCGCGCACGACGGGCGCCAGTGCACGCATCCAGGCTGCCGGCATGTAGGGCCGGGTGGCGGTGATACTGACGGCCGCCGCCACCGCCGCACTCCCGTCCCGGACGGGTGCCGCCACGCAACGGATCCCGGGTTCGTTCTCCTCCATGTCGGTCGTCGATCCCGACCGCAGGCGGCCCCGCATGGCCGCCACGAACTGCGACGCCGCGTCCACAACGTCCGGGTCCCCGGTGTGGTCGGCGTCGCACAGCCGCCGCCACATCTCGGCACCGTCCCCGAGTAGCAGGGCCTTGCCGATGCCCGTCCGGGTCAGGGGCATGCAGTAGCCGATGCGCGAGCGTGTCTCCGGACCCCGCAGGCTCGTGAGCTTGTCGATGTAGAGGACCTCGTCGCCGTCGCCGTCGCGGATCGCGAGATGGACGATGTCCTTGTAGGTCTCCGACAGCCGCTCCAGGACCGGTCGTGCCACCAGCGGGAGCGGATTCTGCTGCAGGGCCGGGAATCCGTACTCGATGAACGTCGGGCCCAGGGTCTAGGCGTTCGTCGTGCTGCGGCGCAAGTACCCCTCTGTGGTCAGCAGCTGTAGCAGGCGATGGGTGGTGCTGCGGCTCACACCAGTTCGCTCGATGACTCCTCGTGGACGGTCAGTGGCCCTGCTGGCGTTCTCGCTGTCGGGCCCTCTCGCGGCCCCGCTGCTCGGCGTGCAGGGCACCGCCGGGCTGCACGGCTGGCAGTGGTTGTTCCTCGTCAAGGGCACGGCCTCGGTTGTCGTGGGCGTCTTCGCCTTCTTCTGGCTGAACAACAGCATCTCCGACACGACCTGGCTGACCGGTCGGGAGAAGGCGGCGCTCACCACGGCGCTGGACGACGAGCGGCGCGCGGTGGCGGAGTCCTACCGCGGCGAGCGTCCCCGTTGGTGCATGACGATGCGGGACCCGCGGATCGTCGTGCTGACCGCCATCTACTTCACCGTGCAGATGTCGATCTATGCGAACACGTTCTGGCTGGCCAGCATCGTGCGCGGTATGGGCGATCTGTCCGTCAGGTTCCTGTCGTCGATCCCCTGGGTCTGCGCGTTCGGGTCCATGTTCCTGCTCGCCCGCATCGGCGATCGGACCGGGCGGCGCCGAATGTGGCTCGTCGGCGCACTGTTCGCCGCGGCGTTCGGGTCCCTCGGCGCCGCCTACGCCGCACCCGCACTCGCCCCTGGTCTGCCTGTCCATCGCGGCGATGGGCTTCCAGTCGATCAGCCCGGTCTTCTGGCCGATCGTGCAGCGCTCGGTTCACCCCGTCGCAGTGGGGTTCGTCGTCGCGATCGTCAACTCGATCGCGAACCTCGGTGGGTTCGTCGCCCCCTACGGCTTTGGTCTCATCGAGGAACGCACGGGGAGCACCCAGCTCGGCCTGGTCGGGCTCGCGGTCCTCTCGCTGGTTGCCGCGGTTCTGTGCATCTGGGTGCGCGACGCACGGCGGCCCGACGCACCATCGAGCGATACGGTCGTTCCCGCCGGTCCAGGACCGGAGCTCGGCCGGTCGTCGTCCTCCGCGCCCGGCGCCTGATCGCGCGACCTGCGTGGCCAGGTCCGGAAACGCCTCGCGAGGGGGCAACTGGGGCGGTCCGCACGGCCGGCTCGGCTGCGGGGAGGCCGGTCGTCGGGGGAGAGTGGTCCGATGTCCGGCCCGGATCGCGCCCTGCCGCACGCTGGTGGCGTCCTTCCCTGCTTGTGGTGCTCGTCGCGGCCACGGCCGGTGTGGCCCTGTCCGTCGGGGTCCCGTCGGTGGCCGAGATCCGCGGGTGGATCGGCGGGGCGGGATGGGCGGGACCACTGGCCTGGGCCGCCGTGTACGCCGCGCTGTCGCTCACGCCGGTCCCGGTCAGCGCTCTCGCGGTCGCCGGCGGGGTGCTGTTCGGGCTGAATGCCGGGCTGCCTGCGACGCTGGCCGGCAAACCGGTCGGTGCGGCGATCGGATTTGCGCTGGCCCGCAGGCTCGGGCGTGCGGCCGTCGTGGGGTGGCTGGACCGGCGCGGCCGGGGGGTCTGATCGTCGAAGCCTAGGTCTATCGGTGCAGCGGCCGCCTCAGCGCCCGCCCCTGCTCCAGCTGCGCCGACCAGCATTTGCCCTGCGCCACCGGAGGGGACGCGAATGGTGATCACCGGACGGTAGTGACAGGTCAGCCGGCTGAGCGAACAGGGAGCGGCGTGTTACGGGCGGGGCGGCGGTCATCCTGGACGGGATGGGGGCTCAAACGTGCACGTCCCGGGGACGACCACGACGGTGACCACATCACGTGTTTGGTCTCTGTCAGGCAGCCGAGACCGACGTCTCGTGGGTTGGCTCCGGGTCGACGGCGACTGTAGTCGCCTTGACGACCCGCTACCGGTGGTAAGTTTGCCGCTCCGGCAGGTCGACGAGGGGCCGCTAACCGTGACTGAGGAAGCCGGACCTCCGCGCCGGCGACCGACGCTCGATGACGTCGCGGTCGCCGCAGGTGTCTCCCGGGCGATGGTGTCCATCGTGCTGCGCGGCGCTCCCGGTTCGCGGGCGCAGACCCGGGAGAAGGTGCTGGCGGCCGCGAAACAGGTCGGTTACCGGCCCGACGCTCGGGCTCGGCTGCTGGCCAGTGGCAGCTCCCGGCAGATCGGTGTCGTCGTCGGAATGTCCGGCCGGTTCCACGCCGAGCTGCTCGACGGCCTCTACCGCGCGGCGGGCGCGGTGGGGCAAGAGCTGATCCTGTCCGCGCTGACCCCGCACCGTGACGAGCGCGTCGCGGTGGAGACCCTGCTGGACTTCCGGTGCGAGGCGGTGATCCTGCTTGGTCCCGGTCTGGGCGGGGTGCCGGTGCTCGCCGGGCGGCTACCCGTCACCGTGGTCGGCTGGCGGGTGGCCGATCCAGCGGTGGACGTGGTGCGCAGCTCGGACACCGAGGGAATGCGGGCCCTGACCGGCTACCTGGCCGGGCTCGGGCACCGGCGGATCGCGCATGTCGACGGCGGTTCCGGCCCGATTGTGGCCGCGCGCCGGCGGGCCTACCGGGCGGCGCTGGACGGGTCCGGGCTCGGCGACGGGCCGGTCCTGCGGGGCGGGGACAGCATGGAGGCCGGAGTACGGGCTGCCCGGACGTTGCTGGAGCTGCCGGAGCTGCCGACCGCGGTGATCGGGTTCAATGACGATGTCGCCGCCGGTCTCGTCGAGGGCCTGCGGGCCCGGGGGCTGCGGGTGCCCGATGACGTGTCGGTCAGCGGCTGGGACGACAGCCCGCTGGCCGGGCTGCCCGAACGTGGGTTGACCACGCTGCGCCAGGACCCGGCCGAGCTGGCCCGGCTGGCCGTGGCGCGCAGCGTCGACCGGCTGCGCGGGCGGCGACCGGTCCCGCGCGAGGTGGTGCTGAGCCCGGAGCTGGTGGTGCGGGGGTCGACCGGGCCGGCGGCGGTCGGAGTCCGGCGCGGGAGCCGAAGGGGCTGACCGGATTCGGTGGTCGGTCGACCCGTCGACCGACTGTTGACGCTGCGATTGGAGCGCTTTAATCTCGATTGGAGCGCTCCAATCGCGGGCGCACCGCGCACACTCGCGACACGGGACCGGGCCACGGTTTCGAGGAGGCTCCCATGACGGCAGTCGAGTACGACCCGTTCGCCCCGGACTTCTACCCCTCCGACCCGTTCGCGGTGTACCGGCGGATGCGCGACGAGGCGCCGGTCTACCGCAGCGGGCGCTGGGGCTGGTACGCGCTGACCCGCTTCGACGACGTCCGGGCCGCCATCACCGACGCCGACACGTTCCGCAGCTTTGAAGGCATGGACATCGACGACTCCCGGCTCGCGCACGTCCCGCCGGGGTCGATCGGCAGCATGGACAATCCGCGCCACGACCAGGTGCGCCGGGTCGTGCAGCCCTACTTCGTGCCGCGCCGGATCGCCGACATGGAGGCCGGGATCCGGGACGTCGTCCGGAAGCTGGTCGCCTCGTTCCCGGCACGGGGATCGGTCGACCTCGCCCAGGAGCTGGCCTGGCCGATGCCGTTCGACGTGTTCTTCCACCTCATGGGCCTGCCCGGGCGCGGTGACGAGACCCCCGAGCAGCAGCGGCGCCGGCTGCAGCTGGAGCAGTGGACGCACGACCTCAAGGACCGGATCCCCGGCACCCCGCACCTTGGCCCGCGGGCGAAGGAGGCCACCGGTAAGGTCCAGCAGTACTTCATCGACGTGCTCAACGAGCGTCGCGCGCTGCACCGCGACGACCTCATGACCCGGATGGTCACCGCCGAGATCGACGGCGAGCCCTTCGTGTCCGACGAGATCACGCCGGTCTCCGAGATCAGCGGGCTGATGATGATCCTGTTCCTGGGCGGGGTGGAGTCCACCGCCGGCCTGGTCGGGACGCTGTTCCGGCTGCTCTCGCAGAACCCGGACCAGCGCGCGCTGCTGCTGCGCGACCCGTCGCTCGTCCCGGCCGCGGTGGAGGAGGCTCTGCGTTGGGCCACCCCGCTGCAGCTCACCGCGCGTACCACCGCGCGCGAGGTGACCCTGCACGGCGTCACGATGCCGGCCGGGTCGCGGGTCGTGCTGGTCCCGGGGGCGGCGAACCGCGACGAGCGGCGCTTCCCGGACCCGGACCGATTCGACATCACCCGCGAGCCCGGCCGGCACGTCGGCTTCGGCGAGGGCGTGCACGGCTGCCTCGGTGCCCCGATGGCCCGCCTCGAAGCGCGGATCGCGCTGGAGGAGGCACTGCCGCTGCTGGGCGAGTTCACCCTGGACGGGCCGTCGACGTTCTACCCGAGCTCACCGAATATGTACGTTTGGAAGAACGTGCCGCTGGCCCTCGGTCCGGCCACGGCCGCCGGGTCGCCCCCGCCGGTCCGCCCGGCGGCCCGGGAGACCGAGATCGTGGTGCGGGTCGTCGCGAAGGAACAGGTGGCCGACGGCGTCGTCGCGCTCACCCTCGCCGGCGTCGACGGTGCCCCGCTGCCGGCCTGGAGGCCCGGCGCCCACGCCGACCTGGTGCTCGGCCGCGCGCCCACCCGGCAGTACTCGCTGTGCGGGGACCCGGCCGACACCGGGACCTGGCGGCTCGCCGTGCTGCGCGAGCCCGCCGGCCGCGGCGGGTCGGCCCACGTGCACGACGAGCTGGCGACCGGGGACACCGTCCGGGTCCGCGGGCCGCGCAACAACTTCCCGCTCGCGTGCTCGCCGCGCTACCTGTTCGTCGCCGGTGGCATCGGGATCACCGCGCTGCTGCCGATGATCGCCGCGGTGGACGCGGCCGGGGCGGACTGGCGGCTGGTCTACGGCGGCCGCCGCCGGGCCTCGATGGCCTTCCTCGTCGAGCTGGCCCGCTACGGCGACCGGGTGCAGGTGCGCCCGCAGGACGAGACCGGCCTGCTCGACCTCGACGCCCTGCTCGGTGAGCCGCGGGAGGACACCCTGGTCTACTGCTGTGGGCCGGAGCCGCTGCTCGCCGCCGTCGAGCAGCGGTGCGCGGCGTGGCCGGAGGACGCGCTGCGCGTGGAACGGTTCGCGCCGAGGCCGTTGTCGGACCCGCAGCGGGTCGAGGGCTTCACCGTCGAGCTGGCCCGCAGCGGGCTGACCCTGCAGGTGCCGTTGGGGCGCTCGGTCCTCGAGGTCGTCGAGGACGCGGGTGCGGCGGTGCTGTCCTCGTGTGCTGAGGGCACCTGTGGCACCTGCGAGACCCGGGTGCTGGCCGGCGAGCCCGACCACCGGGACTCGGTGCTCGACGACCGGGAACGGCGGGCCGGGGACTGCATGATGATCTGCGTGTCCCGGTCCTGCTCGGAGCACCTGGTGCTCGACCTCTGACGGCCGTCGATCAGGCCGGCTCGACCCGGGCGCCCTTCTCGACCGACTCGGCGACGGCGTCCAGCACCCGGGCCGCGGCCAGCGCGTCGTCGATCGTCGCGCCGCCGGAGCGGCCCTCGGCGATCCCGCGCAGGAACGCCGCGCACTCGGACACCTTGAGGTCGTCGAAGCCGGTCGGGTTGCCGGCCCCCGGCTGGAACAGCGCGAAGTCGCCGTCCCCGGGGGCCGCGGCGTACGTCGTGGCGGGCTGGTCCACGTAGGACGACCCGGCGGCGACGTGCAGCTCGCCGGGGCGCCGGAAGTCGAACGACAGCAGCCCCCGCGTCCCGTGGATCTCGAAGCCGTAGTCGTTCTGGTCGCCGACGGCGACCCGGCTGGCCTCCAGCGTCACGATCGCGCCCGCGGTGGTCCGGCCCAGCACCGAGACGTAGTCCAGGTTCTCGACCTCGCCGGTGAGGGAGTCGGCCCCGCCGCGGCCGTACTGGCTCGCGCCCGCCTGCGCGAGCGGACGGCGCGGGACGAACCGGTCCCCGTCGGCGACGACCGACGCCACCTCACCGGCGAGGTGGCGGATCAGGTCGACCCCGTGCACGGCCAGGTCGTTGAGCACCCCGGTCCCGCCGTGCTCGCGGGTGAAACGCCAGCTCAGCACGCCGTCCGGGTCGGCGGCGAAGTCGGTGAGCAGCCGGAACCGGGCGTGCGTGAGCGGGCCTAGCACGCCGTCGTCGATCAGCCGCTTCGCCCGGGCGACGGCCGGGACCATCCGGTAGTTGAACCCGACCGTGGACCGCACCCCGGTCGCGTGCACCGCCGCCGCGACGGCCGCGGTGTCGACCGAGCTGAGCCCGACCGGCTTCTCGATCCAGAGGTGCTTACCCGCCTCCGCGACCGCGACGCCGACCTCGCGGTGCGTGCTGTTCGGCGAGGCGACGCTCACCGCGGTGATCTCCGGGTCGGCGACGAGGTCGCGCCAGTCGGTGTGGGCGCGGGCGAAGCCGTAGCGGGCGACGTGGTCCTCGGCCGCCGCCAGTACCGGGTCGGCCACCGCGACCAGCCGGGGCCGCCACGGCAGGTCGGTGACGTGGTGCGGCAGCCGGGCGTAGGCCCGGGCGTGCAGGTGCCCCATCCAGCCGGCGCCGACCACGCCGACGCCGATCTCGCCGGCCCGGACCACACCGGAGTCGGTCTCGTGCTCGCTCATCGTTCCTCCTCGGGGGGTGCCCGCACGGCAACGGCCCGCCGAGGCACTGCGCCTCGACGGGCCGGACGGCGGTGGGTCAGGCGTTCGTCGGGAAGCCGAGGTTCAGCCCGGCGTGGCTGGGGTCGAGCCAGCGGGTGGTGACGACCTTCCCGCGGGTGAAGAAGTGCACGCCCTCGGTGCCGTGCGCGTGCGTGTCGCCGAACAGCGAGTTCTTCCAGCCGCCGAAGCTGTAGTAGGCCATCGGGACCGGGACCGGCACGTTGATGCCGATCATGCCGACCTCGACCTCGTTCTGGAACCGCCGCGCGGCGCCGCCGTCGTTGGTGAACAGCGCGGTGCCGTTGCCGTACGGGTTGGCGTTGATCAGCTCGACGGCCTGGGAGTAGGTGTCGACCCGGACCACCGACAGCACCGGGCCGAAGATCTCGTCGGTGTAGATGCTGGCCTCGGTCTCGACGTGGTCGAACAGGGTCGGGCCCACGAAGAAGCCGCCGTCGGAGCCGGGGGCCGCGTCGGCGTCGAACTCGCCGGTGCGCCCGTCGACGACCAGGGTCGCGCCGGAGGCGACACCGGCGTCGATGTAGCCCGAGACTCGCTTCTGGGCGGCGGCGGTGACCAGCGGACCCATGTCGCAGCCGCGGCAGCCGTCGCCGGTGCGCAGCGACTCGGCCCGGTCGGCGATCTTGGCGACCAGGGTGTCGGCGATGTCGCCGACGGCCACCAGCGCGGAGATGGCCATGCAGCGCTCGCCGGCGGATCCGAAGCCGGCGTTGACGGCCTGGTCGGCGGCCAGGTCGAGGTCGGCGTCGGGCAGCACGACCATGTGGTTCTTCGCCCCGCCCAGTGCCTGCACGCGCTTGCCGTGCGCGGTCCCGGTCTCGTAGACGTAGCGGGCGATCGGGGTGGAGCCGACGAACGAGATCGACTTGACGTCCGGGTTGGTGAGCAGTGCGTCGACGGCGGTCTTGTCCCCGTTGAGGACGTTGAACACGCCGTCGGGCAGACCCGCCTCCTTCCACAACTCGGCGATCCACAGCGCCGACGAGGGCACCTTCTCCGAGGGCTTGAGGACCACGGTGTTGCCCGCGGCGATCGCCACCGGGAAGAACCACATCGGGACCATCGCCGGGAAGTTGAACGGCGAGATGATCCCGACCACGCCGAGCGGCTGGCGCACCGAGTGGACGTCGACGTTGGTGGAGGCGTTCTCGGTGGCCGAGCCCTTGACCAGGTGCGCGATGCCGCAGGCGAACTCGACGACCTCCTGGCCGCGGGCGACCTCGCCGGCGGCGTCGGATGCCACCTTGCCGTGCTCGGCGGTGATCAGCTCGGCGAGCTCGCCGGCGCGGGCGTTGAGCAGCTCGCGGAACCGGAACAGGATCGTGGTGCGCCTGCTGAGGCTGGTATCGCGCCAGCCGGGGAAGGCGGTCTTCGCCGCGGCGATCACGGCGGCGGCCTCGTCGGCCGAGGCCAGGGGCAGGTGTGCGGTGACCGCGCCGCTCGCCGGGTTGGTGACGTCCGAGGTGCGCCCGGACGTGCCCTTGACGCGCGTCCCGCCGGCCCAGTGCCACAGGGTGGGAACGGTGTCGCTCGCCGTGCCGGCGGGGCTGTTCAGCGTGCTGGTCATGATCTTCTCTCTGCTCAGGAGCTGCTGGGCCGCAGGAACGCGCGCTGCGTGGCCTTGTGCTCGTCGTAGACCTGGCGGGCGGAACGGGTGGAGTCGAGCTCGCTGACCGCGGAGACGGGCACGTCCCACCAGGACCGCGAGTCGGGGGCCGGGACCAGCGGGTCGGTCTCGACGTGGATGACGGTGCTGTCAGTCGCGTTCTTGGCCGTCTTGATCGCCTCGGCGAACTCGCCCGGGGTGTGCACCCGCAGCACCCGCAGGCCGAAGCTCTCCGCGTTCGCGGCCAGGTCCAGCGGCAGCACGTCGCCGTCGAGCCGGCCGGAGTTCGCCGACCGGTAGCGGTAGCGGGTGCCGAACCGCTGCGAGCCGAGCTCCTCGGACAGCGCGCCGATCGAGGCGAAGCCGTGGTTCTGCACCAGCACCGTGATGATCTTGATGCCCTCCTGGACCGCGGTGGCGAGCTCGGTGGCCATCATCAGGTAGGAGCCGTCGCCGACCATGACGAACACGTCGCGGTCGGGGGCGGCCAGCCGGACGCCGAGCCCGCCGGCGACCTCGTAGCCCATGCAGGAGTAGCCGTACTCGACGTGGTAGCCCTTGGCGTCCCGGGTCTGCCACAGCTTGTGCAGGTCGCCGGGCATCGAGCCGGCCGCGCACACGACGACGTCGCGCGGGTCGGACAGCTCGTTGACCATCCCGATGACCTCGCTCTGGGTCAGCAGGCCCCCGGCACCGTTCGCCGGGACCGCCGGGTGGAACGCCGCGTCGACAGTGGCGACCCATTCGGCGTCGAGCCGGGTGTACTCGGCGCGGTACTCCGGCGGCACCCGGTACCCGTCGAGCAGCGCGGTCAGCTCGGTCAGGGTCTCCCGGGCGTCGGCGACGACCGAGACCCCGGAGTGCTTGACCGCGTCGATGGGCGCCACGTTGACGTTGACGAACCGCACGTCCGGGTGCCCGAAGGCGGTCCGGCTGGCCGTGGTGAAGTCCGAGTACCGGGTCCCGATCCCGATCACCAGGTCGGCGTCGGCCGCGACCGAGTTGGCCGCGGTGGTGCCGGTCGACCCGATGGCGCCCAAGCACTGCGGGTGGTCGTGGGTCAGGGTGCCCTTGCCGGCCTGGCTCTGGCCGACCGGGATGCCGGTGGCCTCGGTGAAGGCAGCCAGCGCCGCGGTGGCGTGGCTGTAGTGCACGCCGCCACCGGCGACGACCAGCGGCCGCTGCGCGGAGCGGATCAGCTCGGCGGCGTGTTCGAGGGCCCAGGTCTCCGGACGCGGCCGGGCGACGTGCCAGGTCCGCGTGGCGAACAGTTCGACCGGCCAGTCGTGCGCCTGGGCCTGCACGTCCTGCGGGAAGCAGACGGTGACCGCGCCGGTGGCGGCCGGGTCGGTGAGCACCCGCATCGCCGAGAGCAGGGCCGCGAACAGTTGCTCGGGGCGCCAGACCCGGTCGAAGTAGGCCGAGACGGGCCGGAACGTGTCGTTCACCGTCAGGTCGCCGGCGTGCGGCTGCTCGAGCTCCTGCAGCAGCGGCGACGCCGAGCGGTCGGCGAAGGTGTCGGCCGGCAGCAGCAGCACCGGCAGCCGGTTGATCGTGGCCAGCGCGGCCCCGGTGACCATGTTGGTGGCGCCGGGCCCGACGCTGGAGGACACCGCCCAGGTCTGCAGGCGGTCCTTGGCCCGCGCGTAGGCGACGGCGGTGTGCACCATCGCCTGCTCGTTGCGGCCCAGCACGTAGGGCAGCAGCCCGGGCTCGTGCAGCTCGGCCTGCAGCAGTGCCTGCCCGAGGCCGGCGACGTTGCCGTGGCCGAAGATCCCGAAGCAGCCCTCGAAGAGCTTCTGCCGGACACCGTCGCGCTCGCTGTACTGCACGCCGAGGAACCTCACGGTCGCCTGAGCGACGGTGAGCCGGATCGTCTCGGTCATGGTCACTGGCCTCCGTTCCCGGCCAGCCGGGCGTCGATCTGCTGGTCGGCCCAGGTGTCGCGGACCCAGGCCTGGTCGGGGTGGTCGGTGATCCTCCAGACCCGTTCCTCGCCGGGACCGGCCATCACGTTCAGGTAGTACATGTCGTGGCCGGGCGCGGCGGCGCACGGACCGTGCCAGCCCCAGGGGATCAGCACGGTGTCCCGGTCGTGCACCTCGACCATGATGTCGATCTCGTGGCCGGGGGACGAGCTGGTCCGGTGGAAGCCCAGGCCGGGCTGTCCGTCCGGGCCCGGGGCGATCTCGAAGTAGTAGATCTCCTCCAGCTCGCACTCGTGCGGACCGGCCTGGTCGTGTTTGTGCGCGGGGTAGCTCGACCAGTTGCCGCCCGGGGTGATGACCTCGACGCAGATGGCCGATGCGGCTTCGAACACCCCGGCCGCGCCGAAGTTGCGGACCTGGCGCGACGACTGCCCGGCACCGCGCACCTCCACCGGGACCTCGTCGCGCGGGCCGTAGCGAAACGGCAGCTCGGTCTCGGTGCGGGCGCCGCACAGGGCGAACCGGCCGCCGGCCGCAGCGGCGACCCGCACGCTCGACCGGACGGGCAGGTAGGCGAAGTCGGTCGGGCCCTCGAACACCCCGGCCCGGCCGGCGAGGGTGTGCGTCTGCGACCCCAGGGTGACCGTGGCCGACCCGGACAGCGGCACGAGGAAGAACTCCTCGTCGCCGGTCCGTACGGTGTGCGCACCACCGGCGGGCAGGGTCAGGATCCGCAGGCTGGAGTGCTCCCAGCCGGCCGTCTTCGGGGTGATCTCCAGCTCGTAGCCGTCGGCCGGGGCGGTCCCGGCGGGGATCACGTACTCGTCTCCGCTCACGCTGCGCGCACCTCCTGCGGCCGCACCAGCGAGACGGCGGTGTCGACGGCCGCGGCGACGTCGCCGTCCTCCGGGTAGAGCAGCGCGCGCCCGACGATCAGGCCGCGCACCGAGGGCAGCTCCAGGGCCGCCTTCCAGGACGCGTACGTCTCGTCGGGGCTGGTGGTCGGGTCGCCGCCGAGCAGCAGGGTGGGCAGCGTGGTCGCCTCCATCACCCGTTCCATCTCCGCCACCACGGGCAGCTTCATCCAGGTGTAGGCGCTGGAGGAGCCGAGTCCCTGGGCGATGTGCACGGACCTGATCACGGCCTCGGGGGAGAGGTCGTTGACCACCCGGCCGTCGACCCGGCGGGACAGGAACGGCTCGACCATCGTGACGATCCCGGCCCGGTTGGCCTCTGTCACGACCTGCGCGCAGGTCTCCAGGGTGGACACGGTCGCCGGGTCGGCGAGGTCGATCCGGGTGAGCATCTTGATCGCCTCGAAACCGGCGTCCACCGTGCCGCGTACGTCGTAGCCGGTGAGCCGGTCGTCCAGCTCGAACACCGCGCCCTGCAGGCCGCCCCGGTTCATCGAGGAGACCACGACCTTGTCCTCCAGGGCGCCCAGCAGCAGCAGGTCCTCCAGGATGTCCGCGGTGCCCAGCACTCCGTCGACACCGGGCCGGGACAGCGCGGCGACCAGCCGGTCGAGCAGCTCGGGGCGGCTGGCCATCGCGTCGGAGCGTCCGCGGGCGGAGAGCGCGCCACGGGCCGGGTGGTCCGCGGCGACGATCATCAGCCGGCCGTCGGCGGGGACGAACGGGCGCCGCCGCCGCGAGGCCAGCAGGGCCGGGATGCGCTCGGGGGCGAGGGCGCGGATCTCTCGGACCTCCTCGTACGAGGTGGCGA
The DNA here is from genome assembly GCF_040105385.1 of Pseudonocardia nematodicida. Taxonomy (NCBI): domain Bacteria; kingdom Bacillati; phylum Actinomycetota; class Actinomycetes; order Pseudonocardiales; family Pseudonocardiaceae; genus Pseudonocardia; species Pseudonocardia nematodicida. The sequence goes on from NZ_JBEDNQ010000008.1 coordinate 217,152, forward strand.
AACCCTGGGTGGTCGGGCTCATGGTCCTCACCGGTTCTCGTTGGGGTCGCCGCCGCCCAGCAGGACGTCGATCTCGGCGGCAGTCGGCATGGCGGTGGAGCACTCCAGGCGGGACGCGACGATGGCACCGGCGGCGTTGGCCCGGCTGAGGACCTCCGACAGAGGCCAGCCGGCGAGCAGGCCGTGTGCCAGCGAGCCGCCGAAGCTGTCCCCGGCGCCGAGGCCGTTGTAAGGGGTGATGAGGATCGGCGGGGACACCACGCGCTCGGTGCGTGACTTCGCCAGCACCCCCTCGGGGCCCTGTTTGACGATCGCGAGCTGCACGCCGGCGTCGAGCAGCGCGTCGGCGGCGCGCTCGGGATCGGTCTCGCCGACGGCGACCTCGCACTCCTCGCGGTTGCCGACGGCCACGGTGACCTGGCCGAGGACCTTCTGCACCTGCTCGGTGGCCGCGGCGGGGGAGTCCCAGAACATCGGCCGGTAGTCCAGGTCGAGCACGGTGGGCGCTCCGGCGCGGGCGGCGAGGGCCTCGTGGTGCGCCGCGCGGGACGGCTCCTCGGACAGCCCGGACACCGAGAGCCAGAGCAGCCCGGCGTCGGTGATCGCCGCTGTGTCCAGGTCGGACGGGCCGACTTGCAGGTCCGGCGCGGTCGGGCGGCGGTAGAAGTACAGCGGGAAGTCGTCCGGCGGGAAGATCTCGCAGAAGGTGACCGGGGTCGGGTACTCGCGGTCGGTGACGACGTGCCGGTCGTCCACCCCGAGCCGGTTGAGCTCCGCCCGTACGTAGCGACCGAAGGGGTCGTCGCCGACACCGGTGATGATCGCGGTGCGGCGTCCCAGCCGCGCGGCGGCGACCGCGACGTTGGCGGTGGTGCCGCCGAGGAACTTGCCGAACGAGGTGACGTCCTCCAGGCCGACGCCGACCTGCAGCGGGTAGATGTCCACCCCGGCTCGGCCGAAAGTGAGGATCTCAGCGGCGACGGTCATGGTCCTCGGTGACCTTTCGTGTGTGGGTGGCGACGAGACGACGGTAGGTCGCGCGACCCCGTCCGGTCAAGAGTTTGTCCAGACATAGAGACAACCAGATTTCTGCCGGTAGAGTGGCGGACATGGCCACCCGTTCCGACGCCGTCCAGGTCGACGTCCGGCTCGACCGGTCGAGCCCGGTGCCGCTGTACCACCAGCTCGCACAGGCCATCGAGGGAGCGATCGAGGAGGGGAGCCTGCAGCCCGGCGACCGGCTGGAGAACGAGCTGTCGCTGATCGAGCGGCTTGGCCTGGCCCGGCCCACGGCCCGCCAGGCGATCCAGGAGCTCGTGCGCAAGGGGCTGCTGGTGCGCCGTCGCGGCCTCGGTACCCAGGTCGTGCGGCCGGCCATCCACCGCGACGTGCGTCTGACCAGCCTGCACGAGGACCTGGCCCGCTCCGGACGCGCGCCGGTCACCCGGCTGCTCTCGCACGAGGAGTGCACGCCGGCCAGTGCCCGACTGCACGCGCTCACCGGGATCCTGCCGGCCGACGAGCCGCTGCAGATGGTTCGGCGCCTGCGCAGCGCCGACGGCGAGCCCCTGGCGATCATGACCAACTACCTGCCCGCCCGGTTCCAGCTGGATGACGTCGCGCTCGCCGACCGGAGCCTCTATGACCTGCTGCGCGACCAGGGTGCGCAGATCGCGATCGCGCACCAGACGATCGGCGCCCGGCTGGCCGACGCCGAGGAGGCCGGCCTGCTCGAGCAGCAGCGCCCACTGGCCTGCGTGACCGCCGAGCGGATCGTCTACGACGACGCCGGCGCACTCGTCGAGCTCGGCCGCCACCTCTACCGGTCGGACCGCTACACGGTGTCGACCTCGCTGGTGATCTGACCGCGCGCCGCCACAGTCCGGTCGGTTCAGCCGAGGGCCTTCAGCAGGTTCCGCACGCTGGTGTGCACGTCCGCGGCCGGGCCCTCGCCGGTGGGCGGGCCGTGCAGGATGGTGTCCTGCTCCAGCACGTGCCAGCCGTCGTAGCCGTGCGCGGTCAGGTGCGTGAGTACGCCGTCCAGGTCGACGTCGCCTTCGCCCAGCGGTCGGTACATGCCCCGCCCGACCGCCTCGGTGTAGGTCAGCCGGCCGTCCTGCACCTGGCGGGCGAGGCGCAGGTCGACGTCCTTGAGGTGGGTGTGCGCGATCCGGTCCGGGGCGTGGCGGGCCAGCGCGGCCGGGTCGGTACCGCCGATCAGTAGGTGCCCGGTGTCCAGGCACAGCCGGATCCGGGACCCCTCCAGCACGCGCTGCACCTCCGCTCCGGTCTCCACCATCGTCCCGACGTGCGGGTGCAGCACCGCGGTCACGCCACGGGCCGCGGCGTGGTCGGTGATCCGGTCCAGGTGCGACAGCAGCAGGGCCCACCCGCGCTCGTCCAGCTCGGGACGCGAGTCGTAGCCGGTGCCACCCGAGTCGGCCGACAGCACCAGCGTCCCGGCCCGGGCGGCGTCGTAGCCGGCCAGCACCCGCTCGACACCGGGCCGCGGATCGTGGTCGGGTGCGTGCAGCAGGGTGGGGGTGAAGCCGCCGACCGCCTGCAGACCGTGCGCCTCCAGCGTGGCGGCCTTGGCCGCGGGCGCGTCGGGCAGGAACCCGTCCGGGCCGAACTCGGTGGCGGACAGGCCGACCTCGCGCATCTCGGTGAGCACCCGTGCGGGGTTGAGCTGGTGCCCCCAGCCGGGCACCTCGCAGACCCCCCAGGAGATGGGGGCGCCGGCGATCTTCGCAGCGGACATCAGCGGAGAACCTCCTCGACGCGAACCGGGCGGTGCGCCCGGAGGGACAGGGTCGCGGCCTCGGCGACCCACCCGGCGGCCATCGCGTCGGCGACGGTGCAGGGGGACGGTCGGGTGCCCGCGACCAGCTCGGTGAAGGCGGTCAGCTCGGCGCGGAAGGCCGGGGCCAGCCGGTCGGTGAAGAACGTGTGCGGGGTGCCGTCCGGGAAGCCCACGCCCGGTTCCACCGACCGCAGCGGCAGGCCGTCGTCCAGTCCGACGGCGACCGAGTCGCGGTCCCCGTGTAGCTCCAGCCGGACGTCGTAGCCGCGCGGGTTGAACCGGGTGTTGGAGACGACGGCGTGGCTGCCGTCGTCCAGGGTCAGGATCGCCTGGGCGCTCGAGACGTCGCCGGTCTCGGCGAAGACGGGGTCGCCGTGCGGGTCGCCGACGGCGAACACCTCCACCACCTCGCGGCCTGTCACCCAGCGGATCGCGTCGACGTCGTGCACCGAGCAGTCCCGGAAGATGCCGCCGGAGATCCGCAGGTATTCCGGGGGTGGCGGGGCCGGGTCCAGGGTGGTGGCACGGACGGTGTGCACCCGGCCGAGCTCGCCGGCGGCCACTGCGGCGCGGGCGGCGGCGTAGCCGGGGTCGAAGCGGCGCGGGTAGCCGATCTGCACCCGCTCGTCGCGGCCGGTCAACTTCGTGGTGAGCTCCACGGCGTCGTCGATCCGGCCGGCGATCGGCTTCTCGCAGAACGCCGGCAGCCCGGCCTCGACCGCGGCCAGCACCAGCTCCGGGTGCGCCGGGGTGGCGGCGGCGATCACCACGCCGTCGATGCCGGCGGCCAGCAGCTCCTCGGGCGAGGCGACCGGCACCGCGCCGGTCCCGGCGGCGACGGCTGCGGTCAGGTCCGCACGCGCGTCGGTGACGACGAGCGAGTCCACCGCGGCCAGCCCGGCCAGGGTGCGCGCGTGGAACGCGCCGATCCGGCCCAGGCCGATCAGTCCGATCCTCATCGATCTCTCCTTCGTGCCCGGTGGGCGGTCAGTCGTGGGCGCCGAGGACGGTCTGGTCCCAGTCCAGGACGGAACCGGTGACGACCCCGGAGCGGTCGGAGAGCAGGAAGACCACCGCCTCCGCGGCGTCCGTGGCGGAGGCGAGCCGCCCCATCGGGAGTGTCTTCCCGGCCTGCTCCCGCCAGTCGTCGCCGGCGTCGTGGAAGCGGCGCTGGGTGGCGTCCTCGCCCTCGGTGTCGGTCCAGCCGATGTTCAGGCCGTTGATCCGGATCCGGTCGAAGCGGTGCGCGTGCGCGGCGGTGCGGGTCAGCCCGGCCAGGCCCGCCTTGGCCGCCGCGTAGGCGGCCAGCACCGGCGCGCCGCCGTGCGCGGCCTCGGAGCCCACGTTCACGACCGTGCCGGGCGCGCCGCGGCGCAGCATGTCCGCGACGGCCGCCTGCATGAGGAAGAAGGGCCCGCGCAGGTTGACCGCGACGTGCGCGTCGAACAGCTCCGGCGTGGTGTCGAGCAGGGTCCCGCGGTCGGTCAGCCCGGCCGCGTTGACCAGCGCGTCGACCCGGCCGTACGCCTCGACCGTCGCGGCGACCGCGGCCCGGCAGCGCTGCGGGTCGGCGACGTCGCAGGCCACGTACGACGCGGGCGTGCCGCGCCCGGCGAGCTCGGCGACCAGCCCCTCGCCGGGCCCGGGTCGCCGGCCGGTGACCACCACGGCGGCCGCGCCCTCCCGGGCCGCGACCCGGGCGCAGGCCGCCCCCACGCCGGTGGTGCCGCCGCTGACCAGCACCACCCGGCCGCCGAGCAGGTCCGCGCTCACCGGAGGGCCCGGGTGGTTCCGCGTGCCGGTGGCGGACACGGCGTCGCGGCCACCGGGACCTCCCGCCCGGCCCGGCTCATGTGCCCGTCCCGCGACGGCGCGCGGCCTGAGTGGCCAGCACGTCGTCGAGCCGGGCCGGGTCCCAGCCCTCCCGGACCGCTCGCAGCAGCACCGCCGCCGGCGACGGCGGGGCCAGGCCGTCGACGGGTGGGTCGGCGTCCAGGTCGGTCGGGAACGCGTACCCCTCGGCGGCCGCGGTCACCGCGTTCGCGACCAGCTCGTCGTCCACGCCGGAGGCGCGCAGCTCCAGCAGGGCCGGGAACACCGCGCGGGCTGTCGCGGCCCGGTCCACGCTCTCCATCGCCCGGCCGAAGGCCGACGACACCTGCAGCAGGTTCGCCATCCGACGGATGCCCGCCGAGCGGTTGTGCCCGGCGCCGTGGATCAGCGCGGGGTTGAAGAAGACCGCGTCGCCGGCGGCAAGCGGCTGCTGCACGTGCCGCGCCGCGAAGTAGTCCCGGACCTCGGCCCGGTCGGCGGCGAGGTATCCGTGCGACCAGGTCTGCGACCCCGGCAGGTACATCGTCGGGCCGGACTCCGCGGGCATGTCGCAGTGCGCGACGGCGCCCTGCAGGGTGAGGGCGGCGGAGAGCCGGTGCACGTGCGCGGGGTAGCGGGCGGCACGGTCGGCGTCCATGAAGCCCAGGTGGTAGTCGCGGTGCGGGCTCTGCGCGGCGCCGCCGGGGTTGACCACGTTGACCTGCGAGGTCACCTGGTAGCCGGGACCCAGCCAGGCCTCGCAGACCAGGGCGAGGACCGGGTTGGCGTAGTAGGCGGCGAACACCCCCGGCGCCCGCAGCGCGAGCTTCTCCACCGCGTTCCAGATCCGGTCGTTCGCACCGGGAGTGGCGAAGTGGTCCCCGGCCCGCCTGCCCGACGCCCGCTGCTCGGCGATCATCGCCTCGAACTCGGCCGTCGCCGGGGCCAGCTCGGCCGTGCCGAACGCCCCGGCGAACACGGCGATGCCGGGACCGTCGAGTAGCGTGTGGACCAGCTCGGCCTGCACCGCCCGCCGGCCCTGGGGGGTCGCCGCCTCGGCTAGGAGGTCACCGGCCCGGTAGACCGGGACGCCGTGGCGGACCGCGTCGGCGCGCGGGTGGTCGGCGGTGTCGGTGCCGCGCTCGACGTGCGTGCGCAGGTCCTCGACCCGAACGTCGGCCGGGTCCAGCCAGGCTCGCTTCGTCGTCTCCGCCGCGGGTGGGCTCACGGTGCCGGCCATGGGGACCTCCCTCTCCTCGTCGAGAGCGCGTTAAAGCGCTTTAATAGCGAGGGAAGTGTGGAGCCTTTAGTGAGATCATGTCAAGACAAACTCTCGGAACGGCGCGGGCGCGATGATGCGAGGTGTGACCCATCGACCGACCCGTCGTCCCCGGCTGGCAGACGTCGCCGCTGAAGTGGGGCTATCCCCGGCGTCGGTGTCGCTGGTACTGCGAGGGGAGCCGGGCCCCAGCCCGGCCACCCGGGAGCGGGTGCTGGCCGCGGCCGACCGGCTCGGCTACCGGCCCGACCGCGCCGCGAGCCTGCTGGCCAGCCGGCGCAACGGGACGCTCGGCGTGGTGCTGGACATCCGCTCGACCTACCATGCCGAGCTGGTCGAGGAGCTGCTGGCCGGCGCCGAGCTGCGCGGGCACGACCTGGTGCTGGGGGCCCGCTCACCGGCCCGAGACGAGCGTCGCGCGGTCGAGGCGCTCGTCGACTCGCGGTGCGCGGCGCTGGTCCTGCTGGGCAGCGACGCGACGCCCGGCCGGCTGGCCGAGCTCGGTCGGCTGCTCCCGGTGGTGGCGGTCGGGCGACGGCTGCCCACCGCCGAGGTCGACGTCGTCCGGGTCCCCGACGAGCAGGGCGCCCGTGCGCAGGTCGGGCACCTGGTCGCGCTGGGGCACCGCGACGTCGTGCACGTCGACGGGGGCCGGGGCTCGATCGCCACCGACCGGCGCCGGGGATACCGGGCGGCGATGCGGACCGCCGGCCTGGCCGACCGAATCCGGATCGTGCCCGGCGGGCACGGCGAGGCGGACGGGGCCCGGGCCGCGGCACGGCTGCTGGAGGGTGCCGAGCTCCCGACCGCCGTCGCGGTCTTCAACGACCGGTGCGCGGTCGGTCTGCTGGACGCGCTGAGCCGGGCCGGGGTCGCGGTCCCCGGCACGGTCTCGGTCATCGGCTACGACGACAGCCCGCTGTCCCGGCTGACCCACGTCGACCTGAGCACGGTCGACCAAGACGTCCGCGGGACCGCCGAGCACGTCCTCGCCCTCGTCGCCGAACGCCTGGAGGACGGCCGGACCGCACCCCGGGAGGTCGTGCTGGCACCACGGCTGGTCGCCCGGGGCACCACCGGCCCGCCGTGACCGCCGGAACCCGCGAGGGGTGCACCAGGGTCGTTCGCGGCCGGTTCGCGAACCCCCGTTGCCCCCTCGTGGCCGGGCTACTCAGCGGGTGGCCGGCTCCCGGCGCGGTCGTGGTTCGAGGCCGGCGTACCGGTAGACGGCGTCGATCAGCTCGGCGGTTGCCAGGGCGTCGTCCAGGTCGACCGGGAACGGGGCGCCGGTCCGCAGGTGCGCCCGCAGTGCCTCCAGCTGGAAGGTGTAGGTAGGTCGGGTCCCGAGGTGCTCGGTGCGGGGCCGGCCACCGGTCTCGACCAGGATCCGGTCGTCGCGGGTCGGGAGCACTACGTTGCACGCGGTGACCGCACCCCGGTCACCGACCACCCGGGCGGTGACCGTCCAGCCGTCGGCGGCCATGTCGCAGTGCGCCCGCCCGGTCGCGCCGGAGGGGAAGGCCAGCTCAGCGGTGACCGCCGAGTCGACGCCGGGGGTGCGCTCCCGGGCGCGGGCCGAGACCACGGTGGGTTCGCCGCCGAGCAGGGGCCCGAGGCTGCGCTGGACGTGCAGGGCGTAGCAGCCGAGGTCCATCAGGGCGCCGCCGGCGAGGTCGAGCGACCAGCGCGGGTCGGTCTCCGGCGGGGGCGGCATGCGGAACACCGTCTCGACCCGGACGATCCGGCCGAGCTCGCCGGACCCGGCGAGCTCCAGCAGCCGCCGGTGCACCGGATGGTGGACGTGGTGGAACCCCTCGACGACGCTCACCCCCGCCGCCCGGGCCGCCGCGGCGACCTCCCGGGCCTCGGCGGCGTTGGAGGCGAATGGCTTCTCGCTCAGCACGTGCTTGCCGGCCCGGACCGCGGCGAGGTTCCACGGGCCGTGCAGCGCGTTGGCGAGCGGGTTGTAGACGACTTCGACGCCGGAGTCGGCGAGCAGCGCGGCGTAGTCGTCTACAACCCGCTCGACGCCGTGCTCGGTGGCGAACCGTTCCGCCCGGCTCCGGTCGCGCGCCGCGACCGCGACGAGCCGGTCACCCGTCGCGGCGGCCGGCGCGCAGATCGCCTCCGCGCTGATCCGGGCGGCTCCGAGCAACCCGATGCGCAACGGCTCGTCGGTGGGGTCCATACGGTCCTCTCGCCAGGGGTACTGCGGCTGTGAGCGGGCGGTTCAGCGCTGCAGCTCGTGCGAGAGCTCGACGAGCTCCTGGCCACCGGCCATCTCGGCGGCCAGCTCCTCGAGGGTGACCTCGGAGCGCTTGCGGTCGAGCACCCGCCGGCCGAGCTTCAGGATGATGAAGTGGTCGCCGACCATGTAGGCGTGGTGCGGGTTGTGGGTGATGGACACGACGCCCAGCCCGGCGTCCCGTGCGGCCGCGGTGTAGCGGAGCACCACGCCGGACTGCTTGACCCCGAGTGCGGCGGTCGGCTCGTCGAGGATCAGCACCCGGGCTCCGAAGTAGACGGCGCGGGCGATCGCGACGCACTGGCGCTGCCCGCCGGACAGGGTCCCGATCGGCTGGTTGATGTCCTGGAGGTGGATGCCCATCTTCTTCAGCTCGGCGTCGGCCACCCGGCGCATCCGCGGGATGTCCAGCGGAGCCAGCGGGAACCTGCCCCTGCGCAGCTCGGAGCCGAGGAAGAAGTTGCGCCAGACCTCCATCAGCGGCACGACCGCGAGGTCCTGGTAGACGGTGGCGATGCCGAGGTCGAGCGACTGGCGCGGGGAGGAGAAGGTCACGTCCTTGCCGTGCACGGTCAGGGCGCCCTCGGAATGCGGGTGCAGCCCGGACATGATCTTGATCAGGGTGGACTTCCCGGCCCCGTTGTCCCCGAGGACGCAGGTGACCTCGCCGGCCCGGACGGTCAGGTCGATGCCCTCCAGCGCCCGGATGGCGCCGTAGGTCTTCCCGACGCCGTGCATCCGGACCAGGGGCGCACCGGCGCGGAGGTCCGAGGCGGCGTTCTCGGCGATCGTGTCGGTCATCGTCGGCTCACTTCCGGGTGGAGGCGTAGTTCTTGATGTAGATGTTCAGCACGACTGCGAGCAGCAGCATCGTGCCCAGGAAGGTGAAGAACCAGTTCGGGTCGAAGCCGGCGAACACGATGCCCTGGGTGGTCATGCCGAGGATGAAGGCGCCCACCGCGGCCCCGACCGCCGAGCCGAACCCGCCCGTCAGCAGGCATCCGCCGACCACCGCGGCGACGATGTAGATCAGCTCGTTGCCGACGCCCAGCCCGGACTGCACGGAGGAGAAGTTGAACAGGATGTGCATCCCGAGGATCCAGCCGACGAAGCCGACCCCCATGAACAGGCCGATCTTGACCTTCTTCACCGGGACGCCGACCGCGCGGGCCGACGCGGCGTTGCCACCCGCGGCGAAGATCCAGTTGCCCAGGCGGGTGCGGAACAGGATCCACGAGGCGACCGCGGCCAGCAGCAGCCACCACAGGATCGTGATCTTGACCGTCATGAAGCCCAGCGGGATGTCGGAGGCGAACACCGCGCGGGCCGAGGCGAAGCCGTCCAGCTCGGAGGCGTTGTCCGTGGCCACGGTGCCGGTCACCCCCTTGGTCACGCCGATGTTCGCGCCCCGCAGGATGAAGAACATCGACAGCGTGATCAGGAAGCTCGGGATGCCGGTGGTGACCACCAGCCAGCCGTTAACGAAGCCGACGGCCAGGGCCACGAGCAGGCTGAGCACCACGCCCACCCACATGTTCAACGACAGCTGGTAGGTGATCAGGGCGGCGGTCAGCGCGGAGGTGGTCACCGCGACACCCGAGGACAGGTCGAACTCCCCGCCGATCATCAGCATCGCCACACCGATCGCGACGATGCCGATGGTGGAGGCCGCGTAGAGCACGGTGGAGAACGAGTCGAGGGTCCGGAACGGCTCGGCGATGGCATAGAAGAAGACGAAGATCGCGACTGCCGCCGCGATCGTGCCCGCCTCGGGTCGGGTGAACAGACGGGCCGACAGCGAGCGCGACGCGGGGGCCGGCGGCTCCGGGTCCGGCGACGTGGGGGCCGGAGCGTCAGCCGGGCCGGTGGCGGTGGGGGTGGTCATGGTGGCTCCTCGGTGGCGGACACCCGCCGGCGGCCGTCGAACACGACCGCCGACGGGGAAGCCGGGTCAGCGCTTGTTGGTCTCGGTGTAGGGCAGGATCTGGGCGATGTTGCTCGAGTCCACCAGGGACGGGCCGGTCAGCGTCGGCTTGCCGCCGCCGATGTCGTTGCCGTTGGACAGGTTCAGCCACAGCGACTCGACAGCCAGGTACCCCTGGACGTAAGGCTGCTGGTCGACCGAGAACTGGATCCGCCCGTCCTGGATCGCCTTGGCAGCGTCCTGGTTCAGGTCGAACGTCGCGATCTTCGCGGTCGAGCCGCTGCCCTCCTGGGCCTGCAGGGCGGCCATCGCGATCGGCGCGCCGAGGGTGACGATGTCGGTGATCGAGCGGTCCTCGGCGAGCTTGGCGTTCAGCGTCTGCTGGACCGAGGGCAGATCCGCCCCGTTGACCTGGATGTTCTCGGTGTTCGCGTAGGCGGCCTGGACGCCCTGGCAGCGGGTCTCCAGCGCGACCGAGCCCTGCGCCTGGATCACGCAGAGGACCTTCCCGCCGGGGCTGGACTGCCCGAGCTTCTCGCCGACGGTCTGCCCGGCGAGGTTCTCGTCGGAGCCGAAGTACATCTTCGCGCCCGCATCGGTGTACTGGTCGATGCCCTGGTTGAACGCCACGACCGGGATCCCGGCGTCGGCGGCCTTCTTCGCGACCGGGACGACGGCGTCGGCGCTGGACAGGGTGACCGCGATGCCGTCGACCTGGGAGTCGATCGCGTTCTGCACCAGCGTCGCCTGCTCGGGGCCCTGCTCGTTGTTCGAGTACTTGAGGTCGATGCCGTGCGTCGCGGCCGCGTCCTCCGCGCCCGCACGGATCTTGTCCCAGAACGTGTCGCCGGCCTGCTCATGGGTGATCATCGCGATCGTGTAGCGCTCGCCGTCGGGGGCAGCACCCGGGTCCTGGGCCCCACCCTGACTGCTGCAGGCGGTGAGGCCGACGACCAGCGATGCCGCGGCCAGACCGGCCGCGATCTTCCGAATACTCCTCATCGAGCATCAGTTCTCTCTGTGCATCGCGACACGGCCCGGCCGGTCGCGGGGGATCGGTGACGGTCCCATCCGGCGGCCCCGACGCACGAATGGTGATGTGGAACACGGATAGGTGTACGCTCCTCTGAACATCAGGTCAATGCTTTGTACGGACAAATTGGTGGCATCATCAGGATTGGGGAGGGGCCGTGAGCGACTCCGAGCGGCCGGTGGACCGGGGGAGCCCAGTGCCGCTGTACTTCCAGGTCGCGAACCGGTTGCACGACATGGTCGAGTCGGGCGAGCTGCCGGCCGGCTCCCGGTTGCCGAACGAGGCGGAGCTCCTCGTTCGGCTCGGCGCCTCCCGTCCGACCCTGCGGCGCGCGGTATCCTATTTGGTGGAACAGGGGGTCCTGGCGCGCAAGCGGGGAGCCGGCATCCTCGTGCGGCCCCCGCGTATGGAGCGGCCGGTCGACCTGACGAGCCTGCACGACGACCTGGCCCGCGACGGTCGGACACCGACCTCGGTCCTGCGCTCGTTCGACGTCGGCCCGGTCGAGGAGCACGTGGCGGTGGCGCTCGGCATCGCCCCCGGGACGGCGGTCGCTCGGTTCGCGCGGCTACGCCTCGCCGACGGTGAGCCGCTGGCGCTGATGACGAACGTGGTCCCCGTCGAGGTCCTGGCGCTGCGACCGGCCGATCTCGTCGACCGCGGCCTGTACGACCTCTTGCGTGCCGCCGGCCACGCCCCGCGGCTCGCCAAGCAGGTCGTCGGCGCGCGCGCCGCCACCCGGGAGGAGGCGACGGCGCTGGGTGAGGTCCGGGGTGGCCCCCTGCTCACCATGGTGCGGACCGCCTGGAACGGCGCAGGCCACCCGGTGGAGTACGGCTCGCACCTCTACCGCGCCGCGCTCTACGCCTTCGAGCTGACCCTGTCCTCCGGCACCGCGGCGCCCGTCGGCCCGGTCTGAGACCGGGCCGGGCCGGTGGTGCCGCGCACGACCAGGTGCGGCGGCAGCATTAGCTCGACCGGCTCGGACCTCGGGTCGTCCAGCCGTGCGGCGACGGCCCGGACCGCACCGCGGGCGAGCGCGGCCGCGTCCTGCCGCACGGTCGTCAGATCGACGTGGGCCAGCCGGGACACCCGGTCGTCGTTGTAGCCGACCACCGACACCTGCCCCGGCACCTCCACCCCCGCCCGGCGCAGCGTGTCCAGCAGCCCCAGCGCGCACCGGTCGTTGCCGGCCAGCACCGCGGTCGGGAGCTCGTCGCCGGCCAGGAGCAGCCGCGCGGCGGCGATGCCGGCCGCCTCGTCGTAGGCGCCGGGCAGTACCCGCGCCTCGGCGCAGAGATCGGCGTCGGCCATGCCGCGCAGGTAGCCCGCCCGGCGGGCGCGGGCGTTCGGTCCGCCCCCGCCGTCGACGTGCATGATCGCGCGATGCCCGGCCGCCGCCACGTGCTCGACGGCGCGCCGGACGCCGTCGGCGTCCGCGGTGTGCGCACTGTCCACCCCCGCGACGCCGCGTCCGACCACTGCCACCGTGGTACGGGTCGCCAGCTCGGCGAGCAGCTCGTCCGACATCTCGGGTCCGAGCAAGACCAGCGCCTCACAACGGTGGGCGAGCAGCTCCTCGACGGCCACGAGCTCCCCGCGCGCTGCCGTGCGGGCGGTCAGCAGTACGTCGTAGCCGAGAACTCCGGCCTCAGCGTAGATCGTCTCGATCAGCTCCGCCTCGAACGGCTCCCCGACGGTGGTCATGACGCCGACGGCGCGACTCCGCCCGCGGGCCAGACGCTGGGCGGCGCTGTCCGGCCGGTAGCCGATGGCCTCGGCGGCGGCGAGCACCCGAGCTCGGGTCCCGGCGGAAGCGCCGGGCCGGTCCCGGAACACGATGGAGACCAGCGCCCGGGACACGCCGGCGCGGGCGGCGACGTCGGTCATGGTCGGTCGGCGCCGGGGTGGAACCGGAGTGGCCACGAGTCTCCTCCCGTGCATTCTTTGTCTTGACATAGTCATCCCGGCCTTGGATAGTTCCGCTCCGAGCGTACTAGCGCGCTCTAGCTCTACATCGGGAGATACAGCGTGGTTACCCCTTCGACTATCAAGATCGGTTCGGCGCCGGACTCGTGGGGCGTCTGGTTCCCCTCCGACCCGGACCAGACCCCGGCCGACCGGTTCCTGGCCGAGGTGGCGGCCTCCGGCTACGACTGGATAGAGATCGGCCCCTACGGCTACCTGCCCACCGACCCGCACGAGCTGGCCGACCAGCTCGAGAAGCACGGACTGCGGGTCTCGGCCGGCACCGTCTTCGAGCACCTGCATCGACCGGGCTCCTGGGACGACGTCTGGAAGCAGGTCACCGACGTGGCCGCCCTGACGAAGGCGGTCGGCGGAGGGCACATCATCGTCATCCCCGAACCGTGGCGCGACCACAAGACCGGTAACCCGCTGGAGAGCCCGGAACTGGCCCCGGAGCAGTGGCGCTCCCTCACCGAGGGCATGAACGAGCTCGGCCGCCGGATCCTCGACGAGTACGGCCTGGCCGTCCAGTTCCACAGCCACGCCGACTCGCACGTCGGCTACCAGCGCGACATCGAGCGGTTCCTCTCCGACACCGACCCGCGCCACGTGAACCTGTGCCTGGACACCGGCCACGTGTCGTACTACCGCGGCGACAACCTGGACCTCATCCGGCGTTACCCGGAGCGGATCGGCTACCTGCACCTCAAGCAGGTCGACCCAGCGGTGCTGGACCAGGTCGAGGCCGAGGACCTCACCTTCCCGGAGGCCGTCAAGCGCGGCGTCATGATCGAGCCACCTCGGGGCGTGCCCGAGATGGAGCCGCTGCTGGCCGCGGTGGCCGAGCTCGGCCGCGACATCTACGCCATCGTCGAGCAGGACCTCTACCCCTGCCACCCGGACACCCCGCTTCCGATCGCCCAGCGAACCCACACCTACCTCGGCGGCTGCGGCAACAGCGCCGTCGAGATCGGCCGCCCGCGCAGCTGAGCGCGGTACCGAGCAAGGAGGCTCACATGTCCGAACTGCGAGTAGCCGTCCTCGGCGTCGGGAAAATGGGCGCGTTCCACGTGGACTCGCTGTCCCGCCGGGTGCGTGGCGCGCGAGTCTCGGTGGTCAACGACGTCGACACCGACCGGGCCGAGCAGGTAGCCGCTCCGCTGGACGCCCGGGTCGAGACCGACCCGACCGCCGCGATCGCGGCCACCGACGTCGACGCGGTCGTGCTGGCCAGCCCCGGCTTCGCCCACGAGAAGCAGGTGCTCGCCTGCCTCGAAGCGAACAAGCCGGTGCTGTGCGAGAAGCCGCTGACGATGGACGAGGCCAGCGCGCACGCCATCGTGCAGGCCGAGGCCGAGCTGGGCCGCCGGCTGGTCCAGGTCGGCTTCATGCGCCGCTACGACCGCGAGTACGCCGCACTGCGCGACCTGATCGTCGCCGGCGACCTCGGATCACCGCTGATGATGCACTGCGTGCACCGCAACCCGGCGGTACCGGACTCCTTCACCTCTGAGATGGCGATGGCCGACTCGGTAGTGCACGAGGTCGACTGCACCCGGTTCCTGCTCGGTGAGGAGATCGTCGCGGTCACCGCGCTCAAGCCGGGCGCGACGTCATCGGCACCGTCCGGCACCTCGGACCCGATGCTGGTGCTGTTCGAGACCGAGTCCGGCCGGCTCGTCGACGTCGAGTCGTTCGTCCGCACCGGGGTGGCCTACGAGGTCCGCACCGAGGTCGTCGGCGAGAACGGGATGGCGACCATCGGGCTGGACCAGAACCTGCTGCTGCGCCGCGAAGGTCGCTGGGGCGGCCGGATCGCCCCCGACTTCGTCGAGCGCTTCGGTGCCGCCTACGACGCCCAGATGCAGGCCTTCGTCGACGCGGCCGGCACCGGCACCGTCGGCGGCCCGAGCGCCTGGGACGGCTACGCCGCCGTCGCCGTGTGCGCGGCCGGGGTCGAGGCCGTCTCCACCGGCAGGCGGGTCGAGATCCGCCTGGGCGACCGTCCCGAGGCGACCCGATGAAGCTCGCGCTCGACCCGCAGATGTTCTACTCCACCCACTCGGTGCTCGAGCTGCCCGACGTGGTGGCGCGGACGGGCTACTCCTGGATGGAACTCTCGCCCAAGGACGACTTCGTCCCGTTCTTCCGCCACCCGCGCGCCGACGACGCCACCGTGCATAAGCTGCGCCGCCGCGCCGCCGCCGCCGGGGTCGGGATCGCCTCGGTGCTGCCGGTGCTACGATGGTCCGGCCCGGACGAGGACGAGCGCCAGGCGGCTGTACGTGCCTGGAAGCGGGCCATCCAGATCACCGTCGACCTCGATGTCGACGTGATGAACTCCGAGTTCAACGGCCGTCCGGAGGCCCCGGAGTACGCGGAGAGCCAGTTCCTGCGCTCCCTGGAGGAACTGGCCCCGCTCTTCGAGGCCGAGGGCGTCCGGCTCGTCCTGGAGCCCCACCCGGACGACTTCATCGAGGACGGTCACGCCGCGGTGAACCTGGTCCGGGGGCTGAACGCGGACTGGATCGACTTCCTGTACTGCACCCCGCACACCTTCCACCAGGGCGGCGGTGGCGGAGCTGCCACCGGGATCATCACCGCGGCGGGGGAGAAGCTCGCCCACGTGCACCTGGCCGACACCCTCGACCACACCGCGTCGAACGGGCTTCGCTACATCGTCAACCCGCCCGGCTCGACGGCCCGGGTGCACCAGCACGCCGAGCTCGGCCGCGGCGAGGTCGACTTCGACGAGGTCTTCGCCGCGCTCGCCGCGGTCGGTTTCGACGGCGTCCTCTCCAGCTGCGTGTTCGGCTGGGAGGAGCACGCCGAGGAGATCAGCGTCCGGCAGCGGGAGAAGGTCCTGGCGCTGGTCGACAAGCACCTCGGCGCGGACCACCGCCCCGCCACCCACGGCGCGGGCTGATCCGGAGGTGGCCGGCCGGGGCGCACATCCCCGGTCGGCCACCGGACCGCGCACACCGACATCGGGCCCTGCGACACGACTCGCGGCCGGCTGCCGTCGTCGCGCCCGTTCCATCGTCACGCCGGTCGCCCTCGACGCGGAGGACAATCATGACCACGCACGACGGCGCGGGAACGACCGCGCTGCCCCCGGACGTCCGGGGGCCCCATACGAGCCGACTCGGGCTCGTCACCGTGATCGCCACGTTCGGCGGACTGCTGTTCGGCTACGACACCGGCGTGATCAACGGGGCGCTCGAGCCTCTGACCCGCGATCTCGGGCTCACCGCCTTCACCGAGGGCTTCGTCGTCAGCATCCTGATCTTCGGCGCTGCCGTCGGCGCCGTGATCGGCGGCACGCTCTCCGACCGGCACGGCCGCCGGCACAACATCCTGCTGCTGGCGATCGTGTTCATGATCGGCACGCTCGGCTGCGTCCTGGCCCCTGGCTGGGAGGTGCTCGCGATCTTCCGCTTCATCCTCGGGCTGGCGGTCGGCGGCGCCTCGGCGACCGTGCCGGTGTACCTGGCCGAGATCGCGCCGGCCGAGCGGCGGGGAGGTCTGGTGACCCGCAACGAGGTCATGATCGTCTCCGGCCAGTTCGCCGCCTTCGTGATCAACGCGGTCATCTACAACATCTGGGGCGACATCGACTGGATCTGGCGGGTCATGCTGCTGGTCGCCCTCGCCCCGGCGATCGTGCTGTTCATCGGGATGCTGCGGATGCCCGAGAGCCCCCGTTGGCTGGTCGCGCAGGGCCGGGAGGCCGAGGCGCTGGCCGTTCTGAGGCAGGTCCGGTCGCCGCAGCGCGCCGAGGCCGAGATGTCGGAGGTGCACCGGCTCGCGGCCGAGGAGCAGGCCTCTCGCACCGGCGGCGCAACCGACCTCGGCGTCCGGTGGATCCGTCGGCTGATCCTCATCGGGGCCGGGCTGGGTGTCTTCCAGCAGGCCACCGGGATCAACTCGATCATGTACTACGGCACCCAGCTGCTCGGTGACGCCGGCTTCTCGGCGAACGCCGCGATCGTGGCCAATACGCTCAACGGGCTGTTCTCCGTGCTCGGCATCACCGTCGGGATCCTGATCATCAACAAGATCAACCGCAGGACCATGCTGCTCGGCGGGTTCGCTCTCACCACGACCTTCCACCTCCTGGTCGGGCTGTCCGCGCTGCTGCTGCCGGACGGGACGGCGAAGGCCTACTTCATCCTAGTGTTCGTCATCCTGTTCGTCTTCTGCATGCAGGGCACCATAGGCCCGCTGGTCTGGCTCATCCTGTCCGAGATATTCCCGTTGAAGATCCGCAGCCTGGCCATCGGCATCAGCGTGTTCGTGCTCTGGGTGGCCAACGCCCTCGTCGCGCTGGTGTTTCCGCCGATGGTGCAGACAGTCGGGATCGCGAACTCGTTCTTCGTGTTCGTCGTCCTCGGCCTGGCGGCACTGGTGTTCGTGGCCAAGGTGGTGCCCGAGACACGAGGTCGGTCGCTAGAGAAGCTGGAGGAGCAGTTCCGCACGCAGTACGCATGAACGACGAGCAGTACGCGTGAACGATGCGACGGGTCGATCGACCCGGCCCGCCCACTTCAACGAGATGAGTTGTCATGAGTGTTCTCGTGGCGGTCGGCGAAGGTGCCGAGGGTGCGGCGGCGTTGACCGCAGGCGCTGACGAAGCCGCTCGGCTCGGCACCGACCTCGTCGTGCTTAACCTGACCCTGCACCGGCTGGACCTCACCGGTCCGGCCGGCGCCACGGGGGTCACGCTCGTCGAGCGGGTCGGCCCGGGAGACCGTGATCCGGTCGACGCCGTCCTCGACGAGATCGACCTCCGCGGCGACGTTGCGCGGCTGGTGATCGGACTGCGCCGCCGCAGCCGGTTGAGCAAGGCGCTGCTCGGCAGCGTGTCGCAACGGCTGCTCCTCGAGAGCCCCGTCCCGGTCCTCGCCGTCAAGCCCGACTGAGCTTAGCGCACGTCCGGCGGCCGGGTTCAGAGGCGTTCGCCGGAGCTCGCCGAGAAGGCATGGATCCGCGCCGGGTCGACGGCGCGCCGGACGACCTCACCCTGCGCCGGAGTGTGCCGGCCGTGGACCCGGGCGACGACGTCGACCGGCGTACCCGGTGCCGTGGTGACGGCTGCAGTGGAGGTACCCGGGTGTCGGGCGCCGCCGCCTCGCGCACCGTGCGGGCAGCGGGAGGTCATGGTCCCCGAGCGACGCTCCGCGGTCGGTGAGGTCGCAGGTCAGCAGGTTCATCTGCGGGGATCCGATGAAGCTCGCGACGAAGGCGTTGCACGGCCGGTCGTACATCCTGCGGGGCTGTCGACCTGTTGCAGCCGACCGTCCCGCAGGACCGCGACGCGGTCCCCGATCGTCAACGCCTCGGTCTGGTCGTGGGGCACGTAGACCGTGGTGGTGCCGAGCCTGCGCTGCAACACCGAGATCTGCGCCCTGGTCTGCACCCGCAGCTTGGCGTCCGGGTTGGACAGCGGTTCGTCCATGAGGAAGACCTGGGGCTCCCGTACGATCACCCGGCCCATCGCCACCCGTTGCCGCTGCCCGCCTGACAGCGCCTTGGGCTTGCGGGCCAGGAACTCGGTGAGATCGAGTAGCCGGGCGGCATCGGCGTTCGGCCGATTGTACCGTTTGGTACTCGAATGTCGCGTCCTTCCAGGCGTCCACACCGGGCCGCCCGGCCCCCTCTCGCCCGTGGGCCTGAACCAGTGGGTGCCTGCCTCTCGCCAAGGGGCGAGAAAGGTGGTGGGCGTGCAGGCCACAGCATCCGAGGTCCATGATGGCGCCGCCTGCCCGGGTATGGTCCCAGCGCAGGTCGTCACCGTCGGGGCGGGTATCAGGGTGCGCGCCTCGACCGCACGCAGGTCGCCGATCTCCCCGGAACTCAGGATTTTGTGTGCGCGCAGCATGACCGGGGGTGGAACAGATAGTGGAAGCCCTCGACGGTGGTGACCTAGTGGCGCGTGCTGCGCCGGCGACCAAGCGCACTTCCGCAGCGTTCGATGCAAAAGTTTCTCGCTCAGCACATGCATGCCCGCGCGGACCGCATCGAGGTTCCAGGGTCCGTGCAGTGCGTTCGCCAACGGGTTGTAAGACGATCTCAACCCTCGGTGAAGCCACGACGTCCTGATAGCCGCCGAGCACGGCCTCGATGCCGTATTTGTCGGCGACCGCCGCCGCGCGGTCGCGCTCGAAGGCTGCCAGGGCGACGATTCGGTCGGCCGTCGTCCTGGCCGGGGAGATGAGGGACAGCCCAGAGATCCGTGCGGTGCCGAGCACGCGATGCGAAGGGCTTCCATGGGTGGGGCTCCTGAGGAGGGGGTCTGCCGGCCACGCGCGGCCATGGCCGGTGATTCGCGTCGCCGGAGGAAGACGGAACGGACCACCGTGAGGTCGGTCGGGAGGTCTAGCGGTTCAAAGCGCGCAGGAACCCCTCGCCGACGTCTATTACGTCGTCGCGGCCGGCCATCTGTGGAGGCGGCGACAGTGGCTTGACGGGTTGCTAGGCGCCTGGCATGGTCCGCGTTCAATCGATTGAACGATCGACGTGACGAGGGAGTCCATGCGCATCACCGGCATCAGGCATCTGCGGGTCCCGCTCGAGGGGAACGTCTCCAACGCGATGGTGAGCTTCGCCGACCATGACGTCTCGCTGGTCGCGGTGGCTAGCGACGTGGTGCGCGACGGGCGACGGGTGACCGGGATCGCCTTCAACTCCATCGGGCGCTACGCCCAGCCCGGCCTCATCGACGAGCGCTTCGCGCCCCGGCTGCTCGCCGCCCCGGCCGAGAGCCTGCTCGACGGTTCGGGATCGCGGTTCGACCCCGCGGCGATCGGTGCGCTCCTGATGCGCAACGAGAAGCCCGGCGGTCACGGCGACCGTGCGGGTGCGGTGGCCGCGCTGGAGCTCGCGATCTGGGATCTCAACGCGAAACTCGAGGGGGTCCCGGCCGCCGACCTGATCGCCCGCGAGTTCGGCCGGGCGGCGACGCGTCCGGGGGTGCCGGTCTACGCGGCCGGCGGCTACTACCGGGACGAGTACGGGACCTCGGCGCTGACCGAGGAGCTGGCCGGTTACCGGGACGCCGGCTACGGCGTCTTCAAGATCAAGATCGGGGGTGCCCTGCTCGCGGACGACCTGCGCCGAATCGAGGCAGCACTCACGGTCACTCGGGATCCGTCCCAGCTCGCGGTGGACGCGAACGGCCGGTTCGACCTGGACACGGCGCTGTCCTATGGCAAGGAGTTGGAGCCCTACAGTCTGGCCTGGTACGAGGAGCCGGGCGACCCGCTGGACTACGACCTCAACCGGGCCGTCGCCGAGATCTACAGTGGACCGATCGCCACGGGTGAGAACCTGTTCTCCCGCCGGGACGCGACCAACCTGGTGCGCCACGGCGGGATGCGACCGGGGCTCGACGTGTTCCAGATGGACGCCGGCATCAGCTACGGGCTGACCGAGTACGCCGGGATGATCGCCGACCTGGAGTCCGCCGGGCACAGCCGCACCCAGGCCCGGCCGCACGGCGGGCATCTGATCAATCTGCACATCGTGCACGGGCTCGAGCTCGGTGGCTGCGAGGCGTACCCGGGGGTCTTCCAGCCGTTCGGCGGCTACTCGCCGGGGGTCGAGGTCGTCGACGGCCGGATCGCCCCGACCGCCGCCCCCGGGTTCGGCCTGGAGGAGAAGCCCGAACTCCGTCCTCTGATCAGCCGCCTGCTCGGCTGATCACCTTCCGTCCCCCACCCTCGCTCTCAACGCGGAGAACTCCATGGGTATCGCAGTCATCGCGCTGGCGGTCTACATCGCCCTGATCATCGTCATGATCGCCGTGCTGAAACGCTCGGTCGGGGAGGCACTGGGCGTCTCCTTCGTCGTTCTCTGCGCCTTCGGCGGCGGGGACTTCCTCGGCCTGTTCGCATCCGGAATGGCGGAGGCGTTCAGTGAACCGATCGTCTACGCCGCCATGACGTTCGTCTTCCTCGGTGCGATCTTCGTGCGGACCGGGCTGATCGACCGCATGGTCGGAATCCTCAATTCGCTCCTCGGTCGGATGACCGGCGGTGCCGGATACGTCTCGACCGTCGCCGCCGCGCTGTTCGGAGCGGTCTCGCACGGCGGTTCCGGGAATGCCGCCGCGGTGGGCGCCGTGACGATCCCCTGGATGAACCGCTCGCACTGGCCGAAGCACATGTCGGCCACGATCGTGGCCGGCAACGCGGGAATGGGAACGGTGATTCCGCCGAGCCCGTCGCTGCTCATCCTCGCCGGAAGCGCGGCCGTCGCGCCGGTCATCGGGCTCGAGGAGCTGTTGCTGCCCGGCCTGGTGGCCGCCGGCTACATGCTGCTGTACCGGCTGATCCTGGTCGCGGTGTTCGTCCGCCGGTATGGCGTCGAGAAGGTCGATCGGGCCGACCTGCTCGGTGTCGGCGAGTCCATCCGGCAGGGCTGGTGGTCGCTGCTGGTGTTCGTCGGTGTCGCGCTGCCGGTCGTGGTCACGATCGGACCCCTGGCACAGCGGGCGATCGACTGGATCGGCGAGAGCGCACACGACACGATCAACATCGTCGTCTGGATCCCGGCCCTGATGTCGGTGGCGGCCATCATCCTGGGCTGGAAGAAGCTGCCGCACAGTGCCTCGGGCTGGTTCGCCATGTTCCGTGACTCCGGTCCGCGGTTCAGCGCGGTCGGTGCGACCGTGGTCTTCGCCTTCGCCGCCTCCGAGGTGCTCACCGAGCTCGGGCTCGGTCCGCAGCTGGGTGAGCTGCTGTCCGGGTTCCAGGCTGCGCCGCTGCTCACCGTCGCTCTGGTCGGCATCCTGGTCATCCTCGTCGCCGGTCCGCTGCCCTCCGCCGCCACGATAGCCACGATCGGTGGTGTGGCCTTCTCGGTGCTCACCGCCGCAGGAGTCCCGCCCGCCGCCGCCGTGACGGCGATTCTGATCTTCTCCTCGACCGAGGGGGCTTCTCCTCCGGGTGCTGCCCCCATCTACATCGCCTCCGGAATCTCGCAGGTCAACCCGGTCAGAACATTCCTACCGCTGGTGAGCTGTTACGTCATTCCGATGTACGCGCTGGGAATCGTGGTCGGGATGTCCTGGCTGCCGATCGTCTTCTGAGAGGTCGTTATGACGAACCAACAGGAATCGCACACGCGCGTCGCCGCCACCAAGGTCCTCGACAACGTGTTCGGCGCGGTGCTCGCCCTGTCGTTCTGCGTGGGCGCGGTCATGGTGCTGATCCAGCTCGTTGCCCTGGTCCTCGGTGCCTCGACCGTGGTCGAGATGGCGTCGAACCTGCTGGGGCCGGTGGCCTACGCCGCCGCGGCCGGTGCGGGTCTGCTGAGCCTGGTCGGCCTGTACCTGCACCGCTGGAAGACCGACGAGTAACCTGCTCCGGTGGAGCAACGGCACCGGCGCGGGCCCGCCCGGGTCACGATCACACACGTGGCCGAACGCGCCGGTGTCGACCGGGCTCTGGTGTCCCGGGTGGTGAACGAGGACCCCCGGCTCCGGATCCGGGACGAGACTCGCCGGCGGATCGTCGATGCCGTCGCCGAGCTCGGCTACACCCCCTCGCGCACGGCGCGCAATCTGCGGCTCTCCCGGACGGGGTCGGTCGGTCTGGTCGTACCGGAGCTGACCAACCCCGTCTGGGCCGCGCTCACCGAGGCGATGGAGGGCGCGGCCGACTCGCTCGGGCTCACCGTGCTGGTGGCCAGCGAGTCGTCCCGCCCGGGACGGACCGACCACTTCGTCCGGCTGCTCGACGAGCAGTTCCTCGACGGCTTGTTGCTCGCAGCGCCAGTCGATGCCACCGAGGCGGCCCGGATCAGTGATCGCAACGTGGTCTTCGTCAACCAGGTCCACGAACCGCCGGCCCGCTCAGTCGTCTTCGACGACGGTCTGGCCATCCGGATGGCCGTCGACGCTCTCGTCGAGCTGGGGCACATCGACATCGCCCACATCGGTGGGCCCCGAGAGCGCGACGCAACCCGGCGACGCGCCCAGGCATTCAGCGAGGCGGTCGAGCGATTGGGCCTACCCTTGCACCCGATCGTCATCGGTCCGCTGAGCATCGACGGGGGAGTGCACAGCGTCGACCAGGTGCTGGACGAGCATTCGCGCGTCACCGCTGTCGTTGTCGCAAACGTGCGATCCGCCGTCGGTGTGCTGCGCCGGTGCGCCCAACGAGGGGTTACGGTTCCCGACGAGCTGTCCGTCGTCTGCGTGCACGACAACGAGGTCGCCCAGGTGGTGTCGCCGCCGCTGACCGCCGTCGCGATGCCCGTGCATTCCCTGGGCGAACGCGCCTTGCAAGCGCTGGTCGGCCTGGACAGCGCGCGCCAGCCGGTCATCGTGCGGGACGGGATCGCGGTGACGGAACGGGGGTCGAGCGGCCCGCCCCGCGCCGGCCCGCCCCGCGCCGGGCCGCACCGCGGCGGGTGACCGGCGCCGTCGGCGGTCGCCCGGGTCCGTTCAGTCGAGGTGGCCGAGGTGAGCGGAGATGCGCCGGATGTCGTTCGCGCGGGCGAAGTCGACGATCTCCGAGTTCCTCTCCGACGTGCTGCCGGCCTGTCTCGGCGACCATCGGCCCGATCGTGCCGATCTCGGGTTCCATGCGCTCCGCCACTCCGGCGACGCTGATCGCTGAAATCGGCATCCCGGTGTGGTCACGGATCGCGGCCCCGCAACAGCTCGCCGGTGCTCGCGCGCAACGGCGGAGGAGCCTTGGTCAACGTGCTCTCTGCCGCCAGCTGGGTCATTGTCCCAACTGCCTACGCGGCTTCGAAGGCCGCGATGTGGTCGGCGAGCAACTCCCTGCGCATCGAGTTGCGGCCGCAGGGCACTCACGTCCTCGGCGTGCACCTCTTCCTCGCCGAGACCCCGATGACCGACGGGCTCGACCTGCCGATGATCCAAGCGAGCGGCGTGGTTGCGCAGACGTTCGACGGACTCGTCGTCGGGGCATGGAGAGGTGCTGACCGACGATGTCACGCGACGGCTGAAGGCCCAGCTCGGTGGCGACATCGAGGAGATGTACGCGACGCCACTCCTGCCGGGGCCTGGCTGTGCAACCCTGGTCGGGCCGCTACCCTCTGTTGATCGTGGAGTAGGGCTTGGAGCCCGGGCGCGGCGGTCGAGGTCGGTGGACCAGGGGTTGGCGCAGCGGCTGTCGCCGGCGAGGCCGCACACGGCGTCGAAGTCGGCGTGGTCCTGGTCGGGGACCCGGTGTAGGTGTGGGTGTAGGAAGCGTCAGCTGATCGGGTGGGTCCAGTTCGGCGAACAGGCCGACCGCGACGGGAGACGCACCCTCACAGGTGCGCCAGGAGCTGGTTGGCCGGTCCTCGGCCCGGAACAGCCCGACGTCTTGATCTCGCGGTACCCGCGGCACGAACCCCTTGCACTGGTACGGAGCCGATAATGCCAATTATGACAAACAGAACAGCAACTATTGCACCTGATGACCGAGCGCCCTCTCCCTCGCCGGGTGCGGAAGCCGGGCCGAGCAAGAGCGCTCCGAGTTCGCGAACGAACACCGCACGACGGATCTGTGGGAGCACCCGCTCATCGACTACCGCGCGAGCGCACAGCAGGCGGCGCAGCGCGTGACAGAGTGTGTGTGGTGAGCTTGCGGAAGATCAGCGCGACCCTCGGGAGCTGCTGACGGCGGGGACGACGCCGTCCAGCGTGGCGCGTCAGGTCGGCTACACGCAGATGTCGAACTTCAGCCGGGCCTCCGAGCTGACAGGCAGTGGACCTCGCGCAGCGCGGGACACAGGATCGCCGCCGCACAGGAGCAGCGGATCGACGAGGTGGCTGACGACGCCGATGTCCGGAAGCACACGATCCCGGTCGGCGCCGACCACCCTCGGACGGCGCATAGCGGTACGTCGTGCTGGCGCCGCGGGCCTCCGAGACGCAACCGATCTGCGGTGGCGCGCCCCTCGGGCCGGCGCACCCGGAACCGCGGGGAGGCCAGGAGATGCGGTGGATACAAGAACTGGTCACCGTGCGGTGAGGACCGCCCGAACTTGCAGGTCCGAGGGTTGCGCGGCAAGCGCTGAGCCTAGCCATCGGCTGTGGATCGAGCGGAAGTATCACTCGCCAACAAGCCAAGGCACCCTCGGCGACTTGACGCCGGTCGAGTTCGAGGCGAAGCTGACCGAGCCGCTCACACTCGTGACCTATCGCGAATCTGACATCAGCTCGTTCCTCACGCGCTCGCATGACGGCAATGAACTGGCTGTTGCAGTTCTACACATGGTGGCCATCTGACGATGGCCCTGCTCGTCAGAGTGGTATGGCATCGTAGTCGAAGAATGCCGCCCTCGGCAATATCTGCCTCTTTCGAAGATTCTGCTTGTCTGCGGAGCTCAAGCGCGCCACCTCCGCAGCATCATTCCAGTTGTCGCGGATCGCCGACACGAGATGATCGATGATGTCCCGACCCTCTGAACCGCTGAGCCCGTAGGTCTCCGACTCGCGCACCAGAGCCGCAAAGTTGGACACCTTCGCGCCGTGGTGCCCTCGTCCAAATGCCATCGCCTGCTCGAATGTGTCCCCGGACCTCTGCCCTGGCGCGAGGTCGTAGGCTGGGGTGAGCTCCAAGTACCTCCCGTTCCAGAACGCGGCGTGGTTCCGGGCATGGTCATCGTTGTTGCTGATGGCAATGTTCATCGCGATGCGCCGGAACAGGTCCGGGCCGGGCTGAGTCGCGTCCTCCGCGTACATGCGAAGCACATCGAGGATCTGCGGGTAGGACACGTACCGGGCGTACATCTCGTCAGTCTGGGCCATTGTCAGGCCAGATACGACGTGGTGTCTCCCGCCGGTTCCGTCTCGATCGAATCGCCTGACGAGAAGGACTTCTTTTCCCAAGGATGAGACGACTTTGCTCTCGGGGACATCGATTCCCGCCCTGCGCGCAAGCTCAAGCATCGCGCCTTCAGCGTTCACGACTGAGAACACGCGATCATCTGAGGACGCGAACTTCGCGAGCCACTCACTCCCATCTTCATCGGTGAGAGTCGCCTTTGGCCGTGCGCCTCCGAGGCTTGTGCCATGTATCAGCGCCGCGTCGAGGCTTGCCGACAGCTCCTCCCCACCCTCATCGAGGATGATGGCCGCCTTGTGCAGCTCATCGAGGGTCGCCGAGTCATCCCGCGGTACGTAGTTCTCACTACTGGCCTGGAAGTCCAGTGCTCCGAAGCGATTCGAGCTAGAACTTAGCATGTAGTCGATCTCGCTGAGAGAGTTCGGGGTGGCACCTCTTCGGCGTTCTATGACACCCCGACCCCATCTGTCGGGACTCCCGTCCCTGAGGGCGCCCGCGATGGTCAGCCCGTCTGCCGGCTCCTGTATGCCGGGGCGCAGCGGAAGTTCCGGGGCGAACAGACTGATGGCATCCGGCCGCGATCGGTACCTCAGCGCGTAGATGAAGGTAACGAGCGACCCAGCCTGCTCCACCCGCCCGGCCAGGACAGGCTCCTTCTGGTTCGGTGGCCACGTCCAGACATAGAGCTCCTCAGAAGTCGTCATCGATGGTTCCTCCCGTGGGCCTGCGAACACGGCTGGGGAGTAGAGCGAGCATCTCCTCGCCGCGCTGGCGACGGATCGCGAGTTCGGCGCGGTCCTCGATGCCGAAGATGGGCACGCCGACGAGGTCTGCCAGATCCAGCATCGTGCCGACCGCGGTGCCACGATGACCGGACTCCGCTGAGAGCACGGTCTGCTCCGAGACATTCGCGCGACCAGCGAGGTCCTTGGCCGTCCAGGCTCGGTCGAGCCGACCGCGCCTGATGAGTTGACCCCACACGCTGAGGGCATCCTGCACGTGCGGCCGCAGCGGTACAGATCGCTTCGCCATGGTTGACCTCGTTAAAACGTGACTTAACTGCCCAGAGACATGTTTTATCATAGCGGCGGGGTTGGGGCGCTCTTGCCGAACCAGCCCCGAGGTTTGGAGCAGGTCCGCTCGATCCCTCCGCGCCGTGGCCTGGGAACGTGCCAACCTGTCGCCCGAAGACGCCGACCGGCTGGTGACGTTCACACTCGACGGCCTCCGGCGCGGCTGAAATACTGGCGGTGTTACATGACTGTCCAGGCGGAGGTCGCGGCCGTGATCGACCGGCCGTAGTGCCGCGCCGACAGCGAGCAAGTGCCAGCGCAGCGGCGTTCGTCCGTGGCAAGCCGGAGAGCGCGGCGATCTGGACCGAGCTGATCAAGACCTGATGGAGGGCGCCGCCAGCGCGGTGTGCCTGTCTCCAGCCGGATTCCGGTGCTGTCCTCTCGCGGGCCACTTCGACACGGCGTCGGATTGCACTGGTACTTGCCTGCCAGTGGACGGGGTGGGGCGGGCTCCCAGCGACGACCTCCTGTCCAGCAGACGCCGGTGGGCCGTCGCGTTCAGCGAGGCCAGCTGCTGGCCGACGGGCCCGGCGATCGTGCGGCTGTACCCAGTCTCGCTGAATGGTTTCCGGCGACACCAGGGCGAGATGCGTGCCATCACGGCCCGGCTCCGGCCCTGAGTCCCCCACCCGCCGTCGCGTCGCCAGGATTCTGGGCGACAGGGGCGTTGATCACACTGGATCATTCCCGCCTGATCGGCCACGACGAGGACAGAATCATGGCCAGCACATCCTCGACCATCACCGTGGCCGATCTTCACGCCTGGGTGCGCGCCGTCGTCGAGCACGCGTCCACCTACAGCGGACTGGCCGACCTGCTCGTGGCCGCCGACGCCGGGTCGGAACTGCACGACGACTGCGCACGGATCACGGCGATCGGGGAAGCGCCTGTCGCCGGGGCGCGCACCGCCGGAGCAGTGCGCGCCGATCTCCGCGGCGAGGACGTCTTCGCGCTGACGAACGCGGCGTCCTGGGCACGTGCCGGCCTGTAGCCCGAGAACGCCGACCGGCTAATGACGTTCACGCCCGACGGCTTCCGGCGCGGCGAGGACTCCTGACCCGCCACCACCGAGACCGTCCGAGCAGGGGTCGCGGCCGTGATCGACCGCCTGTGGTTCCGTGCTCGAGAGTGAACAAGCGCCCGGACAGCGTCACGGTTCGGCCTCCGGCTCGGAGCTTCCTGCCCGCCGTCCCGTCGCCCGGAGTCCTGGCGACGGGACGGTCGGGGTCAGACCGCGGCCGGGAGCTCCGCCCGCGTCCAGTCGTTGATGAGCTCGAGGCCGCTGCGCTCGAACAGCTGCGTCACCGGGCACCGGCGGGCGGTCTCGGAGATCAGCCGGGCGAACTGTTCCTCGGTGGCGTCGGTCTCGACCGTCGCGCGGACCTCGACCCGGTCGAAGTTGGCGTTGCCGGCGGCGCCGCCGACCAGGACTGCGGTGTCCAGGTCGCCCTGGGCATCGAAGGTCCAGCGGCCGAGCCGGATACCCAGGTCCTTGGCCACCAGGCTCACGGCGACCTGGTTGCACGAGGTGAGCGCCCCGAGCGCGTAGAACAGCGGGCTCGGCGCGGAGTCGGCGCCGCCGAAGGCGGGATAGGCGTCGGTCAGGAACTCGTGGCCGGCGTCGCCGGCCACGGTCAGGGTCGGGAGCACGCCGCTGCCCTCGCCGTGCAGGGCGAACGGGACGACGGTCTCCTTGGGCTGGATGGCCATGAGTGCTCCCCTCGGACGGCTGCCGGCACCGTCGGCGGCGCTCCCGCGCGACGTGCCCGGGGGACACCCGACGGCGCGAACCTCGGGAGTGGGAAAGGCTGACGGGATGCGGTCTGACTGGGCCCGCGCTCAGAAAGCGGCCGAGCGGCGACAGCCGCTCGCCGTGACGCGGACGAGGTCGACGTGCATCCTGCGCACGAGAACCGATGCCGCCGGGGTCACGGAACGATCCTCACACACCTCCTGCCGCCCGGCCACCGTTCGCGACGTGGGGAGCGGCGGGCGGGACGGGTCCAGCGTGATGGGCTCCGACGTGTTTCCCCCGTATCGCCGTCGGCCCCTCGGCCAGGAGTGAGCGGATGATCTCGTCGTGCTCGGTTGCGCCGGTGTCCGCCTCTTCGATATTGGGCGTACCACCGCCGACGTACAGATGATGTCCGAGCAGCCCCGCGAGTTGGGGATACTCGAGATCGTTCCGCGCGAGCACCTGCCGGCTGATCTCGGGTGGTGACACACGAGGGAGAACGACGGGTGGGACCGGTGCCGGGAGCCGCACCCGCGGACGTCACGCAGCGTGCAGCGTGGTGCGGCCTCCCGCGCACACGCTGTCGAAGGTCGCCTCGTGCTGGGCGACCTCCCACGCGGCCGCCCCACGGGCCCCGCCCGTCCGTGTGGGCCGCAGGACGTTGTGCACATGCACCCTGTCCCGGACCCGCCGGAACCGGAGCAGGTCCGGCGACGCCGTGCCGTTGGCGAGGACCAGGCGGGCCGCTCCCTCGTCCCAGAGGATCACTGAGCACTCCTCGCCGAGACGGCCGACGAAGCCCTCCCCCCACGCCGTGTACGCCGAGATCGCGACCTCCGCGGAGTTCCGGCACGCGGCCCCGAACCCGAGTGCCCGCAGGTCCGACACGGAGCCGTCGTGTATCCGGCCCAGGACCACCGCGGCGGTGCTGCTGCCGTCGACCTCGAGGACGGCGCGGTGGACCCGGTCGCCCGACACGGGCTCCCCGACCGAGTAGAGGACCGACCGTCGTGACGTCCAGAGCGTGGTGCCCAACGGGCTCGCCTCGGGGAACGAGCCCACGAGCGACGGGTGGTCGAGACTGCCCGGGAAGTGGAATACCCCACTGAGAACCGACACGGGACACTCCGGTGATCGGGTGGCGGACCGGCGGCGGGCCGGATCCGTTCGACGGTTCCAGGATCCGACGGCGGCCCCGGCGGGTTCAACGTCCCGGACGTCAGGGTCGTGTCAACTCCCCCGGGGCCACCGACGACGGCGCCCCCGGCCCTGTCGGACCGGGGGCGTCGCGGGTGCGTGGCGCGCGACGTCAGGCCGCGGCCGCCGCCCGGTCGCGGAGCGGGGCGAGCGCGTCGGACCAGGCCACGACCTCGTCGAGGAGCTCGCCGACGGTCTCGTCGTGGTGCGGCCCGGCCTCCAGCACGCCGGTCTCGGTCGGGTCCTCGATCCGGAAGTCGGTGAACAGGCCCAGCGCGACCTGGCTGCGGACGCCCGGGACCTTGACCTCGGCGAACACCTGGCGCAGGTGCTCGGCGGCACGGACGCCGCCGTGCACCCCGTAGCTGACGAAGCCCGCGGCCTTGTTATTCCACTCCGCGTACAGGTGGTCGATCGCGTTCTTCAGGACCGCCGGGATTCCGTGGTTGTACTCCGGCGTGACCACGACGAAGCCGTCGAACCCGGCCACGGTCTCGGCCCACCGCCGGGTGGGCTCCTGCTGGTACTGGCCGAACAGCGGCGGCAGCGGCTCGTTGAGCAGCGGGAGCTCGACGTCCGCGAGGTCGACGATCTCGTAGGTCGCCGCGCCGGAGAGCGCGGTCGCGTGCGCCTCGGCCTTCTCCTTGATCCAGCGGGCGACGAGCTCCCCACGCCGGCCGGGCCGGGTGCTCCCGATGACGATGGCGATCCGGGTCATGTCTGTGCTCCTGAGTCTCGGTGCGCTCGGTTCTCGGTGCGGTTGCCGGCGTCGCGCGCCCGTAGTGCAGCCTCTAGGCACACGGACCACGCTGCAACGCGTACTGCAGTAAGGTACCACGTGCATTGCATTGGAGGGACCATGGTCAACATCAGTCGCGGCGGCGGCCGTCGGGCCGGAGGGCTCATGGACAAGCGCCGGGCGATCATGTCCGGCGCGCTCGGCGTCTTCGCCCGGGACGGGTACGCGCGGGCCAGCATCGACGCCATCTCGTCGGCCGCCGCGGTGTCGACCCGCACGATCTACAACCACTTCGCCGACAAGGAGGAGCTGTTCCGGACCGTGATCCGGGAGAGCTCCGCCCAGGTCGCCGAGGCCCAGTTCGAGATCATCGAGCGGCACCTCGAGGTCGACGGACCGGCCGGCCTCGAGGAGGCGCTCGTCGCGTTCGGGCTGGAGTGGGCGACACCGACGCCCGAGTACGCCGACCACTACGCGCTCGTCCGGCAGATCAACGCCGAGATCGAGCACATCCCGAAGGAGACGGTCCGCACGTGGCAGCGCACCGGCCCGCATCGGGTCATGCGCGACCTCGCCTACCGGCTGGGCCGGCTCGCCGAGCGAGGTCTGCTGGATGTCGACGATCCCGACCGGGCCGCCCTGCACCTGGCTCTTCTGGTGTCGACGACTTCACCCGCCTATCTGGCCACGACGCTGTCGCCGGCCGAGGTCGAGATGATGGTGCGCGCCGGGGTGCGGACGTTCCTGCACGGGCACGCGCCGGATCAGGGCCGCCCCATGCGGTAGCCGACCCCGCGGACCGTCTCGATCCACGCCGCGTCACCCAGCTTGTTGCGGACCGAGTTGACGTGCGTGTCGATCGTGCGCCGGGAGTACGAGCCGTCCCACACCTCGCGCAGCAGGCGGGACCGCGACACCACCCCGCCGCCGGCCCGCACGAGCATGTGCAGCATGTCGAACTCCTTGCGGGACAGTTCGACCTCGGCATCCCCGACGCGGACCCGGCGCTCGACGGGATCGAGGGACAGCCCGCCGGTCCCGGCGCCGATCGGCGGCGCACCCGACCGGAACCTGCGCAGCACGGCATCGATGCGGGCCCGCAGCTCGTACAGCCCGACCGGACGCACCACACAGTCGTCGGCCCCCGCCTGCAACCCGAGCACCCGGTCGACCTCCTCGGGACGCGCCGTCATCGCGATAATCGGGATGCCTGACAGGGCGACCAGGGAACGGCACAGGTCGAACCCGGCCCGGTCCGGGAGGTCGAGGTCAAGCAGCACGATGTCGACCTCGCTGTAGCGGTGCAGCGCCTCGATCGCCGATGCGGTGACCGCCGACCGGATCTCGTGCCGGCCGAGCTCCTGCGCCAAGTGGGCGGCGCGTTCGGTGTCCGG
Source organism: Pseudonocardia nematodicida (assembly GCF_040105385.1). NCBI lineage: Bacteria > Bacillati > Actinomycetota > Actinomycetes > Pseudonocardiales > Pseudonocardiaceae > Pseudonocardia > Pseudonocardia nematodicida. Next base: position 249,163 of record NZ_JBEDNQ010000008.1, read on the forward strand.
GTCGACCACCAGCACGCGCCGGCCGGCGACAGCCGTCGCCCCACCGAGCGGGACGCGCGCCGTCCACCGCCCGGAGATCGCCGGTTCGTCGGGTGCGGAATGGGATGCGTGGCACCGGTCGCACGCCGCCCCCACTTCGGCAGGTTCATTGTTCACGAGCGTGCTGCGCATTGTGAGTCGCCCCCCGGCTGATCAACCGTCGAGTGCACTCCGTCGGGCCACTGCATTCAACGGTAAACGACTGACGGAGCGATGACAACAAAGTTGTTCCGACTCACACAAGCCAAATCCAGCCGGAGTCCGGACCTCCCCTGCGCGAATCAAGTTAATGCCGGTCGACCGGCTTCTCCCAGTCCTCCTCGCGCGGATCCACGCGTCGCCGCACGATGCCGTCGTCGCGCGGTCCGGGCGGCGGGAACCGGAACGTGTCGAAGTCCGTAGTCTCCCGGAAGGCCGGATGTCCGTACAGGTCGCGGGCGTAGTCCCACAGATTCGGGAAGTCGGCGAGGCCCCGTTCGCTGATCCCGCATGCTGGGTTGTAGGCGAGATCGAAACGCGCGAGCGTCGTCCAGAGACGGATATCCGAACCGGTCACCGAGGAACCGAAGAGAAAACGGCTGCGGGACAGCCGGCCGTCGAGCAGCTCGAACGCACCGACGACCTTTCCCGACCACGTGTCGTAATCGGACTGGGTGACCGCCCCGTCCGCCCGGTAGACGCCGTCGTTGACGTTCTCGTAGAGGTAGGAATCCATTGCGGACAACTCGTCCGCGAGATCCGCCGGGTAGAGGACCACGGCCGGATCGCTCCATCTCCGGAACGCGTGGTCGAGGTCCACCAGGAGGTCCGACGGGTCGTTGCTGACGATCGTCCGCCGGTGGCGGTCCCACAGCACCGGCGTCGAGACATGTCCGGACCATCCGGGCGCCGTCGCCTCGTAGGCCTCCCGCAGCAGCAGGAACCCGTTCACCGGGTCGGCCCCCCGGCGTTCGCGGAACGCCCAGCCCCGGGCGTCCCGGCGGTCGTCGACGTAGCTCAGGGTCAGCACCCGCTCGAGTCCCAGGAGACGGCGCGCGATCGCGATGCGCTGCGCCCACCCGCAGCCCCACGACAGGTACAGGTGGTAGCGGCCGGGCTCGGCCCGGAATCCCCCCGCGCCGGCGGTCAGCCGGCCGCGGAACGGCGCCGCCGCCCGGCACCACCCCGACGGTCCCTGGTTGCCGCCGTGGCCGTAGGGACCGAACCGCTCGACGTCGACCGGGCTCGCGTAGCGCGGGACCCGGCCCGATCCGGAGTCCGCGACGCCGGTGCCGGTGGTCACCGGGCGCCCACCGCGACGCGCACGGCCGGAGCGATCTCCTCCGCCCAGCGGCCCAGCGCGATGTCGTCGCTCGTCGCGTCGGAGACGTGCAGCACGAAGCCGGCAGCGCCGTGCTCCAGCACCGCGGTGGTCAGCTCCTCGATCCACTGGTCCACCGAGCCCGCGATCCACCGGCCGTCGTCGTCCCGGGTCTCGGTCACCGGCCGGTCGGCGATCCGGGCGAGGACGTTGAACACGGTGCGGATCTCGGCGGGCGCACGGCCCACCCCGGCGGCGGCCTCGTCGATCACCGGCCGGGACCGGCGGTAGAGCGGGCTCACCCAGTCCGCGGCGTGCCCGGGGATCCACCCGTCCGCGTGCCGGCCGGTGACCTGCAGGGACCGGTGCCCGACCGAGCCCGTCCACACCGGTGGCGCGGCCACCGGGGCGGGGTCGATGCCGGTGATCGACGTCGACACACCCTCGAACGTCACCGGGTCTCCCCCACCGGACAGCTGCCGCAGCACGACGATCGCCTCCTCCAGCGCGGCCACCGCGTTCGACGGCGGCAGCGCCGGACCGCCCATCCGCGCGATGTCCCCGGGTGACCCGCCCGCGCCGAGCCCGAGCACCACCCGGCCGCCGGAGAGCGCGGACAGCGAGGTGACGGTGCGGGCGAGCAGCGGGGTCGGGCGCAGCGGGAGGTTGGTGACGCTGACCGCGGTCGTGATCTGCCCGGTCGCACCCAGGACCACGCCGAGCGTGGCGTACGCGTCGAGCTTCGCGCCGACGTAGGGATGGTCGGACACGGTCAGCAGGTCCAGCCCGGCCCGGTCCGCGCGCACGGCGACGCGCAGCAGGTCGGCGGCCCGGTCGACGCCCGAGCGCCACGGGCTGAAACCGAAGATCGGCGCCTTCGCGGATGTGGTCGGTGTGCTCATCGGGGACTCCGGTTCGTCGGTGGGAGCGGCGGTTCAGCGGTGCGCGGGGGCGGGTCGCGGGGCGACGGGGTCGAGCTCGTCGAGCAGCTCGTCGGGCACCGTGACCGCGGCGCCGGCGACCAGCTCGTCGATCCGCTCCGGCGTCGTGGTGCCGAACACCGGGGCGACCGGCACGCCCCAGTGCCGGGAGCGCGCGGAGATCCAGGCGTGGGTGATCGCGGCCGGGGGCAGCGAGAGCCGGGCGGCGAGCGCGCGCACCCGGCCGGGCAGCCCCGGGTCGCCGGGGAAGGTCGTGTCGAACTCGGCGTCGCGCGAGTCGTCGGTGGCGCTGAGCGTGCCCTGGGCCTGCGGCGACCAGGGCACGACGCCGATCCCGAGCTCGGCGCACACCGGGACGACCTCCTCGACCTCGCGCGCGGCGACCGACCACTGCGACTGCAGCGCGGTGACCGGGTGCACGGAATGCGCGGCGCGCAGCTCCTGCCCGGTGACCTCGGACAGCCCGATGTGCCGCACCTTCCCGGCGGCGACGAGCTCGGCCATGGCGCCGACCGACTCCTCGATCGGCACCTCCGGGTCGCGGCGGTGCAGGTAGTAGAGGTCGATCACGTCGACGCCGAGCCGGCGCAGGCTGGCCTCGCACGCCGGACGTGCGTACGCGGCGTCCCCCCGCAGCGAGAACTCGTCGCCGTCGCCGCGGACGACCCCGAACTTGGTCGCGAGCTGGACCTCGTCGCGGCGCCCGGCGATCGCCGCACCCACGATCTCCTCGTTCACGCCGCGGACGTACATGTCCGCGGTGTCGAGGAACGTGACGCCCGCGTCGAGGGCCCGGCGGATCGTGCGGTGGGCCCGTTCGGCCTCACCCGCGACCCCCTGCAACCCCATGCGCATGCATCCGAGGCCGACGACGGGGACCTCGAGGCCGGCGCCGGGCCGGCCCAGGACGGTGCTCTTCACAGGTGACTCTCCTCCTCGGTGGGGACGACCGCCGGCCGGGCCCGGCTGGTCAGGTACAGCACGGCGGCGCCGGCGAGGACGCACAGCCCCGCGACGAGCCCGAGTCCGACCCGCCATGCCGCCGTGTACTGCTCGGCGAGGTACCCGGCGTCGCCGCCGGACAGGTCGCCCAGGGCGACCCGGCCGGCGAGCTCCCGGTCACCGGTCCCTGCCTGCACGACGGTGACGAGCACGGCACCGAACACCGCGAGCGCCACCGTGTTGGCGGCGCTGCGCATCGTGTTGAGCAGGCCGGACGCCATGCCGACGCGGTCGGCGTCGACGAGGTCCAGGGCCTGCGCGTCGATCAGGCCGACGGCCGCCCCGTTGCCCAGCCCGAGCAGCAGCAGCGGTCCGGCCAGGGTGAGGACCGCTCCGCCGGGCGACAGGCCGACGAGCCACGCGTTGCCGGCCGCCAGACAGCCGACCGCGATGCCGACGACGACCCGCGCGGGCACCCCGCGGGCGACGACCTGCCCGGCCAGCGGCGGTACGAGCAGCACCGGCACGGTCATCACCAGCATGAGGGCCCCGGCCTCCTGAGCGGACAGCCCGCCTGCCCCCTGCAGCCAGGTCGGCAGGTAGACCAGGACCCCGACCGTGCCGAAGGCGAGCGTGACGGCGGCCAGCAGCCAGCCGACGAACCGGCGGTCGCCGACCAGGCCGAGATCCAGGACCGGGTCCGCAACGCGCCGCTGCACCACCGCGAAGGCGACCAGCAGCAGCGCGCCCACGCCGGCCGAGGCCAGCACGACCGGGTCGCCCCACCCGGCCTGCGAGACGCGGTTGACGCCGAACATCAGCCCGACCATCCCGGTGACGAACAGCAGCGTCCCGGTCAGGTCGAACCGCGGACGGACCGACGCCGTGGACTCCCGCATCGCCGGGGTCCCGGCCAGCACGACGAGCCCCGCCGCGGCGAACACCGCGAACATCGCCCGCCAGCCGAACGTCCCGACCAGCCAGCCGGCGACGGTCGGCCCGAACGCCAGGCCGGTCCCGACGACCGCACCGACGGCACCGAACGCGCGGGTCCGGGCCGGTCCGGTGAAGGTGCTCGCCAGGATCGCGCCGCCGCAGGCCAGCACGGCCGCGGCTCCGACGCCCGACAGCGTCCGGGCGGTGTCGAGCAGCAGGACGTCGCCGGACAGCGCCGCTCCCAGCGTGCTCAGCGTCCAGACGACGACGCCCGCCGCGAAGACCAGCCGGCGCCCGACCCGGTCCCCGAGCGAGCCCGCGACGAGCATCAGGCAGGTGGCGGCGAGGAAGTAGCCGGTCACGACCCACTGCAGGGCCGCGCCGCTGCCGCCGAGCTCGGCGGAGATCTCCGGCAGCGCCACGCTCGTCCCGGACATGGCCATCGGGACGACGAGGAACCCGATCAGCACCCCGCCGAGCGTGAGCGCGGTGCGGACCGGGCCACCCGGGGTGTCACTGACTCGTTCGGAAGCACTCACGGCACCATAGTACAACGATCAGTGCATTTATCTAGCATGTTCGTTGCTCCCAGGTGGGGTGCCGCGGGTCCAGACGAGATCGAAGTCGAACCGGGCGATCCGCCAGCCGCGCGCCGTCCGGACCACCCGGGCCGTGTAGTGCCCGCCGATCGCGAAGTGCTCGGTGCGGTCGTGCGCGTCGGGCAGGTGGACCGCCTGCAGGTGCGCCGTCGCGGTGGCCCGGGCGGGGTCGTCCGGGTCGGGGTCGACCCGGTGGTTGGTGCTGCTGTGGTGGGTCCTGGCGAACGTGGTGCGGGCGAGCTCCTGGAAGGAGCGCAGGCCGTCGATCCCGACGTAGGTCCCCATCGGGAACGCGACGACCGCGTCCTCGGTGAACACGCTCTCCAGCCAGGAGTCGGTGTGCCGTTGCCGGTCCAGCGCGCCGACGTAGGAGTCGAGCAGGTCGACGACGTCGGCCCGGTCCAGCAGGCGGCGCAGGCGGGCGGCGGTGTCGGCGGCGGTGTCGTCGGCGGTGTCGTCGGGTTCAGCGGGCATCGGGGCGTCCTCCCAGGACGAGTGCGGCCACGAGCGTCCGGGCCGCGACGTTGACCTGCCGTCCCTGTCCGGTCAGGGCCGAGAGCTGGGCCGGTGTGACCCAGCAGAAGCCGGGCGGGGGTACCAGCGGCGCGCGCTCGTCGTCGAGCTCGACGATCACGTACCGGGTCAGCGCGTCGAGGAACCGGCCGCCCTCCTCGGAGTGCACGACGTCGTGGTGCACCTCGGTACCGGGCGTCCCGGCACCGTCCGCCCCGGACAGGGCCTCGAGCACCGTTCGCAGGAACGGGGGCCGGCGCTCCTCCGGCTCGCCGGTCCAGAGCCCGGGCACCGTCTGGACGGTCGGGGCCACCTCCGCCCCGTGCAGCAGGCCCGGTTCGAGCTTGGCCGCGGCCAGCAGGTGCGGCACGCCGTCGAACCGGCGCAGCACGAACGCCGCGAGACCGTCGCCCCGGGGGGCGACGAGCGGCTGGGTCCAGCCCGGGACCTCCCGGCTCCCGGCGCGGACGTCGACGGCGACGACGTGGAAGTGCCGGTCGTCCGGGCGGCGCAGGGCGTACTCGTCGCGCTCCCAGCCGGTCACCCGGGCCAGCGGGATCCGGGTCGCGGCCAGGTCGTGCCGGGAGCGCCGGGCGGTCAGCCAGGACGCCAGGCCGGCGTCGGTCCGCAGCGCCGGGCCGCCGGGCGCGACGGCGGGCAGGCAGGACAGCACGGTGCGGGCGTCCATGTTCACGGTGGTGTCCCGCGTGAGCAGCGCCGCGACCTGCCCGAGGGTGAGCCAGCGGAAGTCCTCGTGCGCCGGGACGTCCGCAGTGGTCTCGACGAGCATGTTGCGGTTGAACTTGCGGTGGAACCACGCGCCATGTTCGGACTGGAGCACGTCGGCGATCACCCGGGCCGGGTCCGGTGCGGTGAAGTGCTCCAGGAACCGCACCGCGGCCCCGGCGTGCGCGCCGGTGTAGTTGCTGCGGGTGGCCTGGACGGTCGGGGACAGCTGCACCAGCCCCGGGTTCCCCGGCTCCATCTTCGCCTGCACGAGCACGTGCAGCACGCCGTCGAACTCCCGGGCGAGGATCCCCAGGATGCCGATCTCGGGCTGGTCGATGATCGGCTGCTGCCAGGCCGGGACCGGGCCGGTGGCCCCGGTGACCGACAGCCCGCCGATGCTGAAGAACCGCCCGGTGCGGTGCCGCAGGTCGCCGGTGTGGTCGTCGAAGTACCAGCCGTCGAGCGCGGCGAACGGGATGCGTCCGACCTCGAAGCGGTGGGCGCGGCTGCGCTCGGCCAGCCAGCCGGGGACCGCGTCGGTCCGCAGGTCGTGGCCCTCCTCGACGGCGGCGAGCGAGCGGGCGATCCGCCGGTGCAGTGTCGCGTCGCTGCGCGGGAGCAGGGCGGCACCGGTGGGCGCGCCGGTCATCGCAGGGCACCTTCGCGGTCGCCGGCCACGAACCGCACGGTCGCGGCCAGGCCGTCGTCGAGCGGCACCGCTGGGCGCCACCCGGTCGCCGCCCGGAACCCCGACGCGTCGACGGTCACGTGCCGGAAGTCCCCCGACTCGGCGTGCGCGGGCGGGTCCACCGTGACGACGTCGACCGGCGGCGCGCCGGTGTGCTCCCCGACCAGCCGGGCGACGGTGGTGAAGGCCTCCCCCAGCGGCGTCCCGGTGCCGGTGCCCAGGACCCAGTGCCGGCCGCCGAGCCGGTCCAGGTGGTCCCCGGCCCGGACCAGCGCGGACGCGGCGTCGGAGACGTGCAGCAGGTCGCGGCGGACGGTGCCGTCGTGCCACATGGTGATCGGCTCACCGGCGACGGCCCGGCGGACCATCGTGCTGACGACGCCCTTGTCGCGGGCCGTCGAGTCCGGCGCGTACCCGTAGACGGTCGGCAGCCGGACCGACGTCCCGCGCAGCACGCCGTCGGCGTGCGCACGCAGCAGGAGCTGCTCGGCCGCGAGCTTCTGGCGGTCGTACCCGCCGCGTGGCCGGTCGGGTTCGCCGCCGTCGACGACGTCGCCGTCCGGGGTCCCCACCTGGGACACCGCACCGGCGAACACGACGCCGGCGGGCGGGCCGGGGCGGTGGGCGAGCGCCTCGACCAGGTCGCGCACGACGCCGACGTTGACCCGCTCGGCGGCGGCGTCGCCGTCGCCGATCCGCCAGGTCCCCGCCCCGGCGATGTAGGCCACGGTGTGGATCACCAGGTCGCCGTCGGCGACCACGCCGGCGACCGCCCCGGGTTCGGCGAGGTCGGCGGACACCGGCTCGACCCGGGCCCGGGACCCGGGTGGCACGACCGGGGTGCCCCGGGACACCGCCCGCACCGTGACGTCGCGGCGGGCGAGCTCGCGCAGCACCGCCGAGCCGACGAAGCCGGTGGCCCCCAGCAGGACCACGGTCGGGCGCCGGGCCGTCACGTCGGCTCCCCGGCGCCGAGGGCGGCCCACAGGTCGTCCTCGACGACCCGGCTGGTGTAGTACTCCGGCAGCAGGCCGGCGGCGAGCGCGTCGCGCAGGGTCGGTGCCTGCTCGTCGCGCGGCGAGCGCCGGGGAGCCGTCCCGTCCGGCAGCGCCAGCCCGACCTCCGGGTCGAGTGTGGACACCGCGAGCTCGTGCTCCGGCAGGTAGCCGCCGGACATGACGTAGACGACCACCGAGCCGTCCTGCAGCGACAGGAACGCGTGCCCGACCCCGACCGGCACGTAGAGGGCCCGCGGCGCGGTCCCGTCGAGCTCCGTGGTGTGCACGGCGCCGAACGTCGGCGACCCGACGCGGAGGTCGACGACGAAGTCCAGCACCCGCCCGTGCGGGACGTAGACGTACTTGGCGCGGCCGGGCGGCGCCGCGGTGTAGTGGATCCCGCGCAGCACTCCGGCGGCGGAGACGTTGTGGCTGATGTCGCGCACCGGGAACAACGGCCTGCCGAGTGCCGCGGTGAAGTCCGGCTCGCGCAACGGCGAGGTGAACAGGCCGCGGGTGTCGGCGTGGACGGCGGGGCTGAACTCCACGACGCCGTCGACGGCGGTCTCCGTGCTCATCGCGCCACACCCACGAACACCCCGTTGCCCGGGTAGGCGTCCGGGTGGTAATCGACGTCGAGCCCGGCCGCGGTGAACGCCTGCTGGTAGCGCTCGCGCGGCAGCAGCGCCATGACGTGCTCGTCGACGAAGCGGCGGATCCCGTGGCCGGCCTCGGCCACCACGTAGTGCACCTCCATCCGGCTCGCGCCCGGCGAGTGGCGCACGGTGTGCGAGACCCGGGCGACGGTGCGGTCGCCCTGGCGGGTGATCGAGGAGCCGACGTGGTGCGGGGTGAAGTTGTCGGGGAACCACCAGGGCTCCACGACGACGACCCCGCCCGGGGTGAGGTGCGCGGCGAACCGGGCGAGCGAGGCGTCGAGCTCGGCGCCGTCGGCGAGGTTGCCGACGGCGGCGAACAGGCAGACCACGGCGTCGAACCGGCGGCCCAGGTCGAACGTGCGCATGTCGCCGTGGTGCAGCGGCACGCCCGGGAGCCGCCGGCGGGCGACCGTCAGCATGCCGTCGGTGAGGTCGATCCCCTCGACGTGGCCGACGTGCCCGCGCAGGTGGTCGAGGTGGGTGCCGGTCCCGCAGCCGACGTCGAGCAGCGAGCCGGGGCGGGGCCGGTGGCGGCGGACCAGGTCGGCCACCACGGCGCTCTCGTGGGCGTAGTCCTTTCCGCGGCCGGAGTAGATGGCGTCGTAGATCTCGCCGAGGTCGTAGATTCCCTGGTCGGCGCCGGCGCCGGTGCCGTTCGGTGCGGTGTCGATGCTGCTCACAGTGCCGCCACCACCTCTCGCAGCGCGGTGATGACCTCGTCCTGCCGCGACTCGGGCAGCGACGGGTACATCGGGAGGGAGAAGATCTCGCCGGCCAGCCGCTCGGTGACCGGCAACGACCGGTCGCCCTGGCCGAGGTGGGCGAACCCGCTCATGGTGTGGACCGGCCACGGGTAGCTGATGTTCAGACCGATGCCGCGGGCCGCCAGCGCCTCGATGATCTCGTCACGGCGCGGGTGGCGGACCACGTAGACGTAGTAGACGTGGGTGTTGCCGGGTGCGGTCGCGGGCAGCTGCAGCTCGCCGGGGCCCGTGAGGTCGGCGAGCCCCTCCTCGTAGCGGCGGGCGACGGCCTGCCGGCCGGCGACGTAGGTGTCGAGGCGGGTGAGCTTGCGGCGCAGGATCTCGGCCTGCACCGCGTCGAGGCGGGCGTTGTGCCCCGGTGACCGGACGACGTAGTAGACGGTCTCCATCCCGTAGTACCGCAGCTGCTTGAGTGCCCGGTCGGTACCGGCGTCGTCGGTGACCACGGCGCCGCCGTCGCCGTAGGCCCCGAGTACCTTGGTCGGGTAGAAGCTGAACGCGGCGGCGTCGGAGAACGTCCCGGCGAGCCGGCCGTGCCGGCGGGCCCCGTGCGCCTGCGCGCAGTCCTCGACGAGCGCGAGCCCGTAGCGGCCGGCGAGCTCGCGCAGCGGCTCGATCTCGACGCACTGGCCGTAGAGGTGGACCGGCAGCAGCGCCTTGGTCCGCGGCGTGATGGCCGCCTCGACCAGTTCCGGGTCGATGAGGAAGTCCGACTCGCGGACGTCGACGAACACCGGTCGGGCCCCGGCGGCCACGATCGCCACCACCGTGGGTGCCGCGGTGTTGGAGACCGTGATGACCTCGTCGCCCGGGCCGACCCCGACCGCCTCCAGCGCCAGCTCGACCGCGTTGGTGCCGTTGTCGACCCCGGTGGCGTGGGCGAGCCCGTGGTAGGCCGCGAACTCGGCCTCGAACCCCGACACGCTCTCGCCGAGCACGAGCTGCCCGGAGGAGAACACCGTGTCCACCGCGTCGAGGATGTCGTCGCGTTCCTTCTCGTACTCCGGCAGGTAGTCCCAGACCCGGGTCGTCATGTGTTCTGCTCCTGCAGCTCGGTCCGGTCCCGTGCCGCGGCGGCCCGGGGGTCGGAGGATGGGGTGGGCGCGCCGAACCAGCTCCGCAGCGCGTCCCGCAGCCCGTCGGTGCCGTCCGGGGCATCGGTGGTCGTGGCCCACACGACGTGGCCGTCGGGCCGGACCAGCAGCGCGGTCGTCCCGGTGACCGGGTCCCCGTCGCCGGCGGGGACGACCCCGGCGACGACGACGTCGACCCGGTCCGTCCAGCCGTCCGCGATCGCGGCCGGTCCGTCGGCGGCGGGCCCGGGCGCGACCAGCAGCACGCCGCGGGCGGGATGCAGCAGGTCGAACGTCGAGGGCGGCACCGGGGGCTCCAGCGGCCGCGGTGGGAGACGCCTGCCGAGCAGCGGGTGCGCACCCGGCCCGACCTCGTAGGCCACGTCGAGGCCGCTGACCGTGCCCGCGAGGTGCCGCTTGACCTCGTCCAGCCCGATGAGCTCGGTGAACAGCGCGCGCAGCGGGTCGGCCTCCGGGCCGCCGAGGAACACCGTCCCCTGCACGCGGCTGTTCGTCAGCAGCCGCTGACCGGCCGGGTGCCGCTCGTCGTGGTAGGTCGCGACCAGACCGGGTGCCGCGTCGCCGCGCAGCGCGGCGGCCAGCTTCCAGCCGAGGTTCACCGCGTCCTGCACGCCGGCGCTCAGCCCCTGGCCGCCGGCCGGGAGGTGGGTGTGCGCGGCGTCGCCGGCCAGCAGCACCCGCCCGCGGGCGTACTCGGTGACCAGGTGGGTCGCGTCGGTGAAGGAGCTGACCCAGTCGGCGCCGCCGTGCCCGATGTCCTCGCCGGTGATCCGCTTCCAGGCGGCCGCGACCTCGTCGAACCCGACGGTCTCGTCCCGCCGCCGGGCGGGGACCCCGTCCTCGCAGACGATGATCCGGTCGACGCCGGGCGCCAGCGGGGCGGCCATCACCATGCCGCCGTGCAGCCGCTCGCCGAGGAACCTCGGCGGCAGGCCGAGACCGGTGACGTCGGCGAGGTACATCCCGCGGGTGGCCGGCGTGCTCACGGACTCGAAGCCGGCCGCGGAGCGGACCGCACTGCGCCCGCCGTCGGCGCCGACCAGGTAGGCGGCCCGCAGCTCGCGGGGCCCGTCCGGACCGCTCGCCCGGATCCGGACGCCGGTGTCGCCGGGGTCCGCGCCGGTGAGCAGCCCGTCGAACGACCAGCCGCGGCGGACGTCGGCACCGAGCTCGCGGGCCCGCTCCTCGAGCACCGCCTCGGTCTGCGACTGCGGGATGCCGCGGGCGCCGAAATGGGCGTCCGGCAGCACCGTGTAGTCGAACTGCACGCCCCCGAAGTGGCCCAGCGGGCTGGTCTCGAGGGTGCCGAACCGGGTGCCGAGCCCGCGTTGCAGGAACAGCTCGGTCGCCCGCGCGGTGAACCCGAGGCCGCGGGACTGGCCCGTCGGCTCGGCCAGCCGCTCGAGCACGACGACGTCGGCGCCGCCCAGCCGAAGCTCGGCGGCGAGCATCAGACCGGTCGGGCCGGCCCCGACGACGATCACGCCGGTGTCTCGGGTGTCAGCAACCATCGGTTCTCCTCGGGTCGTGGGTGCGGGAGGTCGGGACGGCCCTCACGGGGCGGCCGCCGGCTCGGTCACGGCCGGCTCCCACCAGCCGGGGTGGTCGCGGTACCAGGCGACGGTCGCGGCCAGGCCCTCGTCGAAGCGGGTGCGCGGGACCCACCCCAGCTCGGTGCGGATCCGGGTGTCGTCGAGCGCGTAGCGGCCGTCGTGGCCGGGCCGGTCGGTGACGTGGCGGATGCGCGACCCGTCCGCGCCGCAGAGCGCGAGCAGCCGCCGGGTGAGGTCCAGGTTGGACAGCGCCGTGCCGCCGCCGACGTGGTAGACCGCGCCGGCCCGCCCGCCGGTCAGCACCCGGTGGACGGCCCGGCAGTGGTCGTCGACGTGCAGCCACTCGCGGACGTTGCGGCCCTGCCCGTAGACCGGGACGGTGCCGCCGCGCAGCAGGCTCGTCACGAACCGCGGGATCAGCTTCTCCGGGTGCTGGCGGGGGCCGTAGTTGTTGCAGCACCGGGTGATCGAGACGTCGACACCGTGCGTGCGCCACAGCGCTCTGGCCACCAGGTCCGACCCCGCCTTCGACGCCGCGTAGGGCGAGTTCGGCAGCAACGGCTCGGACTCGGTCCAGCTGCCCTGCTCGATCGAGCCGTAGACCTCGTCGGTGGAGACGTGGACGACCCGGATCGGCCGCCCGGCGCGCACGACGCCCTCCAGCAGGGTCTGGGTGCCGAGCACGTTGCTGCGCACGAACTCCGCGGCGGAGTCGACCGAGCGGTCCACATGGGACTCGGCCGCGAAGTGCACGACGGCGTCGTGGCCGGGCAGCACGTCGTCGACCACGTCGCGGTCGGCCACGTCCCCGACGACCAGCCGGACCCGCGGGTCCTCGGGCAGGTTCGCCACGTTGCCGGCGTAGGTCAGCGCGTCGAGCACGGTGACCTCGTACGGGCGGCCGTACTCGCCCGTGACGAGGCCGCGCACGTAGCGCGATCCGATGAACCCGGCGCCGCCGGTGACGAGGACCCTCACGAGGGCTCCAGCAGTCCGGTCAGCCGGTCCAGCACGGCGGCCGGGGTGGGCATGGCCCGGATCTCGGCCGCGACCTCGGCCGCGGCCACCCCGAAGGCCGGCTCGTCGAGCAGCCGTCCGAGCGCGGCGGTGACCGCGGCGGTGTCGGCGTCCCGGGCGTCGACGCGCAGGCCGGCACCCCGGACGGCGGGCACGCTCGCGTTGGCGGTGCTGTCGGTGCCGGGCGCCGGCAGCGCGAGCTGCGGCACGGCGGCGTCGAAGGCGGCGTACATGCTGCCCATGCCGCCGTGGTGGATCAGCGCCTCGCAGGTGGGCAGCAGTGCCCGCAGCGAGATCCAGTCGACCGGGCGCACGTGCCCGGGCAGATCCCCGGCGAGTCCGGGCAGGGCCGCGCCGTTGGTCGTCAGCACGAGTTCGACGTCGAGCGCCGCCGCGGCGTCGACGACCACCTGGAGCAGGCCGCCGTCGCCGTAGAGCAGCGGGATGGACCCGAGCGTCGCGGCCACCCGTCGCCGCCGGCGGGGGCGCAGCAGCCAGTCCGGCAGCACCCCGCCCCCGGTGTAGGGCGCGTAGCGCATCGCGAGCGTGTCTCGGGCCCGGGACTCCTCCGGGACGTCGAGGTGCACGGTCGTGAGCGAGGCCGGGCTCAGGTCGATCTCGACGTCGGCCTCCCCCACGTCGTCGAGCCCGAGCTCCTCGACCAGCTTCGCGCTGTGCCGGACGGCGGGCCGGAACGTCGGGCGGCGGGTGCCGAGCCCGTGCAGCACCGCGGGGACGCCGAGCGCGCGGGCGGCGATCAGCCCGACGACGTGCGGCGGCGGGTACACGACGGCGTCGGCGCCCCAGCTCCGGGCGGCCTCGAGCAGCGGACCGGCCGTGATCGCGCCGATCTCGGCGAAGACCGAGGCGAACCAGTCGGTCAGCTCCTCGGGGCTCCAGGTGTGCGCGATGTCGGTCTCGGTGAGGCGGCGTGCCATGTCCAGGTAGGGGGCCGCGGCCCCGTCCCCGGCGTCGACGGTGTGCAGGCCGGCGGCGGCCGCGGTCGGGACCGCCGAGCCGCTGCTGACGACCAGCACGTCGTGCCCCGCGGCCAGCGCGGCGTGCGCGAGCGGCACGACCGGCAGGACGTGCGAGGCCCCGGGTACGGAGGTGAACAGCAGGCGCATCGTCAGCTCCCCGGCGTCCGGCCGGCCGGCACGTCCGCGGTGTCCGCCGTGCGGGAGTGGACGAGCCGGTAGCCGTTCGAGGACCGCGCGGTGACCAGCTCCCCCGCCCGGCGGCGGGCGCCCGCGACGTCCGCGGGCCGCCGCTCCTCCGGCAGGGTGTGGAACCGGTCGTAGTCGGCCCGGGAGGCCCACTGCGCGAAGTTGACCACGGTGCTGCCGTCGAGCGACCGGAAGTAGGTGTGCGATCGGTAGCCGGGGACCTCGTCGCGCAGCCACTGATCCGGCTTCGCGAGCTCGTCGAGCAGCGCCTGCTGGTTCGCGGGGTCGACATCGAGCACCACGATCACGGTGTGGTCGTCGCGGCCGAGGGCGATCTCGGTGGCCTCGAGGTCGGCGTGGCGCTGGGCGAAGACCGCCTCGGTCTGCAGCAGCCGAACCGAGGTGGCCAGCTGCCGGAACAGCGGGACCGTCCCCTTCCGGAAACGGTCGGAGGAGTACCGGGCCTGCAGATCGGCGAGGCTGCGCCACTGGACGAGGTTCGCCGTTCCCGGTCGCTCCACGGCCGCGTGCACCGACGAAGAGATCCAGCCCGGGTAATCGGCGTTGTCGACGATGTCGCGCATCTCCTCGACGACCCGTTCCTGATTCTGCGGGAGGTCGGTCTCGAAGATGTTGAACACCGCGAGGAGCCCGTCGTCGGGATCGATGAACGGCATGGGTGTACCCCTTTCGGAAATGAGCCGGAATCAGGCCGCGGCGAGTCGCATGACGTACTGGCCGTACGGCGACGTGTGCTGGGCGCGACCGAGCAGGTAACAGGACTCCCGGTCGATGTAGCCCTTGCGCCAGGCGATCTCCTCCAGGCAGGCGATGCGGGTCCCCTGGCGGTGCTCGAGCACCTGCACGTACTGGGCGGCGTCGACGAGCGAGTCGTGCGTGCCGGTGTCCAGCCACGCGTAGCCGCGCCCGAGCAGCTCGATGTGCGCGGCGCCGCGCTCCAGATAGGTGCGGTTGACGTCGGTGATCTCCAGCTCGCCGCGTTCGGAGGGCTTGAGGCCCGCGGCGATCCCGACGACGTCGCGGTCGTAGAGGTAGAGGCCGGTCACCGCGACGTTCGACGGCGGGTCGGCCGGCTTCTCCTGCAGCCCGACGAGCCGCCCGGCGTCGTCGAGCTCGGCCACCCCGTAGCGCTCCGGGTCCCGCACCGGGTAGCCGAACAGCACGCAGCCGGTGATGTCATGGGCCGCGCCGGTGAGCGTCGCGCCGAGCGACGGGCCGTGGAAGATGTTGTCCCCCAGCACCAGCGCGACCGGTTCGCCGTCGATGTGGTCGGCGGAGACCAGGAAGGCGTCGGCGAGCCCGCGCGGCTCGTCCTGGGTGGCGTAGGTCAGGCGCAGTCCCAGGTGGCCGCCGTCGCCGAGCAGTCTCCGGAAGGCCGGGAGGTCCTCGGGGGTCGAGATGATCTCGATGTCGGTGATCCCGGCGAGCATCAGGACCGACACCGGGTAGTAGATCATCGGCTTGTCGTAGACGGGCAGCAGCTGCTTGCTGACCCCCTGGGTGATCGGGTACAGCCGCGAGCCGCGGCCGCCGGCCAGCACGATGCCCTTCACGACACGGCCCCGACGGCGGTGCGACGTCCGGCGGCGGCGGGGCCGAACCACAGCGCCAGCGCCGAGCTCAGCGCCCGGACCGGGCCGGGCCCCGTACCGCCCCACGCGACGTGCCCGTCGGGCCGGACGAGCAGCGGGTCCGTCCCGTTCCACGTCCCGGGGGCGTCCGGGTCCGCCTCGCCGCGCGCCGGGCCCTCCAGCACGTCGGCGACGGAGACCCGGCCGGACCAGGCCGCGGCGGCCCAGCGCAGCGCGCGCCGGTACGGACCCGGTGGGAGGAGCAGCAGGCCGCGGCCGTCCCTGGCGAGCTCGGCCGTGGTGGTCGCCGCGGCCGGGCCGGTGCCGGCCCGGACCGGGGTCGGCGGGAGCCGCCGCCCGGCCAGTGCGTGCGGCGGGGCCCCGTCCGGCGGGGCCGGGAGCTCGTAGCGGGTGTCCAGGCCGGTGATCGCACCGGCGAGCAGGCGCCGGACCTGCGGGATCTCCAGCAGCTCGGTGGTCAGCGCCCGCAGCGGGACCGCCTCCGGCCCGCCGAGCAGCAGGACGGCCTGGGCCGCGATCTGGTCCAGGGTCCGCCGCCCCACCGGCCGGCGCTCGGCGTCGTAGCTGTCGAGCAGCCCGGCCGGTGCGCGGCCGGTGGCCTCGGCGGCGAGCTTCCAGCCGAGGTTCGCCGCGTCCGCCAGCCCGAGGTTCAGCGCCTGCCCACCGACCGGCAGCCGCTGGTGGGCCGCGTCCCCGGCGAGCAGCACCCGGCCCGACCGGTACCGCAGGGCCTGCCGGGAGGCGTCGTCGAACCCGTCCACCCAGGTGGCGACGGCCCCGCTCAGGTCCTCGCCGGTGACCCGTTTCCATGCCGACGTCACGTCGGCGAGGTCCGGCGGGCGGCCGCCGGGGGCCCGCCCGGCGTCGTGGACCATCACCCGGGTCGCGCCGCCGGGCAGCCGCGCCGCGACGGCGAGCCCACCGGGGTGGCGTTCGAACCGCCGTTCCCGGATGTCGACCCCGGTCAGATCGGCCCGCAGCAGCGTGCGGGTGGCGGCCCGGCCGGTCGCCGGGATCCCGGCGAGGTCGCGGACCGGCCCGTCGGCGCCGTCGCAGCCGACCAGCCAGGACCCGGCGATCCGCCGTGGCCCGGCCGGGCCACGGACAGCCACCGCGACGGCGTCGCCGGTGTCGGTCAGCCCGACGACCTCGTGCTCCCGCCGCACCTCGACGCCGAGCTCGCGGGCCCGGCCGGCGAGGATGCGCTCCAGCGTGGCCTGCGGGACCTTCCACTGTCCCGCGTACGGGCTGGCGGGTGCCGGTGGTGCGACGAGGTCGAGCGGGATGCCGCCGACGTGCCCCCGGGGTTCGACGGGCGGGTCGCCCAGCGCCGAGGACAGGCCGCGCCCGTCGAGGAACTCGACCGTCCGGGCGTGCAGCGTCGAGGCCCGGGACCCGGTCATCGGCCGGGCCCGCCGCTCCAGCACGACGACGTCGGCCCCACCGAGTCGCAGCTCGCACGCGAGGAGCAGTCCCACCGGCCCGGCCCCTGCGACGATCACCGGCGCGTCCTGCGCGTTCATCCGCCGGCCGCCCCCTCGGCGTGGTCCCGCGCGTGCCCGAGCGTCGCCAGGCTGTTGGCCGAGAGCGCACCGCGCACGTACTCGCGCGCGTCCGCCACGCCTGCGCCGGCCCCGAGCACCCCCTCGACGGCGTCCGGCTTCAGGGTCACGGTGTGCTGCGACGTGGCGGTGGTGATCCCGGTCGCCTCGTCCTCGGCGAACGTCCAGCGGCCGGTGTGCAGGTCGAGCAGGCCGGGCAACGTGACCTGCTTGTAGGCGATCGACCGGTGCGGGAACGTGACCCGGTAGGACTTCGTGAGGTGGGTGGAGCCGTCCTTCGCCCGGGTCCGCATCTCCAGCGACTGCAGCCCCGGGGAGGGCTCCCGCAGGTCGACCTCGGCGACGTGCGGCAGCCGCTGCGCCCAGAGGTCCGCGCGGTCGATGAAGTCGAACAGGTCCTTCGCCCGGCCCCGGACGGTGACCGAGTCCTCGAAGTCGAATGTCAGCTCATCGGCCGAGACCGCGGCCTCCACATTCCGCTTCAGCGCGTCGAGCTCACTGCGCGAGTTGCGGTCCACCGCCCGGTCGATCCACTCCAGACCGGCCGGGTCGTCGTCGACGGCACGGTAGTCGTGCAGCAGCCGGATCCGGGTCCGCCCGTCGTCCAGCGGTTCGAACAGCCATGCGCCACCCATCTGCGCGACCGGCGGGGTGGACACCTCCTGCCGGAACCCGATCCGGCGGTCCTCCGGGGCCAGGGTCCGCCGTGAGGTCCAGGTCTTCGCCTCGTCGTTGGCGGTGGCCCAGATCCGGATGCGCTCGGTCCCCGGAGCACGTTCGAGGTGCTCCACGTGGATCGTCGGGGGGAAGATGCGCGGCCAGTTCACGACCTCGGCGATGTAGCGATAGACGGTGTCCGCAGGCGCCGAGACGGTGATCTCGTGTTCGACCTCGCGCAGCGTGCTCTGTGACATCGGGACTCCCGTGTGGACGGATCGGAGCGGACGGTCAGAAGTTGCCGAGACCGCCGCAGACGTTGAGCGCCTGCGCGGTGATCGAGGCGGCGGTGTCGGAAGCCAGGTAACCCACGAGCCCCGCCACCTCCTCCGGGGTCGAGTAGCGACCGAGCGGGATCTTGGCCTGGAAGCGCTCGAGGATCGCCTGCTCGGAGGTGTCGTAGGCGGCGGCGTAGCCCTGCCGGACGCGCTCGGCCATCGGCGTCTCGACGTAGCCGGGGCAGACCGCGTTGACGGTGATGCCGGTCGGGGCGAGCTCGTTGCCCAGCGCCTTGGTGAAGCCCACGACGCCGTGCTTGGACGCCGAGTAGGGGGCGCCCAGCACCACGCCCTGCTTGCCCGCGGTCGAGGCGATGTTGATGATGCGGCCGCGGTCGCGCCCGCGGAGGCCACCGGTGTTGAGGACCTCGCGGGTCACCCGGAAGACGCTGTTGAGGTTGGTGTCGATGACGTCGTGCCACAGCTCGGCCGACACGTCGGCGGTCACTCCCCCGCCGCTGCGTCCGGCGTTGTTGACCAGCACGTCGACCTGCCCGTAGGTGTCGACGGCCGCCCGCACGAACGCGTGGACGCTCTCGTCGCTGCGGACGTCGAGCGCGGTCCCGGCCGCCTCGACCCCCTCGGCGGTCAGTTCCTTCACCGTGGCGGCGACACGCGCGCCGTCGCGGGCCCCGATGAACACCCGGTGGTCGGTGCCGAGCAGCCGGGTGACGGCGAGCCCGATCCCGCTCGTGCCGCCAGTGATGAGTGCAGTGCGCCTGGACATGGGATCTCCTGGTGTCGTCGGGCCCCGTCGGGGCCGGTGCGTGGGCACGTCAGCGCGTGGGCGCGGCGGCGAGTGCCTCGTTGAGCACCCCGAGCAGGGCACGGGGGGTCGGGGCCTCGGCCGCGGCCGACTCGTCGACGCTGATGCCGTGGGTCCGCTCGACGGCGCCGACGGTCTCCAGCAGCGCGAGCGAGTCGTAGCCGAGCGACTCGAACGTCACGTCGGCGACGTCGCCGCCGAGGTCGACGTCGTCGTCGGCCCCGGCGCTGGCGCGCAGGACCTGGATCAGGTCGTCGAGGGTGAGGGCGTGGGGTCGGGTCACGGGGTACCTCCTGGGAAGGATGGGACGGGACGGGTGCTCAGCGCCGGAGCACCAGCGCAGAGTTGAAGCCGTGGTGCCCACGGGCGAGGACCAGCGCGGTCCGCAGCGTCGCCGGGCGGGACGCGCCGACGACGAGGTCGAGACCGTGGCCGGGGTCGGGACGGACGTGCGGCGCCGGCGGGATCACGCCGTCGCGCAGGGACAGCAGCGCGGCCGCGACGTCCACCGGGCCGCCCCCGGAGTAGAGGCGGCCGGTACCCGCCTTCGGCAGGGCCACGGGCACGCCGCGCACACCGAACACCGCGCGGAGAGCGGCCGCCTCGGCGCGGTCGAGCTCGGGGACCGCGGCGCCGTCGGCGAACACGACGTCCACCTCGCCCGGTGCCGCGCCGGAGTCGCGCAGCGCGACGTCGATGGCGGCCCGCAGCGCGGACGTACGGCCCGGCCCGGGGCGCGGGTCGAACGTCGCCCCGTACCCGGCGATCTCCCCGTACACCCGGCGGCCCCGCGCCCGGGCCGCGGCGGCGTCCTCCAGGACGAGGATCGCGCCGCCCTCACCGGGGACGTGGCCGTCGGCGGCGGTGTCGAACGGCAGGTAGGCGCGGGTGGGGTCGGCGCCGGTGCTGATCCGGCCCGACGCCAGCTGCGCGACCCACCCCCACGGGCAGAGCGACGCGTCGACGCCGCCCGAGACCACGGCCGGGATGCCCCGGCGGATCTGCCGGCGGGCCTGCGCCAGGGCGTCCAGGCCGCCGGCCTGCTCCCCCACCACGACGCCGCTCGGGCCCTTGAACCCGCCGCGGATCGAGATCTGCCCGCTGTTGACCGCGTAGAACCAGGCGAAGGACTGGTAGGCGCTGACGTGCCTGCTCCCGGCGCTCCAGAGCTTCCGCAGCTCGTCCTGCCCGAACTCGAACCCGCCGGACGCGCTGGCGGTGATCACACCGACGTCGAACGGCGACAGCGCGCGGTCGGTCAGCCCGGCGTCGGCGATCGCCCAGTCCGCCGCGGTGAGCGCGAGCCGGGTCATCCGGTCGGTCTGCGGGAGGAGCTTGTCGGGCAGGTGGTCGGCCGCCTCGAAGCCGGTGATCTGCCCGGCCAGCCGGGACGGGTAGCGGCCGGCGTCGAAGCGGGTGAGCGGTCCGATCGCGCTCCCGCCGCCGAGCGTGGCGGCCCAGTAGTCGGCGACACCCAGACCGGTCGGCGCGACGACCGACAACCCCGTGACTGCGGTACTCATGCCGCGGCCCGCTCGGGCCGGGCGAGGACGATCGCGCTCTGGAACCCGCCGAACCCGCTGCCAACCGAGAGCACGGTGTCGACCCGGTGCTCGCGGGCGATCAGCGGGACGTAGTCCAGGTCGCACTGGGGATCCGGGGTGTGCAGGTTCGCCGTGGGCGGCACGACGCCGTGCTCCATCGCCAGGATCGAGGCGGCGACCTCGATCGAGCCGATCGCCCCCAGCGAGTGGCCGACCATCGACTTGATCGAGCTCACCGGGGTCCGGCGGGCGTGCTCCCCGAGGCTCCGCTTGAAGGCGGCGGTCTCGTGCCGGTCGTTCTGCTTGGTCCCCGAGCCGTGCGCGTTGACGTAGTCGACGGCGTCGGCGGGCAACCGCGCCTCGTCCAGCGCCACCCGGATGGCCTCGGCCATCTCCACGCCGTCCGGCCGGAGACCGGTCATGTGGTAGGCGTTGCTGCGGGTCGCGTAGCCGGCGACCTCGGCGAGCACGGTCGCGCCGCGGGCCCGGGCCGCCTCGAGCGACTCCAGCACGAAGAACGCAGCCCCCTCCCCCAGCACGAATCCGTTGCGGGTGGCGTCGAACGGGCGCGAGGCGCTGTCCGGTTCGTCGTTGCGCGGGGTCGTGGCCTTGATCACGTCGAAGCAGGCCATCGTGATCGGTGAGATCGGCGCGTCCGACGATCCGGCGACCACGACGTCCGCGCTGCCCTCCCCGATCAGCTCGGCGGCGAACCCGACGGAGTCGATGCCCGAGGTGCAGCCGGTGGAGACCACGGTCGCCGGGCCGCACGCCCCGACCGCCCACGCCACCTCCGCGGCGAACGAGCTGGGCACCATCTGGTCGTAGAGGTGCGGAACGGCGTAGCGGTGGTCGACCAATGCGAGCCGGCCGCTGTCGCTGACGACCCGGTACTCCTCGTCGAGCGACATCGTCGCCCCGACCGCGGTGCCGACCGTCACCCCGACCCGGTACGGGTCGAGCGCGGCCAGGTCGATACCGCTGTGCGCGACGGCCGCCCGGGCCGCGACGACGGCGAACTGCGCCGCCCGGTCCATCCGCCGGACCTCCTGCGGGGACAGGCCGTGCGTCGCGGCGTCGAAGTCGATCTCGGCCGCCACCCGGGAGCGGAACGGGGCGGGGTCGAAGAAGGTGATGCCCCTGGTCGCGGTGCGCCCGGAGCTGATCAGGTCCCAGAACCGGCCGGCGCCGACGCCACCGGGCGCGAGCACCTCCAGCCCGGTGACGACGACCCGGCGCCGGTCGGGCCCGGTCATCAGTCGGCCTGCCAGGTGTAGAAGCGGGCCGCCATCGCGTCGGCGGGCGACCGCCAGGTCGCCACGTCGTAGGCCTCGATGTGCGGCCGGAGGTCGTCGCTGACGCGGACGAACTGCGGGTCGGTCTTCGCGGACTCGATGGCGTCCGCGCCGTGGTCGTCGTCGAAGTCCTGCAGATGGAAGTAGAGACCGTGATAGGTGAAGAGCTGCCGGCGACGGGTACCCATCCGGTGCGGCATGTCCGACGTGTCGAACTCGCCGAAGATGCGCGCCACATCGGATGCCGAATCCGGATTCATGCGGGCGACGATCAAGGTGCTGTGCATTCGCTGGAAACCCCCGTCGATTCGTTCTCGACTGCGCGCGACAACGCGACGCCCCACCTTTCGGTCAGACATTCCGGGTCGCGTTCGATCTCTTTCAAGAGTCGTCGACGGATTTCATGATCACAACCGTCGCGGGGTCAGGTGATTGTCAAGTCCGGCGATCCCCGGCCGGATCCCGGACCCATGACGAAAAGAAAGGGCGGTCGCATATCGCGACCGCCCTGTAATTCCGGGGGAAATTCAATGAAATGTGCTGATCACCACGCCCAGGTGTGGGTCCCGGGACCGGCCGGCAGCTCCACGCCGCCGTCCACCGGCCGGGCCGCCGGGCCGCCGGCGACCGGACCGCCGTGGTCCCACACGACCTCGCCGTCGACGGCGATCGTCCGGTCGGCGCCCTGCAGCGGCACCACCACGTGCCCGTGGGCGCCCCCGGGCACGACCACCGTGAGCCGGAACGTCTCGCCGGCGTCGTCGCGGCGGTGCTCCCAGCGCACCGTGAGACCACCGCCCGGGGCGGGGACGTGGCCCTGGGCCCAGCGCAGGCCGGAGGTGCGCGGGGCGACCACGAACCGCCGGTAGCCGGGCGCGCGGGGGCGCACCCCGAGCACGCCCTCGGAGAGCGCGGGGACCGGCGTGGTCCAGGAGCTGTTGGCGAAGGCCCGCGCGGGCAGGGACCCGTCGTCCTCGCAGTGGAACCAGCCGGTGCCCGGACCGTTCTCGAGCATGTGCCCCCACCACCGCCGGATCAGGTCGACCGCGCCGTGGCCGTCGCCGTGCCGCATCCGGCCGAGTGCCTCCAGCGCGTTCGGATAGCCCACGATCCCGGCCATCCGGTACGGGTTGGCGGAGTACTCGCTCGACGACGTCCCGAACGGCGTCGCCAGCCGGGAGGACAGGAACCGCAGCACCGCGTCCGCCCGTGCCGGGTCGAGGGTCCCGAACACCAGGTTCGCGGCGTTGGCGTCGGCGGTGTGGTCGCGCAGCGGGTCCCGGTCGTTGAGGACGAACGCGCCGGCCCGCTCGTCGAACAGGTGCGCCAGCAGTGCGGTCCGCACGGTGTCGGCCTGCGACCGCAGCTCGGCCGCCGCGACCGCCGAGCCGCCGGCCTCCTCCTCCAGCAGCGCCAGCCCGTGCAGGGCGGCGTGGTACACGGCGTTGCCGAACGCGTCGACGCCGGCCGCGACGTCGGTCGGCGCCCAGTTCGACACCCAGGCGTGCTCGGCCGACGGGTCGGTGCGCCGGTCGGCGGGCTCGGCGTAGAGCCCGTCCGGACCGGCCCGGCCGCGCAGGAACGCGACGGCGCGGCGGGCAACCGGCAGCATGGCGCGGGCGAACCCGGTGTCGCCGGTGTGCAGCAGGTGGTCGGCGACCGCGGCGACCCAGAAGGCCGTGAAGGAGTCGATGCGCAGGTCGCGGTGCAGCGACAGCGGCCCGAGCCGGCCCAGCGCGTGGTCCGGGTCCGGGGCGTCGGCGGGCCATCCGGTCGGCGCGGCGCCCGTGTCCGGGTCGGTCCAGGGCACCAGGTGCGAGGTGGCCGCCGGGAAGGACCCGTCCGGGTTCTGCACGCGGACGTACTGGCGCAGCGAGTTGCGCACCAGCCAGGCGTAGTCGCTGCTGCGCGGGTAGCCCGCGAGCGCCTGCAGGTGCAGGTCGCCCATGAACAGCACCCGGTCGAAGGTGACCGTGAGCATCCAGGGGCTCCCGGCCTCGGACACCGTCGCGAGGTCGCCGGTGTGCGCGCCCGCGTACCACGCCCGGGTCAGCAGCTCGTCGTCGCACCGGAAGCTGCCGTCGTCGCGGACGGGGTAGGTCGTCGGCCGGAGGCGGACGTGGGACAGGGCGAGCTCGCCGGGTCCGTCCAGGGTGATCGCGACGTAGCGGACCTCCCGCTTCCCGGGGCTGCGCAGCAGGCCGGGCTCGGTGACCTCGAAGAGGTCCACACGCGACCACGGCAGCGCGTCGGTCCCGAACGGGCGGCCCATCCCGTCGCCCTGGACGGTCAGCCGCTGCCGGAACTGGGCGTAGGCGACGCGGACGACCGCGCCGGGCGGTGCGGTCACGCCGATCTCCACCACCCCCATGAGCAGCCGGCCGAGGTCGGCCACCAGCACCGTGCTGTGCGCCTCGGTCGTCGCGATGCGGACCGGTGGCTCCGCGGTGCGGTCCGGGGCCGTACACAGCAGACAGACGTCGTGCGCCCCGCCCGCGGCGCCCAGCACCTCGACCGCGACGGGCGCGACCAGCTCGGCGGGGACGTCCGCGGACGGGCCCGGGCGCTCCGGGACGGGGTCGCGGGAGGCCCGCACGGCGTCGCGGGCGGGGGTGCCGGGCGCCCGCCGCGCCCCGGACGTCACGGCGCGTCCTCGCCGGTGGCGACCGGGCGCGCCGGGTCGGCCGACCACTCCGACCACGAGCCCGGGTAGAGCGCGCCGCTGATCCCGGCCAGCTCGAGGGCGAGCAGGTCGTGGCAGGCGGTGACCCCGCTGCCGCAGTACACGACGACGTCGGTGCCGGGCCGGATGCCGAGCCCGGCGTAGCGCTCGCGCAGGTCGGCCGCCGGGACGAACCGGCCGTCGCTGCCGAGGTTCCCGGCCCAGGGTGCGCTGCGCGCACCGGGCACATGCCCCGAGCGCACGTCGGTCGGCAGCACGCTCGCCCCGCTGAAGCGGTCGGCGGCGCGGGCGTCCAGCACGACGGGCCCACCCGGTCCGCGCACCGCCGCGGCGACGTCGTCGGCCGTCCGGATCGCGCCCGGCGGCCACGGCACCGGGGTGCGTACGGCGGGCCGCGGCTCGACCGGCCCGGTCTCCAGCGGGCCCGGCCAGGCCGCCGGTCCGCCGTCGAGCAGGGCAGCCGGGGTCCCGATCCGCCGCAGCAGCCACACCAGCCGGGCGGCGAACGCGCCGCCGGCGTCGTCGTAGGCGACGACCGTGGCGCCGTCTCCGATCCCGAGGCGGCCCAGCGCGGCCGCGAACGTGTCCGGGTCCGGCAGGGGGTGCCGGGCACCGGCCGGGTCGGGTGGCGCCGAGAGGTCGGTGTCGACGTCGACCCACACCGCGCCGGGCAGGTGGCCGGCCGCGTGGGCGGCGCGCCCGCTGCGCCCGTCGAGGTACCACCGGACGTCGGCGACGACGACCTCACCGGGCAGCGCCCGCAGCGCGTCCACGTCGATCACCGGCGGGAGCGGCGCGCTCACGAGACACCCACCACGGCACCGTTCACCCCGGCCGCCGGGGCCGGTCGCGCGCCGAGCTGCGGCAGCACCTCGGCGGCGATCAGCTCGACCGACGCGGAGACCTCGGCCGCGGGGATCCCGCCGATGTCGACCGCGAGCAGGTGCAGCCCGTGTCCCCACAGCTCCCCGAGCCGGCCGAGCTTGTCGACGACCTGGGCCGGGCTGCCGCACAGCAGCGGGCCGTCCGGGCCGGCCTGCTCGTCGAGATCGAGCGGGCCCTCGGCGCCGGCGAGCCGGTAGTAGGCCTCGACGTGGCCCTGCCACTGCCGGCGGGCCTCCTGCGTGGTCGGGGCGACGAACGCGTGCGAGGCGCCCCCGAGCCGCGGCGGCGGGCCGGCGTGCCCGTGCTCGCGCCACAGCGTGCGGTAGAGCTCGAACCACCGCGTCCACTCGCCCGGGGTGCGGGCCACCGTGCCGAACACCATCGGCAGGCCGTTCTCGACCGCGAGCCGGATCGAGTCCTCCGAGGCGCCGCCGCTGACCCACACCGGCGGACGCTCCTGGTGCGGACGCGGCCGGGCGGTCACCTCGGTCAGCGGCGGCCGGAACCGCCCGGACCAGGTCACCGACTCCTCCCGCCAGAGACGCAGCAGGAGCTCGACGTTCTCCCGCTTGCGGGCCACCCGCGTCGCCGGGTCCTGGTCGAAGACCGCGTAGACCTCCGGGAAGAACGACGTACCGGCGATCAGCTCCAGCCGCCCGCCGGAGAGCTGGTCGAGCAGGGCGTAGTCCTCGGCGAGCAGCACCGGATCCCGGTTGGTGACCAGGGTGGTGGCTGTGGCCACCCGGATCGTGGAGGTCCGCTCGGCGATCGCCGCGAGCACCAGCGACGGCGCGGGGACGGTGTCGTAGTGCCGGAAGTGGTGCTCACCGACGGCGAACCAGGCGAAGCCCAGCCGCTCCGCGGCGACGGCGTCGTCGACGACGCCGCGCAGCCGGTCGTGCACCGTCGGACGGTCCCCGCTGCGATGGTCGGGCAGCAGGCTGGCGAAGGTGATCAGACCGATGTCCACGGGTGGTCCTCCTCGAGGGGCGGGGTGAGCCGGCGCAGTCCGGGGACGGCGTCCAGGAGCTCGCGGGTGTAGGGGGTGCGGGGGTCGGTGAGCACGCGCGTCGTGGGGCCGGACTCGACGATCCGCCCGCCCCGCAGCACGGCGACGTCGTCGCTGACGTGCCGGACCACGCCGAGGTCGTGGGTGATGAACAGGTAGCTCAGGCCTCGCTCGCGCTGCAGGTCGACGAGCAGGTCGAGGATCTGGGCCTGCACGCCGACGTCGAGCGCGGAGACGGGTTCGTCGCAGACCAGCAGGTCCGGCCCGACCGCGAGCGCCCGGGCGATGGCGACCCGCTGCCGCTGACCGCCGGAGAGCTCCGAGGCCCTCCGGGCGGCCGTCCCGGCGGGCAGTGCCACCCCGTCGAGCAGGGACGCGACCGTCTCCGCCCGTTCCCGGCGGTCCCGCACCCCGGCGTTGCGCAACGGCTCCCCGACGATCTCGGCCACGGTGAAGCCGGGGTGCATCGCCGAGTACGGGTTCTGCGCGACGAGCTGCACCCGCCGGTGCAGCCGGCGCAGCCCGGCCCGGTCGGGACCGGCCGGGTCGTGCCCGTCGACGTCCAGGGAGCCCGAGTCGGGGGCCTGCAGACCGAGCAGGGTACGGGCGATGGTCGTCTTCCCCGACCCGGACTCCCCGACGAGCCCCAGGGTGCGCCCGCGGGCGACGGTGAACGACACCCCGTCGACGGCGGTCCGCCGGGTCCCGGTGCGCCCGCCACCCCGGTCCGGGAAGGACACCCGCAGGTCGCGGACGCGGACGATCGGGCCGGGTGTGTCCGGCGCTCCGCCGTCCCCGGCCGGATCGCGCCGCTCCGGGGGGCGCAGCGCCGGTGCGGCGGTGAGCAGCCGGCGGGTGGCCGGGGCGGACCCCGCCGTGAGGACCGTCGGTGCCGGGCCGGACTCCACGGCCCGGCCGCCGGCGAGCACGACGACGTCGTCGGCCCGGTCGGCGACCACCCCGAGATCGTGGGTGACGAGCAGGACCGCGGTCCCGGCGTCGGCGACGGCGCGCAGCAGGTCGAGGATCCGGCGGGCGACCGTGACGTCGAGGGCCGAGGTCGGCTCGTCGGCGACGACCAGCTCGGGCCGGGCCACCGTGGCGATCGCGATCAGCACGCGCTGGCGCATCCCGCCCGAGAGCTCGTGCGGGTACTGCCGGGCACGCACCGCGGGGTCCGGCAGCCCGACCCCGGCCAGTGCCTCGACGGCCCGGTCCCGGGCCTCCCGGCGACCGGTCCGCTCGTGGATGCGCAGCACGTCGGCCACCTGCCGCCCGACCGGGGTGAGCGGGTCGAGGGCCACCCCGGGGTCCTGGGGCACCAGCCCGATCCGGGCGCCGCGAACCCGCCGCCACCCGCGGCGGTCGAGACCGGTCAGCTCGGTACCGCCGAGCCGGACGCCGCCCGCGGTGATCCGGCCGGACCCCGGCAGCAGCCCGATGACCGCGTGCGCGAGCGTGCTCTTGCCCGAACCGGACTCGCCGACGACCGCGGTGATCCGGCCCGGCGCGGCGCGCAGCCCGACGCCGGACAGCGCGACCGACCCGCCCGCGACGCCGGCGTAGGTCACCTCGAGCCCCTCGACCGACAGGCCCGGTTCGCCGGGGCCCCCGTCGCCGGCCGGTGCCCGCGGCACCTCCTCCACCCGTGGAGCGCTCACCGGGTCCTCCCTTCGGCGTCGAGCAGCCGTGACAGCCGGTTGGTCGCCAGGACCAGCGCGGTGAGCGCCAGCCCGGGCAGCGTCGTCAGCCACCAGGCGGTGGCGAGGTGGTCGCGGCCGGCCGCGACCAGCGCCCCCCACTCCGGGGCGGGTGGCGGCTGCCCGTAGCCGAGGAAGCTCAGGGCGGACACCGCCAGCACGACCAGGCCGAAGTCCAGGGCCGCGAGCGCGAGGAGCGGGGCCGCCACCGCCGGGAGCACGTAGCGCAGCAGGATCCGGCCGGTACCCGACCCGCACAGCAGCGCGGCCTCGACATAGGGGGCCGTGCGCACTCGCAGCACCTCCGCCCGGGCCAGCCGGGCGAAGGACGCGAAACCGGCGACGCCGACGGCAACCGCCACCTGGACGACGCCGAACCCGATCGCGGCGATGACCAGCAGCGACAGCAGCACGCCGGGCACGGACAGCGTGACGTCGACGACCCGCATCACGACGGCCTCGAACCACCCGCCGAACCAGCCGGCGAGCACGCCCAGCCCCACCCCGACGACCAGGGCGATCGCCAGCGCGATCGCCGCCGCCTGCAGCGAGACCGCCGTCCCGTGCACGACCCGCGCGAACAGGTCCCGCCCGAGCGCGTCGGTGCCGAACGGGTGCGCGGGCCCCGGCGGGAGCAGCTGCTCCCCCGGCACCCCGGCGATCGGGTCCCGGCCGGTGAACAGGCCGGGAGCCAGCGCCCAGCCCCCGATCACCGCCAGGACCAGCAGCGACGCCACGACACCGGGCCGGGTCCAGGCCCGCCACCGGCCCCGCCCGGGGCGGCGCGCGGCCCCGGCGCCGGGGTCCACCGCGGCGGCGCCGACCGGCGCGCTCACCCGGGCACCAGCCGTCCGGTGGAGCGGATCCGCGGGTCCAGCACCGGGTAGAGCAGGTCCACCGCCAGGGTGACCAGCGCGAACACCGTGGCGGCGACCACCACCACGCCCTGCACGACCGGCAGGTCCTGGGCGGCGACGGCGGACTGGGTGATCCGGCCCATGCCCGGCCGGGCGAACACCGTCTCCACCACGACCGCACCACCGATCATCCCGCCGACGAGCAGCCCGGACACCGTCACGGCCGGGATCGCCGCGTTGCGCAGGCCGCGGCCCAGGACCAGCCGCGCCGTGCCGGCCCCGGTCGCCCGGACCGTCTCGGCCCAGGGCTCGCGCAGCGTGTCGTGCAGGCTCTTGCCCAGCACCTGCGCCACCAGCGCCGCCCCGGGCACGGCGAGCGTCACCGCGGGCAGGATCACCGACGAGAACCCGCTCCCGCCGAGCGAGGGAACCAGGCGCAGCTGCAGTGCGAAGACCTGGATCAGCACCAGGCCCAGCCAGAAGGTGGGCACGGAGATCGCGAGCGCCGGCAGCGACCGGAGGAGCTGCCGGGCCGCCGGGGAGGAGGCCAGGTTGGCCGCGACGCCCAGCGCGAGCCCGCCCAGCAGCGACAGCAGCAGCCCCAGTGCCCCGACCTGGAGCGTCGGCGGCAGCGCGCCGACGATCATCTCGGCCACCGGCTGCCGGGTACGGATCGACTCGCCGAGGTCGCCGCGCAGAGCGTCGAACAGGGTCGTCACGTACTGCGCGGGCCACGGCCGGTCGAACCCGAGAGCCGCCCGGGCCGCGGCGACGTCGGCGTCGGTGACCTCGCCGTAGCCGTTGGTCCCCTTGAGGTAGAGCGCCACGGGGTCGCCCGGGAGCAGCCGCAGGACCAGGAACGTCACGGTGAACGCCGCCCAGACCACGAGGACCGTCCGCCCGACCCGACCGGCGACGTAGCGCGCGACCCCCGCGCCCGCCGTCATCCGGTCCGCCAGGCGTCGTGCAGCGTCAGCCGCAGCGAGGCGTCCAGGCGCAGGTCGCGGACGTCGTCGGTGACCCCGTGCACCAGCCGCGTCTCGTAGAGCGGGATCGTGTGCGCCCCCTCGATCAGCAGCCGGACGGCCCCGTCCACGGCCTCCTGGCGCTGCGCGGAGTCGGCGAGACCGGCCTGGCGCTCCAGGAAGGTGTCGAGCTCACCGCCCGGCAGGCCCCACAGGTTCGGGCCGGTCGAGAGGAACAGGTTGCGCAGCACATCGGGGTCGGCCCGGGACACGTCGACCGCGGTGAAGTCGAAGTCCCCCCGGTCCTGCCGCTCGACGTAGACCGGGGCGGTCACGACGTCGAGGACGACGTCGATGCCCAGCCGCCGCAGCTGCTGCTGGACCTGCTCGTTCTCCGGCTGTGCCGCGAACGGGATCAGCCACACCAGGCGCAGCGGGACGCCGTCGCGCACCCGGATCCCGTCCGGGCCGGGCACCCAGCCGGCGCCGTCCAGCAGCGCGGCGGCCTCGGTCGGGTCGTAGCGCACCTCGGCGCTCTGGTCGACGTAGAACGGCGTCGTCGACGAGAGCACGCCGGTCGCGACCCGGCCCTCCGGACCGAAGACGGTCCGCACCAGCTCCTCGCGGTCGATCCCGAGCAGGATCGCGCGGCGCACGTCCGTGTCGCCGAGGACGCCGTCGTGGTTGGGCGACAGCGGCGGCGCCGCGCCCGGGTTGATCGTGGTCAGCAGGCTGAACCCGTTGCCGTCGAACCGGGGCTGGTCGGCGAGCTGGACGGTCTCGGACACGTCGATCTGGCCGGACTCCAGTGCCGCGGCCCGCGCCCCGTCCTCCGGGACGAACAGGAACCGGACCTCGTCGAGGTGGGCGGCGCCGGGGTTGGTGGCCAGCGACGACGGCCAGGCGTAGTCGTCCCGGCGGGTGATCACCGCGTCCTGGTCGGGGGTGTAGCTCTGCACCACGAAGGGCCCGGAGCCGATGAACTCGCCGCGGCACCGGGCCGCGAGGTCGGCCCCGGCCGAGGCCGGAGAGAGGATGCCAAAGCTCGTCCCGGCGGTCGCCTGCAGGAACTGGGCATTCGGCTGCTCGAACCCGACCGTGAGGTTCAGCGGGTCCTCGATCTCGGTGCCGGTGTAGCCCTGGATGTAGGCGGCGGCGCCGCTGGCCGGCTGCTCGGCGAGCCAGTCGAAGGTGGACTGCACGGCCTCGGCCTCCACCGGCGTGCCGTCGCTGAACGTCACGTCCGGCCGCAGCGTGAACCGGAACTCCCGGGCGTCCTCACTGACGGTGAACGACTCGGCCAGCCAGGGCCTGATCTCGCCGGTCTCGGGGTCCTGGTCGGTGAGGGAATCAACGACCCCGCGGACGATCTCGAGCGCGTTCCGTTGCCCGGTCTGCTGGGGGTCGATGCAGGTCGGGTCGTCGGGCAGGGCGATCTGCACCGTCCCACCCTGCTGGGCACCGTCGGCGGAGGCCTGCTCGGTGGGCGACGACGTCGCGCATCCGGTCAGCGTCGCGGCGGAAAGTGCGAGTGCCACCGCGGCGACGCGCCGTCGCCGGGCAGCACGAAAGGATCTTTCGGACATGGGTGACTCCTGAGGGGTGCGTGCAGGCACGAGCCGTGAGCCGGTGGGAGAGGCGGCTCGGACGGACCGGGGATCAGAGCAGCTGGGTGACCGCGACATCCGGGAGCGGGCGACAACGACAACGGTCGTCGGCATGACCGGGGCGGTGCTCGCGTGTCGGGCGACACGAGCACTCGAGCACGCTCTCAGGAGCGTGGCTGCAGGTCATGCGGGTAAAGTACAACGATTAATGCATTAAAGGAAGACGTCCGGGGCACATTGTGACGCAGAGCGGCGACTCCGCCCACCACGGTTCGGATCCGGGCCTTGACGCCACAGATCCGGACAATGAAGGATATTCCTCATGAGCCGGACCATCCTCCTGACGCGTCGTCGTCATGTGGACATGGCTCGTGTCTCCTCCCAGGGCTGTCGACCCCGCCGCTGATCCGGGCCCGGACCCGTCCGGGCGCCGCCACGACGACGACCGGTCGCCCGTCCCCTCCCCCACCGCCTCGGCTGATCTGCCGACGCGGCCTCTCGCACCCGCAAGAGCCGGCCCTGACGCGTACCGCGCGCCAACGGGCCGCCGACGCGACGTGCCCGCACCAGCCGGAGAGACACGATGTCCACGCCCACCTCACCTCCATCATCAGACTCCCCCGATCCCACCGGAGACCCCGCCGGGCACGGTGACGCCGCCCGCTCCCCCGCCCCCAGCTGGAAGCGTCTGGGCATCGTGGGCGGGGCGATCGTCGGTGCCGTCGCCCTGGTTGCCGGGATCGTCGCCGTGGGCGGCGCCGGCGGCGATGCCCCGGCACCCGCTGCGTCGGCCGGTTCACCGGTGATCGAGGACCACTCCGCCAACACGGTCGTCGACACCGAGTGGCTCGCGGCCAACCTCGACGACCCCGACGTCGCCGTCATCGAAGTCAGCACCGAGCCCGGCCTGTACGAACGCGGCCACATCCCGGGCGCGACCAACTACGTCTGGACGACCGACTTCGTCTCGACGGTGAACCGGGACGTCGTGAGCCGGGAGGACTTCACCGAGCTGACCCGGCGCACCGGCATCGATCCGGACACCACGGTCGTCCTCTACGGCGACAGGGACAACTGGTTCGCCGCCTGGGGAGCATGGGTGTTCACCCTCTACGGCCACGAGAACGTCACCGTGCTCGACGGTGGGCGGGGTGCGTGGGAGGCCGAGGGGCGGCCGCTCTCGGTGGACGCGCCGGCAGCCGGGCAGGGCACCTGGGAGGCCGCCGAGGCCGATCCCGACCTGCGGGCGTTCCTGCCCGAGGTCATCGAGATCGCCCGTGCGGCGGAGTCGGGCGGCACCACGGGCACCGACCTGGTCGACATCCGCGGTGCGGCCGAGTTCAGCGGTGAGATCTTCGCGCCGGAGGGGTTCCAGGAGACCGCGGTGCGGGCGGGACACATCCCGGGGGCGGTGAACGTCGCCTGGGCCGAGGCGGTCGACGAGGACGGGCGTTTCAAGCCCGTCGACGAGCTGCGCGAGATCTATGCCGCGCAGGGCGTCGACGGGAGCCGGCCGGTGGTCGTCTACTGCCGGATCGGCGAGCGTGCCAGCCACACATGGTTCGTGCTGAGCCAGATCCTCGGCTACGACGTCAAGCTCTACGACGGGTCGTGGACCGAGTACGGCAACACCGTCGGCGTCCCGGTCGTCAATGAGGCCGGCACGGTCTGGGGCGTCGCATAACCGTGGACCCCCTCCGTTCGCCCGGCTCCTCCGATCACGGAGGGGCCGGGCGCTCGACGTCACCGCACGAACAGGCGACCGGGGCGGGGGCGTCCCGCCGCTGGACGCGAGCCGACACGGCCCGGACCGCGCTCGCGCTGGCCGTCGCCGTCGCCCTGCTGGGTGGAGCCGCGGCGCTGCACGGCAGCGCGGCGCACGGCGCCGACGCCGGCTTCTCGCTCCTGCTCGGCGCCGCGCTGGGGATCGTGTGCGAACGCGGCCGGTTCTGCTTCTACTGCATCTTCCGGGACCTGTTCGAGGACCGGAACTCGCACGGCGCCTACGCCGTGCTGACCGCGCTGGCGGTCGGCGCCCTCGGCTACACCGTCGTGCTGGCCATGTTCGTGCCGGATCCGTCGTCGGGCACACTGCCGCCGGGGGCGCACATTGGCCCGGTCACCTGGACCACGCTCGTCGCCGCGATCGCGTTCGGACTCGGCGTGGTCCTCTCGGGTGGCTGCATCGGGGGGCACCTGTACCGGCTCGGCGAAGGATCCGTGCGCGCGCTGCCCGCGCTCGCGGGCGCCGCCGTCGGTTTCGGACTCGGGTTCGCGAGCTGGAACCCGCTCTACCTGGCCGGGCTGTCGAGCGCGCCGTCGCCCTGGCTGCCGCAGCTGTTCGGGTACGGCGGCTCGCTGGCCCTGACCCTGGCCGTTCTGGCGGTGGCGGCCGTCGCACTGCTGCGCAGGTTGCCCGACCGTGCGGCGCGGTCGGCCTCGCCCGTCACCCTGGCCGAGGTCGGCCGCACCGTGTTCGCGCGGCGCTGGCCGCCGCTGCTGACCGGTGCGACGGTCGGCATCATCGTCGTCGTCGCCTACCTGCGGGTCGAGCCGCTCGGGGTGACCCGGCAGCTCGGGTCCGCCACCCGGACCGTCCTGGACGGCACCGGCCTGCTCCCGGCCACCCTGCACGGGCTCGACGGGTTCGCCGGGTGCGCCACGGTCGTCGCGGAGGTGGTGCTGGCCAACGGCTGGCTGATCCTCGGCGTGGTCGCCGGCTCGTTCGCCGCCGCGCTGCCGGGGCGACGCTTCCGGATCGAACGTCTGACCGGCAGCGGGACGGTCAGCGCGGTGATGGGCGGGCTCCTGCTCGGCTGGGGCGCGATGACGGCGATCGGCTGCACCTTCGGCGTGCTGCTCTCCGGGGTGTCGGCGTTCGCCCTGTCGGGGTGGGTCTTCGCCGCGGGACTGCTGCTCGCGTTGTGGGCCGGTTTCCGGCTCGGCCTGCACCGCAACTGATCTTCTTCCGAGACCGGGACGCCGGCGGGCGGTGTCGCACGACTCCGGCGTCCCGCCCCCTCAACGCAGCCAGTCGGCCAGGTCCCACCCGGTGCGCGCGGCGACCCGCCCGACGTCGTCTCCCAGTGCCGTCGGGCGAGACGCGTTCCACCGGGGCGCCGTCGCCGAAGGCCGCGATCCGGCGGCCGAAGCGCTCGTAGACCGCGGCGTGCTCGCCGCGGCCGGGGACGACGACCACGGTGCCCCCGGGGCGGATGCCCTCGGGCTCGGTCCAGGAGGAGACGACCGGAACTGCGCCCGCGACGGTCATGCGGGAACCACCTCTCGACGAACGTCCGCGCAGCGTCGACACCCGGGAACGGACCCGGAGACACCAGGGGACACCTCACCGCCGGACGACAGGACGGGAGGAGGGGACGGACGGAACCCGCCCGGGATCAGCGCCGACAGGCGGCCGAGGACACGGTGCCGTGGTCGATGACCCGGCGGCGCGTCAAGGTCCCGGCACGACGCGGCCCGACATCCGGCAGGGCGCCGGTCCGGTGCGAGATCGTCGTGGGGGGCACGCAACCGGTGGAGCACGACGGGCCCCCCGTTACCTTCTTGATCAAGCCCGGTGAGGGCTTGCAGGCCGCCGGTCGCGGTATGACTCGTGCCCTCTGTCGCCAGATGATCTGGGGGGTGTTGTCGCCGCGACCGGAGGGCGCCAACGACCGCTGATAGAGACCTGACCGCTTCGGGGTCTGCTCGTAACGTGGCTGCCGGCGCGGGCGCTTCCGGTCGGCTTGCCGCCACGAGATGGGAGCGGTGGTTGTCCGATCCTGATCAGCACCCGAGCGGGTTCGCCGTGTTCTGCGGACTCGATGTCGGCAAGTCCGAACACCACGCCTGCGCGGTCGACGCGACCGGCAAGCGCGTCCACGACAAAGCTCTGCCCAACGACGAGACCGCCCTGCGCACCGTGCTCCATGAGCTGACCGCGCACGGGCCAGTGCTGATGGTGGTCGACCAGCCAGCCTCGATCGGCGCGCTCGCGATCGCGGTCGCCCGTGACCTGGGAATCGCGGTCGCATACCTGCCCGGGCTGGCGATGCGCCGCATCGCTGACCTGCACCCGGGCCAGGCCAAGACCGACGCCCGCGACGCACACGTGATCGCCGAGGCCGCCCGCACGATGCCGCACACCCTGCGCCGGGTCGGCACCGATGACGAGACCCTCGCCGAACTCTCGGTGCTCGCCGGCTACGACGACGACCTCGCTGGCCAGTCCACACGGCTGACCAACCGGCTGCGAGACGCGCTGCTGCATGTCCACCCGGCGCTGGAACGCCTGCTCGGACCACGTCTGGAGCGCGGCGGCATCTTGGATCTGCTCGCCGCCGCACCGACCCCGCAAGCGTTGCGCGACCTCGGGGCCGAGGGGATGGCTCAGGTCATGCGGGCCCGCTCCCCCCGGCTGGCGCGCAGCCTGCCTGCCCAGATCCTGACCGTCCTCGACGCGCAGACGCTCGTCGTCCCTGGCAGCGCCGCGTTCGCCCGGGTGATCGCCGGCGTCGCGACCCAGCTGCGCGACGTCCACATCGAACGCGACGATCTCGCCACCGAGCTCGAAGCCCGCCTGGAGGCCCACCCTCTTGGACCGGTCCTGACCTCGATGCCCGGGCTCGGAGTCAGGACCGCCATCAAGATTCTCACCATCGTCGGTGACGGTTCCGGATTCCCCACCGCCGGACACCTGGCCGCCTACGCCGGCCTGGCTCCGGTCACCCGACGGTCCGGCTCCTCGATCAAGGGCGAGACCCGCTCCCAGCGCGGCAACCACGCCCTCAAGTCGGCGCTGTTCCTGTCCGCGTTCGCCGCACTGGCCGACCCGGCCAGCCGTGCCTACTACGACCGCAAACGAGCCCAAGGCAAACGCCACAACGCCGCCCTGATCTGCCTGGCCCGTCGCCGCACCGACGTCATCTACGCGATGCTCCGCGACCGCCGTCCCTACACGCCACCGGCCGGCGCTACCCCTGATCCAGGGCTCGCTGCCGCTTGACAACCCATAGAGACACCCCCCCGGGTCCAACGACGAATGTTCATCACAATCGATCAGCGATCGAGAACTCGCTGCGCCGGCTCGGCCGGCGCCGGATCCGGCGGCGGAGCCGGGGCAATGCACGTAGCCGCGGGCCCGGACACCGCGGACGACGTCGCCGCAGGGGCGCCGCCGGCGCCGTGGTCGTCCGGTGCGGGTCGGGCAGCCACGTACAGCGCCCCCACCGCGATCAGTAGGTTGATTAATGTGTAGATCGCCATTGCCGTCGGCGTCGCCCACCATCGTGGGTTCGCCCGGCGCATCTCGGTGAGCACCTGCCCGAGCTGACCGATCACCACGTCCGCCTGCTCTCGGGTGACCGGGGCTGCCGACGTCAACAGCGGCGAGGTCACCGTCGCCGTAGCGGTCAGCGCGCCTCCGGCCGCGAGCGCGACCCCGGCCCGACCCCGGCCGTGGCGGACGTCGTCCCACGTCCCGTTCTGCTGCATGAGGTCGTTCCACGTCCCGACCAGCTCACCCCAGGTGATCCCGTCGCCGCCCCACGTCGCGCCCGATCCCGAACCCGGAGTCGTCATGCGCACCATCCTCTCGCACTCCGCCGACTCCGTTCGCCTGCCAGGAGCCGGCAGAAGTAGTCCTGCAGGTCAGCCAGCCCACGCGCGCGGCGGCGCGCCTCGCCCCGGCCGCGACCAGCACGCGGACGATGGAACGCCATGACACGCCGCCCACCGCCCAGCAGCGAGGTCCGCACCCACCCGACGCGGTTGGAGACCCGGCCCGGCCCGAGCGCCACCCTCGGCCGCCCCGTGCCCGGCGCTACCGCCGTCAACCCCGACACCGGCGAGGTGAACGACATCATCGAGCCCGGTGACCTGACCCGCGCACTGCGCCGCCGCACGCCGCGGCTGGTTGCCGCCCACGATTGGGCCCCATCGCGGGCCGGATCGTGGAGGTGAAGGAACTCATCCCGGTGACCCGCGGCTGCCGCGGACCGCACCGGACGGGACATCGTGGCCACGTGGCGCGGGCGGGCCAGCTTCCTCCCGACGCGCGAGGGCAAGGAGGCGCGGGCCGTCGCGCAGGCGTTCGGCACCGAGCAGGCGTACTCGATCGGCTGCAAGGTCACCGCCGGCGGCGCCTGCCACTCCCGCGGCATCCGACACATCACCGACCTGGACGTCTACGAGGTGAGCGCCGTCCTGCACGGCGCGAACCGGCTTGCAACGCAGCTCTCCGTGAAGCAGGGCGGCGCAGGCGGGCACGAGGTGAAGGCTGCGACCGGGGGCAGCTACATCCGCGGCGTGCTCCTGCCCACGATATGCCTGGTCTGCGGCGGACCCGCGCCCGGCGAGATCGGCCGCCGGTCCCCCGACTCCGGCCTGGGCTGCGCCGGGTGCATGGCCAAGATCGACGACCTCAGCGACCCTGCGCAATGTGCCGGACGGGGGGGTGTCAGGTCGTTCGTGGGAGCCGGCGCAGCGCGGCGCGCGCGACGGCGAGATGTTGCGCGACCTCGGCGGTGATCAGTTCAGCGTGCAGGGCCTCGGGATGGTTGCCTCGCAGCGCGCGATGTCGCCGCACGAGGGCCTCGAGGTTGTCGAGAAGCTGGGTGCCGGGGTCGGTCGAGTGGTTGGTGGCCGGAGCGAGGGCGCTCATCGTGGATCTCCTCGGGAGAGTGGGCTGGTGGGTGGGTTCGAAGGACCCGGCCGGCAGCGCATGGTGTGGGTGGCCCGTAGTCCACGGTGCCGCGCCGGGGTCGTCGAGAATCCGAGGTGCGTCGGGCTCACACGGCGGCC
Organism: Pseudonocardia nematodicida; assembly: GCF_040105385.1. Classification (NCBI taxonomy): domain Bacteria; kingdom Bacillati; phylum Actinomycetota; class Actinomycetes; order Pseudonocardiales; family Pseudonocardiaceae; genus Pseudonocardia; species Pseudonocardia nematodicida. The sequence continues at coordinate 287,383 of NZ_JBEDNQ010000008.1, forward strand.
GGGAGCTCGGCCCGCGTCCAGTCGTTGACGAGCTCGAGGCCGCTGCGCTCGAACAGCTGGGTCACCGGGCAGCGTCGCGCGGTCTCCGACACCAGCTGGGCGAACTGCTCGGAGGTGGCATCGGTCTCGACCGTCGCGCGGACCTCGACGCGGTCGAAGTTGGCGTTGCCCTCGGCTCCGCCGACCAGGACCGGGGTGTCGAGGTCGCCCCGGGCGTCGAAGGTCCAGCGACCGAGCCGGATGCCGAGGTCCTTGGCCACCAGGCTCGCTGTGACCTGGTTACACGAGGTCAGGGCCCCGATCGCGTAGAACAGCGGGCTCGGCGCGGAGTCGTTCCCGCCGAAGGCGGGATAGGCGTCGGCCCGGAACACGTGGCCGGCGTCGCCCGCCGCGGTGAGGGTCTGGAGGACGCCGGTGCCCTCGCCGTGCACGGCGAACGGGACGACGGTCTCTTTGGGCGCAAGGGTCATGACTGGTCCTCTCGGACGGCGGTCGGCATCGTCGGCGGCGCTCCCGCGACGTGCACGGGACCACCCGGCCGGCGGCAGGGACCGCGGGAGCGGGAAAGGGGGATCTCGGATGCGGGTCGGACGGCCCGCTAGCGGAGTGCGGCCGAGCGGCGACAGCCGCTCGCCGTGACGCGGGCGAGATCGATGTGCATCCTGCGCACGAGCATCGATCCCGCCGGGGTCATGGTCCGATCGTCACACACCCGGCGCCCGGTCACCAGGGCTCCCGCGGCGGACGACGATCGCGGGCGCCGAGGGCGAGGAGGACGTCGCCCGGCTCGGGCGCCGGCTCGTCGCCGGACCTGGACATCGAGCTGGCCCGGCACACCGGCGACCAGTACGGGCCGCCCCGACGCGGCCGCCACCAGCACGGCGCGGGTGATCGTAGCCAGCCAGCACGTCCGCCGGCTGGAGAAGCCCCTCGGACGGCCGCTGGTCCGCCAGGACGGCCGGGCCAGCCGGTTCACACCCGAGGGCGAGGCGTTGGCCGGCGAGGCCCGCCGGATCCTCGCCGCGCACAACGACGCGCTGCGCCGCCTGGGCGTCGGCGACTCCTGCGACTCGCTCGTGCTGGGCTCCACCGATCACGCCGCAGACGAGCTGCTCCCCCGGGTGATGGAACGGCTGCTCGGGGAGGCCGCCTACCTCGCCGGGGTGCTCAACGCCGCCCGCGGCAGGCTCGGCGTCGCACTCGTCGCCGGGCTCGGGGCCCCGCCGGCGGGCTGGAACGGTGCGCCGACCTGCCCGCGGTCCCGCCCGAGCGGCTGCACCTGCGGGTGCGGGCCGGATCCGACCCGCGCCTGCTCGACACCGCCGTCGGCACCCTCGGCCCCCTGCTTACGCCCTGCCCCGGCCCGGCCTGACGCGGCGCTATTAACCCGGAATCGGGGCGAGGCCGAGGTCCTCCCGGAAGGTCCCGGGTGCGTACCCGGTCCGGAACGCCCCGCGCACCTGCAGGATCGGCACAACCTCATCGGTGAACAGGGTGAACCCCTCCGGGAGGTGGGACGGGCGCGGGGGCCCACCCCAGGTCCTCGTGGACGACATAGGTGAGCGGCTGGGGTCACAGGAAGACCAGGTAGGCCTGCTTCCGGAAGTGCGCGGTCGCCTGGTCCACCAGGTCCTGCTGCTCGACGGGCGTACGCGCGCCGGTGACCCGGGTTTGACCAGTTCGTACATGGTGTCCGGCTCGGCATACCGGCTCTGCCCGTTCGCGGAGTTGTAGGTCCGCAGCGGGTCGGCGGGCGCCCGGGTAGCCGGAGCTGTGGCCGATGTAGTTCGACGCCGGGCGTGTCGGCGGCGCTGCGGGTGCGCTCGACCCAGTTCGGGAAGGACCGATTGGTGATATCCACGATGATCCCGACCTCGTCGAGCTGGCGGGCGATCGCCTGCGAGACCGGGTCCTGGGCGACTTAGCTGCCGGTCGACAGGCCGAGCTCCAGGGTGACCCGCCTCGGCGAGCGGCTGCCGGGTCCGCTCCGGGGCACAGCACAGCCGCCGCGGTCACTGAGTTACTCTCGCTGCGAACATCAGGAGACTGGTCTCGGCCAGCGTTATCGACGCAGACCACTCTCCCGTGTGGCCGTTCAGCATCCGTAGTCTGGTAACGAGATTCGCGGCAAGCTGTGACCCATCGTTCGATCAATCGGGGTTCGTGGCTCGCCGGGGACTTGACGCCACCGCCCGCAAACCAAAGCATTTATTATTGGTCCAGCATGTCCGCTGTACACGCTCTCACGCAGGGAGCGGAAATAGCCAGAGACTTAATCTCTCCACACTCCCGAATCCTCGCCGTGTTCACGATTTGTCACAGCGGGAGCCGGGTCGCGCGAGCTCTCGCCCTGGCATGAGGGGGCCCAACCTGGAATCTATGATGGCGATAGCCGAGCGGCTGGGACGCGGGGTATCCTCGCTGCCACTACCCGGTTCTTCAGGAAGTGACTACCGTGGCCCAGCTTCTGACCGTCCGTCTCGTCGATGACCTCACCGGAGAGGAGGCCGCGGAGACCGTTGCCTTCGCCCTCGACGGCAAGAGCTTCGAGATCGACCTCAGCATTGACCACGCTGCGCGGTTGCGAGACGACCTCGCCCCGTTCGTCGGCGCGGCACGCCGCGCGAGCAGCGCCGGAGCCGAGACCCGGACCAGCCGCGGCGGGCCCCCGAAACTCGACGGCGCCGCCTCCAGCCGCCAGCGCAACCAGGGCGTTCGGGCCTGGGCTCGCCAGAACGGTTTCAAAATCTCCGACCGTGGACGCATTCCCGCCGAGATTCTGATCGCCTACCGGAGCAGCTCTTCCACGGCAGAATCTCCCGGGCCCGATCAGACGCACCGGGATAAGCCAGCCGAGCGCGCCCCAGCGTCACATCATCTGCAGTTCAGCGGCTGACTAGATCTAGATATCACCAGGTATCCCGGCTCGAATATTCAGCTGTGGCTTGTTGGGGACATCCAGATTCCGTTCTTTGTGCGATCGAGCCCCAAAGTTGCCGGGTCAAGGCAAGCGCCGGACCGCCGGTGGAAATCCCATACCACCGCGTCGTCGAAAACATGACCGCAGCCAGCGGTACGTCGACAGCAGTGGGCTCGATCAGCGCCTACCCAGCTTCGGCCGCAACACGACAACCGCACGATACTCACTGCACACCGGCTTCCACACAAGTCCTGTCACGGCCCCCTGCTGGGGCCGTGGGCTGGGCGCGACCGCAGGAATTGTCCGCGGCACGCGCTCGGCAACAAGGGGTCATAGTTGCAAACCCCGGACCAGATCGGCGAGCCGCTCCACTCCTCGGCCCGGTGCAGGGCGTGGGCGAGCGCGAAGGCCAGTGCCAAGCCCCGGGTTCGGGCGGAGGCCGGCAGGCCGTCACATCGGGTAGGGCATGGCAGCACGCTGGTCGGCAGCTCGTAGCCCGGCGCGGCAGTGGGCGGAACCAGTCACCGGGACTCGGCCCTCGACGAGCTGTCGGCCGAGTGCCGGTCGACGGCAGTGACGCGGACGATGAAAGTCTGGGCGCGGGCGGGGCCGTTCGGCGCGTGCTTCGTCCAGGTCACCGTCCACCCGCTGCTGGGGCGCCTCGAGTCCGGCGGATCCTTTCGCCAGCGGCTGTGGCCGGATCCTGAACCCGCTGCCGGGCACGAGTCGTGACGTCGGAGGCTCGGTCCGGTGGGCTCGGCGCGGCACTGTTCGAGAAGGTTGTCACCGGGTCGCGAACGGCACTGTCTGCTAGTGGCTGTTCCGATGTACGCCGACGTGCCGGACGCAACGCTTGGCCCACCCCCCGCAGGTGGTGTCCCCTCGGATGGTGTAAGTCGCTCGCGAGGGTCTCTGCAGGTCAGATCATGCCGTGATGAGTTGGGGTCCGGCCACTGTTTCGTCACCGGCCGGTGGCGGGACAAGCAGTGCCATGGTGGCTTCGCCGAGGTGGCGGCGGTCACCGGCCTGCCACTCGTCGTGAGCTTCGACCAGGACGGCGCCGGCCAGGCGCAGCAGCGCTTCGGGGTTGGGGAACACCCCGACCACGTCGGTGCGGCGTTTGACCTCCTTGTTCAGCCGTTCCAGCGGGTTGGTCGACCAGATCTTCTTCCAGTGCGCGGCAGGGAAATCGGCGAAGGCCAGCAGGTCAGGGGCGGCGTCGCGCAGCATCGTCTCGACCTTCGCTGATTGGCGGCCGAGCATCCCGGCGATCACGTTGAGCTGTTCGCGGACCATTTCGGCCTTGGGCTGGGCGAAGATCGTTCGGGTCGCGGCGGCGACCATCTCAGCGTTGGCCTTGGGGACCTGGGCTAGGACGTTGCGCAGGAAATGCACCCGGCAGCGTTGCCAGGCCGCGCCCAGCACCGCCGAGATGGCCTGCTTGAGCCCGGTGTGGGCATCGGAGATCACCAGTTGCACCCCGCCGAGGCCGCGGGCCTTGAGGCTGCGCAGGAACGCAGTCCAGAACGCCCCGTCCTCGGAGTCGCCGATGGCGAACCCGAGAACCTCCCGCCAGCCATCGGCGCGGACGCCGGTGGCGATCACCACCGCCTGGGACACGACCCGGTGATTCACCCGGGCCTTGCAGTAGGTGGCGTCGAGGAACACGTAGGGGAAGCGCTGCTCGGCCAGCGAGCGGTCGCGGAACGCTCCGACTTCGGTGTCGAGATCGGCGCAGATCCGTGAGACCTCGGACTTGGAGATCCCGGAGTCGGCGCCGAGGGCCTTGACCAGATCGTCGACCTTCCTCGTCGAGACGCCGTGTAGGTATGCCTCCATCACCACCGCGAACAACGCCTGGTCGACCCGGCGTCGGCGCTCGAGCAGCGACGGGAAGAAGCTCCCGGTGCGCAGCTTGGGGATCCGCAGCTCCAGATCGCCGGCGGTGGTCGACCTGGTCCTCGTGCTTGGGGCGACTGCGCTTGCGACCAACGGTGTAGGGCTGGCGCAGCTCACCTAGGGGGCATGCTCCTCGCGATGGGGCGACCAACTCGGTCGTGCACCACCCCACACGTCTGTGGCCGGGTCTCGCGGTTCGAGGAGTCGACCTGCCCTTGGGCCGCCTCTTGACCTTTCGCGGGACCGAACACGCTGAGATGCCCGGTCCCGCCCACGGTCACAGCGGGCCAGGTAGGAGCCGCTCGACGAGATCGGAGAGCGTGTGGTCGCGGCCTGCTCTGGGCGGTTCTCAGCTTCGGGCGTCGTTGTCGGACCCTCGATCTACGATGCGTGCGGGGCGCTGCGTCGTGCCTCAGCACAAGCGAGAGGACCATCGTCATGCCCGAGGAGCTGCCCGAGCTGGGCGCGGTGTTCTGGCCGGTGGGCACCCGGGGACAGCACGACGATCGTGGTCAGCGACCAGATCGTCGTGCAGATCGACCTGCACGACATGGCGAAGGCGGACGACGACGTTAACCCCGAAATGCCGGTCGTCGACCGTCTCGTCGAGGTCCTCCCCGAGGTCGACGACGAGCCCTATCTGGCGGTGTTCGCTCTGACCCACGCGGACAAGGATCACTGCCTGGGCTTCGCGGACCTACTTGAGAAGGTCACCATCGGCGAGCTGTGGGCGACGCCGCGGCTGTGGCGCGAGTACCTCGACGCCCCCGATGGCGAGGGACTCTGCGCCGACGCCCAGGCCTTTCAGGAGGAGGCCGAACGGCGAATCGCCGCGGTCAAGGCCGCGCTCGGGCGCAATGAGGCTCCCGCTCGCGGGGACCGGATCATCGTGATCGGCTACGACACCGAGCACGACTCCCACGCCTACGACGAGCTGCCCGCCAAGTTCAAGTCCGGACCGGGGAAACTGATCACCTCGCTGGACGACTAAGACTGCGCCGGCCGCTTCGAGGCCTTCATTCACGCCCCCTTCGCCGACGATTGCGCCGCCGAACGCAACGACACCTCGCTGGCCATGCAGGTCACCCTGACCGCTGACACCGGGCAGAGCGGTCGCGTGCTGCTGCTCGGTGACCTCGCCCACGACACGATCATGAAGATCGTCGACTACAGCGAGGATCACGGCCGGTCCGAGCGGCTGTCCTGGGACGTGCTACTCGCCCCGCACCACTGCTCAAAGAAGGTCATGTACCGCGTCGAGAACGGGCAGGAGGTGCTGCAGCGCGACATCCTCGAGGCCTTCGAGCGCCACGCCACGGACCTGGACAACGCGGTGATCGTGGCCAGCAGCGCCCCGATCCCGGCGTCGAACCCGCCCGGGGCGAACCCGCCGCACCGCCTCGCCGCCGACCGCTACGAGGAGTCCGCCGAGCTGGTGTGCACCATGTCCTGGCCCACCGCGACCGCCCCGAGCCCGGTGGTGTTCACCGTGGACGACCAGGGCCCGGGCCTGCTACGGGAGCAAAAGACGATCGAGCTGGCCCACCTCGCCGAGACCAAGAGCACCGCCGTGTCGGGGGCGGGACGCCTGGCCCGGGTGGCTGGCGCGGCCGCCGGCGTTCTGCATGCCAGATCCGCGGGGCCGTCGTCGGACGCCGCTACTCCCCCGGGGACCGACCGGGTGCGCGCGGCCGTCGAGACCGACCGCGGTGGCCACCGCGCGCCGGAGACCCCGGTGGCCTTCGGGTGACGGGGTCCGACCCGGTCGGAGGACACGAGCTCGCTGCACGGCAACTGCACGCCCTCGCGGCGACGTCCGACGGCGCGATCGAGGTAGTCGAGGACGCCGGACCGTCCACCGGGTTGTCGGTCTCGCTCGACACCAGCGGCGTCGAGCGCGGGGCGGGTATCCGCCTGCGCCAGCGGGAGCGGTTCCGGCTCACGGTACCTGAGACCTTCCCGTTCCAGCCGCCGCGGGTCGCGGTCGAGCACCGCCGCTGGGCCGGGACACCGCACGTCCAGTGGGGGCGGACCCTGTGCCTCTACGGGTCGATCTCAGTGGAGTGGGTGTCTGGCGACGGCATCCGCGGGTTGATCGGCCGGCTGGCTACCTGGCTCGACCGCGCCGCGGCCGGCGAGCTCGACCCGCAGGACCAGCCCCTGCACCCACCGGTGGCCTACACCAGCAGGGAGGGCGGCACGGTGATCGTCCACCCGGACCTCGCCGCTCACGTGCCCTGGCCCGAGTCCACCCGCTCCCCCGCCTGCTCGGCGGCGACCACCGCGACGCCTGACATCGACCCGGCCGCCGACCCACCCGCGCCAGCGAGCCCGCCGCTGCGGCTGGTGCTCGGCTGGTCGCGCTACCGCCCCGGGCCCGACGGCGGACGGATCGACGTCCTCGACTGGCTTACCGCCGACGAGGCGGTGGATCGGGTGCTCGCCCCTGTCCCGGAGGACCAGCAACGTCATCTGCTGGTGCTGGCGGTCCTGCTCGACACCGACCTGGGCTGGGAGTACCCCGCGCACGCTCGTGATCTCTCCGCCGGGCTGGCCGAGGCGGGACTCGCCCGCGATCGTCTCCTCGGGGCGCTCATGGCTACGGCCCGGCTCAACCGCGCGTTGAGTCACGCAACCGAGCACGATCCCGACCCTGTGCTGGTGTTACTCGGCACCCCGGCGCGACGCGTTGACGGCCGCCGCCTCGCCCACCTGGCCGCGTGGCGGTTCGACGACCTCGGCTCCGACATCACCTCCGCGCTAAGCAGCACCCGGCGGCTCCACGACCAAGGCGACGCCGAGATGGGGGAACTGCACGAGGAGATCCGCGAGATCGCCCACCGATGGCTGGACTCCGCGCAGGTGTGCTGGTCACGGGTCCACGAGAAGCGACCCGAGGTGACCCGCCGCCGCGACCGGCGTACCTCCGCGACCTGGCTGGCCGGCCGTCGTGTGCTGCTCTTGGGAGCCGGAGCGATCGGTGCCCCGGTAGCCGAGCAGGTGGTTCGCGCCGGCGTCTCCGAGCTCGTGGTCCTCGACAACGGCGCGGTGACCCCCGGCATCCTGGTCCGCCAGCCCTACACCGACGCCGACATCGGTACTGCGAAGGCCACCGCGCTCGCCGCCCACCTCAACGCCCTCGACACCACGCACCCAGTCCTCGGGCTGGTGCGTGATGCCACCAGGCTCTTCGTCAGCAGCGGGTCCGACCCGCTGCTGGAGCCTTCTCGCTTCGACCTTGTCATCGACGCCACCGCCGATGTCGCCACCCGCGCCGCGCTCGAGCTCGCTCGCCGCACCCGTCGCGCGGCCTGGCCGCCGACCGCGACCATGCTCGTCGGACACCGCGCCACCCTCGGCGTCAGCACCCTGTGCTTGCGCGGCGCGTCGGGCTCGGGCCACGACATCCTGCGCCGGCTGGCACTTCATGGCCGCGGTCCCGGCGCCGGCACCTGGGGAGACGTCGTCAATGACCTGTTTCCCAACCCGCCGCGCACCGAGGTGTTCCTCCCCGAGCCAGGCTGCTCGGCGCCCACGTTCGTAGGCTCGGCCACCCAGCTCGCCGCCCTGAGCGCCGGGATGCTCGAGGCCACCACCCAGCTGCTGGGCGCTGCGTACGACCCGGACACCCAATCCGACGACGCCCGCGCCACCGACGCCACTTCTGATTCCGCCCCCGGCGCGGTCCTCCCGATGACCGCAGTCGCGGTCCGAACGCCGGAGGTGGTGCGCGACGGAGGTCATCGTCGCGGCGGGACCACCGTGATCGGGTGGCCGAATGACCTGCACACCCGTGACGTGCACAGCGGGTTCGAGGTCCGCATCGCCGCGGCGGCCGCGGCGGCCATGCGTACCGAGACTCGCCGCGGCAACCGGGTCCGCGGGTCGCACATCGAGACAGGGGGCATGCTCCTCGGGTCCTTCGACGACGCCACCAGAGTGATCTCGGTCGATCTGGCCACGGGCCCGTCGCCCGACAGCAGACTCTCGGCGTCGTTCTTCGATCACGGCGTCGAGGGCACGCAGGAGGTCCTCGACGAGCACCTGGCCCGCAGCGGGGGTCTGATCGGCTACGTCGGGCTCTGGCACACCCACCCCGAGGGCCCGGCCTTACCCAGCGCCGTCGACGAGGCAGCCATCGCCACCCTGACCTCGCTGGCCCCTCGTGCACTGATGCTCATCCTGGGCGGCCCCGCCCCGACATGGCGACAGTGGCGCGACGGCGACGGGGCTCCGGAGCTATACGGGCGTCTCGAGCACGCCGGCAACCATCGCGGGCCGAGGGAAATTCGGCGCCCCGACCGGCGCGCTCTGCTGGATCCCGGCGGCGGACCGACCTTCCTGGGGGGACTTCGCGAGCAGGCCGCGGTGGCATCTCCGTTGGGCCCGGGCCCGCAGTCAGGTCGCTCTCGACGCTGGGGGTGGCCGTGGCTGCAGCGCCGGTGATCCGGCCGCGGGTCGGCATCGCGTTCTCGGGCGGTGGCTTCCGCGCCACTGCGTTCGGTCTCGGGGCGCTGCGCGCGCTGCACGATGTCGGGCTGCTCGAGCACGTCGAGGTCGTATCCGGAATCAGTGGTGGTTCGCTGCTGACCGCGATGTGGGCCTACGGACCGAGCGAGTTCTCAGAGGGTGTCAGATGGTCTGTGTAACAAGATCCTCTTGAGCTGAGGAGTACACAGTGACCGTGACCGGTGATCAGCAGTCCAGTCATCCGCTCGGTGTCGGGGATGGGGCGGGGCCGGCCACGGCGCGTGACGCGGTCAACGCGATGGTCGAGGCCGGTCTGTTGGATCAGGTCATGTCCCAGGTCGATGCCGGTGAACTCGTCCTGACCGGAGAGGGCGGCTTCCTTCCGGAGATGATCAAGGCGGTGCTCGAACGCGGCCTGGCCGCCGAGCAGACCGCGCACCTGGGCTACGAGAAGGGCGATCCCGGCGGGCGCGGCACCCCGAACTCGCGCAACGGGTCGAGCCCGAAGACCCTGCACACCGAGGCCGGCGAGGTCGCGCTCGAGGTTCCGCGCGATCGCGCCGGCACCTTCGAACCGCGACTGGTGCCCAAGGGCTCGCGCCGGACCGGCGGCCTGGACGAGATGATCATCTCGCTCTACGCGGGTGGGATGACGGTGCGCGACATCGCCGCTCATCTGCATCGCACGCTGGGCACCGAGCTGTCTCACGAGACGATCTCGAAGGTCACCGACAGCGTGCTCGAAGAGGTCCGGGCCTGGCAGTCGCGGCCGCTGGAGGAGATCTACCCGATCGTCTACCTCGACGCGTTGGTGATCAAGGTCCGCGACGGCCATCAGGTCCGTAACAGGGCCGCGCACATCGCCGTCGGCGTCGACCTCGACGGGATCAAGCACGTCCTGGGAATCTGGGTTCAAGCTACCGAGGGAGCGAAGTTCTGGGCCGGTGTCTGCGCCGAGCTGCGCAACCGCGGGGTCCGTGACGTGTTGATCGTGTGCTGCGACGGCCTGACCGGGTTCCCGGAGGCGATCGAGGCGACCTGGCCCCAAAGCGTCGTGCAGACCTGCACAGTGCACCTGATCCGGGCCGCAATGCGATTCGTGCCCTATAACGACCGCAAGAAGGTCGCCGCCGCACTCCGACCGATCTACACCGCCCCCACCGACGAGGCCGCCCGGCTCGAACTCGACGCCTTCGCCGACTCCGAGCTCGGCCGGCGCTATCCAGCGGCGATCATGACCTGGGAGAACGCCTGGGAGCGGTTCATCCCGTTCCTGGCGTTCCCGCCGGAACTTCGCAAGATCATCTACACCACGAACGCGATCGAGTCGCTGAACTACCAGCTCCGCAAGATCATCAAGAACCGCGGTCACTTCCCGAACGACGACGCGGTGATCAAGCTGTTGTGGCTGGCCATCCGCGACATCGAAGACAAACGCGCCCGCGCGAGGGCGAAGGAGAAGGGCCTACCGCCGAACGCCCGCAAGGCGCCCGGCCGGCTCGTCGAGGGGGCGGTCGTTCAAGGATGGAAGGCCGCCCTCGGGCAGCTCGCGCTGGCCTGTCCCGAACGCGTCAACCACTACCTGACCTGACGTCTTGGATCTTCTTACACAGAAATCTTGACACCTCCAGTTCTCAGCCTTCGACCTCTCGGTTACCGGCCTGCTCACCACAGGTCTGCAGCTCGAACTCGCCCGGCGAGCAGCTTCCCCCCGCCAGCTGCTTGGGGTTCCAGGACAGACCACACCGCGTCGGCACCTTCCTGGCCACCCCACCGAGGCACTCGCACGCGCCTTCGCCGCCCGCGATTTCGGCGCCCGCGACCTGACCGACCCCAGCCACCCCGGACTCGCAGTACTCATCTCAGCGACCGACCTCGCCAGCGGCAACGCGGTCCGCTACGGCAGTAAGATCAGCTCCTGCTCTGCCTACGGGGAGCTCATCGATCCCGGCACAGTCGCCGAGGCCGTCGCCGCGTCCTGCGCCTATCCGCTGCTGCTGCCTCCGCTGAGACGGGACTACACGTTCCGGTCCTCCGACGGCGCCACCACTCGTCGGTCGCTGCGAGTGACCGACGGCGGGGTCTACGACAACCTGGGCGTCTCGCCGCTGATGCCCGGCCGCTCGCTTGCGCACACCAGCCAAGTCTATGACCTGGACTACCTCATCGCCGTTGACGCCGGCCACGGCCGATGGGACGAGCACTCCCCGCGCGGGCTCCTCCGGATTCCACTCGCGCGCAGCTTCGACATCACCCACGCTAAGAACCAGGACGGCAGCCGCGCGCAGCTGCACACCCTCGCCGCCACCGGCCAGCCTCAGGGCTTCCTGCACGTCTACCTCGGCATGCGCGATCGTCGTCTTCCGGTTCCGATGAGCGACTTCGTCGCCCGTCGAGAGATCGCCGACATCGGGACCAACTTCCGCGCGCTGACCAGCACGCAGCTCGACCTCGTCTCAGTCCGAGCCGAGCAGCTCACCCGCACCCTTATCGACCACTGGCTACCCGAGTTGACGACGCTAAGCACTACCGCCAGAGCGGCCGCTAGGCGATCGCAGCGGGCCCCGGTCAACAGTCGACCAGGCAGGTGAGACAGAGCCCCCTTCGAAAAGGCTGCACTGCGGGCGGTCGCGGCCGGGTCCCGGGGGAATATTCCGGCTCACACACCCTCTGAGCACCGTCTCCGCGAGCCACGAGCTGGTCCTGTGCTTCGCCGACGGCACCTCGACCCCCGGTCACGATCACGACCACCGAGACGCGGACTCTGACGTCCGTGGACACAGTCGCGATCACCGCCCCGCTGATCGTTCTCACGCCCGCAGGCGAGCGATGCTGGCAGGTCACCACTGCCACCCCCGGCAAGCAGATGTCGTCAACCCCTCCCGCCTCCGCAGGTCGGTGACCGCGAGGCAGGGCTTTGTCTGGCCTCTCAGACGCGTGGCCAGGCGTGTACTCGAATGTGTACGCCCCCGGGTATGCTGAGCCTGTGTGGGTGCCTGAGGTGCTGTCGTTCCGTGAGTTTCGTGCGGGCTTGGCGGCAGCGTTGAGGCGTGTGCAGGACCCGGATGCGGAGCCGGTGTTCGTCGGCGCGCACCGCAAGCCCGAGGCGGTGGTGATGTCGGTGGCCCGTTATGAGCAGCTGGTCGGGGCCGCTCAACGACGGGCTGACGTCGACGAGGCACTCGCGTCGGTGCGCGCCGAGGGCCTCGAGCCCAGCGTCGAGGGCCTGGCGTTGCTCGACGGTGTCGCCGCCGGCTCGTGGAGCACGACCGAGGCCCGTGAGCGTGTCCTGGCCCGCTACCGCCGTTGACCGGACCGGACCCCTATCTCGATCTCGATGCCGGAGTCCTGCGTAACCGGCTGCGCATCACCGACCCGGCCGAGCTCGCCCAGGTCGAGGCCGAGCTCACCGCACTGCGTCTGATCGAGCTGCGCCGGCAACCGCTGCCCGGGCGCTACGACCTGGACCACCTGCAGGACTTCCACCACCACATTTTCAGCGACCTCTACGACTGGGCCGGGCAGCTGCGCACCGTGTCCATCGGCAAGGGACAACTGTTCTGCCTGCCCCAGCACCTCGAGACCTTCGCCTCCGACATCTTCGACCGCCTGCACGACCAGCAGATCCTGCGCGGGCGCGATCTCGACGGCTTCATCGACGGCCTGGCCGAGCTGTTGGGCGACATCAACGCACTGCACCCGTTCCGCGAAGGCAACGGTCGCACCCAGCGCGCGTTCCTGGCCCAGCTCGCCGCCGACGCCGGCTACGAGCTGCGCTGGACCGCCATGGACCCCGCCGAGAACAACCGCGCCTCCGCGCTCTCGCTCGCCGGTGACACCTCCGACCTGGGCACCATGCTGGCCCGCCTTGTCCGGCCGCTACCCCGGCTACCCCGGTCACGGCCGGCGTCTAGCGACAGCTGAGCGCTGTCTCCGCAGTGACCGCGCTGCCCTTCCGAGCTCTTCGCCCCGATCAGCTCGTTACCGGCCCAGCTGCAGGACGGCGTTGTCGGTGAAAACGTCGTCGAGGCGGATGTAGGTGGTGATGCTGTCGATGGAGCGGTGGCGGGTCTGGTGGGCGATGGCGCGGTCGGTGGCGCCGCGTAGGTGGGCGTAGGTGACGAATCCGGCGCGCAGGCTGTGCGCGGTGTAGGGGCCGCCGGGGATGCTGGCGCGGGTGGTCGCGGCCGCGACGAGGTCGTTGATCGACTCGGGGTGCAGGGGTGTGTCGAGGATGCGGTTGCCGGTGGAGACCTTGCGCAGGATCGGGCCGGTGCTGATGTCGGCGAGCTGTAGCCAGTGCTCGAGGGCGGTCAGCGGGCAGTGGGCGGGGTTTTCGGCGCGGGGCAGGCCGACGAGGTCGGGGTGCTCGCCGGTCTGGTTGGTCTTGGAGCGGTGCAGGGTTAGGACGCGGCCGCGGCGTCCGCTGCGCAGCTCGCGTTCGGGGCTGAGCTGCTCGACGGTGAGCTCGGCGAGCTCGGCGCGGCGCAGCGCTCCCCAGAATCCGATCAGTAGCAGGGCGCGGTCGCGGGCGCCAGTCAGCGCGGGCTCGGTGGGGCGGGCCTTCCAGGTGCGGGTGGTGGGGCAGGCGGCGATGACCTGGTCGAGTAGGGGCGGCATCAGCGGTGGGGCCTGCTCGGGCGGGGCGCCGTGGGTGCGGCGGATGCCCTCCCAGACGGTGGAGACCCGGGCGGTGACCGCGGGGTCGGGCAGGTCGGCGGTGCGGTGGGCGGTGCGGATCCCGGACAGGTGTTTGGCGATGGTGCGGATCTTGGCGCCGCCCTGGGCGAGCGCGATCAGGTAGGCGCTGACGGTGGCCGGGGTGGCCGGTAGTGCGTCGAGGTCGTGGGCGGTGCAGAACGCGGTGAAGCTGGTCCAGACCGAGCGGTAGCCGCGGCGGGTGTTGTGCGCGCGGGCCGCGGCGACGTAGCCGGCCTCGTCGGGGCTCAGCGGGGTGTCCGTGCCGGCGTGCGGCCAGCCCGGCGCGGCGGCGAGGTGGTCGAGGGCGCGGGCGGGCGGCGCCGGTGCGGGGGCCGCGGTCGGGTCGTGCGGCGTCGGGGCGGTCATGGGCAGTTCGCCGCAGGTAGGTGCTGGTCGGCCCAGGCCAGGATGAGCCGGTCCAGCTCGTGGGCGACGTCGTGGACGAATCCGATCCAGGCGCGCACGCCGTCGGTGCGCAGCAGTCCGGGGGTCTCGCCGCGGTGCACGCTGGCGTTGCGGACCTCGACCAGCACCTCAAGCCAGTCCGCGACGTAGTCGCGGTGGCACCTGGGCAGTCGGACCAGCTTGATCAGCCGCTCGCCGTGAATCGTCTTCTGGTAGTCCGCGACGACGTGGAGCCGGGGCGCGCCCATCGCGCCGCGCGGATCTGAGCCGGAGTTGTCCCAGTAAGGCACCCCGACGACCCGGCGGTACAGCTCCGCCTCGAGGAGTTCGGGCCACGGGCCCGTCAGCATCTTCTCGTCGCGCGCCCGCGACCGGTCGAACCTCTTCGACCGGGAGGGGGCGGCCGGTCTCAGGCTCTCGTCGCAGCGCGTCGGCTCGTACGCGGCCTTGAGCTTCTGCGGTGCGGCCTTGGCCAGCGCGGCTAGGCGGGTCGTGCCGGGCGGGGCGAGCTGGCGGCCCGCCCGTCGCGCGGAGGAGCCGGCGCGCCCGGCCAGCCAGACCAGGCTGTCCTCGGCGTAGGCCTCCCACGCCAACGCGCACAACACGAGGCACGCCCGGCGCAGCGGCCGCTCGCGGTCGGTCTTCCCGCCCGGCTCGGGCAGGTGCGTGTCCGCGATCGTCGTCGCGGCGTCGAGGGTGGCGTCCAGGGCCCCCAGGGCGGTCTGCGGCACCGGCGGAGCCTAGCCGCTGCTACCCGGGATCTTGTGGATGATCCCGCCAAACACGAAAGCGTTTCGTTGCGTTTCGTTGTTACGAAACAAAAACAGAACAGTTGACACAACAGAACTAAACACGTATCGTGACTTTCGTGAGCGAGCAGCCCTTCACCGACGAGCCGGTCGCCAACGATGCCGCGGCCGCGCGGTCCGACGGCGGCGACGGTGTCGTGATGGACGTGACCGGGCCATCCAGGCCGGGGCCGTCCTGGGCGGCGCGGCGGGGACCGGAGCTGGAGCGGTGTCAGTTCCCCGGAGGCTGCGCGCACACGATGGAGTACGCCGGGTCCGGGCGACGGCCGAAGTACTGCTATCAGGTCGTCGGCGGGGTGATGCACGACCGCAGCAACGCCAAGCGCATCGCCGACGGCGCCACCCCCGCCCGCCGGCGCGGCGAGACCGACGACGCCCAGGCCCGCCCGATCGCCCGCGCCGGGCAGACCGTGACCGACCAGGTCGCCGCGCTCACCGCGTTCCTCGAGGAGCGGACCGGGGACCTGCGCGAGGCGCTGGTGACCCTGGCCGACCCGGACGCGGTCGCCGCCGAGATCGCCGCCGCGCAGCGCGCCGCGCGCGCCCAGGTCGACCAGGCCCAGGCCGCCACCGACGACGCCCGCGCCCAGGCCCGCACCGCGCAGACCGCCGCCGAGGCCGCCCGCCGCTCCGCGGCCGCCTCCGACGATGAGGCGGCCGAGGCCGTCTACGCCCGGGCGGCCGCCGAGCAGGCCCGCGACGAGGCCCTGGCCGCCCGCGAGCAAGCCGAGACACAGCTAGCGCAGCTCAGCACCGACCTCGAGGAGCAGTCCGGCGAGCTGGACACGGCCCGGGCCGAGACCGACCGGGTCACCACCGAGCTCGCCGCCGCGCGCGCGGAACTGGAGGAGGCGACCGCCGCGCGCGACACCGCACGGGCCGAGCGCGACACCGCGACCGGCGACCGGGACCAGGTCGCCGCCGAGCTGGCCGCAGCCACCCGCGACCACACCCGAGCCCACACCGAGCTCACCGAGGCGCGCGCCCGGGTCGAGGCGCTGGCCACCGACCGCGACACCGCCACCGCGGACCTGGCCGGGCTCCGCCGCGACCTCGACCGCGCCGAGACCGACCGGGCCCGGCTGGCCGATGACCTCGACGCCGCCCGCGAGCAGGCCGCCGAGCACCGAGCCGCCCGGGCTGGCGCGGAGAGCACTCTGACCGCGCTGCGCGCCCAGCTCACCCACGACGTCGACCGCGAACGCGCCTACGGCCACCAGCGCCTCGACGACGCCGAACTCCGCCACGCCGCCCAGCTCGCCGACCTGCGCGCCGAGCTCGACCGCCTCCGCGGCCAGGCCGCCGGCCACTCCCCCATGCCCGATCGAGCCCCGGCCGAGGACGGGGAGCCGGACAGTGACGTCCCCGCGACCGACCCGACGCGCACGGCCGCGGCCCGACGAGCCCGGCCTCGCGCGGCCCGGCGCCGGCCCGGGCCCGACTCCCCCGACGACACCACCGACGAGCAGGAGCAGGACCTATGAGCTCTTCGTCCCCCACCCCTGATCAGGCCACCCCTGCTCCGTCGCGCCAGCGGACGGAGTCGGCGCGGCCGGTGATGGCGGGTCCCACCGCCGGCGCCCCGGGTGACCGGTCGCGGTGCTGCGACCGGTGCGGGCAGGCCCCGGCCGACCCGATGCAGCAGATCCTGATGAGCGCGGTGTGGCTCGTCGCGGGCCCCGCCGGACCGATCCAGGCGTGCTACTGCCGCGCCTGCCCGCCCGACGCGGCGATCACCGACCTGACCTGCCTACGCTGCGGCGACGGTCCGCTGCTGGCCGGCGAGCTGGCCGCCGACCCGCACGGGCAGCTCCCCGCCCCGGCTCAGGAGTGGCTCCTCGCCGCGGGGTGGCGCCTCGACGGGCCGCTGTGCCCTGGCTGTCAGCCGAGACAGACTCGCTGATCTGCCCCGCTCATCCGGGCCCAGAGCCAGCCGCGGCAGGAGCATATACAGATCGAACTGCCCGCTGGCCTCGGTTCTGCCCGGGCTTCCGCTCCGCCATACGCCGGACCAGAATGGGTAGATCAACGGTCACCGGGGACGACACCCGCTACCACATCCTAGGAGAGACGCTGGTCCGGTGCCCGTCGCGATCGAGGTGGGGTGGAGCAGCCACTACAGTGCGCGCAGCACCCGGACGCGGTCGGCCACCGCCCGCCGGGCGATGTCGGAGTGCGGGGCCCAGAGATCGAACAGGTGCGGTACGCCTGCGTGCAGGTGGAACTCGACTTCCACTCCTGCGCGCCCCAGCCGTTCGACGTACTCGACAGTCTCTGCGCGGAAGAGATCGAGCTGGCCGATCTCGATGTAGGCGGGCGCGAGACCGACAAGGTCCGGCTCACGGGCGGGCGACGCGTAGCCCGGAACGTCCGGGCCACCCGCGGCATCCCCGAGCAGGCAACCCCAGCCGGTGCGGTTATCGACACCCGTCCAGACCAGCCACGGCTCGAGGTGGGCGTCGGCACTGGTCGTTCGGTCGTCGAGCATGGGATGGATCAGTATCTGGCGAGCCAGGACGGGCCCGCCCCGGTCACGGACCATCAGTGCCACAGCCGCCGCCATCCCGGCGCCCGCACTGTCGCCCATGATGGCGATCCGGGACGGGTCGACGCCGAGTTCGCCAGCGTGTTCGACCGCCCAGCACAACGCCGCGTAACTGTCTTCGACCGCCGTCGGGAACGGGTGCTCGGGTGCCAGCCGGAACGCGGCCGCGAGGACCGGTACCCCGGACGACGTGGCGTAGCGCCGGCACACCGCACCGTGAGTGTCCAGGCTGCCGGAGAACATCCCTCCACCGTGCAGGTATACGGCGAGGGGACCCCGCGTGGTCTCGATGCTGCGATAGAAGCGCAGCTCGATCGGAGTCCCGTCGAGGGCAGCGGCGGTGTGTCGGGTGGCTTCGGTTCCCGTCTGACCGGGCAGCGCGCGGGCGAAGTCTGCGAGCAGTGCATCTCCCGTCTCGCGACGCGTGCGCCAGTCCCCGGCTGGAGGGATGGTGGTAACGGCGACCGCGAGCGGTGCGAGCGCGTCGGCGACCTGGGCGTCCATCTGTAGGGCCATCCGATCTCCTCCTGCGTGGATAAGTCAGTACTGGTCGATGAGGCGCGCCAGCGCGTCGCGCGCTGGGCCCAACATCTCCGCGACTCGGTCGGTCGCGTTCTCCGGGCTGGCGATGAGGATCGAGATGCGCTCGGCCGCGGCGAGCGGCATCACGGCCACCTCCGTGCCCGGCGCGAAGACCCGACCGATGAGATCGTCGGATCTGAATGCCTGTCCGTCGGCGACCTGGAATCGCACGGTGTCGCGGGCGTGCAGAGCCTGGCGAATCGCGGCGGTCAACGGATAAGAACCCGCGACGATCCGGTAGGCACGCTGGACCGGGGCGAGCACAGGGTCGTCGGTGAGGTGCGCCCGCCGTAGTACCCGCGTGACGACGTCGTGGTCCACCGGCAGGCAGACGCGCTGGCGGGTCACGAGCAGCAACCACGCGTCGTTCCCGGCCAGGGCGCCGAGCGGGCCCCGCAACTTCCCGTACAGAGCCCGATCGAACGACGACTCCATGGCGACGAGCGCGGCGCCGGCCCGGCGTTGCAGCACGGCATACCCCGTCTCGAGGGTCACCAGGAGTGGGGCGCGAACAGCGTCCAGCATGTCGGCTTCCAGCTCGCGTGGCAGGGTAAGGCAGATCTGGTCGAAACGTCCGACGCTGCCGTTGATCTTGCAGGTGTGGTTGACGTAGAGGTCCGGCGCCGTCAGATCTGGCGACGCGACGTCCTGAAGACTTGTCCGCAGTGTGCGCTCGCGCTCCAGATCCGGGCGGAGCTTGAGTGCGAGCACACGCCCGGCAACGTGCAGCAGATGCACCCCCGGCCCCGCAGGTTCGGCACGTTCCCCGAGCACATCGAGGACGGCCTGAACACACAGCGCGAGCAGCACCTGCTCGAAGCGATCGAGCTGAGCTCCGATGTCGCCGTACGACGCGCTTCCGAGCGGTTGGTCGAGGCTCCGGGTTACGCGCCTGCGCAGCGTGTTGGCCAGCGATGGCGGGAGCCGTGGCGCCATCAGGGGTTCCGCCGCCGCCTGCGACCGGGAGACGACGTGTGCGTGGCCAGGCCGGTGCCTGTCCAGGGGCCCGTTGCCTCGTCCACCCCGGACGCGCGACGGCGGGTCGGCTGGTGCGGTGGGCGTACCGGTATCTGCCGTTTGCGCATGCCCGGAGGCCTCGCCCACGAGTGACGGGCCGCCGCCGGTGGCGCCGATCCACAGCTGGCGAAACTGCTCGACATCCCCGCGCAAGAATTGCACGACGCGTTGAATGCTATCCCAGGCCGGCACGTCCGGCGAACAGAACACTCGAGACAGGGTGGTGTGGCTGCAGCCGACTCCCCGTGCCATTCGGCGCAGGCTCGGCCACCCCGCCCTGTGGTGGAGTTCATGAAGTGCCTCGTGCAGATCTCGGGCTGGTCCGTACGGTAGATGCGGTCGAGTTAAGGCTTTCATGCAAGTGGACCCCGCACGTGTATCGGATAATCTCTGAAGCGATGTCGGCCATCATCGATCCGAACTGTGATCGGGCAGCGATGCCGCTATTCGGCCCGCGTGACCGGCAGGGGCCACTCGTGCCAGGCATTGCCGTGTCGTCAGTCGAATATTCGGTCAACGAGACACTCACCAGGCAAGCGACATGTAACCACCAACTCGGACGGATGTCCAACTAAACTGCGTGACTGTCGAGAAATAGCTGCTCAGCGTGTCGAGCGATCCGAAGTGGACCGGGATCGCCGGCGATCGACATGGCGGCCTCGACCTTCTTCTGACGGTCGCCGGCGGCCCCGGAAGGCATGGCTGGCGGGGTCGCTTCCGCTCGTGATCCGGACCGGCTGGCACGTGACTGGTCGATCGTGGCAACTCTGTTCTCGATCCGGCCATCGCTGGTGTCCCTTTGGATCGACCTATGCGCCGACCACCACCGCGGTGTGAAGATCTGATTGATGTCGCGGCAATTTCGTCGAAGAAGCCGGACAGCTGGGGAGGGGAGCTCGGTTGAAGAATTCATCACATGACGTCCATGAGCTGTCTGCGCACCAACGGGATATCTGGGTCGCTGCGGCGAGAGATCCGCATCACCCGCAGTTCACCGTGGTCGTCGCGGAACAGCTTGACGGTCCTGTCGACGTCGCCCAGCTGCTGCGTTGCGCACGCGAGCGGCTGCGCTACACCGACGCGCTGTGCCTGCAGGTCGGCGAGGGAGGCGGCGAGCCTGTGCAGTGGGTGGACCGGGATGCCGCGACCGTGCAGGTCCACTCATCGCCGGTCGACTCCGGCGAGCCGGGTGAGGACGCTGATCAGTGGGCAGCCGCCGCCGCAGAGCGAACGTTCGTGCTCGGCGACGGCCCCCTGGCCGAGGTGGTGGTGCTGACCGCCGGACCGGACCGGTGCATCCTCGGGGTGGCCGCACACCACATCGTCGCTGACACCCGGGCCCTGGTTCTGTTTACGGACGCGGTACTGGCTGACTACGCGGGTCGTGGTCCGGAACGCGAGGGGCGGTCATACCTGGAGTCCGTCGCCGACGACGTGGCCTATCGCAGCTCGGAGGCCCACGGACGCGACCGCGCCGCTCTGGCCGGGGAACTCGCCGATGCCGTCCCAGCGCTGTTCGCACGCGGCTCGAAGAGCCCCGGCGAGCGCTGCCGCTTCGTGCTGGACGCCATGTTGGTCAGCCGGATGTTGGCGCTCGGCGAGTCCCCGTTCTCGTTCGTCGCCGCTGGCGTCGCGGCTCATCTGTCGCGCGTGCACAACGTCGGCGAGGTAGTCCTGGGGGTTCCGCTGGCGAACCGACCGGGCTGCGACAGCGCCACCGTCGGGCAGTTCGCCAATACGCTGCCGTTGCGAGTGTGGACCGACGGGGAACGGACTCTGCGCGCCTTGGCGTCGGAGATCCGGGCGTCGACATCCTTCCTGCGGGAACACGGGCGGACCGCGCTCGGCGACCTGGTCCGCGAGCTGGGGCCGAGCGCCGGCCCGCGGATCCCATTCGACGTGACGGTGTCGTCGATGCGTCACCCTAGTCCGGTCACGCTTCCAGATGTGCGTCGCCTGACGGCGCACCGTGCCTCGGCGCACCGCCAGGACGCACTTGCCATCCACATGCACGCGTTCGAGGGACGCGACGAGATCGAGGTGCATCTGCACTTCGGCGACGGCGTCGCGGACAGCGACCTGATCGCCGCGGCGATGACCAGCCACCTGGAAACGCTGCTGCGCGCCGGCATCGAGCAGCCGCTGATGCCGATGGGTCGGCTCACGATGACCGATGCCGGGGAGCGGGAGCGTCTCATCGGATTCGCCACCGGCCCGGACGTCGCGCATCCGGCAGAGCGAACCCTGACCGCCCTGATCGAGCAGTGCGTAGACGCCGCGCCGAGCGCGCGCGCCGTCGTCGGGACGGACCCGCTCACTCGGGTCGAGCTGGACGGGCGCGCGAATCAGGTCGCCCGTGGCCTGCGAGCCCGGGGGGTGCGCCGGGGCGACCGCGTGGCGGTGTTGCTCGAACGCGGCCCGGAACTGCTACCCGCCGTGTTCGGCGTACTCAAGGCGGGCGCGGCGTACGTGCCTGTGGACCCGGCACACCCGCCGGAGCGGATCCGGTTCGTGCTCTCCGACTGCGGCGCGCGCGTGGTGCTGACCGGCGCGGACACGTCCTACACGCCGGAGAACGCGGTGCCGGTGGCGGACCTGCTGCACGGCTCGCGTGAACGGTTGGGCCCACTGGCCGGAGCCGCTGACCTGGCCTACGTCATCTACACCTCCGGCACGACCGGTCGCCCGAAAGGCGCGATGATCGAGCACCGTTCGGTCGTCAACCGGCTCGGCTGGATGCAGCGCGACTACCCGATCGACTCCGACGACGTGCTGCTGCAGAAGACGCCGATCTCCTTCGATGTGTCCGTGTGGGAGTTGTTCTGGTGGGCGGTAGACGGCGCGGCCGTGTCGGTGCCACCGGCCGGAACGCAGCGGGACCCCCACCTGCTCCTGGACGCCGTCGAGCGGGCAGGATGCACGGTCCTGCACTTCGTGCCATCGATGCTCGAGCCGTTCCTCAGCGCCGTGGAGACTTGTCCGGACGGACGGACGCGGGTCGCGTCGCTACGCACAGTATTCTGCAGTGGTGAGGCCCTGCCGCCCGCCCGGGTCGAGCAGTGCGCCCGCGTGCTCGGCCCACACGTGCAGGTGGTGAACCTCTACGGGCCGACCGAGGCGTGCGTCGACGTCTCACACCACGACTGCACCACCGTGCCCGGCAGTACGCCGCAGCAGGTACCGATCGGCCGGCCGGTCGACAACACGTCACTCTTCGTGCTGGACCCGTACGGCAACCTGCAGCCCGCGGGCGTGCCGGGCGAACTGTGTATCGCCGGGCGCCAGCTGGCCCGCGGCTACCTCGACCGGCCGGAGCTGACCGAGGAGAAGTTCGTCGGCTGCACGTTCGCCCCGGGCGGGCGCATCTACCGCACCGGCGATCTCGCCCGCTGGACAGGCGATGGCGAACTACTGTTCCTGGGCCGCCTCGACGACCAGGTCAAGATCCGCGGGAATCGCGTCGAACTCGGCGAAGTCGGGGACGCGGTGCGTCACCTGCCCGACGTCCGCGACGCAGTCGTCGTCGATCGGACCACCGCCGAGCGCGGGACCCACCTGGTGGCCTACGTCATCCCACAGGCCGAGCCGGACCCGGCCCGCTACCGCGCCGGGCTGGCAGCGCGGCTACCCGACTACATGATCCCGTCGCAGTTCGTCCCGGTCGAGCAGATCCCGCTCACCGTCAACGGCAAGACAGACCGGCGTGCACTGCCGTCCCCGGAGACAGCGACGGTATCCGCCGGCGCTGCCGCGCCCTCCGGCCCCGTGGAGACTGCGCTCGCCGACGCCTGGGCCCGGGTGCTGGGCACCGGACCGGTCGGCGCGCACGACGACTTCTTCTTGCTCGGCGGCGACTCCCTGCTGATGCTCCGCGTGCGAGCGGAGGCGGCTGCGGCTGGCGTGCACTTCTCGCTCACCGACCTGCTGCGGCAGCCGACCGTGGCCGCGCTTGCCGCCATCGCGCGTCCCGAGAGCACCGACGGCGCGCCGGTCCAGCCGTTCGAGCTGGTATCGCGCGTCGACCGGGCACGGCTGTCCGGCGTCGAGGACGCCTTCCCAGCGCCGCGGCTGGCGCTCGGCATGCTCTTTCACAGCGACCGCAGTGCCGAGACCGAGCACTACCGCGACGTGTTCCGTTACAGCCTGCGTATGCCGTGGGCAGAGCGGGAGTTCCGGCTCGCGGTCGACGCACTGGTCCGCAGGCACCCTGGTATGCGTGCCTCGTTCGACCTGGCAAGCTTCTCGGAACCACTGCAGCTGATACATCCAAGCGTCCCGCCGGTGGTGGACGTGACGGACCTGCGTGGCCACCCGGACGCAGATGCCGAGGCCGAGATCAACCGGCACGTCGCCGAGCGCCGCAATTACCGATACGCCGTCGATCAGCCGCCGCTCTACCACCTACGCGTATTCGTGCGGGACGGGGCCGTCGAGCTGGTGGTCAGCTTCCATCACGCCGTGTTCGACGGCGGCAGCGTCGCCAATCTCGTGGCAGAGCTGTTCCTCGATTACCGGCACGCACTCGGCGAACCGGTGGCACCGGTCACGACGAGTGAGCTGCCCTCGCCCGCAGAGCACGTGCGGGCCGAGCGGGCAGCGTCGGGCTCCGAAGCGGACCGCCAGTACTGGGCCGGTGTGCTGGACGGCGCACCGCGCACTCGCGTCGAGGCGCTCGCGCTGGCGTTCCCGCCCTCCACCCGGACCCACTTCTCCCGGACGGTCGAGCTGGACGAAGCGCTGGCGGACGCGATTCGTGCGCTCGCCGCGGAACACGGTGTTCCGGTGAAGTCCGTGCTGCTCGGGGCGCACGCGCTCGTCCTCGGGCTGCTCACCGGCCAGAAGGAAGTGGTGACCGGGCTGGTCACACACTGCCGGCCGGAGCGCAGACACGCCGACCGGATGATCGGGCTGTTCCTGAACACGGTGCCGGTACGCCTACCGGTCGACGGGACTGCACTGGAGACCGTCGTCGCGGCGCTGCAACAGGAGCGCGAGGGGCACCCGCATCGGCGCTACCCACTCAGCGCCGTCCAGAGTGACCACGGCGCGACACGAGTGTTCGACACGGCTTTCAACTACGTACACTTCCACGTGCTGCAATCGTTGCACAACGGCGACCGGGTGCGGCTGGAGCGGTTCCGGACCTGGGAGCGCACCGAGTTCGCGCTGCTGGTAAACGCGTTCACTGATCCCGGGCACGGCGGCATATCGCTGCGGCTGGACTACGACGGCGACCTGTTCGCCACGGAACAGGCCGAGCTGGTGGAGATCACGTGGCGCAGCGTGCTGCGTTCGCTCACCGCCCGCCCGCACCGCTCGGCCGAGGGCGCCGAGGTCGCACCGGCGCCGCGCACCGCTCCCGCAGCGTACCCGGCGGAGACCGTCGTGCGGGGGCTCGAGGACCAGGTTCAGGCCGCACCGGACACGCCCGCCATCGTCGACGGCGAACGCACCTGGAGCTACGCCAGGCTCGACCGTGCGGCCCGTGCTGTCGCCCGCGGGCTCATCGCGGCCGGGGTGCGCCCCGGGGCCGCAGTCGGGGTGACCGTCGGGCGGTCGCCGGAGCTGGTCGCGGTGGTCGTCGGCACGGCGTTGGCCGGCGCCGCGTGCCTGCCGCTGGACCCCTCCTACCCGCAGGCCCGGATCGCGATCATGCTCGATCGCGCGCGCCCGGACGCGATCGTCGTGTCGGACGCAGAGGCGCCGGCCGGGACCGACTGCCCGACGCTGCACCTCGCCGACCTGCTGTCCACTCCGGACGTCCCGGGCACCGTGCTGCCCGGACCGTCCGCCCAGGATCCGGCGTACGTCTTGTTCACCTCAGGTTCGACCGGGGAGCCGAAGGGTGTCGTCATGCCGCACCGCGCCCTGGCCAACCTGGTGTGCTGGCAGAACTCACGTGACAGCGGTGCCGTCGGCGGCCGGACACTGCAGTTCGCACCGATGAGTTTCGACGTCTCGTTCCAGGAGGTCTGGTCGACGCTCTGTGGCGGCGGAACGCTCGTGCTGATCGACGACGGGTTACGTCGCGATCCCGGAGGCCTCCTGCGACTGCTGGACGCAGCCCGGGTGGAGCGGGTGTTCCTGCCCTACGTTGCGCTGGAGCAACTCGCCGACGCGGCGGCCCTGCTCGAGATCGTCCCGTCCGCGCTTCGGGTGGTGGTGTCCTCCGGCGAGCAGCTGCGCATCTCGGGATCGGTGCGGGCGCTGTGCGCGGCCCTGCCCTCGCTGGTGCTGGAGAACCAGTATGGCCCGACCGAGACGCATGTCGTGTGCGCGCACCCTCTGTCGGGCGACCCTGACGACATCCCTGCGCTGCCGCCGATCGGGCACCCGGTGGACGGCACGGAGGTTCGCGTGCTGGATCGGCACGGACGGTCCGCGCCGGCCGGCACTCGGGGCGAGATCCATGTCGGAGGAATCTGCCTGGCCGACGGCTACGTCGGGCGGCCCGACCTGACCTCGGAACGCTTCATCGCCCACCCCACCCGTCCCGACGAGCGGCTCTACCGCACAGGGGATGCCGGGCTCGCG
The DNA here is from genome assembly GCF_040105385.1 of Pseudonocardia nematodicida. Classification (NCBI taxonomy): domain Bacteria; kingdom Bacillati; phylum Actinomycetota; class Actinomycetes; order Pseudonocardiales; family Pseudonocardiaceae; genus Pseudonocardia; species Pseudonocardia nematodicida. The sequence continues at coordinate 313,265 of NZ_JBEDNQ010000008.1, forward strand.
CTCGCTGATGGGACGGTCATCTACCTCGGACGGCTCGACGACCAGGTCAAGGTTCGCGGGTACCGGGTCGAGCCTGCCGAAGTCGAGCTGGCGTTGCGCCGGGTGGCCGGCCGGATCGCGCGCGATGTCGCCGTCGTGGCCGTCTCCGGCGACGGCGCCGACGCTCGTCTGGTGGCATTCCTGGTGGCAGCCCCGGGCGGGCCCACCGAGGGAACCGAGGCGCTGGACGGAATTCGGCGTGGGCTACGCGCCGAGCTACCGGAGCACCTGGTGCCCGCCCACCTGCAGTGGATCGAGGCGATACCAGCTACCTCGAGCGGTAAGCGTGACGACGCGGCGCTACGCGCGCTCCCGCTCGCCGGGCCGGCCGACCGGGCCCCGGTCGCGCCGCGCGACGAGACGGAGCGGGTGCTGGTCGCGATGGCGGGCGAGCTACTGCATCGCGACGACCTGGGGGTGGATGACGATCTGTTCGCAGCCGGAGCCACTTCCCTGACCGCCATGCGTCTGGTGGTCCTGATCGAGCAGCGCTTCGGCGTCGCGGTCCCGCTCGCGACGTTCGCCGCCGCCCCGACCATCGCCGATGTCGCCACGGTGCTGCGCGACGGCCTGGCCGAGGCGGAGTACGACCCGCTGGTGCCGCTTCGTATAGGCGGGGACGGACCGCCGCTGTTCCTGGTGCACCCGATGGGCGGCAACGTGCTCTGCTACTTGCCTCTGGTCCGGCATCTGCCACCAGGTTTCCCGGTGTACGGCCTGCAGGCGGCCGGGACCGAACCGGGAAGCGAGCCTGCCGACTCGGTGGAGCGGATCGCCGCGGCCTACATCGCGGCCCTCCGACGGGTCCGGACGCGGGGCCCTTACCGGCTGGCCGGCTGGTCGTTCGGCGGCTTCGTCGCGTTCGAGATGGCGCGAGTGCTGCGCGCCGACGGCGAGGACGTGAGCGAACTGGTTCTGATCGACTCGATCGCGCCGGACCGGCACGGGCAGCGCACGGCAGCCGACCCTGACGCGCTGATGCGCTGGTTCTTCTGGGAGCTGCTGTGGCTGCGCCACGGCAGCGACGCGACCGTCACCGACTTTCCGGTGGACATGGACGAGCACGGGTTGTTCGAGCATCTGGCCGCTCTGGCGGTGGACGCCGGAGTGCTCCCGCCGGGCAGTACGGGAGTGCTGATCCGGCGACTGTTCGCGGTGTTTCGAGCGCACTGGACCGCGCTGGACTCCTATCGCCCCCCGGCCACCGACCAAGATCTCACGCTGTTGCATGCGACCGGGCCGCTGCCGCCCGTGCTGGAGCCGCTGCATGCGTCGCTGGAGACCCAGCACACCGACCCCACCAACGGATGGAACGAGTGGACCTGTGGCCGGCTCGACGTCGTCGACGTCGACGGAGACCACCTCGACCTGATGGAGGAACCTCACGTGCGTCATGTCGCCGACGTTCTCGCCCGCTTGTTGAGCCCGGCGGAGGCGAGTCGATGAGCCGGCCGTCCGTTGCCGTCATCGGCGCCGGCATCGGTGGCCTCACGGCCGCCATCGCTCTGCGACGGGTGGGCATCGACGTGCATGTCTACGAGCGTGCGACGGAGTTGCGCCCCGCTGGAACCGGACTGTCCCTGATGAGTAACGCGATCTCTGCCATGGACGAGCTCGGCATCGACCTCGGCCTCGCGAAGCGAGGTGCGGTCGTGCGGCAGTTCGACATCCGCAGTCGACGCGGCCGGCTGATCCGGCGAATGCCGTTCACCGAGATCTGCGACGATCTGGGCGCGCCGAGCGTGTGCATCAGCCGGTCGGACCTGCAGGCCGCGATGCTGGACGAGCTGGGCGACCCGCCGCTGACCACCGGGGCGGCCGCGACCGGGTTCGAGCACGAGCCGGACGGCCGGGTCCGGGTCGACTTCGCCGATGGTCGCAGCGCACGTGCCGACGTGCTGATCGGTGCCGACGGCTTCGGATCCCGCGTCCGGAACCAGCTGGCCGGGCCGGAACCGTCCCGGGACAGCGGCTACGTGTGCTGGCTCGCCGTCGTCCCGTGTGACCATCCACGTCTGACGCCCGGCTACATCGGACACTACTGGGGCGCCGGCCAGAGATTCGGTCTGATCGACATCGGACACGGACGAGCCTACTGGTGGGGGACCAGAAACATGCCGGAGTCCGCGTCGCGGAACTGGACCGGCGGCAAGGCGGGCGTGCAACGAGCGTTCGCCGGGTGGGCGTCCGAGATCACCGAGATCATCGCCGGGACTCCGGAATCGTCGATCGTTGCCGTGCCCAGCCGCGACCGCAAGTTCCTGGAGCGCTGGTCCTCGGGCCGGGTGACATTGCTGGGCGATGCGGCGCATCCGATGCTGACCAGCCTCGGTCAGGGCGCCGGGATGGCGGTCGAGGACGCCGTCGTCCTAGCGCACAGTCTGTCTCGCGCCCCGGACGTGCCTGCAGGCCTGCGCGCCTACGAGGACGCACGCCGCGACCGCACTCGCGCGATGGTTGCCAACTCGCGGTCGATCAGCGACATGGAGCAGATCGAGCAGCCGATGCGCCGTGTGCTTCGGGACTGGTACATGCGTACTGTCCCGCGCCGGGTGCTCGCCGAGCGGGCCCGCGCGGCACTCGCGTTCCCGGGGTTGGCGGGGGTGCGGGGATGACCACTCGTGCACTGAGCCCTCTGGAACGCTGGTACGACGTCGCCGACCGAATCAGCCCGCTGAACGTCACGGGCCGGCTGACGGTGCACGGTCGGGTCGATGTCGCAGCGCTACGTCGTGGACTGAACGCGATGCAGTGCATCCATCCACTGGCGCGGGTCGCGGTCGCCGGGGACGGTCCCGGGCGGCGGTTCGTATCCACCGCCACGCCCATCCCGTTGCGGGTGGTCACTGCGGCAGACCCGGACGAGATCGTTGCCCGGGAGCTGACCGAGCGAGTCGACGCCGGGACGGGGCCGCTCCTGCGCGCCACAGCCGTTCCGGCGGCCGACGGCACGACCACCGACCTGGTCCTGTCCGTCTCGCACCGCGTCGCGGACGGGACGACGCTGCTGTCGCTGCTGCACGACTGGGTCGAGTGCGCGGCCGGGATCGCGCCCCCGCCGCGGGCGGGCTTGCCGCCGACCGAGGAGCTGTTCCCGACGCTCACGCAGGGCCTGGCCGGCGAGGCCGCGGCCGACCGCAAGGCCCGTGACGATCGCGCGGACCTGGCGCGGTACCGGCCGGGCCGGGTTGTCGCGGACCGGGTCGTATCGCACTCCGATCGGAGGACCGGGCTGGTCCGCCGGGAGATCACGGGAACGCAACTGGCCACGCTGGTCGCCGCGTGCCGGGCGGTAGGCGTCAGCGTGCACGGTCTGCTCGGAGCCGTCCTGGCCCGGGTCGTCGGCCGGGAGTCAGCGGCCGGTTGGGTGACGCTCGGCTCGCCGATCGACTTCCGTGCTGAGCTGGACCCGCCGGTGGACCGCCACGAGATGGGCAGCTTCGTCGCCACGCTGCCGACACTCGTCGACACCACGCAGGACCCCTGGGCCGCCGCCGCGGCTGTCAGCACCGACCTGACCGCGCGCCGAGGGCGCGGCGAGCACTTCTCGATGATCACGGCGCTGGGTCGCGCAGCGCCCGCGACGCCGGAGGAAGCCGGACCGTTCCTGGACGATCTGGACCGGAACGGACCGATCAACCTGTGTCTGACCAACCTCGGTGTGTGCGGCGTGCCGGACCGGATCGGTCCCTGGCCGGTCACCGGTGCGCAGTTCGCGGCCGGGATCTCGGTCGTAGGGCTGCTGGTTGCCGCCGTCACGACGCACGGCGGAGTGCTGTCGGTGAATCTCACGTACGTGCTCGGCGCAGTCGGGACTGCCCGAGTCACCCGACTCGCCGACGAGTGGCTTGCCGAGGTCGCCCTCCTGGTGGCCGGCGTCGTCAGGACTGACGGTGAGCCGTCGGGAGCGGCCCGGTGAGCGCCCGGCATACGGTCCTGGTCACCGGCGCGTCCTCCGGCCTGGGCCGGTGCTGCGCACTCATGCTTGCCCGCTCCGGGTACACGGTGCTCGCCGGCGTCCGCCGCGACGAGGACGGTGAGCAGGTCGCAGCCGCAGCAGCACCGGGAACGGTCCGACCGCTGCGTTTCGACGTCACCGACGCGGACTCAGTGCGAGACGCCGCCGCACAGGCCGACCGTCTGGGCGGTGTCTGGGGGCTGGTGAACAACGCCGGTATCTGTGTCTCCGCGCCGATGGAGTGCCTACCCGTCGACGAGCTGCGCCGCCAGCTCGAGATCAACGTCGTGGGGCAGGTCGCGGTGACCCAGGCACTGCTGCCCCAGCTGCGCGGTCACCGCGGACGGATCGTGAACGTGACCTCCGGCCTGGGCAGTCTGGCCGTGCCCTACATGGGCGCCTACGCGATGGCGCAGTTCGCCAAGGAAGCGATGAGCGACGCCCTGCGACGCGAGCTCGTCCCGCACGGTGTCCGTGTCGCGGTGGTACAGCCCGGCGCGATCCTGACACCGATCTGGGACAAACTCGAGAACACCGCGGACGACGTGCTGGCCCGAAACCCAGACGTCGCAGACACCTACCGCACGGTGTTCACCCGGTTCGTTCGCAGCAACACGCAGGGCGCTCGGGACAGCGCCACCACCCCGGACGACGTCGCCCGCGCGGTCCTGCGCGCGCTGAGTGCGCGGAGGCCGCGGACCCGCTACCCGGTCGGCCCGGATGCCCGGTCCGCCGTGCGCCTGTCCCGGCTGCTGCCGGACAGGCTGCTGGACCGTCGATTCGTCCCCCTCACGCACGCCTGACACCGGCCGGGCACCGTGCTCGGCCTAGTGAGAAGAAGGAAGAGGACACCATGTCGTTCGTCAAGTTCAGCGGCGAGGACGCCACCTGGGTGCGCTTTGCCGACAGCCGCATCTACATCGGCGACGTCGTCGACGAGTCGAAGTCGTCGTCGATGGGCGTCGGACTCGCGCACTTCGGCGCGGGCGAGGAGATGCCCTGGACCCCCAGCTACGACGAGGCGATCGTCGTGCTGAGTGGGGAGTTCACCGTGGAACGTGGCTCCGAACGGATCACGGCTGCCCGCGGCGAGATCGCGTGGGTCCGGCCGGGCCCGGAGGTCATCTTCCGAGCGGGCGATGAGCCCGTGACGCTCGCGTTCGCCTCGCACCCGGTATGGAAGCACTCGGAGGCAGCGGCCGCCGCCTCCTCGGTACTTCACCCCGTGGGGCTCGCCGAGGTCGAAGGGGTGATTCGGTGACGACCGTACAACCGGTTTTCACGTCAGAGCTGGTAGACCGGGCGCGCCGGCTCGGCCCACTGATCGCCAAGGACGCAGTTCAGGGGGACCGGGACCGGCGGCTCACGGATGATGTTGTCGAGGCATTGACCGGCGCCACACTGTTCGACCTATCCGTCCCGCGAGCGTACGGCGGGCCGGAGCTGCCAGTGCGCAGCGTGATCGAAGTGTCCGCCGCTGTCGCCGAGTCCGACGGTGCCGCCGGCTGGGTGACCGCCATCTACAACTCGTGCGCCTGGATGGCCGCGTTGTTCCCGGAGCAGGCTCGACAAGAGGTGTTCGGCGGCGACCCCCGCCGAGTCGCCGGCGTCGTAGCCGGAGATGCTCGGACCTCACCGGTGGACGGCGGCTACCGGGTGAGCGGGCGCTGGCCGTACAACTCCGGCTCCTGGCACGCGGACTGGGCAGTGCTGGGAATCCCGCTAACGGGCGACGACGGCACCGTGCTGGACCAGGCACTGGCGCTGGTCCCCATGTCGCAGTGCCGGATCGAGGACACGTGGGATGTCGCCGGCATGCGCGGCACCGCGAGTAACACGCTGGTCGTCGACGACGTAGTCGTACCGGTGCACCGGACCTTCTCGGTCTCCGGCGCGTTACGCGACGAGCACGTGCTCGGCCCCGGGTCGCCGTACCGCTCGGCGTTCCTACCGTACGTCTCGGTCGTGCTGACCGGGCCGCTGCTCGGCCTCGGCCGGGCCGCGCTGTCCCTGGTCACCGCGAAGGCACAGAGCAAGGCCGTCGCCTACACCACCTACCAGCGGCAGGCAGACTCCGTCGCGTTCCAGCTCGCCGTCGCCGAAGCCGCGACGTCGCTGGACACGGCGAGGCTGCATGCGCTGCGTGCTGCGGACGATGTGCACGTCGCCGCGCAACAGGGTGAGGTGCTCCCGGAACTCGTTCGTATGCGGGTACGAGCGGACATCTCGCGGTGCGTGCAGAGCGTGCTCTCGGCCGTAGACGGGCTCGTGTCGGCCCACGGGTCCGGATCATTCGCCATCCCGAATCGTCTACAGCGAATCTGGCGGGATGTCTCGACCGGTGGTCGGCACGCCGTCCTGGCCCCCGCACTCGGTTATGAGCTCTACGGGAAGGCGCTGTTGGACGTGCCGAACACGACGTCTCCGTTCGCATAGCGTTCTCGGACGATGGTACAACTAGTACCATCGTCCAATTTACCTCGACTGCGAGAGCGAGAACCTCATGACCACCGCCGCCCCGCCGCGGGCCGGAGCACGGGAGTGGGCAGGCCTCGGCGTCCTGGCGCTGCCCACGGTCCTGCTCGGCCTGGACGTCACGGTGATGTATCTGGCGATCCCGGTTCTCTCCGCGGATCTGAACCCCAGTAGCATCGAAACGCTGTGGATCATGGATGCCTACGGCTTCCTGATCGCCGGGCTGCTGATCACGATGGGCACGCTCGGGGATCGCATCGGCAGGCGCCGGCTGCTGATGATCGGCGCCGCCGCGTTCGGTGCCGCCTCGGTCGCCGCGGCGTTCTCGACGAGCGCTGCCATGCTGATCGCCGCTCGGGCCGCGCTCGGGGTGGCCGGCGCAACCCTGATGCCATCCACTCTGGCCCTGATCAGCAACATGTTTGCGGACGTCCGGCAGCGTGCGCTGGCGTTCGGGGTCTGGGCCACCATGTTCGCGCTGGGCATGGCTGCGGGTCCACTGGTCGGCGGGCTGCTGCTGGAACGGTTCTGGTGGGGGTCCGCGTTCCTGATCGCGCTGCCGGTCGTCGCCCTGGTGCTGATCGCCGCACCGGCCATGCTGCCGGAATACCGCGACGCGCGTAGTGGTCGAATAGACCTCGTGAGCGTGGTGCTGTCACTGGCTGCAATCCTGCCCGTGATCTACGCGATCAAGCACGGTGCCGCGGAGGGCGTGGACGCGATCTCGGTGGCAAGCCTGCTCGCCGGGCTCGCGTTCGGCGTCGCGTTCGTCCGGCGCCAACGGCGGCTCACGGACCCGTTGCTGGACCTGCGTCTATTCTCCGCACCGGCGTTCAGCTCAGCGTTGGCGATCCTTCTCGTCGGCTTGATCGGCGTCGGCGGCGCGATGTTCCTGGTGACGCTGCATCTGCAGCTCGTCGAGCAACTCTCGCCGCTGCACGCCGGCCTGTGGATGGGCCCGCCGGCGCTGATGATGTTCGTCGCCGCGATCGGGGCGCCGGTCCTGGCCCGCTGGGTGCGACCCGGCATGATCGTGGCCGGCACACTCGCCCTCTCGGCGATCGGGTACATCTTGCTGCGGTCTGTCGACGGCCCGGGCAGCATCGGAATGGTCGTCGCCGGCTTCGGCCTGGTGTACCTCGGGCTCGGCGCCATCGCTGCGCTCGGGACGGACCTGGTCGTAGGCGGTGCACCCCCGGAGAAGGCCGGGTCGGCCTCGGCGATGTCGGAAACCGTGCAGGAACTCGGGCTCGCCGTGGGGGTCGCCGTGCTCGGGAGCATGGCAGGCGCGGTGTACCGGAGCCAGGTGGTTACTCCGGCCGGATTGTCGGAGCCTCTGGCTGGCGCGCTGCGGGAAAGCATGTCCGGGGCCTCGACCGTAGCCGTGCACCTGCCGCCCGGCGTCCTCGAGCAGGCCATGGCCGCCCAGGTCGCCGGACTGCAGGTTACGGCGACCGTGTCCGCGGTCGCGATCCTCGCGCTCGCCGTGCTGTCCGCCATCGTGCTCCGGCATATCGGTCGGATCGGTGAGGACGACGGGAACGGGGAAGACGACGACGTTCGCACCGCCGCCCCGAAGGCGGACCGGCCGCACTCGGCCGAGTCCGGCTGCTGAGGCCTCCGGCGTGTGGGGGCGGACGGTGAGTGCGGCCGCCCCCGCGACCGCATACGCTCGGTCGCCGGCTCCGGTGGCCGACGACCGGAGCCGGGTTGAAGGGAGGATCGGTGAGCCGAACCAGTGAGCGTGGGTCCCCGCCCACGGACGGACGTCGCGCGCGCGGCGAGCGACGCCGCGCGGAGATCATCGACGCCTGTCTGCGTGTCGTCCAGCGCGACGGTGCGTCCGGGGTCACGCATCGAACGGTTGCCCGGGAGGCGGGCGTGCCGACGAGCCTCACCACTTACTACTTCACGACACTCGACGAGCTGCTAGTCGCTGCGCTGTCCACGGTCACCGAGGACTACGCCATCACACTGCGTGGCATTATCGAACGCGCGGGCGACGAACTCGGCGAACTAGCCGAGCTGATCGCTGCCGCTGGCGTGGATGAGGGACGCGGGCGGGCGCTAGCGGAACGGGAACTGTCGACGCTTGCATCTCGGCGGCCTGCGCTACGGCCGATCGCGCAACACTGGCGGGAGGAAGTCGCTCGGATTGGTCGCCGGCGCACAGACGACCCGGTGGCAGTCGAGGCCCTGGTGGCAGCAGCCGACGGTCTCTGCGCAGCGATTCTGGTGTCCGGGAAGGTGCCCGAGGTACCCCGGATCCGTGCGGTCCTGGCGCACGCGCTCGGCCTCACCACGGAGAGCACGCAGGTCTGACGGCGAGTCGGCTCGACAGGCGACTTAAGCACTGAGTCATGTTCGACCGGCCGCCGGGCACGTCTGGTTCGGCGACTACGCCCGCACTCGTTTCGCCGCCCACACCGCCCCGGGTGCGGTGTCGCAGATGGCGTGGCTGCCCACCACGATCCCACCCGGCACCCGCCCGGCCGCGCACCCCGCCCTGGCCGCGGCGCTCGACACCGACCGGCCGGTGATCAGCCTCTACGGCTACGCCGCCCCGTTGAAGGACGCCGCCCTCTTGCTCGAGGCCCTGCAGCGGGTGCAGCGGCGCGTGCGGGTGGTGCTGGCCGGGGATCCCGTCGCGCTGGCCTCGGCGCTCGACGACATCCTCAACACTGCCACGGCGGCGGCCGCGGCCAGGGAGCGCGCGGCGCGGTTCACCGCGGCCACGCACGCGGACCGCTGCCTGCGCGCCTACCTCGCCGCCACCGGCCAGGCGGTGCCCCGGTGAACGGGACGCGGCTGCTGCTGACCCGCCACAGCCAGGCCCACTGCAACGTCGACGGCGTGAGCGGCGGGCCCCGCGGCTGCACCGGCCTGACTCCGCACGGCCGCACCGAGGCCACGCTGCTCGCCCACCGACTTGCCCACCTGCACACCGCCACGCCGATCGCCGCGGTGTACGCGAGCCCGCTCCGGCGGGTCCGCGAGACCGCGGACCTCATCGAGTACGCCCTGGGCATGCCTGCGATCACGGTCGACGGGCTGCGCGAGCCCGACTACGGCACCGCCGACGGCCTGCCCTGGACCCCAGTCGTCTCCCGCTTCGCCGCGATCCCGGCCCACCACCCCCGACCTGCCGATCGCCGAGGTGCCGAGACCTGGGAGCAGCACTACGACCGCGCCGCGGCCGCCCTCCAGTCGCTGCTGGCGCGCCACCGCGGCGAGAGCATCGCGGTGATCGCGCACGGGGGGACCGTCACCGCGGCCGCGCACCTGTTCCTCGACCTGCCCGCCACCGCCCGCGCCCAGGTGCTGTTCACCGCCCACAACGCCTCGATCACCACCTGGGAACAGCAACCACTGTCCTGGACCCGACCTGACGCCGGCCAGCGCTGGGCCCTGATCGGCCACAACGACACCGCCCATCTGGCCAGCCCTCAAGTGCCCGCCGCCAGCGTCCATGCGGACTCGAACTCCCCCTTCATCAGGCCGCGCTGCTCATCCCACCTGGGCGGCGGTGACACACCCCGGGTGTGAGTATCGAAGTGGAGTGATCACCGCGCGGCCAGAAGATGTCCCGTCGAGGCGACCGCCCCTTACCGGCGGCGCTGTGATCCTCGACGACGCTCGATCAGTTCCGCCTAAACGATCAGGCAGCCGTTCGGGGTAAATGATCTGTTTCATTTAGATATGCCGAACAATACCCGTTCAGGCGAACCACTGAAGTCGCCCACCAGCTAGCGTCGGCCACCCGAAACGTCCGTTATAGGCATTTTGAGGAGAGCGTACGAATGGGTGCGAGGCGTGTATCATCCGTTGCTGCAAAACTGCGACTCTGGCTGGTCGCGGCAGTTTCATCTGTCGCACTGGCCCTCTCTGTCACGCTCCTTGCGGCGCCAGCATCAGCCACCGAGGAGCCTGCGGTACGGCAGGGGTAGTGACCCTGTCGACACCATTCGAGGGCGACGGCGCGCTCTGCTTCCGCGGGACCGCATCGAACAACGTGGCTTCTATCGCTTCGGCTGTAGACGGAATCGTCCCTGGAAACAACAGTGGCTACCTGCTCATCATGGCCAACGAGAGAATCCCGTTCAGTGCTGGGGAAACCGTCACGCTCCCTGCACCTATTGACGTCACTGGAGTCTTTGTCAACTTCAGCGTTCGTTAGTAACGATCCAGAGTAGACGTTCCGGTTACTGCTTTCCACGAGGAGCGTCGCGCGGATCGCAACGATTCTCTACGCACCACCACCGTGTACCGATAGGCTCTTTTCTGAAAGGGACCTTGACAGGCTCCGACGCAATACGCCCGCCACACACACGGCATCTTTCGGGAATCCGCAGCAGATCTTGTAGCTCCTCGCGGTTCACGCCCTCGATGTTCCTCCTGCGAGCGTCAGCGCACTACCCCGGCTGTCCGGTGCGCCAGACATGCCGGCAAGGACTGCCGGCACCGTTACTCGTTGCCGAACCGGGTGGTGGTGTTGGTCTGCAGGCGTCGGGCGAGCTCGGCGGCGATCGTGCGGTCTCCGCGCATGTAGCGGCTCATCAGCCGGGCTGCGACCGGATCGTCGAGACAGCGGACCAGCATCTCACGCAGCGCAGGGTCGTCGTTTCCGCCGGCCTCGAACGCGTCGATCATGAGCTGCAGGGTGTCCGCATCGGACAGCAGGCCGGCGGCGGGGGTGCAGCCGTGTGGGCAGGGCATCGACTCCGCGGCGCCCCAGAGCCGGCACACCATCGGCCGGATCTCGTGTACCCGGCAGTGCCCGGTCCCGCCCAGCGCCCGCGACAGCGCCGGACACGCCCCGTCCGGGTGGCTGCGTCGAGATCGACTCCACGCTCGGCCAGACGGTGTCGCTCCAGCGCCGAGGCGTCGATGTGCTCGCCGCAGGCGACCGGGCCGCACAGCCCGCGGCACTGCAGGATCGGCACCGACCGGTGGAGCGCCTCCAGGGTGGCGAGATCGGTCTCCGCAGCCGGCTGTGCGGTGCGGCGCGAGCGATCAGGCATCGGCTACACGGACTCCGTTCAGCGACTATCGGGTCAGGTACGCGGGCCACTCCTTGAGCACCGCCTGGACCGGGGAGAGATCGGTGAGGTGGTCGCGCAGCGGCACCGCCATCAGGCCGGCGACCGTGAGGACGTCGGCATGACGCCCGGCAAGGTCCATCCGGATCAGCGGCTCGTTGTGGGCAACGCGATTGCGCAGCAGATGCAGCCGCCCCACCGGATGGTCGACATCACGACGGTCGGTCCCGGGCCGAAATGCCGTGCGCAGGTAGGGGATCCGGAGAGCGTCGGTGCGGCGGGCGATCGTGAGGTAGCGCCAGAACCCGAACCGGAGTTCAGCGATGACTTTCCCCGGTGGCGTCGGGGCCCGCCCCTTGGTGTCGCGGCGGGCGGAGCGGATCGCCTGCTCGATCTGGGCGCGCGGCTTGTCGTTGGCGTCGACGACGACGCCGTTGCGGGCTCGCTCCTCCTGGATGGGGAAGTGCCGCGAGGGGTCGAACACCCAGTGCCGAGCCTCGGACTCGTCGCGGTGGCGCAGCGCTCGGTCGTAGGCGTTGCGCAGTGCGACCTCGAGGTGGCCGAGATCGTGGTGGAACGCGGCGGCGGCGCGGGCGTTCCACTCATACAGTGCGAGTGCGCGGCCGCGGTCGCCGCCGGCGGCGTCGAGGTAGACAGCGAACCGGAGCGTCGACAGCCAGCCCTCGATCCACTGGCCGGGGTCGGTCATCATCGCCTTTCGCTGTGTGTCGTTGGTGATCGTCGGAGACTAGTGGTGTAGTCTGAACGAGAATTGCCCCGGATGGCCTCTGACCGCGTAGGTCACGTCGCCGGGGCTTTGTCTTTGAGTAGGCCCGCCTCCCCAGAGGGACCGGCCCTCCACTGGTTTCGGCGATCTCGACTGCGCTGAGCCGGTCGGGGGGCTTCGCCGGCCAGACGGGCGACCTCGGCGTCGCTGTCGGTGCGACCCGGTAGAACGAGGTCTGGCCGTGCCCCGCCCGAGGAGGATGCCTGTGTCCGCCCCGTCATCGATCGACCAGACCTCGGATCCGCTCGTTGCTCAGCTCGCCCGCATCCTGGACCCGGTCGCCTTCGACGACCGCGCCGAAGCGCGGACCCTCGGACAGCTGTGGGACCAGACGTGCCGGCGCATGACCGCCGAGCAGCACGCCCGCCGCGCGATCGCCGCCGGCTGGAGTCCATCAGAGACTCGGTGAACGCTGGCGGGCGACGGCCCGGACCTGAGCCGTGGATCTAGCGAACCGGATCCGATAGCCTCATCCGTATCACAGAATGGAAACCAGGATGAGGGTCGCTCCCCGCCCGCGCGCCCGCGGAGCGGTCGCCGCGCTGGCCGCTGCGTCCGCGTTGGTCGCCACCTCGCTGGCCACCGAGGTCACCGACACCGCGGTATCCCGGGCTGTGCAGGTCGGCCCGGCGCCGGCGGCCGCACCGGTCGTCCCGGCCGCGCAGGTCCCGGCTCCGTTAGCCGATCTGGATGCTCCGGATCCGCTGCGGTCGGACTCGGGGGCGGCGATCACCAGCGTGCGGGAGTGGGAGCAGACGCGCCGCCCCGAGCTGCTGGAGGCCTTCCAGGAGCACATCTACGGCACGAGTTTGCCCGCGCCGTCGAGCATGACCGTCGACGAGTCCGGCGGGAACGGATCGGCCCGGCGGGTCACCATCACCGTGGCCGGGCCGGAGGGCGAGGCCAGCTTCACGTTGCGTCTGTTCGTGCCCGACTCGGGAACCCCGAAGGGCACGTTCCTGCTGATCGATCACCGCGGTTCGGTCGGCGACGATCCGGGCTCGGGTGGGTATGCCCCGGTCTCGGCGATCACCGGCGCCGGGTACGCGCTGGCCGCGCTCGACGCTAGCGAGGTCGCCCCGGACGATGCCAGCTCCTACCGCGACGGCGTCATCGACGCCTTCTACCCCGCCGGCCAGGACCTGCCCGCCGACGCCGGGCGCACCATCAGCGCCTGGGCCTGGGGCGCGAGCCGGGCGATGGACTACCTGCAGACCGACGCCGCGCTCGAGATGGGCATCGACCCGGGCGCGGTCGCGGTGATCGGGCACTCCCGCGGTGGGAAGGCCGCGTTGTGGGCTGGCGCGCAGGACCCCCGCTTCCCGGTGGTCATCTCCAACAACTCCGGCTCGACCGGCGCGAAGCTGGCCCGGCGCGACGGCAGCGGCGAGTCGATCGCGGCGATCAACAACCAGTTCCCGCACTGGTTTCCCGAGACCTATAAGGACTACGCCGGCGACGCCGACGCGCTGCCGGTCGACCAGCACGCGCTGCTCGCGCTGATCGCCCCGGGCCGGGTGGTGGTCGGCTCGGCGACCGACGACGGCACCGCCGACCCCCACGGCGAGTTCCTGTCCTACCTCGGCGCGGCCCCGGTCTATGAGCTCTACGGGCTCGGCGACACCGGCCTGTCCTCGAGCAACTGGCCCCCGGCCACCGGCAAGGGCTACCGGGGCCCGGGCATGAGCTATCACCTGCGCTCGGGAGGACACGGCCTTGAAGACGCCGACTGGGACATCTACCTCGGCAGCGACCTGTTCCTCCGGTAGCCCCCGGCGCCGGACCCGCGCCACCGGCGCGATCGCCCTGATCGCCGCCGTGGCCCTGGCCGGCTGCACCACCCAGCAGCAGGACGACCCGCCTGCTCCTCCCCCGCCCGATCTCATCAGGCCCTCCTTCGACCCGCCGATCGCATTCGGGCCGGCCGAGCTCACCCTCGGCCGCGACAGCGAGCTCCCCACGCCACAGGTCCTCGACGGCATCTACAGCTGGTCGCTGGCCGACAACGGCCTGACCCGCACCGACCTCACCACCGGCGACATGATCACCGCAGGGTTCGCACAGGCACCACTGTTCACCGGGCTCGACCTGACCCGCCCGACCGCGATCGGCGCTCCGTCGGTGCTCGGTGCCCCGGTGCTCGCCGAGCTCCCCGAGGGCCGACGGGTGCTCGCGGCCTGGCCGGTCGAGCAGCCCGGCCAGGGCACCACACCCCCGCAGCGCGGGATCGAGATCGTGCTCGCCGACCCCGACACCGCCCGCATGCTCTCCTCGGCCAAGAGGTGGCTCGACGAGTCGATGGCCGGGGTCAGGGTCGTCGTCGCCGGAGTCCTCGACACCACGGCCATCGTCAGTGCCTCGACCGCCGCCACCGCCCACACCGCTGCCGTCGATCTCATCTCCGGGCAGGTGCAGTGGTCAGCGCCCGATGTCGCCGCCCGCCTCGTGACCCCCGACATCGTGGTCGTCGACGTCCGCGACATCGTCACCAACGAGCTGTGCGGGGGCTGGACCCGGTCGATGGCAGCCCCCGCTGGGCCAGCTCGCCAGCAGGGCTGTCTGGCCGGTGGGGGCCTCCCGGATCCTGGTCGACCTGCGCACCGCATCCCGCCCCGCGGGCGGCAGCCAGGTCATCGACCTGATCACCGGCCGCGAGATCGACAGCCCGCTCAACGGGCAGCCGGGCTGGTCACGCCGCTCGGATCAGCGCGAGCTCACGATCTGCTCGCTGGCCCCCTTCGCCGGGACCGACGCCGTGCTGGGCTTCGACCAGGCCGGCGACGAGCTGTGGCGGATCACCCACGACTCCGGACGCGTCCCGCCGACGATCACCGCGACCTGGCACGGGAAGGTCTACGGCTACACCGACGCCGGACCCCTCATTCTCGACGGTCGTACCGGCGACGACCGCGCCGCATCCACTGTGACCGCGCCGCTGCTGGTCAACGAGTACTTCGCGATCGCCGCAGCGCCCGCAACCACACCCGAGCAGAGCCCCACCTACTCACAGCCCCACGGGCTGGCCGCGCACCCCACCACCGACTGAGCAGCGACCGATCGAGCGGCTCAGCTGCGATCGGACGGGTTCTGTTGCCCGCCGGCCTGCATGGACCAGAGATCGTCGACGATCTTCTCCAGCGCCTGGCGGGTCGCTGGGCGCAATCGTCCGATCGACCGCACCAGCTCGACCATGCCTGTTTCACGCACCAGCACCAGCAGTTCCCGGTCCTCATCGCTGATCTCGGGGTGGGGATCGTCGTGGAGGTAGCTGACCGGCACCTCGAAGAAGCGCGCGATGTCCTCGAGCGTGGCCTTCGACGGGTTGGTGTTGCGACCCAGCCGGATGCTGTTCAGCGTCGCCCGTGACACCGATCCACCGGACTCCCGGATCCCGGCGACGAGCTCGTCGAGGGTGTAGGAGGCCCGCTCCTGGGGGTGAGCGACGCTGACCAGGTAGTTGAGCTTGTCCGCCAGAGATCGCGACGGTGCTCTGGCTCCGCGTTCCGGCACACTCCCCTCCATCTGGCCCTTTGGCCGTGTCCTGCCCTGGTCGAGGGCAGCTCAGCGCGCTGCCAGGCGCCCCACCGGCAGTGACTCCAGTCCGTTCACCAGCATGCTCCGGCGGTAGACCAGAGGCTCGGAGGTGTCGAGGGCGAGATCGGGTACGGCGGTCAGCAGTGTCTCGAAGATCGTCACCGCCTCCATCCTGCCCAGCGCGGCGCCGAGGCAGTGGTGGATGCCGTGGCCGAAGGGGATGGCTCCGCTGGTGTCGCGCCTGATGTCGAGGACATCCGGATTGGGGAAGCGGGCAGGATCCCGGTTGGCTGCCAGTGGCGAGACCACAACGGGGTGCTCGGCCGGCACCGTGACGCCGTCGAGCTCGACGTCGTCGGTGGTGAAGCGGAAGGTGACGGTGCTTGTGGGGCCGTCATAGCGAAGTAACTCCTCGACCGCGGCCGGGATGAGCTCGGGGGTGGACCGGAGTTCGTCGGCCGATGCCGGGTTCTCGAGCAGAGCTCGCATCCCGTTGCCCACGAGGTTCACGGTCGTCTCGTGCCCGGCGACCAGCAAGAGCATGGCCATCGACACCATCTCGTGGCCGGTGAGTCGGTCGTCGCCGTCCTGGGCGGTCATCAGGCCGGTCAGGAGGTCCCGGCCCGGGTTGCTCTTCTTCTCCTCGAGGGTCTGCATGAGCACACCGGCCAGCGTCTGAGACGCCCTGTCGATCTTCGCCGGGTCGCCGATCGAGAGCAGGTCGGCGATCGCGCTCCGAAGGACATCTCGCGCTGGTTCCGGGATGCCGAGCAGCTCACAGATCACCGCTGTTGGGACCGGAAGCGCGATGGCATCGAGCAGGTCGGCGCTACCCGTGGTGTCGAGTCGTGCGCGCAGCTCGTCGGCGTGGGCGCTGGTGATGTCTGCGATGCGGGGGCGGAGGTCCTCGATGATGCGCGGGCTGAACGCTGCGGCCACGAGCTTGCGCAGGCGGGTGTGCTCGGGTGGGTCGGTGTTGAGCATGTGCGCGTTGAGACTCTGGGCGAAATCCCGGTCTCGGGCTGAGGGGTCGGTGTGGCGCTCGTAGACGCGCTGAGCGACGGTGACGTCCTTGCTCAGCCGTGGGTCGGCCAACGCCATGCGTGCCGCCGCGTGACCGACGACCAGCCATACCTTCTGCTGGTTCGGGGTGACGACGTTGTGGACTGGTGCTTCCGCGCGCAGGCGCGCGTAGACGCGGTGAGGGTCAGCGAAGAACTCGTCGGTGAACACGTCGTCGCGAACCCGCACGGGGTGCGCCATGGCTACTCCAGCCAGCTCGAGGTCTTGGTCGGGACTGCGCACCGTCACCGTACAACAGTGATCAATCGCAGTTATTGTGGAGGTGGAACTGCAGGAAGTCCGTGGCTTCTCGGTCAGGAACAGTGCCCGGCGTCATCGGCTCGGCCCGCCGGTGGCGGCACTGACGGAGTTGGTGAGCCGGCGCACGAGATCGATGCCGAGGTATGCCGCGGCGACCCGTTCGAGTCGGGTCGCCTCACGGTCCAGATCGATTCCTTGCAACGCGTGCCGGGATGTCAGCTCGGATGGTGACACGTCGAGCTGGGGCGCTGTGCCGTTGTCGTCAATTGAGGAGAGACCGGCCATCAGCACGACAGCATCGGCGATCGCTTCGCTCTCCTCGACAGAGTAACCCTCGGAACGGGCCGCATTGAAGGCGGCATTTCGCTGCTCAGGCGGAAGCATCGGCCTGCTCAGCATTTCGGCATCGCAGATTTCTACGACTCGACCGTAGAGTCGTAGACTGGGCCGCGTCCGGCTGTCGCGATCTTGCAGGTAGGTGCGAGGCAGGACGCGGTGAACCTCGGCCCATAGCGGCGCTAGGCGTCGATAGGCTCGACGGTGGCGGATCGTTCGCGCGATCGCGACGACCGGAGAAGCGACTACCGGCCCCCATCGCCTCAGGGTGAAGCCGGCAATGGCGAGAAGCACCGAGCACGCGGGCAAGACGGCGGCAACGATGAACTCAAGGATTCCGTAGGTCTTGTCTCCGGGGACCTTGACCTGCACTCCGGTGTAACTGATGGTCAGGTTGACCATCCGCGCGACGGTATAGAGCAGGCCGACGCCGCAGGCGAGCGATACGGTACGCATGCCGGCGCGAACCCATCCATCAGTCTCCCCCTGGGCTCGGCGTCGAATCAGCACGAGTAGGTCGACTAGCGCATATGCCAGATAGGCGAGATAAACGAAGTAGTAGACAATGATTCCCACCGGCGCCGCCGGGTCGGTGAATTCTTCAGGCCTGGCCGGGTTTGCCAGGAACATGACTGTCATCAGCCCGAGCGATGTAGCAAGTAGAATCTGGCGTATCCGCAAGCGGCGCCGGGCCTCGTGAGGGTCATAGAGGGTGAACAGCACCATGGCCGTTGCCGCGCACGCGGCGACCAGCGTCAGGCCGTTGCCGAGAAGCTGGCCGAGATTGATCTGTATCAGATTGAGGACCGCGCGAGTAGCGGGAGCTTGCACAGCGAACGACGCAGAGAGCAGTAACAGCAGCCAGACCAGCGCAGTGACGTCGGGCTGTCGGGGCGCTGAACGGATTCCTCGCGCCCGATAGATTGCAGTCGCCAGCAGGGCGAGACTGACTGCGAAGAATAAGGTGCTGATGATTGATCGGCTTGGCACGTCGCATCCCCTCCTGTGCGGGCGGCGGAAAGCTAGGAGGATGTGTCGTGAGAACCGCCGAAGCGCTTCACGATCCCCAGAATCGTCGATCGGTCTGGTTTGGACAGCCGGGTGCTCCTCAGCATGATCTCGCGGACCTCGGCGTCCCTTGCCGCGGTGAGCAGCTCGAGCTGCTCGGCGACCTGCTTGGCCATAGCATCGTCGAAGAAGTAGGCCGGCGGCACTCCGAAGAACTTCGCCAGGGCCTCGAGGTGGCGCATGGTGGGGTTGTCCCGTTGACCACTGCGCAGGAGCCAGAGGTACGCGGCCGAGATGCTGACACCCGCCTCCGAGATCGCCGCCGCGACCTCGGGGTTGCTGTAGGGCTTGCGCCCCGCGGGGTAGACCGTCGCGAACAGGTAGTTGAGTCGGTCGGCGAACGTCGCGAACGTCCGGTCCTCACTCTCCTTGCTCATCCTGGCTCCCCCTACCGTGCGCGCGAGCCCGACGACCAGCGTCCACCCCGACCACCCTCAACAAGCTCACTGTGCGTGACTACGCAGCGATACTGATATTGACACGCTCTTGCGCAACCAAGCCATGTCCAGTGGCGTGGCTTCTCGATGAGCGGTCTCATCCGTGGTTCGATCAGCGATAGCAGAGGTGAGCGGCTGCGCCGACGACCTCGACGCACGTTGACCGAACTCACATACTGCCGGTGGCCGGCAGCGACATCGTGTCGCCCATGTCGGCCATCGAGCCGATCAACCGCCGAAGACACGTCGCACCCGATGCGCAACGGCGTCCCCGGCCACGGGAGCCGGTCCCGGTCCACGCGATCCATCTGCTCGACTCATGATCAGCGAGGCGATGAGCTCTGCCTCCCGCTCCTCGACATCGCTGTAGACCGAACGCCCGAGCACAGCTCGCACCATGGTGGGGTCGAGATCGGGCATGAAGCTGGCGATCTGAGAGTCCGCGACGGGCGCGCGTCCACGGTGCCCACGCAGCATGTGCCCCACCTCGTGCAGCACGATGTGCAGTGCATGTCGGGCATCGACGGGATAGCCGATCACGTCGCTGTCGGAGCGGTCGACCCAGATCCCGCACACCCCACCGGGAACGTCACCCTGGTTGAACGGCCGGAGCTCGATAGGCCGGCCGCGGTGTTCGGCCAACCGTGCGAGAAAGCTCGACGCGTCGATCGGCCCGTTGAGTCCGACCGCCCGGTCCAGCTTGCGGACTTCGGTCCGGCAGCGACGCCAGAGACCAACATCAGGGCCTCGCACGCCTCTCACCTCGCCTTCCACCGGTCTCCACCGCGGCACAGCCCGCAGGCACGCCGCTGCCCCACGCTCGATCGATCTAGTCGGTGGGGCGTCACCCTCCCCGCTCCTGATGTGATCATGCAACACCGGTCGGACGTCACCGCTCCACAGACCAGCTGACGCCGCCGCCAGTCTCGTCGAGTTCCACGCACGCAGCGCCGCTAGTAGCTCGAGCTGCGGGGCCACGGCTGCCGGATCCTCGGCGCGGGTCAGGAACACGGGCGGAACACCGCATCGACACGCAACTCGCGCTCGTTGGTCCATCCCGGCCGTAGCGAGTCCACTGAGCTCGTCGTCCTCAAGATGTCCCGGCCTACGGACGACATCGACGAGCAGCTCCACGCGACGGCGGAGCTCGGTGCTTGTCAACGGCATCGGGATGACGACCCCCTCCTAGCAGCAAGGGTGTGAAGGCCACGCGCGCAGACTCCTCGTCGACCACAACTCATGTTAAGACGTGCGCAGCAGTTGGTGGAGGCCGTGCAACAGACTGGCGATGTCCAGCACGGAGAGCTGGTGGTTCATGGGTTACTGGCCTGGATGGCTCAACAACCTGGGTTGACAAGAGTAGTCACTAGTACCAATCATCAACTCGCGTTGATGATCGCGCGTTGACGCGGCGCAACGAGTGCCTCGACAGAACAGTCGCGTCCCTGCGGAGGATCACATGACGGGCGACCGGATCGACCCCGGAGCTTCGAGCCGTGTCCCCGCCACACACCACCATGGCGACGACGAGATCGAGGGGTATGAGGCGGCCGCCGGGGCGGCTCCGGTACCGGACCAGCGACGCGAAGTGGGCGGGGTCGGCATCGACCCCCTGCTGATGCGCGAGAAGGCTCGGCATCACAGCGAGTGGAGAGCAACGTGCGATGAGCTGCCGGCCTTGAGCGGCGCGCCCGCCAACGTCCTGGTCGAACGTCTGGAGCAGGACTTGTCAGCAGTGGCCACAGCGGCGATTCACGCTCTTACCGCTGTGCGCGAGTCCAGCGCCTTCGGCGAGGGCGAACCAACCTCCGGCGATCTCTCGGAGATCGGGGACGCCGCAGGCTCCTGGCTGGCAACGATCACGAGCTCGCTGCGATCCGCGCTGGTAGCGCACATGGCACTCGGGGTGGTTCGCCCCGAGGACCGGCCGAGTCAGGACGAGTGATCGCCTTGTTCGGACGCATCTTGCATCGCTCGCAGGTCGGCGACGATGCGAACCAGAGAACGTTGGGTCTCGGGCCGCAGGCGGCCGATGTCGCGGACCAGCTCGTGCAGCTCCGCTCGTCGCAGAATCAGCAGCGACTCGTGCTCCTGCGACGTGATCTCCGACCGGGGGTCGTCGTCGAGCAGATAGGCCGCCGGCACGCCGTACCACCGTGCGATGGCCTCGATGGTCGACTTCGACGGGTTCGTCCGGATGCCGGTGCGCATGGCACTGAGGTGTGTGCGGGACACGGCCCCACCTTGGGCGCGGATGCCGGCCACCGACTCCTCGAGGGTGTAGGGCCCACGGCCCGGCGGGTGGCAGGTCTCGTTGAGGTGATTGAGCTTGGCGGCCAGCGAGCGCGACGACGCGGCGGCCTCGTGCTCTGCCACCTCTCGCCTCCAGACAGTCTGCCAACGGACATCCGCGAATCAACGCTCTGTAACCGTATCCGCTACCGACCCGGCGTCGGAACCGCGCCACGCTGTGCCTCACACGGTCGCGGTCGAGACCAATCGTCCCGGTGATCCGGTCTGTGACGTGCTGAACGAACCGTAACGCTGTGGGCGGATCCGTTGACTCACCCGTCTGAGCGGCGGATAGTCGTCAGCGATGTTCCCCTATTGAGGAGATAGAGCTTTGATTTTCCACAGAAAGGACAGCGATGTGGCACGTCGTGGGGCCGGCGAGTCAGGGCCCTCCTCGGCCCGGGGAGAGCACTGATGCCGGTCCGGTCTCGCCCTGCCGCCACGGGTAGTTCGCCGAGGTGGCGCACCGCACCTGGTCTCGGCGCCGCCCAACCCGAAGAGGCTGCGCCCGAACCATCCGAAACGGTGGAGCCCGCTCGAGCCGCCAACGCCGTACCCCCAGCGCCAAGTGAGGAGCCGCCCCAGCGCGCCGAGCGCCGGGCTCGACTCAGCCCGCTGCAACCGCGGCCGCTACGTGACCGGGTCGCCGCGGCCAACGCGGTCGCAGAGCCGGTAGCGCCGGCCGAACAGCCGTCGATCCCCGACCCGGCCCTGGTCGAGCAGCAGCCCGAGCACGAACTCGCCGCGCCCCAGCTCCCGCTCGATACCGCGCTGCCCCGCGCCGACGTGCGAACTGAACCCCAGCTACAGACGGCACACCTGCCGCGGGCCACGGTCGCCCGCTACGCCCCCGCGCAGGAGTCGTTCACGCGTTCGGTCCGGTCGTTGGAGCCGATCACGGATCTGGAGGCGGCCAGCTTCGCCGGCCGGTTCGCCGCGGACTTCCAGTCCTTCGACGAGGACAACCTGACCCGACGGGCAGAGGTGCTGCGCACCCTGCTCGCCGACCCCCAGGCCTGCACCTGGGGGTGGTCGGGCGCGGCCAGGCAGCGCGCCGACTCTCCACTGCCGGGCCGCCTTCACCGGGTCTCGGACACCGTGGTGTTCGTCGAGGTCGTCGTACGAGCGACGACCTACGCGCGCGCCTGCCCGCCGCCCGACGAACCAACCCGGCACGCCGCGGGCGAGCAGCGCGACCCGGTCGGCCTGCTCGGCCCGTCGTGCGCGCCCTCCGACGCCGATCCCGGTTGGACCGCGGTCGCGGCGAACTGGGTGCGCATGACCGTGCCGATCACCCGGCACCTCGACGACGGCCGGCTGGTCGTCGACCCCCACCTGGTTCCCGACCAGTCCTCCTGACCCCCACCAGAGGTAGCCGCTCATGTCCTCGACGAACCACACCGACCGCCCCGCCGCAGACCAGCCCCCGTCCTGGCTCACCGGCGCCGGAACGGCCTGGGCCACCCCCTCATCCGGCCACGACGGCGCCGAGGCCCCGCCCCGGCGAAGCCCGGACACCTCGACCATCCCCGCCCCGACCGACTCGCCGCAGCCACGCCCAACACCGGCGCCGGCGCCGGTAGAGAGCAACGCCGAGCCGGCGTCTGCACTGGGCGAACGACCCGATGCGCAAGTGGCGGCAGCCACCGAGGCCGAGCGACCCGCGCCGCCGGCACCTCAGGAGAGCCCCAACGGCGCGCGGCCGTCGAGTCCGACGGGCCCGGCGGATCCGCGGCCTTTCGGTCCGCAGTGGAACGACGAGACTGGGGTGCTGTCCAACGCGGTCCGGGTCCGGCGGTCTCGACCCAAGCAGGGCTGGCGGGCAGCGGTCTACGCGCTCAGCGGTGGCCGCTGGAACCCGGGGCTCTCCGAAGCCGAGGCGCGGCTGCGCGATCAGCTGCAGAAGATCCGCACCCCGCTGGCGGGCCCACACAGCGTGGTCGTGGGCTCGATTAAGGGCGGCATCGGCAAGACCACCGTGTCCTCGCTGCTCGGGCTCGCACTGGCCGAGTCCCGCGGGGACCGCGTCATCGCGATCGACGCCAACCCCGACGCCGGGACCCTCGGCGACCGTCTGGTCGGCGAGGAGCAGGCCTCGAAGACCACGGTGCGCGACCTACTCGATGCTCTTCCCGACATCCGGTCCTCGACCCAGCTGGCCGGCTACACCCACCTGGCCGGTCGGCTGCAGGTGCTGACCTCGGAGCAGGAGCCGGAGCTGTCGGAGATGTTCTCCGACGCCGACTACGAGCACGCGCTGCGGCTGCTGGCCCGCTTCTACGAGGCCATCATCACCGATTCCGGCACCGGGATCATGCACTCGGCTATGCAGGGCAGCCTGCGCCACGCCGACTCGCTGGTCATCGTGGGCGCCCCGACCCAGGACGGCGCCTCGCGCGCGGCGAAGACGTTCCGCTGGCTTGCCACCAACGGCTACCAGCGCCTGGCTGCCGACGCCGTGGTGGTCCTGTCCTACGACCGGCACAGCCCCGATGTGAACGACACCGTGATCAGGGATTTCTTCCGCGAGCGGTGCCGCGCGGTGGTCGAGCTGCCCCCGGACCCGCACCTGCAAGCCGGCGGGATCATCGACTTCGACGCGCTGTCCCCGGCCGCGCGTGACGCCGCGCTCGAGCTGGCCGCGACCGTGGCCGAGGGCTTCCAGGGCCGGCCCACGTTCGGGTTGGCCTCGCACGGCTTCCGCTCCCGCCCGCCTGGGGCACGACCGTGAGCTCCTCCTTGCTCGCCGGCGCCGCTCTCGTGCTGACGACGTCGCTGGCCGCGACCGGTCTGAGCCCCGCCGCGGTCCAGCCCGACGTCGCGTGTGGATGGCGGATCACCGCGGTGCACGTGCTCGCCGAGCTCACCGGCGACGACTCCGAACGCGCCGAGACACTGCGCGAGGCGCTGCTCAGCGTCGGTGCGAACCGCGCCGGGTTCGTGCCCGACTCCTGCTACCAGACCGGATCCAGCGGCAGCGGCAGCGGCAGCGGATCAGGGTCGATTGGCTCGGGCTCGGGCTCGGGCTCGGGCAGCACGGGATCTGATCCTGAGCCCGATGAGGGGGGCGACGGCACACCGTCGGGCTCGGGCGGGAGCTCCGGTGCGGTCTCGGGCGGGGACGACAGCCTGGCCACCGCGGGGGACACCTTCGGCTGGGGTGAGCCCGACGTCGTCGACAACTTCGACGACGGCCTGAGCGGCTGGAACATGTACGACGGTCCCGGGCACGCCGGCAACGGTGTCCGCTCCCCCGATGCGGCTTCGGTCTCCGACGGGGTCCTGACCATCAACGGCACGGGTGATGGCACCACGGCTGGGATGGCGTGGAGCCAGTATTCCCAGCAGTACGGCCGCTGGGAGGTCCAGATGCGGGCCCCGGTCGGCGACCCGGCCTACAACGCACTCGCGCTGCTGTGGCCGACCGCGGAGAACTTCCCGGTCGGCGGCGAGGTCGACTTCGCCGAGATCATGGATTCCGACCGCAACAAGGTCGAGCTGTTCCTGCACTACGGCGAGGACAACAGCCAGGTCCACGGCGAGGTCGAGGTCGACGCGACCGCCTGGCAGAACTACGCCGTCGAATGGACCCCCGAGGGCATCACCGCGTTCCTCAACGGTGAGGAGTGGTGGAAGACCACCGACACCTCGATCCTGCCGCCCGGCCCGATGCACCTGTGCCTGCAGCTCGACTGGTTCCCCGGCAATGGCGGCGGCGACAGCGGCGAAGTGAGCTACGCGTGGGTCAAGCAGTGGTCCTACGACGGCGACGGATCCTCCACCGACTCCGAGGCCAGCGAAGGCTCGGGCGACGAGGACTCCAGCACCACCATCACCGATGAGATCAACGGCGCGTCCGCGCGCATCTTCGGCGGCCTGATGCAACGCCTCTGGTGACCGCCCCGCCCTCTTCGTCGCCGTCCTCTCTGCCCCCGGAGCCTCATCATGCCTCGATCGCCCCGGCCCTCCTGGGCCGCTCACCTGCCACGCCGATCACACGCCGCCGTCGCGCGCCGCTCGACGGTCGCGGTGCTGACCGCGGGCGCGCTGCTCGGCGCGACCGCGTTCACGCTGTCCCCGCTGCCCGCCGAGCTCGGCCTGGCCGCCGAGTCGTGCAACGAGGGCAAGTCGATGCGTGCGCTCGCCGCCGCCCAGGAGACCCGCACCCAGACCCGCGCTCTGCTCGCCGACCTGACAGTGAGCAACGACCCCCGGGCCCAGGGCCTGGCTCGCGAGATCGCCGGGCTCGGGTTCACCCCGGCCACCCAGCCGGCCGGGTGGCGGCAGAAGGCCGTCGACGTCTCCGATCAGCTCAACCACCTCGCCACCGAGGACCCGCAGGTCCGCGAGGTCGCCGCCCGCCTGGCTCGGGCCGGGTTCGGCCCGACCCCGGCCGACCTTCTGCCCAAGGAACCCCCGCCGGACCGTGGTGGGCTCGGTGACCTGGGCGAGTCCCTCGGCGGGGCCGCCGAGTCCGCGGTCGGAGCGGTCACCTCCGCCGGTGACGCGGTCGCCGAGGCCACCAAGCCCGAGCCGGCAGCCCACAGCTCCGGGTCCGGCTCGGGCCCGGCCGCGGCGAACCCGGCCCGCCAGGCCGAGCCGCCGCTGCCCGAGACCTGCATCGACCAGGCCGAGGCCACCGCCGCCCCCGCGGCCGCGAGCCCGCCCGCCCCGGCAGCACCCGCTCCCGCTCCGGCGGCGCCTGCGCCCGCGGTTCAACAGCCCGAAGAGCCCGACGCCTCCGACGATGACGACGCGTCGGAGCCCGAGGCCGACAGCGATCCCGGCACCGACGAGGAGGGCGCGGGGTCACAGGACACCGGCCCGACCGAGACCACCGAGGAGCCCGAGGCCGACGAGCCGGCGGACGCTGACCAGTCGGAGGCCGCCGAGCAGCCAGAGACCGACGGGTCGAGTCGGGATGCGGCCGGCTCCGGGGACCGCTCGGCCGACGCCGACGCGGCGGAGACCGGGTCTGCCAACAGCACGTCCCGGACGCAGAACTCTGACTCGACGTCGAGCTCGGGCAGCGGCCCCGGGTCTGTCGAGGACCTGGAGAAGGCCCGGATCGCGATCGAGCTGGTCGGCGAGCTGATGCAGGCCCTGGGCGCGAGCTCGGACACCGATGCCGAGAGCGTGCGCGACTCGGTGCTCCAAGTCCTCGACCGCAACCAGCTCACCAAGCTCGGTGTCTCCCCGGCCGACCTGCGCCGCCTCGAAAACCTTGAGTCGACCCCCAGCACCAGCCGCGACTCGGACACCAACCGCGACACCACCAGCTCCGACGACCGCTCCTCGAACAGCAGCGACCGCGACACCACCACCGACACCGACGACATCGACCAGGACACCCCCGGCTCCGGCAGCGGATCGGCGCCGGGTGGCTCGAACGACGACGCCGACTCGACCGTCAGCACTCCGGAGAGCAGGTCGGGGGGTGCGGACCAGACCGCGTCGGATGACGGGTGGGAGGCCGGCGCCGAGCGGCTGGCCGAGCAGGTCGCCGAGGCGGCCACCGAGGACCCGCTGGCAGCGGAGCTGGCCGAGCGGCTCGATGCCGCCGGCATCGGCACAGGCACCGCCAGCGGGACCGGTAACGCCGAGCCGGCCACCGACGACTCCTCCGATGAGGACACCGGCTCCGGCAGCGGATCGCCTTCGGGCGGAGAGCAGACCGGCTACGAGCCCGGCGAACCCATCCAGCGCGGCGGCTCCGACGACACCGCCAGCGGCGACGATCAGGACGCAGCCGAACAGCCAGGCGACGACGAGCAGAGCGACGCCGGCCAGGGGGCTTCGGGCAAGACACCCGAGCAGAGCGGCCCGGGCGACGAAGCGGAACAGTCGCCGTCGGCCTCTGACGACGACGCAGACGAGGGTGAGCAGCCGCGCGATCCCGAAGGTGCGGCGGCGCCGGTAGAGAGCACCGGCGGTGGCCGGATCGACGCGGCGACCTGGGACCGGCTCGCCGAGTGCGAGTCCGGCGGTGACTGGTCGATCAACACCGGCAACGGCTACCACGGCGGGCTGCAGTTCGCGCCTGCCACCTGGCAGGGCTTCGGCGGTGAGGGCAGCGCGCACCAGGCCAGTCGCGAGGAGCAGATCGCCGTCGCCGAGCGGGTCCAGGCCGAACAGGGCTGGAACGCCTGGCCGGCGTGCAGCTCGAAGCTGGGGCTGCGCTGATCGCGATGGACATCAGGAAGTGGAGCGCGGCGTCGGTGACCACGGTGCTCACCGTGGCCATGACGTGCGCGCTCTGGACCACCGGCGCCCCGCAGGGCAGCCGGGTGGTGGGGCTCGGGTCGGTCGCGCCGTGGGGGCCGGCCGACCCGAGGTCCCCCAGCCTCCAGCCACCGGTGCGCGGGCAGGCCGGCCCGATCGTCGGCGGCCTGTCCTCCTCCTCGGTCGGAGTGCTCGTCGTCGACGGCGGCCGGCACCGCTGCTCGGCCACCGTGATCGCCTCGGACTCCCGGCGGCTGCTGGCCACCGCCGCGCACTGCGTGTGGCTCGAAGGCGACTGGCGCGTCGACGGCGCGTTCTTCATCCCCGGCTTCGCCGCCGGCGAAGAGCCCTACGGGCGCTGGAGCGTCGACACCGCATACGTCTCCCCCGCCTGGCAGGACGCGAACTCCCCGATCTCCGACGTCGCGGCCAACCTCGACTACGCCTTCGTCTCGCTTCTGCCCCGCGACGGGGTGCTACCCGAGCAGGTCCTCGGCGCCCAGGGCATCCGCTTCACCGATCCGGCCGCCGGCGAAGCGGCCGCGCTGGGCTATCCCGCCGCCGGTGTCTACGACGGCGGCTCGCTGCGCGGCTGCACCGGCCCGGCCGCGATCGAGCCCTTCGCCCGCACCCCCGAGCTGCCCGGCGAGATCCTCGCGCTGGACTGCGACATGACCCAGGGCGCCTCCGGTGGGCCCTGGCTGGCCGGCCCCGACGCCTCGAGCGGGCGCGGGCAGGTGATCGGGGTGGTCTCCGGCGGCGATGACACCGCCCTGGTCTCCCCGCGCTTCGGGCCCGAGGTCGAGCAGGTCTATGCCGCCGCCGACACCGCCGCCCAGGCCACCGACCCGTCGCCCGGCCGGGCCGCAGATCCGATGTCTGCCCAGATCGCTCCACGAGGAGGCAGCAGCTGATGACCACCGCCGAACAGAACCGGGCCGGACCACCCCGGCCGCCGCGCACACCGTTCGAGCTCAACCACCACCTCGGCGCGGCGGCCCGCTCGCAGGCACCAGAGCTCGAGGCGGTCGACAACGAGGCCATCGTCGACGCCACCTCCGCGGCCGCGGCCGCCGGCGGACCCGGCGCCGACCCAGCCGAGACGGCCGCCGAGCTCGGCGCCGCCGCCGAGGCGACTCAGGAGCGGGTACGCACCGAGTTCCCCGAGACCCGGCCGGTGTCGTGGGCGGCGTTCGGCGCCCTGATCCCGGTGCTGGCCGGATCCGCCGGCGCCGGCGCCTCAGCCGTGGCGACCGCGATCACCGACGCGCTGCAGGCCGATCAGCGCTGCGCACTGCTCATCGACGCCGACGACCCCGCCCGCTCCGGCCTGGCCTGTGCCTCCTCCCAGGAAGGACCCTGGCTACGCCGGGTCAACGACCAGATCGCGGTGCGCTACAGCTGGCGCGACAACGCCCTGGTCGCCCGGGTGGAGACCCCGCTGCCCACGATCACACCGGGGATGGTGCCGGTCCCTCCGGACTGGCTGCCCGACCCGGCGCCGGACCCCCTGCACACCACCGTGGTCGACCTCGGCCACGGCGGCTGGCGCGCCGGCGCCACCCCGATCTACGGAGCCGGGAGCTGGCTGCGCCGAGGCCTGCCCGCACCCCGCCCGATCCTGGTCGTGCGCGCCACCCGCCCCTCGCTCCGCCAGGCCGAACAGCTCCTGGCCCGCCTCGAGCCCTGGGTGCGCCGCGGCGTGGCGACACCGGCGTATCAGCTGGTGGTCAACGGGACCCGCAAGTGGCCCGCCGGGGTCGCCGGCGCCGCCGGGCCGCGGATCGCGGCCCTGCTCGACGACGCGCTGTTCGTCCCCCACGACCGCGGCTGGGAGGTCGCCGGAGTCACCGACGACCCCAGTCCGAGCCGCGCCGTAGACGCCTTGCGGCCCCTGCTCGCCTCATGGGGCCTGGTCACGTCCCCACGACGCCGCTGACCACACCCCACCGCCCGCCCACCCCCACCACCTGCGGAGGCACCGCTCATGTCCGTCCCCCACCTGCTCTATGACCACCTTGCCCAGCTCTCGCAGGCCATCCCGAACCCGGACCCGGTCGCCCCGCCGGGCTCCGGCGCGATCGAGCAGGTCGTCGGGTACGTGCGCTGGATCGCCGGGCTGTCGATCCTGGGCCTGTTCTTCGGCGGCATCGTCGCCGCAACCGCCGGCCGGTTGTGGGATCACCACGGCTCCGGGCGCCTCGGTGCCCGGATGATCGTCGGTAGCCTCGCTCTGGCCCTGCTGTTCGGTCTCGGCTACACCCTGGTCAGCCAGTTCGCGGCCTCGACGGCGTGATGGCCCGCCCGATGACCCCGGGACACGACCGGGCCGGCGGCCCCGGGGGACGGCGGCGCGCGCTGCTCATCCTCACCGGCGCCGCCCTACTGGTGCTGGCGCTGCTGGTCGGCGTCATCGTGTCCCTGACCAGCATGTTCACCGGCGACGACCCGCCCAACCCCGACGCGTCCGAGACGTCGGCAGCGGCACCCGCTCCAGACGGAGCGAGCGTCGGCAACGGTCCGCAGGCCGAGGCCGCGCTCGCGGGCAGCGCGATGCTCGACCTTCCAGTCGAAGCGGCCTCACCGCGCACGCTGAGCACCCGCACCGCCGGGCCCCCGATCGCACTGCCCGAGCCCTCCGAGGTCGTGGGCACCGTGGTCGCCGCCGGGTTCGACAGCAGCGAAGAGGGCGCGCTGGCGCAGCTGGTCGAGCTGACCAAGGTCGGCCTGAGCGGTGGGGACCCGCAGACCTGGGCCGGCGCCTACGCCTCGATCGCCGAGGCCGGCGCGGCCCCGGCCGAGCAGACCCGGGTGTATCGCGACCTGGTCGACCTGCGCCGCGGAGCGAACATGCGCCAGAGCGGCCCGCTGCGCGCGGGCATGACGATGTCGTGGACCCCGACCAGCGCGATGATCAAGGGCAGCACCGACGACGGCACCTACACCGTGGCCTGCGTACTCGGCGAGTTCGTCGCCGACAACAACGGCCGCGTCATCAACGCCGGGTGGGGCAACTGCCTGCCGATGCGTCGCGTGGACGACCAGTGGCGCGTCGCCTCCGGCCCCACCGCGGCCCCCGCGCCCTCGGCGTGGCCGGGCAGCGACGAAGCCGTCGCGGCCGGCTGGCGGGAGATCCAGCGATGATCCCCACCGCAGCTCCCGCACCCGCACAGCCGCCGCCCGACGACGGTGGAGGTGGCGGCGGCCCGGGCATCGGGGACTACCTGTCCGACCCCATCGGCGCGGCCGCCGAGTCGGCGTTCGGCTCCGCCATGCAGGCCGTATGGGACTCGGCGATCTGGCTGCTCAAAGGTGGCTTCGAGCTCGCCGACCAGGTCTCGCAGGTTCAGCCGTCGACGATCACCGGCAACGACGCCAACGACCCGGACTCGATCGGCGGCGCGGCACCCGATGGCGCCGAAGCGGCGCTGGATCTGAGCTCACTGTGGTCGACGATGATCTGGCTGGCCGCGCTGATCGCGCTGGGCCTGTTCTTCTACCAGCTCAGCTCGGTCGCGCTACGCGGCGGACGCGGGATGCTGCGCGCGGTCACCGGCCCGGTCCAGTTCGGCATCGCCCTCGCGGTGACCACCGGGGCGGTCGCCGCCCTACTCACCGGCGCCGACGGCCTGACCACGCTGTTCCTGGGCAATCTGGGTGAGCAGGGCAACTTCACCGCGGTCCTGGACAACCCCGCGGTCGCCGACCGGTTCGGGGAGAACCCGAACCTGGGCGACGACATCGCAGACGGCGTCC
Organism: Pseudonocardia nematodicida; assembly: GCF_040105385.1. Taxonomy (NCBI): domain Bacteria; kingdom Bacillati; phylum Actinomycetota; class Actinomycetes; order Pseudonocardiales; family Pseudonocardiaceae; genus Pseudonocardia; species Pseudonocardia nematodicida. Next base: position 344,531 of record NZ_JBEDNQ010000008.1, read on the forward strand.
GCTCGATGATCCTGGGCATCGCCGCGCTGTTCGGTGTCATCCCGGCCGCGCTCGGCTTCGCCCTGGCGATGATCTTCCGCGCTGCGGCGATCATGGTGCTGATCGCGACCATCCCGATCGCCGCGGCCTGCCTGGTCGCCGACTCCACCGCGTCGATGTTCTGGCGCGTGGTGCGCTGGCTACTGGCCGCGGTACTGCTCAAACCCGCCCTCGCGCTGGTCCTGGTGATCGGGGTCAACATCATCTCGAACGTCGAGGGCCCGGCCGGAGTGCTGGCCGGAACGGCGGTGCTACTGATCAGCCTGTTCTGCCCGATGGTGCTCTACCGGCTCCTCGCCTTCGTCGACCCCGGCACCCACGCCGGGATGGCCATGCGCGCCGGCGCCGGCTCGCGCCGCTCCGGTGAGCCGGGCGCCGACAACGGCACCAGCGAAATGATCAACACCGCTCGAGCGACCCAGAAGGCCTACCAGATGGGCAGCGGCAGTGGCGGCGGCTCGGGCGGCGCCGGTGGCGGGGAGCTCGGCGGCAGCACCGCCGCCCCGTCGGGTGGCTCTTCGGGCGTGGCCGCCGCGGCGCGAGGCGGCTCGGGTACCGGAGGCACGGCGACCGGAGGCGGCGCGGCGGCCGGGGGCGGGGCCGCCCCGGGCGGCGTCGCGGCCGGGATCGGGGCCGCCGGGGGCGTCGCGGCCGCCGCGGTGGTCGGTGGCTACCTGGCCACCAAGGGCGCAGCGCAGGCCGCAGGCGGCATTGCGTCGTCGCAGATGGCCCAGACCGGGATCGGACATCCCGGCCCCGCCCCCGCCGGCGGCACCAGCGCCGGCCAGATCAGCTCCGCGGCCGGCGGCGCCTACGCCTCCACCACGGCCACGTCGGACTGGTCCGGGAAGCCACCCAGCAGCGACAGCGGCCGGGTCGAGTCCGGCAACGACGCCGCAGGCGCCGGAGCGGGAGGCGGCGCAGGGCCGCCGCCAGGGGACAGCGGGCCGCCCGAGGCCGGTCGCCCCAACGGCGGCGCTCCCGCCGACGCGGGCCCACCGAGTCCGGCCGAGCCTGCCCCGGTCACACCGGCGAGCAGCACCGACTCGCCCCCGCCCGCCCAGCCGGCCGATCCCGGCACTGCGCCGCGGCCTGACACCGGGGAGGACACGACCCGATGAGCGTGGAGACCACCTCGCCAGGGCCCCGGGTCTATCGGGGGCTCAACTACAAGGAGGGGATCGGCTGGATCGCCGGGATGACCCCGGCCCAGGCGTTCCTGCTCATCGGGGTCTGTGCCCCAGCGCTGCTGGCGATGTCGCGCAACCAGTGGTCTCAGGCCCTGGGCTGGGGCGTGTTCGCCGCGATCGTCGCCGTGCTGATCCTCGTCCCCATCCACGGCCGCCCGGCGTTTCGATGGCTGGCCGACCTGGTCATGTTCCAGACAGGAGTGCTCATGCGCTGGTCCCTCTGGCAGTCCCGCGCCGCAGTCGGGCTCGCCGGTGACGCAGCCGAACCCGACCTGCCCGGCGTGCTGGCCCGCCTGGAGTTCCCCGACGGCCCGGAGTTCCACGGCTCCCGGATCTGTCTGATCCACGACACCGCTGAGGGCCGCTGGGGCGCCACAGCGAAGCTGACCCACTCCGGAGTCGGGATGCTGTCCGACGACGAGTGCGAGCGCCTCGCCTCACGCCTGGGGTCGATGCTGGTCGGGCTCGGGCACCGCGAGGTCGTCGACCGCGTCTCGCTGCTGGTGCGCACCGTGCCCGACGACGGCACCGAGTACACCGTGTGGCGCGAGCGCCACCAACGCGCCGACGCCCCCGCGTTGGCCCGGCAGGTCACCGCCGAGATCGACCGCGACGTCGCCTCGGTCAGCGTGCGCACCGAGCTGTTCGTGACCGTCTCGGGCACCGAGGAAGCCCTGCGCCGACCGGCCAAGGCCGCCGGCGGCGGCATCGCCGGACGCGCCTATGCCCTGTACCGGCTCCTCGAGGGCGTCGCCGACGGGCTGCGCGGGCTCGGCGTGACCTCGGTGACGTGGCTGTCCTCGACCGGGGTCGCCGAGGCGATCAAGACCGGGTTCAACCCCTCCGCCGCGGCCGGGCTCTCGTTCCGCCATCTCAACAGCCCCGACCCCGACGGTTCGGTCGGGCTCCCGATCTCCCAGGCCGGGCCCGCCCTCGCGCCGACGCCGGCAGCGCGGGCGTATCACCACGACGGCTACTCCTCGGTCGCCTACGCCGTGCAGCCCCCTGAGTCGGGCACGATCTTCGGCTCACTCGGGCCGCTGCTCGCGGTCCGGACCGCAGGCGAGCGCCGCACCCTGCAGATCCACTACGAGATCCTCTCCGCGGCCGCCGGTGCCCGCGTGGTGAAGTCCGACCGGTTCCGCAACAACGTCTTGGTCGACGCCAAGGCCCAGCGCGGGTTCAACACCACCGCGGTCGACTCGCGCCGCCAGCGCGGCGCCCGCGAGCAGGAAGCCGCGGTCGCGGCCGGGCACGCCGTCGTCCGGTTCACCGTCGCCTCGGCGATCACCGTGCCGGCCGACTGGAACGTCGAGGACCACGCCGCCCGCCTGGAGAACGACGCCTCAGGACGGTTCCACCTACTGCGCCTGGAGCTGGCCCAGGACTCCGCATTCGTCGCCGCCGCACTCCCGGTCGGGATCGGGCTGCCCCGGGAGAAGAGGGCCTTCGACGCATGAGCATCTTCCGCCGAGCCCGCCGCCGGCCAGACCCCCGCAGCACCGGTGAGCTGCTCTCGCAGTTCACCGACCTCCACGGCATCCCGCACGCGACCCCACCCGCCCCCGACCCCATCGCCGAGGACTCAGGCGCGCGCCACCGGCAGCGGGTCAACCAGGCCACCGCACCCCGCCACGGCCCGCGCGAACCCGGCCGCGGGTGGGCCGCGGTCGACGCCGCGCGCCGCGCCCCGGTCTACAAGGCCACCACCGCCGAGGTGGGCGGGCTGTTCCCGCTGCTGGCCGCCAACGGCGTCCCCGCGATCGGCGCCCGCCTCGGGTACGACACGCAGTCCGGCGGCGCGTTCTACGTCCACCCCACCGAGTGGGTCCTGCGCGGCATGGTCACCAACCCGAACCTCGTCGTGTTCGGCGAACCCGGGCGCGGCAAGTCGAGCACCGTGGTCGCGCTGATGCTGCGGATGATGCTCTTCGGCGTCCGCTCGCTGATCTCCGGCGACGTCAAGGGCGAGTACACCCCGCTGCTGCGCTCGCTGGGGATCACCCCGATCGCGCTCGGGCGCGGCAGCCACCACCGGCTCAACGCCCTCGACCTCGGACCGCTGCGCGCCCGCTGGCCCACCTGGGGCGTCGAGCGCCAGAACGAGGAGCTCACCGGCATCACCGCCCGCTGGACTCGGCTGCTCACCGCCCTGGCCGAGGCCCAGGGCTACTCGCCGACCGTGACCGACGGGTTGGTCATCTCCACCGTCCTGCGCCGCCTCGTGGGTGCCGCCGACGGCTACACGCAGCTGCGCCCCATCACCATCCCGCAGGTCGTCGCCCAGCTCGCCGACCCCGAGGACGATCTGTGGCAGGCCACCCGGTTCGCCTCGCACCGCCAGTTCGTCGACCACACCCGACAGATCACCGACGCCCTGTCCAACCTGGTCGTCGGGCCGCTGTCCGGGCTGTTCGACGAGCCGACGAACTTCGACCTCGACTGGGACGCCCCGGTCCAGTCGATGGACCTGTCCCTGCTGCGCTCCCGCGGGGATCAGGCGATCGCGGTCGCGCTGACCTGCCTCGGGTCGTGGTCGTCGATGATCACCGACCTGCAGGACGACGGCGACGTGCGCATCGTGGTGCGCGACGAGGTCTGGCGCCAGATGCGCCTGGGCCTGCGGGCGGTGCAGGCCGTCGACTCCGACCTGCGCCTGTCCCGGGCCGAACGCAAGATCCAGCTGCTGGTCATGCACAAGCCCTCCGACCTGCTCTCGGTCGGCGCGGCCGGCTCGCAGGAGGTCTCGATCGCCAAGGACCTGCTCGCGTTGTGTTCCTCGCGGATCCTGCTCGGGCAGTCCACCCGCGTCGGCGACGAGCTCGCCGAGGAACTCGGCCTGTCCGAACGCGAGCAGGCCGTGATCACCGGCTGGGCGATGGAGGGCCCGGGCCGCGCGCTGTGGAAGATGGAGAACGCGCCCGGCATGAAGATCCAGACCGTGCTCTCGGCCACCGAGCGGGCCATCTTCGACACCAACGCCGGCCTGCGCGGGCCCGCCGAACAGACGCCGCCGGCGCTCGAGCCGAGCAGGCGTCTCGCCGCGGTCCCCAACACGACCGCGGACCAGGTGTCCGCGGCGGCGGCAGTCGAGCCAGCCGTCGCGGGGCGGCTCAACGGCGCGGCCGCGCACCGGTGACCTGAGCCGTGGACCAGAAGAAGGGCACCGTCGTCGTGGCCATCGCGGCGGTGGTGCTGACGTTTCTGGTCGCGGTGACCAGCATGGGCATCGCGATGTTCACCGCGGTCAGCGACGGCGCGCTGCCCGGCGGGGGCTGCGACGGTGACGGCGGGATCGGCGGCGGCTCGCAGTCCATCGGTGGCACCGAGTGGAACGCTGAGCAGACCGAACACGCCGCCACGATCGTCTCGATCGCGGTCGAGCGGGGGCTGCCCCGTCGGGCGGCGGTGATCGCGATCTCCACGGTGATCGTGGAGTCCCGATTGATCAACGTGGCTCATGGCGATCGCGACTCGCTCGGACTCTACCAGCAGCGCCCCTCCCAGGGCTGGGGCAGCCCGGAGCAGGTACTCAACCCCGACTACGCCACCCGCATCTTCTACGACCGGCTCCTCGAGATCCCCGGCTGGGCGGCCATGCCCCCCGGGCAGGCCGCCGACACGGTGCAGCGCAGCGCCTTCCCCGAACGCTACGGCCCGCAGGAGGAACCGGCAGCCGCGCTCGTCGACCGGTTCTGGGTCGGCCCGGACACCCCCGTCCCGGACACACCCGCAACACCGGACGCGCAGCTCGCCGCCGCGGTGTTCGCCTGCCCGGATCAGGGCGGGGTCGGTGTGCCGCTCGCCCCTGGGGACATCGACCCCCGCCAGCTCCCACCCGGGTTCGTCCCGCCCGCCGACCCGGCCCAACGCGCCGCAGTCCTCTACGCCCTGGCCCAGCTCGGTAAGCCCTACGTCTGGGGAGCGCGCGGACCCGACGGGTTCGACTGCTCCGGGCTGATGCTCGCCGCCTGGGCCTCGGCCGGCGTCGCGATCCCGGGCGGAACGGTCAACCAGAAGAACGCCGGCACCCCGGCCTCGCTCGCCACCATCGCCCCCGGCGACCTGGTGTTCATCCCCGGCTCGCTCGGCTCGCCGACCAACCCGCGACACGTCGGCATGTACGTCGGCGGCGGCCTGGTCGTCAACGCCTACGACTCCGCGACCGGGGTCATCCTGCAGCCGCTCTCGGACTGGGCCGACCAGATCACCCACATCCGCCGCATCGCCGGCCCGAACGGCGAACCCGCAGCGAACCCCGCGCTCGCCCGGGCCACGCCATGACCGACCACCCCAGCGGCCCGGACCTGTACGCGGTACTCGGCGTCGCTTCCGGCACCGACTCCACGCAGATCCGCCGCACCTACCGACGCCTGGTCCTGGCCCTTCATCCCGACCACAACCCCGATCCCGTCGCCACGGAGCGATTCCGGGCGGTGGTCGCCGCCTACGGCGTCGTGGCGGACCCGCTCCGACGCGCCGACTACGACCACGCACGCACCGCGGCCGACCCCACCGTGAGAGGCGACGCGAACCGGGCCGCACCGGCGCCACCTCCGCCGGATAGGCCCACGAGGCCCGAGAGCCCGGCCGACGTCGAGACCGACTACGTCCCGGCGGGCGAACCGGTCGCCCAGACCGACTACACCCCGACCACCGGTTATGCGCCTCCGCCGGCACCTGGAGCCCGCCCCGGAGCGCCAGGGTCGCGGGCGGGTGGCCGTGCCCGCCCGTGTGAGTCGCTGCCCCTCGGGTGGCCGGTCGGACGGATCGATCACCACCGGCCGCTGGGGCGGTTCCTGCTCGGGGTGTGGCGCCTAGCCCCACTGCCCGCAAGCCGGGTCGGCGCCGCCACGGTCGTCGCGGCCACCCTCGCCGCCGCGACGCTGGCCGTGAGCTCCCGCGCGCAGCTGCCGCTGGAATCGGCCGTCATCGGCTTCCTCGCCCTGCTCGCACTGGCGTGCTGGACCGTCCGGCTCGCTCTCGCCGTCGTCATGCACCTCCGCAGCCCTCGCGCCGACGAGAGGACACGCTGATGGGCCTCCTCGCCCGCCGCACGACACCGGCCGCGCCGGTGAGCTCGTCGGCGCACCCGCCCGCGGCGGCGCCGGCACCGGGTGCCCGGATCCGCTGGCACCGGACCGAGCGCGTCGGCTGGTATCGCCTACCGGAACCGGCTCGCGATGCCCTCACCCGCGCCGGGCACACCACCGGGCAGGCGATCGCCGCGGCGACCTGGGCTCCGACCACCCGCCGCGACGCTGGTGGTCGGTACTGGTGCGACACCGACGCCTGGTGGATCGAGACCTCTTGGCTGCTGGTCGTGCGGGCCCGCGAGGCCCTGCGACCCCGCGGGACCAGCGCTGAGGGGCGCCCGCAGCTCGAGCGGGCCGGCGGCGGCCGCGTCCAGCTCACCGCCCATCCGCTGTCCGGGCCGGCGCCTGCCGGGCAGCGCTGGAGCCGCCCACCCGGCCCGGTAGCGGCCGGCGACCAGCCGACGCCACGGCTGACCGAGCACGCCGTCGAGGTCCTACCGCGTGCTGTGCAGACCGAGCTCGGGGCTCCGACCGGGCAGATCGCGATCCGCCACTACCCGGCCCACGGCGGATACCACGATCAGGTCCTGGCCTTTCGCCGCATCTCCCCCACCGAGCTGATCACGGTCGCCGCGGTCCGCGAGGCCGGCGCCTACCCCGACCCCGACGCCGCGATCGACGCCGCGGACTGGCACATCACCATCTACCGCCCACACGTCGGGACCCCCACCCGCACGGAGCTGGCCATGTGAGCACCCCGGCCAACCCAGCCCCTGCTCGACCATCGCTTTCTGGAGTTCCACCGTGGGTATCAACCGGCGGGCGTTCCTCGCCCGCACCAGCCAGACCGGGCTCGGCGTCGCCCTGACCGGTTCCCTACAGGGCCTGCTGAGCGCCCCGACCGCCGCGGCGCAGCCTTCCGCCGGGTTCACCGGCTACGGCCCGCTGGTCGATGACCCCGACGGCCGGCTCGCGCTGCCCGAGGGCTTCTCCTACCGGATCGTCAACGAGGCCGGGAAGACGAGCCTGTACTCCGGAGACCCCTGCCCCGGCGTGCACGACGGCGCCGCGGCGTTCTCCGCCCCCGACGGCAACGTCCTCATCGTGCTCAACCACGAGGTCCGCGGCGGCCCCGACGACGGCGGCGCGGTGCCGCACCGGCGCGGCTACACCTGGCGCGACGACGCCGGCGGCGGCTGCACCGTCGTCAAGACCACCCCCGACGGCGAGCTCATCTGGCAGACCGCCGTCCTGGCCGGAACCTCCACCAACTGCGCCGGCGGCATCACCCCCTGGGGCACCTGGCTGACGTGTGAGGAGAACGAACGAGACGGCCACGGCTACGTGTTCGAGGTCGACCCGGTCGACCTGCGCGCCAACCGCAACCCACAGCCGATCCGCGCGCCCGGTCGGTACCGTCATGAGGCGCTCAGCGTGGACCCCGACGACCTCACGATCTACCTCACCGAGGACGCCTCCGACCCGTCGGGCACCGTCTACCGCTGGACCCCGCCGGCCGGGTTCCGCGGCACGAGCGGCGCACTCAACGCCCTCGACGACGAGGCCGGCGAACTCGCCGCGATGGCCTGCACCGATGGCTCTGGGAACCTCGTCGACGACCTCGACCAGGCCAGCGAGATCGTCACCGTCTACTCGGTGCGCTGGGTTCCGGTGGACGACCGCGACGCCCAGCAGCGCTCGCTACGCACCACCGAGGGGATCACTCGCGCCCACAAGCTCGAGGGCGCCTGGTGGAGCGACGACGGCGCCTACGTGGTCAGCAGCTACTCCGACTCCCACCGCGGCCAGATCTGGCACTACGACCCGCGGGCCGCGACCCTCACCCTGACCACGGTGTTCACCGAAGCCGACGGCGAGACCGTCGAGGCACCGGACAACATCGTCGCTGCCCCGTTCGGCGGGCTGATCGTGGCCACCGACGGCGATGACGACAACCACCTGGCCGGGGTGACCGCAGCCGGGTACGCCTACCCCATCGCGCGCAGCCAGATGGGCTCGGAGTTCACCGGGCCGACCTTCTCTCCCGACGGGACCGTGCTGTCCGCCGGCATTCAACAGCCGGGCATCCTGTTCGCCATCACCGGGCCATGGCAACGAGCAGGCGACCAGCAGTCAGCTGGCGGGCCCCAGGGGTTCATCACCGGCGAGCCTGATCTGCCCAGGGATCGTGATCGCGCTCGAGGATTCTCTGAGGCGGCGCCGCACGGCGAGGCCACAGCGCGTCGACGCTCGGCTTCTGAGCGGTCCTGCCCGCTGCCCGCGACCACACCCTCCGGTGAGCCCGTCGTCGTTGCGTGGAGTCCTCGATGACCCGCGGCGTCCAGCGGTGGGCCGGGGACATCGCCCTGCCCGCGACCGCGCTCGGGTTGGTCGCGTTCGTCGTCCTCGTGGTGGAGATGGCTGCGGTCGCGACGGGGCTGGTGGCCGGAGCCCCGCGACTGCTCATCCTCGGGTTCGACGACACGGCCGATCTGCTTCGGTCGTCACTGGGCACCCCACCCCCATCCGGCTCCCCGATCGCCCACCTAGCTGAGCATTCGACACTGTTCCTCGGCTGTGTGATCACCACCGCCGCGACGTTCGGTTTGGCGGTAGCGGCGATCGGGCGGTGGTGGTGGCGCAGGTGGGGTCCGACCAAGCCGGGTCACGCCACCCGCGCCGAGATCCGGGCCGAGCTCTCGCTGCAGGCGTGCCGCAGGGCCGCACTCCGACTCCGCCCGTCACTGACCGCGGCAGAGATCCGGTCGGCGCCGCCGGGCGATGTCGGGATCCCACTGCCCGAAGGCCCCACAGGGTCATTGTGGGCACCGTTGGAGACCACCACCGGCACCCTGGCCCCGACCCAGACCGGAAAGTCCCGAAGGTGGCTCACCCCGCTGTGCCTCGAAGCCCCCGGCGCGCTGCTGTGCTCGACCACCAAGCCGGATCTGCTGATGCTGACCGCGCTGGCACGATCACGACGCGCGATGCCCGGCCCGATCTTGGTGTTCGATCTGACCGGTACCGTCAACTGGCCGGCGAAACTGCACTGGTCGCTGCTGGGTGGCTGTGACGACGACATCAAGGCCTGGAGCCGCGCTCGGATTCTTGTCGAGGCCTCCTCGACCGCGGTCGAGACCGGCGACGGGCGTGGCTCGGGTAATGACCGGGTGTTTCGTCAGCGCGCCGTCGGAGTGGTCGGTGCCTACCTGCTGGCCGCTTCGGTGTCCGGGGCGGAGCATTCCCGCGTGGTCGCCTGGGCCACCGATCGCGAAGCGGCCCGGTCTGCGGTGACCGTCCTGCAAGGACACGAGCGCTACGAGGCCTACGGCCACGACCTTCAGGCCGAGCTGAACATGGTCGCCCAGACCGCCGACGCTGTATGGCTCTCGGTCCGCCGCGCCCTGGCCCCATTCGCCGACCGCCGGATCCGCGAGCTGTGCACCGAAGACGCTGCTCGCTCTTACGACGTCGAACGCTTCATTGCCTCCGGCGGATCGCTGTATCTCATCGCCGAGGAGAACGACGTCAACGCCACGCCTGTGATGACGACCATCGTCGCCGAGTGGATCGACACCGCGCGCGCCATGGGTCTGCGCTACCCGAGCAAGCGCCTCGATCCACCCGCCACCGCCGTGCTCGACGAGCTCCCCGCCGCGACCCCGGTTCCCGACCTACCGACCAGCCAGGCGGACTCGTTGAGCCGCGGGGTCATCATCCACTGGGCCGCCCAGTCCAAGGCCCAGCTCGAAACGACCTACGGTCGGCAGAAGGCGGTCACGTTGCTCGACAACAGTGCTCTGATGGGCATCTGGGGCGGGCTCAAGGACCCCGCCACCCTGCAATGGTTGTCTTCAATCCTCGGCGAACACGACCGCACACGCCTGCAAGAACCAGCCGACGGGGTCTGGAGCGGGGCGCGTGGTGCGACCCGCAGCCTCGAGCGCGTCCACACCTACCAGCCCGCCGATGTCCGCACTCTCGAGCGCGGCCAGGTTCTACTCGTGTTCCGACATCTGCTCGCAATCCGGGCCCGCACCGTCGATCCGTTCGACCGCCCAGATGGGCTACAGCTGCGCCGCGACGTCGACGCCATCGAGACCGGGCGCATCCCCATCGACGCCCGCGGCTTTCCGATCGCCGGCATTGATCGGCCACCTCCGGCACACCGACCGAGCCCTCGTATTCCAGGTTGGTCAGCTCGATGATGGCCGCAGGTCCAGCCCGACACTGCGTCGCCGGGAACGCTGCCCGCAACGACACCATGATCGGGACCATCTGGCCCGATGCGGTGTGCTCCGCGCCCGGAGTTTGCCCGGCCGGGCAGGGGCCGCGGTCGTGACCGCTTCCGCGCCCGGCGATCCCAGGATCGAGGAGCTGATCGCTGCGGTCGCCGCTCTGCGTGCTGACGTACGCGATCACGATGAGCGCCACACCTACAGCGAGCGCAAGCTCGGTGAACTCGATGGCTTCAACCAGGAACAGGCCGCCATCCTCGCGGAGCTCCTCCCGCAGGTCCGAGAACTAGAGATCGCGGCCGACACCCTTGGCGCGCCCGACGACCACGCGCCTGAGGGGACGCGGTCGGTGGTGTGGGCGCTGCTCTCGGCCGAGGAGGCCGCGAGGGCGTGGGATGAGCTGGCCAGCTGGGTCAACACCGTCGCCATCCCCACCCTCGCCCCGACCTGCCGCCAGATCCCACCTTGCTGGCCTGTGCACCACTGGGGCCGCGAAACCCTGTCGTGGCTCCATCGCACCCACACCTACGCCTATGGGCCGCACGGCTCGGCGGTCCTGGTCGCTGAGTGGCACACCCGCTGGGTCCCCGCCGCCTACGCCATGATTGACACCAAGTACGCCGCGCGAGCCGGCTATTGCCCCAACAGCGAGCACCGCTCCGACCGTGTGGAAAGCGCCGAGCCGCTGCAAACCCCGGACTGGGCTGCCTGGCTCATCCTGGCCCGCGACACGGAAATCGCGACGCGCAGACCCACCACGGAACACATCCGCTGACATGGGTGCCTCGTGCCGCGGCACGAGCTCGCCCCATCGAGCCAAATTGCGGACCTGGGTCGAGTCCCTCTCGGGGCCATAGCGCTCACCACCCGTCGTGGCGCCCTGCCTCTAACAGGCGGAGAACCTGACGCGGGCGACGCCGGACCATGAGCTGCCGCACTGAACACCCCTGAACACAGCAGAACTGCCTCTAGAGGTTTCCCGATCGCGGACACTTTGCCGGCGCGACCTGACAGCGCTACCGCACCCGCGAAGCAGCGAACCTAACGGCAGCAACCCAAGTGGCTCCTGGTTATAGGCGACGACGCTGTTCGGTTTAAGGAGCGAGTCTCACGGATCATGAGACGAGAAGGTCCTGGTCCGGACCGTGGTCGCGGGTGGGTTCGAACCTGCGACCACTCGGGTGTAAAGCGCGCGGGCGATGCCTCACGAAGCCTCTGCCAGCGACAACAGCTCGCTCGAAAGTTGCGCTGATGCCTCCTGAACGCTGCCGTAGCCACAGGTTCGCACCACGAGCGACTCCACGGGGACGTCGACAGCACAGATGCTCTTACGCGGGCGGTGGCCGTGGGGCGGCCCCCTTGGGTCCTGAACCCGTGAGGCGCTCGCCATGTCAGCTCGTGTCAGGACCGACGAGGCACACACCTCGTGACCTGTTGCGCCCGAGACCACGACCGCAAGTAAGGCCAGGCGTTGAGCGTCGCGAGCACGGCCACGAAGGCCAGGTTCAGTGCGGCCGACAGGCCTGGCTCGAGGAACGCCTGCACGATGTTCATCCCGAGCAGGGATCCGAGCCCGGCGGCGAACCACGGCGCGCATCTGGACCTCACGTAGATGACGTGCTCGGCGAACAAGACAGCAACCAGCCGCAACCGCTCGGGCAACTCCGCGACGGTCACCGGTCTCGCGACCGCCGTGCGGACACGATCTGAATCGCTGATGCGCAACGCAACGAGAGGATTCGGCCACCGCCGGCGAGCCATCGCAAACTGCACGATCCCGACAGCCATCACCGACAACGTGAGACCGCCCCAGGCCAGAGCACCGAGAAGGTCCCGGCTGGTCGCTACGGCGCCGCCGAGTACCAGACCGCTTGCCCCCGCTGCCACGAGAGATGTCATCCAGGCGCGGCGCGCCTGCACGGCTGCCCAAGCACGGTGCGGAAGCTCAGACCCCACGGGCTCCCCCGGTGAGGTCACCAGTCCCGCGGAGCCTTGCTTCGAGCTCGGGAAGCCGCTTCCGCATCCGGAGGACGGTCCACGAACCGAACACGCCGAACCCGATCACCACGACGCCCATGACTGCCGAGTAGAGGAACATCAACCAGCTGTCCTGGTACGCCACGCTCGCTCCCAGGAACAGAATAGGGACAGGCCACAACCACAACAGCCACGCCCGACCGGCGAACTCCCCGGCCACTCGCAGCGCGAGATCCTGCTGCTCGGGTGGGATCGGCTCACAACTCCGGAGCCGCTTCATCAGCGCCCTCCGCTGCTCCGGCGTGGGCAGCTCCATTAGCGCGGAGTTGTACGCCATGAGGGGGCCCCGCCGCCGACGCCGCCGCACCACGGCGACGGCACCGACAACCAGCGACGCCAGACCGACCACCGGAACCCCGATCAGAAGCGCCCACCACCAGCTTTCCTGCCCCCGGCTCGCGACACTGAGCACCGCACCGACCAAGCCAGCCAGAAGCAACACAGCGGTCGCTGCCACGATCGCAACGATCCACTTCTGCTCTCGCCGCGCCGCGGCCGGCTCTCCTGACCCGCCCACAGCACCGACACGCTCGGGCCGTTCTGACGCCACAAAACGCCCCTCCCCTCGCAACTCCGTCCTGCCGTCAGTTCTACCGACGTTCGACCGTTATGCGAAGTTGCCTGCCAGGCGCCCCAACCGCGCCAACTGCTAGCCGGCCCCACCACCACGCCGGCAGTGGACACGGAGTCTCGGACACAGCCAGATCGGTAACAAAGTCTACGGAGGCGCAATGGCTCGCTATCCTGTTCCGCCCACACGCCGAGCTTCCCGCTCGCCTCGAACTCACATCCCACGGATTAAAAGGCCGCACTGCATCGCCGCCGCAGGCCACCAGCAGCATTTGCGTTCTTCCGACTCCACACTCACACAGCCTTCGTCATCAGCCGTTGCCCGGGTTTCGCACCACGAATGACTCCACGAGTGGCGTCCGCCAAGGTGGCGTGCGATCGGCCCGGCGACGAGCAGGTGGAGCTGTAGGGCGGCCACCGCGTGATCGTCTGAACGCAAGAGCCACTCCGCGTCGAATGACGTGCCGATCGGGTCGAACAGCTTCGTCGAACACCTGTATCGAGCCTATCGAGTTTGCTGTACAGTCTAGTCCCGCCTACAGCCTAACGTGGGCCCGAAAATCTCTAGCTTGCTCCACGACAGAATCAGCGGCTCAGATATATATCGCAATGGGCATGACCGTGATCGCATTGGTGATCTCGGTGTCAAAGGAGAGGTCGAAGTACTTGGCTGCAGCCTCGTCGGCGCCGAGGTTGCCGAGAAGGTCAGCTACCGCATCTGGCTGAAATCGTCTCAGCAACTTGTTGTTGGCAAGGATTGGAGTGCTCGGATTCAGCGACTTGATAACCTTCCCAAGAACGGTGAACTGGCCGTCAAGGAGTCGATCAGGATCCGCCGTCATGAAATGCTCTGCGTCGCAAATTAGGACGGCGTTACGGTCGTCGGCGACAGTGGCGTGGTATTCGCGTGTGGCGGTGCGTCGTGCATCGACTTGGAGTGCCGAAGCAACCGCCTCGGCTACATCAGCAGCATCGGACGCGGCGAGCTCGTGAACGGCGCGCTGCGCTGCGATTTTCTCCGCATTGATGTCGATACCCGCAGCTTGGGCCCGGTCGATCGTTTCCTGAATCTCGGCCCGCTTGCCGCGCCGAATGACGAACCTGGCGACCTCCCTGATTAGCGCAGGGGTTGCAATGTCCAGCAGGGCGGTCACCTCGTTCGGTCGCACCGTGAGGGCGGTGAATTCCACGATGCTTCCAGCTGACGCGACGAACGTATCGGAGGAGAGTTGGCCGCGTTCAGCAAGCCCTCGGCGTACAGCGTCGAGGTAGTGCGCTTGCGAGTACACGAACTTCTGCCGTTGAGCGCTCGACCGGTCGTCGACCTCAGCCTGCTTACGCACCCATTCGCCATCACCCTTGCCCGCAGCTTTGGCGAGGAGCGGCACACTCCCTTCGGCATTGCCGCCGACGGCGACCTTCCCCTGCCTATCCCTAGCTCTTGAACTCTTCTCGCTAGCGTCGCTTTCTAACGACTGGAGCAGGCCGACCTGGTACATCTCTTGCAGCATCGCCGAGACGAAGTCGGCGTTCTGGTAGACGATGGTGCGCGGCGCCCTGGCCGGCAGTCCTTGCGTCGGATTCTTGGTCATAGTGACATTCCTTCCGGAAACTGTTTTGGAGACGTGGGCGAGGGGTTAGTTTGCTCATTTGACCACCCTTACCAGCAGTGTGCGCCGCCGACCAGGTCCACGGAACGTCCTATGCAAGCCATTCTCACTTGCGATCTCCTGCTCGCCCGGACTTGCACGGTCCATCGTCCAGTAGGGCCTACGGTGATCATCATTGCCGAACAGCCACCAGCTTCTCGCGACATACCGGAGTGCCGTTGCAGCACTATGCAGCCGCCAGCGATGGCGGCATTCCTCAGATCGCGAGAAGGAGTCCGACTAGCCCACGTGAGTTCCCGATCTTGCCGGTCGCGAGCATGTGCGGGACGTCCGCGAGAGGCACCCACCGAAACGCGCCCTCGTTGAACTCAGTCGGATCGGCGACCCGCTCGGCGCCGCGCACGAGGAAAAGCGCTGCGGACAGTCCCGGCCATCGGCTCAAACGTCACCGGGTGCTCGACCGCACGGGGCCGGTAACTGGTCTCCTCCTCGACCTCCCGGGCCTCAGTCCCGGCGGGCAACTCGCCGTCGTCGAGTAGGCCGTCGGGGAGTACCCGGTTCCATAAGTCCGGCACGAAGTGGTGGCGCCAGGACAGCAGGCCGTTGGTGCCGTCGTCGTCCAGGACGACGGTCATGGCAGCCGCGGGCAGCGTGACAGTGTGGCGCTCGAAGCGCTCGCCCAACGACGGGGAGATGTCGGCCAGGCCGACGGTGACCTCCCTCCCTGTGCGTGAAATGCTCGGGGCCCGCTCGATCGCCTTCTTGCGGCCGATCGCCTCGGCCTCGACCTTCGTGCCGGCGCTGTTGGACGCGCGCTACTTGCCCTTGACTCTGTTCACCCGGGGATCGCCCTAGTTGGCGGTATGGACATCACCCTCAGCCATCCCCGTCTTCAGCCCGGTCCGAAGCACCAATCTGCCCCAGGCTGCCTCAAAGCCGAGCTGGCCGGTCGGCCGTGCTGACTGCCCGTGACAGGAACGACAGCCACGTGACACAGTTCCAATGTCCGGACGGCCCGAGGTGATTCGACCACCTCGGGCCGTCCGGACATCTCCTGGCGCTGTTACACCAGAGGCTGAGCGTCTTCGATCAGGCGTGACGCTCAAGACGCCAGGTGACCGCCTGCTGCCGGTACGGCGGCATGACGTTGTTCTCGGCGATCGGCGCCGTCGTGGTGGGCGTACCGACCACCTTCCATACCCCGCTCTCGGGGCAACGCTGTCCAGTACGAGCGGTCGTACCGATCGGCTTCCGTGCCATGCGGCACCTCATCTTCCTGGCACCCATTGGTGCCGGTAGGGAACTGACCACGTCGCTGGGGCCGCCACGGACGGTAGCCAGTCGCCAACCTGAATGTCAACTCCTGGAAGCCTACGCTTGCACTACAAGCCCCCTAGGCGTACAGTCAAGGGTGGAATTGTGTGTACATACTCGGAGCGGAACGAATGGCGAACGTTAAGGCCGACGAGACACGGCTGTATCAGCAAGTCGGCGACCAAATTCGCTCCGCTCGGCGTGCTCGAAATTTGAGCCAGTCCGAGCTTGCCCAATTCGTCGGAATGACCCGGGCGTCGATTGGAAATATCGAGGCCGGTAGGCAGCGCATCCAGCTGCACACGCTAGCGTGGATTGCCTTTCATTTGAATGCTGATTTACACTCACTTGTGCCACTTTCAATGGAGACAGACTGCAAGTACGGTGCCGTACCCGAAGACGATGCGGTCTTCACCGACGCCAGGGCGAAGAACTTCGTCGAGATGGCGGTCGAGCAAGCAGAGAGGAGCGGTTAGGAGATGGACCGAGCGCAAGTAGTCAAGCGCGCGTACCGCGCGTTAGCTGACTGTGGCCTCGACCATCCACCATTCGATCCGCGTCGAGTAGCAGAGAACTACGGAGCCGTGGTGATCGGACAAGAAGCGGACGACAGCGAGTCTGGATTTTGTTTGCGGTCAGGTGGCCGCACCCTAATTGGCGTCAACTCTAATCATCGCCCTCATCGTCAGCGATTCACGATCAGCCACGAAGTCGGGCACCTACTCCTGCATGAAGGGCGCTCACTGACCGTCGACAAGTCAGTGCGTGTATCGTATCGCAACGATATATCAAGCATGGCGACCGATTCCGAGGAAATCGAAGCTAACGCCTTCGCTGCTGCGCTTCTAATGCCGCAGGATCACGTGCGCGCGGCTGCATCTCCACTGGTCAAATCCCAACGAAGCGAGAGAGAGATAATTTCTCGACTTGCTAAAAAATTCGATGTGAGCAGTCAGGCGATGACATTCCGACTTGTCAATCTCGGCATACTTCTCGGATAGCAGTTCTCAAGGCTCAGTCTCGGCATTAGCTATCCACGAGACCAGTGCGTGGGTCGTGAGCCGAACCGCGGGCGCGGCTGAGCCCACGGCTTCCGACGCTTAGCGACCGTGTGGACCGGGAGGCCGGAGACCGGGGTCGAGCCGACGACCTACTGTTTACAAGTCCGTCCACGGCGGTCACTTCGTGCGCTGAGCTGCCGATCCGTGCACGCGCCCGATCCCACGATGCACAGGCGAGGACACGGTGCGCACGGAGCGTGGGTCACGCGGGGTGTCACGCTGGCAGATGGGCCCGGCGCCTGCCACGAAGCGGATCAGGACGTTGGTGACCTTCGGAGACGGTTCATTGGATGCGTCCTTGAAGGCGGGGACGATCGTACTCTGCTCCCAAGGGGCGTCGCGGCCGCCCGCACCCGCCCTCCAAGGCCTCCACCCGATGCGCCGACGCAAGCTGTCGTCTGCAGTGCATGGAGCTACGGCCGACTGGGCAGTTCGAGGGCTCAGGCTCAGCCCGCGGCGATCACCGTCCAGGAGCCGTTCCCGTCCGGAACGACGATCACGAGCGGCGCTGTGCTTGCTGCTGCCTCGGTAGAGGATGCGGTGCTGGTGCTCTGGATGGTGAAGCTATGGCTCGTGCCGTCGGCGAGTTGAAGCAGCACCGTGGCCCCGGGCCGGGGCATGGTCAACGGGGCGTCCAGGCGCACGGTCCACCCGCGAGGGCTGGCGTGGGATCCCACCGCGGCCGGGAGCCCGTCGGGGCCCTGCGCCACCGGAGAAACCGGACGAGCCAACCCGTCAAGGACCAAGCCGACCGCAGACCCCGGAACCGCGGGCGTCGCGGTTGACGGCGGAGTTGTCGGAGGCGCCGGCGTGACCGGCGGCGGGGTGACGGGACGGGTCGTCGGTCGCGGTGTACTCGATGGTGGAGTGACCGGCGCCGGGGCGGGTGCAGTCGGTGGCAGGGTCTCTGTGTCGGTGTCGGGGCTTCCTTCAGGGCGCGGCGTCGGCACGGGGGGCGCCGCGGCTGCAGGGGCGGGCGGTGTCGTGGACTTGCGAGCACCGGCGAGGCTGTCGGCGGCCGAGCGGCCCGCGGGCGGCTGCGGGGCCCGCGGATCCGGGACCGCAGGCAGCGACGGTGCGGGCGGGGCCGGGAACACCGTCGCGTCCGGGATCGACGGGTCCGGCTGCTCAGGCACCTCCGGGTCCGGTGCCGGAAGCGCACCGATACCAATCGAGGCGGGGCGGGTCGCACCGAGGTACTCGTCGCCGTCGTAGCGATACCAGGCCGTCTGCACCGGCTTCCCGAACGTGGGCGCGTTGACCATCCGACCCGAGCCGATATACATCCCGACGTGACGGACCTTCTTGGTCGTCCCGTAGAACACCAGATCGCCCGGCTGCAGGGCAGCGCCATCGGGCACCCGGGGACCGTGCCGGAACTGGGTGTGCGCGGTCCGCGGAAGCTGCACCCTAGCCTTGTCGTAGGCGAAGGTCGTCAGGCCGGAGCAGTCGAACCCGCGGTGGCCGTTCTCCGGGCCGTTGCCGCCCCACACGTACGGCAGTCCGATCTGCTTCATCGCGACCTCGACCGCGATCTTCGCCCGCTGGTCCGGCAGCGCAGTCGTCGACGACGTCGGCGGCTCCGGCGCTACGCCCGACACGGTGACCGCAGTGTCCGTGGTGCGGTCACTGCCCGCGGCAGGAGTCGGTGACGGCCCGGCGCTGACAAGGGCCGATTCCGAGGGGCCCGGGACGGGGGCCTGCGCGACCGCGGACTGATTCACTGAGTCGGCCGGAAGTACGAGGAGCCCAACCGAGATCGCCGCGACCACAACCCATATCGCCCGCTCAGGCCGCTCGGCTCGCCGCCGACGCGGCCCCGGTCCGTCACCAGTCCGCTGCGGCCTGACGCATCCGGATTCGCCGCCCGACCTAATACTGCAACGGCAGTTGATCAGTCCGGTGGTCGTTCGCCGCGGCGGCGGTAGTGGCAGGTGCGGGCCTGGTGCTGGCGTTCGCGGCGCCATCTCGACCAGTGCATGACGTGGTCGATGCAGGTCAGT
>NZ_JBEDNQ010000009.1:0-346011 GCF_040105385.1 Pseudonocardia nematodicida
AAACCGACCGCGAGATCCGCCGCTGCCTCAAGCGCTACATCGCCCGCCAGCTCCACCGCCAGCTCGAAACCCCACCCACCCGGCCCAACACCCCGCTGACCATTGACAGCCCATAGGAGCGTCGCTTGAGTCCGGCATGCCCGGACTGAAGCGTCATGAGTCAGGCCCCGGAGGGGCCGCGGACGACGTTCCGGAGGGGGCGGTCCTCGGCGAGGGCGTCGACGGCATCGGCGATGTCACCGGCCCGGCCGCGGAAGACCTCCTCGGTGTGCCCGGACTGGTGCGGGGTCAGCACCACGTTGGCGAACCCGCTGAAGTCCAGGTGCGACGGCGGCGGCGCGTCCGGGTCGCGCGGGTTGCGCCACCAGACGTCGATGCCGGCCCCGCCGATCGTGCCCGCGGACAGTGCGTCGTGCAGGGCCTGCTCGTCGACGACCGCGCCCCGGGCCACGTTGACCAGGATCGCGTCCGGGCGCATCGCGGCCAGTGCCGCGGCGTCGACCAGGCCCCGGGTGTGCTCGTTCAGCGGGATGGTCACGACGACCACGTCGGAGGCCGCCAGCAGCTCGTGCAGCTCCGACACCGGGCCGACCTGCTCGACGGCCGCGGGACGCGGCGCGGTCGGGTCCCGGCGCACCGCGCGGACCCGCATCCCCATCGCCGCGGCGAGCTCGGCGACGGCCGAGCCGATCTCGCCGAGCCCGATCACGCCGAGCGTGCGGCCGGCCAGCACCCCGCCGAACGGGTACGTGTCGTCGACGATCACGTTGCGCCACTCGCCCCGGCGCACCGCGGCGTCGCCGGCCGGGATCCGGCGCAGCAGCATCATCGCGACGGTGACGACGTGCTCGGCGATCGAGCGGCCGTGGTGGAAGGTGTTGGCGAGCGCGGCGGCCGGCGGCAGCGCGTCGAGCGCGATCTTGTCGATCCCCGCGCCGGTCACGTGCACCAGCCGCAGGTTGGGCGCGGCCCGCAGCAGGGCGGGAGCGGCGGACGAGCACACCAGGACGTCCGCGGTGCCGGCGTGTCCGAGCGCGGCCTCGCCACGCGCGAAGATCCACTCGTGAGGTCCGGTGCCGGACCGGGTGAGGGTGTCCCGGAACCTGTCCATGATCGGTTCGGTGACCAGGACGCGCAGGCTCTCGCCCATCGATACTCCCTCCATCGGGTTCCACTAGTGTGCATGATGTCTGCATATGAGGACAAGCCGACGGCGCGTCGGTATCCCGGCCACGTCCGTGGACGGCGGGTCGGGGCCTGGCTAGTCTGAGATGTCGGTTAAGGGGGAGTCGGATGACAACGGAACCGGCCGCCGAGGCGGTGAACGGCGTCCGCGAGGTCAAGTCGGCCGCGCGCACGGTCGAGGTGCTGGAGTTCCTGGCCGCGCGGCAGAACCGGCCGGTGCGGCTGCGCGAGCTCAGCGAGGCCCTCGGTGTGCCGCGCAGCAGCCTGCACGCGCTGCTGCGCACGCTGGCGAAGTACGGCTGGGTCCGGGCCGACACCACCGGCACCCTCTACGGCATCGGGATCCGCGCTCTGCTCGCCGGGACCAGCTACCTGGACTCCGACCCCTACCTCCCCCTGGTCGGGCCCTACCTCGACGAGCTGCGCGAGCAGCTGGACGAGACCTTCCACTTCGGACGGCTCGACGGCACCGACGTCGTCTACCTGGCCACCAAGGAGTCCGGCCAGTACCTGCGGCCCTACAGTCGGGTCGGCCGGCGGCTGCCCGCCTACAGCACGTCGCTGGGCAAGGTCCTGCTCGCCGCGCGCGACGGGGCGGAGCGCGACCGGCACATCCCGGCGGCGCTGACCGCGCTGACCCCGCACACGCTCGTCGACCGCGCCGCGCTGGACGCCGACCTCGCCGCGACCCGGGAGCGGGGCTACGGGGTCGACAACGAGGAGAACAGCCTCGGCCTGCGCTGCTTCTCCGTCGCGCTGCAGTACGCGGACCTGCCCACCGACGCGATCAGCGCCTCCATCCCGATCGCCCGGCTCGACGAGAGGCGCGAGCGCGCGGTCGTCGACTCGCTGCGCCAGGTCGCGGACCGGGTCGCCCGCGTCGTCGGGCCGCTGCACAGCGCCGGGGGCTGGGTCTAGCAGCCGCCTCAGCGGACCAGAGCCGGCTGCTTCGGGTCGAACGACCAGCCGGGCAGCAGGAACCGCATCGCGGTCGCGTCGTCGCGGGCGCCGAGCCCGTGCTCGCGGTAGAGCTCGTGCGCGGCCTCGACCCGGTCCCAGTCCAGCTCCACGCCCAGGCCGGCCTTCGCCGGGAGGTCGATCCCGCCGCCGACGATCGGGAACGGGTCGGTGGTGAGCCGCTGGCCGTCCTGCCAGATCCAGTGCGTGTCGATCGCGGTGATCTCGCCGGGCGCGGCCGCGGCGACGTGGGTGAACATCGCCAGCGACACGTCGAAGTGGTTGTTGGAGTGCGAGCCCCAGGTCAGGCCCCAGGCGTCGCAGAGCTGGGCGACCCGGACCGAGCCGGCCATCGTCCAGAAGTGCGGGTCGGCGAGCGGGATGTCGACGGCGTCGGCGCGGATCGCGTGGCCGAGCTGGCGCCAGTCGGTGGCGACCATGTTGGTCGCGGTCGGCAGCCCGGTGGCGCGGCGGAACTCGGCGAGCACCTCGCGGCCGGAGTAGCCGTTCTCGGCGCCGCACGGGTCCTCGGCGTAGGCCAGCACGTCGGTGAGCGACCGTCCGATGCGGACGGCCTCGGCGAGCGTCCAGCCGCCGTTCGGGTCGAGGGTGATGCGGGCGTCCGGGTAGCGCTCCTTGAGGGCGCGGACCGCGGCGGCCTCGTCGTCGGGCGGCAGGACCCCGCCCTTGAGCTTGAAGTCGGCGAAGCCGTAGCGGGCCTGCGCGGCCTCGGCGAGCCGGACGACGGCCTCGGGGGTCAGCGCCTCGTCGTCGCGCACCCGGAACCAGTCGTCGCCGGGCTCGCCGGCGCGGTAGGGGAGGTCGGTGCGGGTGCGGTCGCCGACGAAGAACAGGTAGCCCAGGACCGGCACCCGGTCGCGCTGCCGGCCGTCGCCGAGCAGATCGGCGACCGGCACGTCCAGGTGCTGGCCGAGCAGGTCGAGCAGCGCCGACTCCAGGGCGGTGACGGCGTGCACGGTCACCCGCAGGTCGAAGGTCTGGGCGCCGCGGCCGCCGGAGTCCCGGTCGGCGAACCGGCGGCGGACCTCGTTCAGCACCGCGTGGAACGCACCGACGGGACGGCCGACGACCAGGTCCCGCGCGTCGTCGAGGGTCGCCCGGATGGCCTCGCCGCCGGGGACCTCGCCGACGCCGGTGCGGCCGTCGGAGTCGGTGAGCACGACCAGGTTGCGGGTGAAGAACGGGGCGTGCGCACCCGAGAGGTTGAGCAGCATGCTGTCCCGTCCGGCGACGGGGACGACGCGCAGCTCGCGGACGACCGGGGAACCCATCACGACACCTCTCCGCCCGGCCTCGTCACCGGGCTGCACGCGGCCACGGTAGGCAGCTCCATATATGCACGTCCAACACTTGTTGTGGATGCACCGATGCATAGACTGGATCGATGTTCACGCTGGCCCAGCTCGAGGGGTTCGTGGCCGTCGCGGAGGAGCTGCACTACGGCCGCGCGGCCGAACGGCTCTCGCTGACCCAGCCTCCGCTGTCGCGGCGGATCCAGCTGCTCGAGCAGTCGCTCGGCGTCGCGCTGTTCGACCGGGTGGGCCGGGGCGTGGTCCTGACCGCGGCCGGCCGGCGGTTCCTCACCGACGCGCGGCGGCTGCTCGAGCTCGCCGAGTCCGCGGTGCACGCGGCCCGCCGTGCGGGCAGCGGGGAGGAGGGCACGCTGGTGCTCGGGTTTACCGCGGCGACCGCGTACTCCTCGCTCGACGACGTGCTCGCCGGCTTCCGGGAGGCCGCGCCGCTGGTCGACGTCGTGCTGCGCGAGCAGGTCAGCGGCACCCAGTTCGACGGCCTGCTCTCCGGCGAGCTCGATCTCGGCCTCACCCGCCCGCCGGTACCGCCGGAGCTGGCCTCGCTGCCGCTGTCCCGCGAACCGCTGCGGGTCGCGGTGCCGGAGTCGCACCTGCTCGCCCGGGAGACCGGCCCGGTGGCGATGCCGGCGCTCGACGACGAGCCGATGCTCATGTACTCGCCGATCGAGGCCCGGTACTTCCACGAGATCACCGTTGCCGCGATCCGCCGCGCCCGGATCACCCCGCGCTACGTCCAGTACGTCGGGCAGGTGCACACCGCGCTGGCGCTGGCCGCGGCCGGCGCCGGGATCGCGCTGGTGCCCGCCGCCGCGGAACGGCTCGGCCTGCGCGGGGTCGTCCTGCGCCCGCTCGACGACGACGGCGGGTTCCCGGTCGAGCTCGTCGCGGCCTGGCGGCCGGGCAACGACAACCCGGTCCTGCCGGCGGTGCTCGAGGCGCTGCGCGCCTGGGCCGGCGAGGCGGCTCCGCCGCTCACGAGCGCGAGGCGCCGAGCCGCCCGTGGGCCCGCAGCGTCGTGAGGGCGCCGACGGTGGCGTAGCCCCGCCACTCCAGGGCCGCGGCGGGGGAGAAGCTGCCGAAGTCGACGGCCCACCCGCCGTCGTCGCGCTGCCCGGCGGCCAGCTCGTCCAGCTCGGCCTCGATCACCCCGGCATCCAGCAGGGCACTCGCCGGGCTGCCGGGGAACGGCGCGAAGTCCAGGGCGCGCATCGTCTCGCCCTCGGCGCCGCCGGCGACCGGGACGCGGCCGTCGCCGGGCACGAACCGGCCGAGCCGCTCCAGCAGCGCCGGCGCCTGCGGGTAGCGGTCGTGCGCGGCGTCGAGGAACCGGACCGCGAACGACAGCGCGATCGCGTGCGGCGCCTCCTCGAGGGCGGCGACGGCGTCCAGGCAGTAGCGGGCGGCCCGGTCCAGCCAGGGATGTCCGGCGACGACCGGGTCGTGCGCGGCCACCCGCAGCGCGGCGCCGGCGGTGAAGGCGGTGCTCTGCAGGGTGGAGACGGCCGGGTCCGCGCCGGCCCAGAACG
Organism: Pseudonocardia nematodicida; assembly: GCF_040105385.1. Taxonomy (NCBI): domain Bacteria; kingdom Bacillati; phylum Actinomycetota; class Actinomycetes; order Pseudonocardiales; family Pseudonocardiaceae; genus Pseudonocardia; species Pseudonocardia nematodicida. The sequence continues at coordinate 5,003 of NZ_JBEDNQ010000009.1, forward strand.
GTGCGCAGGCGGCCCGGTCGGCCACCGGCAGGGCGAACGGCAGCCCGCCGTCGGGCAGGCTCACCGCCTCCAGCCAGTCGCAGAGCTCGACCGCCCGCGGGGTGGTCGCCGGCCCGATCTTGGCGAACACCTCGAAGGCGTGCAGCGCGCCGGCGGGCTGGCTCTCCGGGGCGCGCAGGTCCGGCTCGATCCCCCAGCCGTAGCCGCCGTCGTCGTTGCGGTGGCCGTCGACGGCGGCGAGCACGGCGTCCGGCCCGGTCCGGTCCAGCAACAGCTCGGCGCGGCGACGGTCGAGCAGCCGGCCGTGGCCGGCGAGGAAGGACAGGGCGGCGGCGACGTCCGGGCTCACGGGTGGTGAGGATGGCAGACGGGGTTGCCCGAATCGTCCTAACATCGTCGGTATGGACGAGTTCGCGATCGGTGACACCGTGCAGATCACCGGGAGCCTGATGACCGGACAGGTGGGCACCGTCGTCTACCTGGACGAACCGAACGGGAAGTACCTGGTCCGCGTCGGCGGGTTGAGCCAGAACTACTTCACTGCCGACGAGATCGAGAAGTTCGGCTGACCCGGACCGGGGTCAGTCGTGCAGCGCGCGTAGCACCTCGTGGAACGCCGCCTTCTGCTCGAACCCGATCCCGGGGGTCTCGGTCAGCCCGACGCGGCTGTTCTCGACCACCGCGCCGTCGGCGAACCCGCCGGTGGGCTGGAACTCGCCGGGGTAGGACTCGTTGCCGCCGAGCTTGAGCGCGGCCGCGATGTGCAGGGAGAACTGGTGCCCGCCGTGCGGGATGCAGCGGCGCGAGGACCAGCCGTGCTGCGCGAGCATGTCCTGGACGCGCAGGTACTCGGTCAGGCCGTAGCCCAGGGCCGGGTCGAACTGCAGGTAGTCGCGGTCGGGACGCATGCCGCCGTAGCGGATCAGGTTGCGCGCGTCCTGCAGGGAGAACAGGTTCTCGCCGGTGGCGATCGGGCCGCGGTAGTGCTCGGACAGCGTCGCGTTGAGCCGGTAGTCGAGCGGGTCGCCGACCTCCTCGTACCAGAACAGGCCGTAGGGCTCGATGGCCTCGCCGTAGGCCAGCGCGGTGGCCAGGTCGAACTTCCCGTTGACGTCGACGGCCAGCCGGGACCCGTCGCCGTCCAGCACGTCGATGACGGCCTCGATCCGCCGCAGGTCCTCGGCGAGGTCCGCGCCGCCGATCTTCATCTTGACCACGCGGTAGCCCTGGTCGAGGAACCCGCGCATCTCGTCCTGCAGGTCGGAGGTGGTCTTGCCGGGTGCGTAGTAGCCGCCGGCGGCGTAGACGAACACGTCCTCGTCGGGCTCGCCGTCGCCGTAGCGGTCGGAGAGCCAGCGGTACAGCGGCTGCCCGGCGATCTTGGCGGCCAGGTCGAACAGCGCCATGTCGACGACGCCGACGGCGACCGAGCGCTCGCCGTGCCCGCCGGGCTTCTCGTTGGTCATCACCACGTCCCAGGCCCGGGCCGGGTCGAGCTGCCCGTCCTCGGCGAGCAGCGAGTCCGGGGACGCGTCGAGCAGGCGCGGGACGATCCGGCGGCGCAGGATCTCCCCGGCGCTGTAGCGGCCGTTGGAGCTGAAGCCGTAGCCGACGACCGGCTCGCCGTCCCGGACCACGTCGCTGACCACGGCCGCGATCGAGCAGTCCATGGCGCTGAAGTCGATCCAGGCGTTGCGGATCGAGGAGCTGATCGGGACCACGCCCTCGTGCACCGACACAATCTTCATGGCGACCATTGGGCCGCATCCGCGCCCGCACGTCCAAGACCGGAAGACGATCCCGTCGATAGGTGGGGCCTATCGGTCGGTCGCGATCCGCGCGAACTCCTCCGCGGCCGGGCTCGTGCGCCGCGGGTGCAGGACGAGCGCGGTGTGCAGGTTCTCGTCGATCTCCAGCGGGCGCGCGGTGAGCCCGGCGGACTCGGCGAGCCCGCGCCAGGAGTCGGCGACGACGGCGACCCCGAGCCCGGCCAGTACCAGCGGCAGCAGGGCCTCGCGCTGCTCGATCTGCACCGCGACCCGGCAGTCGGTCACCGACAGGATCGTCTCGGCGACCCGGCGCATGCCGGTACCCCGCTGACCGACGATCAGGTCCAGGTCGCGCAGGTCCTCCGGGCGCAGCGCCCGGTCGTCGGCGGGCAGGACGCCGGGATCGCCGGTCACGACGACGAACCCTTGCACGAACAGCGGTTCGGTCCGCAGCCCGGACTCCCGCAGCGGCCCGTTCGACGTCGCGAGCAGCCCGACCTCGGCTTCGCCCTCCCGGACCGCGGCGCACACCTCGTCCGGACCGGTCGCCGTCGCGACCCCGATCTCGACCCCGGGATGCGTTCCGCGGAACGCGGCGACGAGCGACGGCAGCGGGCTCACCGCCTGCGACGGCATCGAGGACAGCAGCAGCCGGCCGCCGCGCAGGCCGTCGACGGCCTCGACCGTGGCCCGCGCGGCGTCGCGGGCCCGGACGAGGTCGCGGGCCGGTTCGACGAGCGCGCGCCCGGCCGCGGTCAGCACCAGCCGGCGACCGGTGCGCCGGAACAGCTCGCTGCCCAGGTCCTGCTCCAGGCGGCGGAGCGCCTGCGAGACCGACGGTTGCGCGACGAACAGCCGGTCCGCGGCGGCGTGCACCGTCCCGGTCTCGACGACGGCGAGGAAGTACTGCACCTGACGGATGTCCACACCGACCTCCTGCGGATCAGCCGGGCACGCCGCCCGCGAACGGCATCGTCCGCCACGCGTCCACCGCGGGCCCGACGAAGTCCACGACGGCCGGCAGCTCGGGAGCCATCGACAGGACGGCGATCGCCCGGAGCATCCCGACCGCGTTGGTGAACCCCAGCACGGCGGGGTCGAGCGGGCGGCTGCCGAGGCGCCGGGCGCCGCGGTCGTAGGCGGTCTCGCACCCGGCACCGAGCCCGGCGACGTCCCACTCGACCGGGCCGAGGGTGATGAGCTCGAAGTCGGCGAAACGGTCCCCGCCCACGCCGGAGTAGATGTTGGCGGGCGGCGAGTCGCCGTGCACGGGCCGCAGGTCGATCCCGGGGAACCTCGCCTCGAACGCGGTGCGCGACCGGACGAGGGGCTCCAGCACGCGCCACTCCCGCCGGGCCCGGTCCAGATCGGCCGGGTCCAGCAGATCCGGACGCCCACCGAGCACGTCCAGGCCCGCGGTGACGAACCCCGGCTGGGCGGCGGACAGGAACGTCAGCGGGCCCGGGTAGTCGCGCAGCGCGGCGTGCAGGTCCGCGGTGCGCTCCGACCGCGCCTCGTAGTCCGGCTCGGCACCGTGGTCCTGGTCGACGAACTGCCAGAAGGTCATCGAGAACCCGTCGCGGCGCACCGGCTCGCACGGCACCAGCGGGCTGGGCGGGAGCACCGGGACACCGCGGGCGTCGAGCCAGCGGGTCACGTCGAGCTCGGAGCGCTGGCGCTCGGCCAGCGCGTCGAGGGTCTCGTCGGGCGGGAGGAACGTCGGGATCCGGGCGACGACCGGGGCGGGGGCGAGATGCACGACGACCGAGAACACGTCGTGCAGCACCGTGGCGTCGGTGACGGTGAGGCCGAGGTCGCGACCGGCTCCGACGGCGGCGTCCAGCGCCGCGGCGGCACGACGGGTGGGCTCTGTCCGCGAGATCGAGTCCGACATGTCCGGAGCGTTCCACGGCCCGGGCGCCCGGCCGACGCCACCCTCGATCACCGTCCCGGGTCACGACCGGTGCCACGGATGGCACCGGCCGTGACCCGGATGGTGATCATGGAGGGTTGCCGGCCGGGCGGCGGCGCGGCCGGGTCGGAGATCATCAGCCCGGTGCTGACCGGTGCCGCGGATGGCACCGATCCGCACCCGGACGGCGATCACCCCGGCCGGTCAGCGCGCCACGCGGCCGGTCGGCGCGCCAGGAGGCGTCTCGGCGCGCTACCCGGCCACTGCGACGGCGGCCCGCCGGCGCGGGAGCTGCGGCCGGCGCTGCCCCGGAACCTTCGCCCGGTCCGGGACGCCGCGGTCCTTGCCCTCGGGCCAGGTGTGCGGTTCACCGGCGTAGCCGTCCAGGGCCAGCTTGCCCAGCCCGAGCGCGGTCAGGGCGGCGAGGGCGATGCCCGACAGGTAGATCATGTGCGTGTCTCGCTTCCGGTCGTCGTGGGGAGCTCGACGCGGCCGGCGAATGGGGGAGCGCGGCGCGTCGAAGGGGGAGCCGACGAGCACACGGCGACGGAGACGTCCTGGGGAGACCCACCGTCGTCGTGCCGCCCACGACTCTGACAAGCGTCTACATCGGCCGCCAGGGATCCCTGCCATCCCGGAAGCTTTCCGCCCGATTCTGAGACGAATGAACACCCAGGCACGACGGTCGGCAGTCCCGGGGTTCCGTGACACCGTTGCGCGGCGTAACTTCGCGCGGGCCCGAACGCTCCCCGGACACCGCGTGACAAGGACGTCGCATGACAAGGACGCCGACAGATGGAGCCGGAGCGACGATGACCTCACGAGTCGACACCGACCGCACGACCGAACCCCTGCTCGCCGACCTGCGCGCCGCGATCCCCGCGGAGCGCGTGCTGCGCAGCGGCCCCGCCTACGACGCGAGCGTGCGGCAGTTCAACGACGCGATCCGCACCCGGCCCGCCGTCGTCGTGCGGTGTGCGGCGACCGCCGACGTGCAGGCCGCGGTCCGGGCGGCCCGCCGGAGCGACGTGCCGCTGTCGGTGCGCGGCGGCGGGCACGACTTCTGGGGGCGTGGCCTGCGCGAGGGCGGCGTGGTCGTCGACCTGACCGGCATGCGCGAGGTCCGGGTCGACGGCGCCGCGCGGGTCGCCGAGATCGGCGGCGGGGCGCTCTCGTCGGACCTGGTCGGCGCGGCCGAGGAGCTCGACCTGACCGCCGTGACCGGCACGGCCGGCTCCGTCGGCGTCCTCGGCCTCGCCCTGGGTGGTGGTTACGGGCCGTTGATCGGGCGTCACGGGACGGCGGCGGACAACCTGCTCGGCGCCGACGTCGTCCTCGCCGACGGCTCACGGACCGTCACCGACGCCGAGCACGAACCGGACCTGCTCTGGGCGCTGCGCGGGGGAGGCGGGAACCTCGGGGTGGTCACCTCGGCACGCCTCCGGCTGCATCCCGGCGCGACGGTCGTCGCCGGGACGGTCCTCTACCCGCTCGCGCAGGCCGGAGACGTGCTCCGCGCGCTCGACGACGCCCTGCACCCGGCGCCCGACGAGCTGTCCGTCGACGTCGGGTTCGTCACCGCGCCGGACGGCAGCCCGGCCGTCCTCGTGTCGCCGACCTGGTCGGGGGACCCGGCCGTCGGGCTCGCCGACGACGGGCCGGTGCACGCGCTCGCCCGGCTCAGCACACCGCTGATGGCCGAGATCGGTCCCGTCCCGCGCTCGGTGACGCTCGACGCCGTCGACGCCCTGTACCCGTTCGGCCGGCGCGGGGCCATCCGTACGCGCACCGTCGCCGGGTGGACGGACCCGCTCGTCGACGTCCTCGAGGAGTCGGCGCGGTCGGTCACCTCGCCGTACTCGGCGATCCTGCTGCACCCGTTCCACGGCGCCGCCACCCGCGTGCCGGTCGGCGACACGGCGTTCGCGGCCCGCGCGCCGCACCTCATGATCGAAGTGGTCGCGCTGTGGGAGTCCGACGACCTCGACGACGACCGGCACCTGGCCTGGGCCGATCGGGCGCACGCGGCGCTCGCCCCGCTCTCGGTGCCGGGCGGCTATGTCAACGTGCTCGGGCCCGAGCACGTCGACCAGGTCGACGCCGCCTACGGCCCCAACACCGAGCGCCTGCTCGCGGTGAAGGCCGCCTACGACCCGGACTCGGTCTTCACCGCCACTCCGCTGCCCGGGCGAGCCGTCCGCTGAGCGGGGAGGACCCCGGGATCCTCCCCGCTCCTACTTCGGTCGGCGAGGTCGATCCTGTCGACCGATCCGGAGGGCCGGGTGTCGTCCCTAGCGTCGGGACCGAACTCGACGACGGGAGAGCACCGTGTTCGCCACCTACAAGCGCAACCGCCGGCTCGCGAAGGTCAAGGCCGGCGACGGCAGCCCGATCCAGCGCTACCGGTTCTGGCAGCTGTTCGCGCGGTCGGTGTTCGCCATCCGGTTGCCGGACGGAGCCGGCGGCGAGCACCTCTACGAGGTCGACGTCCGGCACGGCGCGGACAGCACGTCGAAGCGTCCCCCGGCCGCGCTGTACCGGGACGGCGTCCAGGTCGCCCGCGCCACGCTGCCGGTGACCTTCCCCGTGCCCGGCGGCCTCATCGAGGTCGCGACGAACCAGTACGGCCTCAAGCGCATGCACTACCTGCGCGACGACCGCACCGAGCACCTCCTGACCCCGCTCGCCCACTCGACGGAGGGGCTGCGGGCCAGGTTCGGCGAGCGGTTCCCGTTCGCCAGTGCCGTGCTCGGCGTGGTGGCGGTGGTCCTGCTGGTGGGGGTGCTGGCCGTACAGGCCATGAGCGGGCTGGACGCCCTGACGAACATCGAGGCCGTCGCCGCGCACACCGGCGACTTCACCACCCCGCTGCCGCTGACGTGGCAGGTCAACTTCGCTCTGATCGGTGTCGGGCTCGTCGCCGGGTTCGAGCGCGCCGCGACGATGCGGCACAACCGTCTCCTGGGCGGGTGAGGTGGTCAGCCGTCCGCGTCGAGGCCCGCGTCGTGCACGAGCAGCGCCACCTGGACCCGGTTGTTGAGGTCGAGCTTGGTGAGGATCGACGAGACGTGCGTCTTCACCGTGGCGATGCTGAGGTGGTGGCGGGACGCGATCTCGCTGTTGGACAGGCCGGCGCCGAGATCGAGCGCGACGGTGCGCTCCCGGTCGGCGAGCTCGTCCAGCCGGCGTCGCGCCGCGTCCCGTGCGGTGTCCTGTTCGGACCCGACGGCGACGCGGTCGATGAGCCTGCGGGTCACCTCGGGGGAGAGGACCGGACGTCCGGCGGCGGCGTGCCGGACGGCGAGGACCAGCTCGTCGGGCGGGGTGTCCTTGAGCAGGAACCCGGCGGCCCCGGCGCGCAGCGCGCGCAGGACGTGCTCGTCGGCGTCGAAGGTCGTCAGCACGACGACCTGGGGCGCGTCCGGGCGGCGGCGCAGCCTCTCGGTCGCGGTGAGCCCGTCGGTCCCGGGCATCCGGATGTCCATGAGCACGACGTCGGGGGAGTGCTGCGCGGCGAGCTCGATCGCCTCGGCACCGTCCCCGGCCTCGGCGACGACGTGCAGGTCCGGAGCGCCGCGCAGCATCATGGTGAGTCCGAACCGGACGACCGGGTCGTCGTCGACGACCAGCACGGAGACGCTCGGCTCGGTATTCATGCCGCCTCCGCGGGAGGAAGTGCGTCGGCCCTACTCATGCCGGCCACGGTAGCCGCATCCCGACCTTCCACCCGCCGGCAGCGGTCGGACCGTGATCGAGACGGCCGCCGACGAGCGTCGCCCGCTCGGCGAGGCCCCGCAGACCCTCACCGGAACCCGGCGGCAGCGTGGCCGGGTCCACCGGCCCGGACGGCGGCGCGTTCTCGACCTCGGCCAGCAGGATCTCGCCCGGGTCCCCGGTGATCCGCACCGAGACCGGCGCGCCCGGTGCGTGCTTGCGGGCGTTGGTGAGTCCCTCCTGGACGAACCGGTAGAGGGTCCGGCCGGCGGTCTCGGGGACGGCGTGCCGGCCGGTCAGGACGCCGTGCTCGTCGTCGATCTCGACCGGTGTCCCCGCCTGGCCCGCCTCGTCGATCAGTTCGGCGACGTCGACGACGCCGGGTAGCGGGAGCTCGCCGACCGGGGCCCGGAGCACCCCGATCACCTCGCGCAGGTCCTGCAGGGCCCGGTGGGCGTTGTCCCGGATCACCTCCGCGGCCTGCGAGGTCTCCTCCGCCGTCGCGTTCCGGTGGTAGGTGAGCGCGCCCGCGTGCACGCTGAGCAGCGACAACCGGTGCCCCAGGACGTCGTGCATCTCGCGGGCCAGGGTCTCGCGGGCCTCGTGCTGGGAGCGTTCGGCGCGCAGCCGGGCCTCGCGCTCGGCCATCGTGGCCCGCTCCCGCAACGATGCGACGAGCTCGCGACGGCTGCGGATGGCCAGTCCCCACGCGACCACCGCGACGTGCAGGGTGAGCAGGAAGCCGACCAGGAACAGCAGGTTCTCGTCGGGCACCGGGCGCAGCGTGTAGAAGACCAGGTAGGCCAGCAGGTTGGCCGTGGTCAGCACGGCCGTGGCGCGGATCGAGCAGTGGATGGCCACGGTGAACAGCGCGAGCGTCGAGGCCACGTGGACCGACTCGAAGCCGAAGGCGAGCACGGCCAGGCCCGATGCGATCAGCACCGGGAACCGGCGTCGCCACCACAGCGAGAGGGCGCCGGCCACACCGAGGACGGCGTCCAGGGGCACCAGCCAGGACGGCAGCGTGCCCCAATCGGCCGCGCTGATCCGGAGACCGCTCAGCCCGATCCCCGCCGCGATCGCGATCATGAGGACGTCGGTCGCCCGGGGATGCCACGTCCACGACCCGTTCATGGGCGGAGCCTAGAGCGGACCCGGTGTTCGGTTCCTCATCCTTGTGGCGGTGCCCGCTCCGACTTCGGTCGCGTGATGTCGAACCGCTCGACCGATCCGGACCGGACGACGGCCGCTCGGGCCGCCGGGCCGGCAGCGACCGGCGTCGGGTCAGTCTGCGCCGGCTCGGCTCCGCGTCCCGGCGTACCGCGCACGCATCTGTGTCCCGGCCGCCGGGCCCGCGGTGAAGACGAAGCGCGGATCCGACACGGTCAGGCCCGTCCCGGGGTCGATCACGGCAGGCGTCACCTCCCGGCCGGTCTCGGCGTCGACCAGCACCATGGCCCGCTCCTCGGGCGCGAGCTGCGCATTGCGCCACGCCGCCATCGCGACCAGGACCGGCCGCAGCGACCGCCCGAAGTCGGTGAGCACATACTCGTACCGCACCGGACGCTCCTGGTACGCGCGCTTGGTCAGGATGCTGTTGTCGACCAATGTCCTGAGCCGCGTGGTGAGCATGCTCGAGGACAGCCCGATGTTGACCTCGAACTGGTCGAAGCGGGTGTAGGGCGACTGCTGATGTAGCAGCCGATGTGACTGCTGAAATCGAAGTAACACCGTCATCGACACGACGGAGTGGGTCGGGAGATCGTCGACCGAGTTCAGCTACACGAGCACCCGCATCGGGCAGCAGGTCTCCGACGACACCCACTCGACCGTCCAGGTGAGACTGGACGGGAACTTCCCCGGCGGCACCGTCGTCCTCCGATTCCGGTTCGAGCACGACGGCGGTCGCATCCACCGCCTGACGATCGGGATATGACCGCCTCGGGCGTACGGATCGGCAGGGTTCTCGACGACGATCTCGGGTCCGGGTGACCCCCGGTATCGCCGTCGGGCCCGGATCAGCTGGCCGCGCAGCAGGCTGCCGGGCGCCCGTCCTCGTCGGCCGCGGTGGGGACGGCCATGGCGGCGACGGCGCCGTCCCGGCCGTACCCGGGTGAGTCGTCCGTGACGGCGTAGACCTCCCAGGGCTCGTTGCCGGGGCCGTGGACCCACACCTTGTCCTGACGGGCGTAGCAGCAGGTGGTGTCGTTCTCGACCTGGGTGAACAGCCCCAGTGCGGAGAGTCGTTCGGTGGCCTCCTGGACCTGTCCGGTCTCCTCGACCTCGACGCCCAGGTGGTCGAGCACGGTCGGCCGGTCCGGCTCGCCCTGGATGAGCACGAGCTTCAGCGGGGGCTCGGCGACGGCGAAGTTGGCGTAGCCGGGTCGATGCTTGGCGGGTTCGACGCCGAACAGCGACCGGTAGAACTCGATCGATCCTTCGAGGTCGGACACCCGCAGCGCGAGCTGTACCCGTGACATCGATCCTCCTTGTTTCGACGACTGTCGAGACAGAGGTTGCTCCGTGATTCGATGCTTGTCAAGATAGGCGCATGTCGAAGCAGGATTCCGGGGAGCAGCTCCTCGCCGGCACCGTCGAGTGCTGCTCACCCCTCGTCGCCGAGCCGCTGTCCGGCGAGCAGTCGGCCGACCTGGCGCGGGTGTTCAAGGCGCTGGGGGACCCGGTCCGGCTGCGGCTGCTGTCACTGATCGCCTCGCACGCCGGCGGCGAAGCGTGTGTCTGCGACCTGACCGACGTCTTCGACCTGTCCGGACCGACCATCTCGCACCACCTCAAGGTCCTGCGCCAGGCAGGTCTGATCGTGGGGGAGCGGCGCGGGACCTGGATCTACTACCGGGTCCTGCCCGACGTGCTCGGCCGCCTCGCCGACGTGCTCTCGCCGACCGGCACGCACCGCGGCGTCGGACACCTCGCCCCGTGAGTGCGGACCGCTCCACGGCGACCGGCGACGATCGGGTCGTCGGCAGGCTGTCGACGCTCGACCGGTTCCTGGCCGTGTGGATCGTCGCGGCCATGGCCGCCGGGCTGCTGCTCGGCCGCCTGGTCCCCGGGCTCGCTCCGATGCTCGACGCGCTGGCCATCGACGGCGTCTCGCTGCCGATCGCACTGGGGCTGCTGGTCATGATGTACCCGGTCCTGGCCAAGGTCCGCTACGACCGCCTCGGCACCGTCACCGGCGACCGCAGGCTGCTGATCACCTCACTGGCGCTGAACTGGGTACTCGGTCCGGCGCTGATGTTCGCGCTGGCCTGGCTGATGCTGCCCGACCTGCCCGAGTATCGGACCGGGCTGATCATCGTCGGGCTCGCCCGCTGCATCGCCATGGTCGTCATCTGGAACGACCTGGCCTGTGGGGACCGCGAGGCCGCCGCCGTGCTCGTCGCGCTGAACTCGGTGTTCCAGGTCGTCATGTTCGGCGTGCTCGGCTGGTTCTACCTGTCGGTGCTGCCCGGCCGGCTCGGTCTCCCGGTGGCCGACCTCGACGTGTCCACCTGGGACATCGTGAGGTCGGTCCTGGTCTTCCTCGGTATCCCGCTCGTGGCCGGCTACCTGACCCGCCGGATCGGGGAGCGGCGCAGGGGGCGTGCCTGGTACGAGGAACGGTTCCTGCCGCGGATCGGGCCGTTCGCGCTCCACGGGCTGCTGTTCACCATCGTCCTGCTGTTCGCGCTGCAGGGTGAGGCGATCACCTCCCGGCCGCTGGACGTCGCCCGGATCGCGCTGCCGCTGCTGGTGTACTTCGCGCTGATGTGGGCCGGATCGTTCGCGATCGGCCGGGCGGTGGGGATGGGGTACGAGCGCACCACCACGCTCGCGTTCACCGCCGCGGGGAACAACTTCGAGCTCGCCATCGCCGTCGCGATCGGCGCGTTCGGTGTCACCTCCGGCCAGGCGCTCGCCGGGGTCGTGGGGCCGCTGATCGAGGTGCCCGTCCTCGTCGCGCTGGTCTACGTCTCGCTGTGGCTACGCCATCGCCTCTTCCACTGATCAGGAGTTCCTCCGTGACGCACGTCCCCCGGGGTGCTGTCCGGCGGAGACGATCGATCCCGCGGTCCGCGAGGTGATGGCCGATGTCGGCATCGACCTGGCCGGTGCCGTCCCGGCGACGCTCGGTGTCGACGACGTCGGGGCCGCCGACGTCGTGATCACGATGGGGTGCGGCGAAGCCTGCCCGGGCGGCGCCACCCGGACTGGCCGCTCGACGACCCGGCCGGGCGCGGGGTGGACGACGTCCGGCCGATCCACGACGAGATCGACCGCAGGGTGCGGGGTTCGCTGGACGAGCTGTCGGGCGACACATCCGGTGCGGAGGATCGCTGACCCCACCGGTCAGGGCTAGATTCGGCGTGTGGCCCGCCGAGTCGTGTGGATCCCCGCGGTCACGGCCGTCGCGCTGCTGGTGTTCCTCCTGGCCATGGGCGGCTGGGACGCCCGGTACGTGACCCGGGTGCTGTGGCACCGCGGCTCGGACGTCTCGGACGTCGAGTGGAAGGCGCACGTCGCCGTCGCGCCTGCCGCTCCGCGGCCGTGGCCGACCGGGGACTGCCCGGTCACGGACCCCCCGACCGGGAACGCCCAGAGTCTGGTGATCGTCCACGGTGGACGGATGGTCTGCCAGTGGTACGGCCCGGACAGCGGCCCCGAGCGCCCGGCGCCGGCGTTCTCGGTGTCGAAGACCGTGCTCGCACTACTGATCTCCCGCGCCGTCGAGGACGGCGAGCTGTCCGGGCTCGACCTCTCCCTCGGAGAGGCCGTTCCCGAACTGACGCAGCGGGACCCACGGTTCGCCGACATCACCCTCGCGGACCTGGTGGACATGCGGTCCGGCATCACCTTCAGCGAGTCCGTGCCGTTCCCGTGGGTGAACCAGGACCAGGCCGCCGTCTACTACGCGACGGACCTGCGTCGCACCGTGGTGGAGCGTCCGCAGGTGACGAGCACGCCGGGCCCGTTCACCTACAACGACTACGCACCGAACCTCACCGGGCTCGCCTACGAGCGCACGACCGGTGCGCTCGTGACCGATGCACCGCTGGAAGGGCTGTGGCGGGATCTCGGAGCCCAGGACCCGGTGCTCTGGTGCGTCGACGACCAGGGCTTCCCGTACCACGAGAGCGGGCTGGTGGTGACCGCCCGCGACCTGGCCCGGATCGGACAGCTCGTACTCGACGACGGCGACGACCCCTTCGTCGCCCGCAGCCTCACGCCGTCCGGCGCCGCGACCACCCTGGGGCCGATCGATGTCGGCTATCGCAACGGGTGGTGGGTCCTTCCCGGCGGTGACCTCGCGGCCATGGGGGCGCACGGCCAGATCATGGTCGTCTCGCCGACCACGGACACCGTCGTGGTGCGGATGGGGGCCGACGAGGGCCCCAACATCGAGCTCGCCACCCGCCTGCAGGCTCTCGCCCACCGCTTTCCGACCTGACCCGAACCGGTCCGCTTCTGCAGTTCCTCTGCGGTCGGGGTGGCGGGATTTGAACCCACGGCCCCTCGCTCCCAAAGCGAGTGCGCTACCAAGCTGCGCCACACCCCGTCTGCCGGCGAGTCTAGCCTGCTCCGCCCGTTGGTCCACGCGGGCGGTGGATCAGCGTCCACGGCGCAACACAAGGTCTCCCGGAAGTTCTTCGGCACCCGATCGGGTGATGCGTGAACGCGGCCACACGGGTCCCCGTAGGTACCGGCATCAAGGACGAAGCACCAGGAAGGGACTCCCAGATGCGCCGCAACCTCCCCCGTCTCGCCGCCGTCACCGCGGCGAGCGCGCTCGCCCTCACGGCCACCGCAGGCATCGCGATGGCCCAGGAGACGGAGGTGCCGGAGCCGGACACCTTCACCAGCATGTTCACCGTGATGGCCACGCCCGACGAGGTCATCGACAACGACGGCAACCCGGCGCCCGGCGAGCCCGGCGCCACCGGCGAGTTCAACTTCCGGATCAACAGCGACGAAGAGATCATCTGCTACGACATCACCCTGAACGGTGTGACCGGCGAGTACGAGAGCCCGGCCAAGACCGCGACGCACATCCACGAGGCCGCCGCCGGTGAGCCCGGCCCGCCGCGGCTGGCGTTCCCGAACCCGGAGGGTGAGGGCGACACCCGCACCTCGTCGGGTTGCATGCAGGGCCCGTTCACCACGGGCCTCGAGGGTGACAACGGCGAGGACACCGCCACCGGCTTCACGCTGGCGCAGATCGAGGCCAACCCGGCCGGCTTCACCGGTGACACCCACACCGCCGAGTACGCCCCGGGCACCGTGCGCGGTCAGCTGATGGAGGTCCCGATGGGTGGCGTCGAGACCGGCGCCGGTGGCGCTTCCGACAACTCCGCTGCCTACGCCCTCGGTGCCGCCGGTATGGCCGCCGCCGCGGGTGCCGGCGTCATGCTGGTCCGCCGGAGCCGTGCGCAGGGCTGAACAGCTGCGTGACCGACGCCCGGGAGCCCTGCTGCTCCCGGGCGTCGTCGCGTTGCTGCTCCTTTTCGTCACGGCATGCGGGGCGCCGGCTGCGACCGACGCCCCCGACGCGCCCGAGCCGCCCGCTGCTCCGTCCACACAGGAGCCGGTCGTCGCCGCCCCGGGCGAGGTCGTCCCGACGTCGCTGCGCATCCCGGCGATCGGTGTGGACGAGCCCGAGCTGCTCCGCCTCGGTGTCGCCGAGGACCGCACCGCCGAGGTGCCGGAGGACTTCTCCCGCGTCGGCTGGTTCGACCGCGACGGCAACCCGGGGGCGACCGTCCTCATGGGACACGTCGACTCCCGTGACGGTCCCGCCGTGTTCTTCGACCTGCGCGATCTCGCTCCCGGCGACGTCATCGAGGTCGGACGGAGCGACGGCACGGTGGGCCGCTACGAGGTCGAGCGCACCCAGCAGATGCCCAAGGACGAGTTCCCGACGTTCGAGGTGTTCGGGGCGACGTCCGACGACATCGTGCGGCTGGTGACCTGCGCCGGCGACTTCGACCGCGGCGAGCGCAGCTACATCGACAACCTCGTCGTGCACGCCCGCGCGCTCTGACCACCGTTTCGGGACGCGCCGTGCGCTCCGGTTCCGCGGTCCGCGGCCGTGGTGGGAGGACACTGATCGGGTGATGTCCCCGCGGCCGACAACGGCGTCCGGGCCGGACGGCCGGTCGCGGATCCGCGCCGCCGTCACCTGGTTCGGGCGCCTCCCGCCGCTGCACCTGTTGCTGGCGGTGACCGGCACGCTGCTGCTCGTCGGCGTCGTGATGGTGCTGTCCGCGTCGGCGGGCGGCCGGACCGTGGCCGACGGGATGGTGCTCACCGTCTTCGTCCGGCACCTGATCTTCCTGGTCGGGGGAGTGGGCGCGTTCGCGGTGGGGATGGTCCTCTCGCCGGCGCGGTTGCGGGCCTTCACGCCGTTGTTGCTGTTCGCCTGCCTGGCCGCGCTGGTCGCGGTGCTGATCCCCGGCATCGGGGAGGTTCGCGGCGGCGCGCGGCGGTGGATCTCGGTCGCCGGGTTCACCGTGCAGCCCGGCGAGATCGCCAAGATGGTGCTGCTGCTGTGGGGCGCGCACGTGCTGGCCCTGCGCGGACGCGCGGTGCGGCACGGCCGGTACGCGGTCCTGCCGCTGGTCCCGGTCGCGCTGCTGATCGCGGCCCTGCTGATGCTGCAACCCGCACTGAGTACGACGGTCGCGCTCGGCGTGATCATGTTGGCGCTGTTGTGGTTCGCCGGAGCTCCGCTCGGACTGCTCGCCGGCCTCTCCGGCGGAGCGGTGCTCGGTGCGGTCGTGCTCGGCTGGACGTCGGAGTATCGGCGGGAGCGGATCACGACGTTCCTCGGCGCCGGCGACGAGCTCGGCGCCGGCTACCACTCCCGGCAGGCGCTGCTCTCGCTCGCCGATGGCGGGGTGCTCGGCACCGGCCTCGGCCAGGGCCGGGCGAAGTGGGACTACCTGCCCAACGCCGCCAACGATTTCATCTTCGCCGTCGTCGGCGAGGAGCTCGGGCTCGTCGGCGGCCTCGTCGTCCTGACGTTGTACGGGCTGCTCGCCTGGGTCGGCCTGCGGATCGCGGCCCGGACCAAGGACACGTTCCTGCGGCTGGTGACGGCGGCGACGGCGACCTGGGTGGCCGCCCAGGCCGCGATGAACGTCGGCTACGTCGTGGGGCTGCTGCCGGTGACCGGGCAGCAGCTCCCGCTGGTGTCCGCGGGCGGGACGGCGCTGGTCAGCACGCTGTTCCTGCTCGGCGTGGTGGCCAATGCCGCCCGCCGGCTCAGGTAGCGGTGAGGTCGCCGCGCAGCACGGTCGCCCCCGAGGTGTCGACGACCTTGAAGCCCTCCGCGTCGCCGCGCAGCACCGACGAGTTCATGTTGCAGACCATCTTGCTCTCCCCGGTCCCGATGAACTCGCCCGCACCGACCTCACGCCCGTCCTTCGACTCGACGACCATCCGGTAGGTCGCACCGGAGGCGAAGCCGTCGCCGTCGAGCACGATCTCGACGCCCCAGGTGTGCGGGATCGCGACGGCACTGACCTCCACCCCGGGCTCCATCGCCTGCACGGCGACGGGTTCGCGCGGGATGCCGTCGTAGGCACCGGCCGCGTAGCCGCCGGCGCCGCCGACCAGCAGCGCGACCGCCGCGGCCGCCGCGAGCGTAAGCCGGCGGGGGGTGCTGCGGCCGCGCTCTGCGGCCCGTCCCTCCGCGCGGGCCGCGGCCACGATCCGGTCGCCCAGGTCCGGCGATGGCACGGGTGCGTCGCCGAGCCGGGCAGCGTCCACGGTGGACAGCGGCCCGAGGACCGAGGAGACCTCGGCCAGTTCCGCCCGGCAGTCGGCACACCCGTCGAGGTGGGCCTGCACGGTCGCGGCCTCCTCGGCGTCGAGGCGGCCGATCGCGAAGTCCCCCAAAGACTCCCGCATCGTGCGGTGCTCCTCCTGTGTCACGGTTCCACCCCCATCTCGTCCATCGCCAGCCGCAGTGCCTTGAGGCCGTAGAACACCCGGCTGCGCACCGTGCCGACCGGAACGCCGGCCTCCGCCGCGATCTCCGCGTACGGACGCCCGCGCAGGTAGGCCTCGACGATCGCGTGCCGGTGCTCCGGGCGCAGCCGCCGCAACGCCTCCTCGACCAGCCAGGAGTCGACGAGCGCGTCGTCGGCCGGGCCGATCGAGTCCTTCCCGGACTCGGGCTCGTCGGTGAGCTCGCGACGCCAGGGTCGCACGGTCAGCCGCCGGATCTCGTCGATCACCACGTTCCGGGCGATCGCGAACAGCCACACCCGCAGGCTGGCCAGCGACGGGTCGTAGGACCCGCCCCGGCGCCATGCCCGCAGGAAGACCTCCTGCACGACCTCCTGCGCCCCGCCGTCGTCACCGAGCTGTCGCAGCGCGTAACGGTAGATCTCGGCCCCGTGCGCGCCGTACGCGGCCCGTAACCCGGCCTCGGTGTCGAGGCCCGGCTCCGGCGGTGGGGTCTCCACCGGCCGGAGGCCGCGTCTGCGCGTCATCATGGGTGTCCGATACCTCCGCTACGCCGTGTTCTGGCAGGACATACGTACCCGGGGGCGAAGGTGTTCACGGGCGCGTCGTGGGATACGCTGGCGGGGCACGGCCGGTGACGGCCGGGCATGCGGGCGTAGCTCAATGGTAGAGCCCCAGTCTTCCAAACTGGCTACGCGGGTTCGATTCCCGTCGCCCGCTCAGGTGGTTCTACCAGCGGAAACGGCGCCTACTCCCGGTCTTGGGAGTGGGCGCCGCCGTCGTTCTGTGCAACTGACGTGCAAGAGGCCGTGGCCGGGTTCGCCGAAGCCCCCGGGCCGCAGACGGCGAGACGTTGTGGAAGTCTCGGACCCACCGTGCCGAGCTCGGACAGCCGCAGCCGGGATTCGGCGTGTGCTCCCGCGTCGACGAGACGGTCCAGGAGCGCGCGGGACCGTGGCTTGATGGTGGCCGGCACCGACAGTGCGGCCAAGCGGGACCGTGCGACGGCCAGCGGGGCGAGCTTCGTCGACTACGCCGCCGGGGACGTCGTCGAGCGGCTCCGGGTGCACGCCCCGGACGGGTTCGACGGCGTGGTCGACACGGTCGGGGGCGAGTCCCTGCGCCGCGTCGCCCCGCTGGCCGCTAAGCCGGACATGCTCGTGTCCGTCGGGGACCGGTCGGTGACCGAGCTCGGTGGGGAGTTCGTCCGTCGCCGCCTCGACCGGAGCAACCTCGAACGCGTCGCCGCGTTCATGGTCGACGGGCGGCTCGACCCGGACATCACCGCGACCTACCCGCTCGCGCGGGCGGCGGAGGCGCTGGCGCTCGTCGAGTCCCGCCACGCGTCGGGCAAGCTCGTCATCGACATGCGGCTCTGATCTCGTGCCCTGACCTCAGGAACCCGCGCCGAGCCGGTGCCGGGTGTTCGCCTCGATCACGGCGTCGAGGGCGTCCCGGGCCTCCGCGATCCGGGCGAGATCGGCGGTCAGCCGGTCGCGCTCGTGCACCATGGTGCGGAAGGCGTCCTCGGCGACGCCGACGTCGTCGCTGTCCACACAGGGCAGCAGCCGTGCGATCACCGAGCTGGTCAGCCCGGCGTCGAACAGCTGCCGGATGATCGCGACCCGCGCGACCCCGCTCTCGGTGTAGTGGCGCTGCCCGCCGTCGGACCGGGTGCTGTGCAGCAGGCCCTGCTGCTCGTAGTACCGCAGTGACCGGGCGCTGACCCCGGTCCGCCGGGCCAGCTCGCCGATCCGCATCGTCGCGCGCGGGGGAGTCGTGGGCATCGGTCAGGTCCTCCCGGGGTTCAGGACACAGTCGACGGCCATGTAGAGCGTGTCGGTCTCGGAGGCCAGGACCGACTCGCCGGCCGGCAGCGCCCGCTCGAGTCCGAGTCCGTTGAGGACGGTGAGCAGGAACCTCGCGCGACGGGTGTTGTCCCCCTCGGGCAGGGCGCCCTCGTTGGTCAGCACGGTCAACCAGTACTCCACCCGGCTGCGCACCTGCTGCTCGATCGCGGAGTAGGTGGCCGAGATCTGTTCCGTCGGTTCGGGGACGACGAACTCCTCGACGGCGCGGCGGGTGGCCTCTCGTGCCCGGGCTCCGACCCCGATCTCGGTGAGCACCTGTCCGAGGGAGCCGGCCAGGCGGTCGCGGGCCGGTACCGACGTGTCGGCGATTCGGTCGCCGGGGACCGCGCGATCGTAGATCCGCGTCAGAACCTCGTCCTGCAGTTCGCGCTGGGTCGGGAAGTGGTGCCGCAACGACCCGGTGCTGATCCCCGCCCGCGCCGCGACCGCACGCACGCTCAGGGCGGCCGCCGGGTTCTCCTCGAACATCTCCAGAGCGGCCAGCAGGGCCTTGTCCCGGCTGCTGAGCTTCTGCCGCTCCGCCTCGTCCATCGTCGAACGCTAACACGCCGTACTGGGGCGCCGAGCTGCGCTGACAGTTGCTAGTACGCTGTACTAGTACAGTGTGCTACCGTCGCACTCGATCTACTAGTACAGCGTGTTGGTCGAGGAGGGGCTCCCATGATCACTGACATGAAGCGACGCCGGGGAGCGGCGACCGTGCCGCCCGGCGTCGAGTACCACCGGGTGCTCGCGGGTGAGGAACGCCGCATCGGCCGCGGCATCCTCGCGATCGTGCTCCTGCTCGGAGGTCTGGCCGCGTTCTACGCGGTGCTCCTGGTGGGCGCGGCCGCGCTCGACGCCGCGATCGGGACCGAGGACCGGCTGTCGTACACGCCGCTGGTCCACGCCGCGGGGATGGTCGCGGTCGCCCTGCTCCTCCCGTGGAGCATGTTCATCCAGCGCCGGCTCTACGGCGTCCCCGGCGCCTCACTGCACTCGGTGCTGTCCCGGTTCCGGTTCGACCTCTTCGGGCGGGCCCTGCTCCTGATCGTCCCGGTCTGGGTCGCCGCGCTCGTCGTCGAGCACCTGACCCCGCTGCCGACGGCCGTCTGGACGCACGCCGACGTGCTCTGGATCATGGTGGTGACGCTGCTGCTCACTCCGCTGCAGGCGGCCGGCGAGGAGTACGGCCTGCGCGGGCTGGTCTTCCGGGTCGCGGGCGGATGGGCCCGCGACCCGCGCGTCGGACTCGTGATCGGGGTACTGGTCTCCAGCGTCGTCTTCGCCGCGATCCATTTCTCGAGCGACGGCTGGCAGAACCTCTGGTACCTCGTGTTCGCGATCGGGACGGCGCTGATCACCTGGCGGACCGGCGGGGTCGAGATCGCGGTCGTCCTGCACGCGGGGTACAACACCCTGGCCTTCGTCCTCGCCGCCGCGCTGCGCGCCGACGTCGGGAACGTCGTGTTGGACCGCTCGGCGGGCGCCGGGACGGCGGCCGAGCTCGTCCCGATCGCGGTCATCGTGATCACGACGGTGGTGGTGTGGATCCGGACCCGTCGCGGCCCGGCCCGCACTCCGCAGCCCACCGCCCCGGTGGCCGCGGAGTCCCTGCGGTGACCACGGTCGATCCCGGGTGCGGAGGTGCCCGACACGGTCCGCGATGAGCGGAATGACCGCGATGTGGCCACGTGGCCCGACGCCACGTGGCCACATCGGCGGTCTCGGCGACCGCGTGCGGGGAGGACCGTGGCCCTCATGACGCATCCCGACGAGCAGATCGCGAACAATCGCCGCTTCGCCGACACCGACGCCAAGGATCACGTCCCGCAGATCCCCTCCGTCGGCGAACAGGCAGGCCTACATCGCCACCTGCATCGATCCGCGGGTCGATCCGCCGATGTCTTCGGCCTGTCGTTCGTCGCCGCCGGTCAGGGCGGACTGCTGCCGGCGACGACCCGGCGCGACATCGCGCCGTTGGCGGCCGCGCTGAACGTCGTCATCGACCGCGCCCCTGGAACCCGGTCCCGAGGAGGACGGCATGGCTGACGGCGACGACGAAGGGCGGCGCGACGACGAGCTCGCCGCCGCGGTGGACGAGGCCGTGGCCGACGAGCTGAAGCGCCGCAGGGCCCGGTTCCTCCAGGAGATCATGGGCGCCGACCGGGAGGAGGGTGTCGGCCGCCGGGACGGCGAGCGGGAGGACCGCTTCCTCCGCGGCCTCGACGACGACCCGCCCGGCTGAGCCGGCGCCCACCCCGGCGTCGCCCGAGTGGTCCGGGTCACGACGTCTTGAGTGTGCCGCTGCGTCATGCGTCGTACTGAGCATCGAGGTTCGGCACGACGAGAACGGAGCGACCATGTACCCCAGGCAGCACCACGCACGCAGCGCGACGCGGGCCGGTCCCCACCCGGCCGTGAGCGTCGTCGTCCCCGTGCGCAACGAGGCGAGGAACCTCGAGATCGTCCTCCCGGCGCTCGCCGAGCTGCGGCCCGCGCTGCACGAGATCATCGTCGTCGACGGGCACTCGACGGACGGCTCGCTCGAGACGGCGCGGCGCGTGCTGCCCTCGGTGCGGACCCTGACCCAGACCCGGAAGGGCAAGGGCAACGCCCTGGCCTGCGGCTTCGCCGCGGTGACCGGGGACATCGTGGTCATGTTCGACGCCGACGGCTCCGCCGACCCCGCGGAGATCCCCGCCTTCGTCGCCGCACTCACCGCCGGCGCCGACGTCGCCAAGGGCAGCCGGTTCACCGCCGGTGGCGGCAGCGACGACATCACCCCGCTGCGCCGGGCCGGCAACTTCGGTCTCAACACCGTCGCGAACGCGCTGTTCGGCACGTCCTACACCGACCTCTGCTACGGCTACAACGCCTTCTGGGCGGACCTGCTGCCGGCGCTGGACCTCCCGGCCACGGACGCGCCCGCGCCGGCCGGCGGCATGCTGTGGGGCGACGGGTTCGAGATCGAGACGGTGCTGAACACCCGGATCGCGGTGGCCGGCCTGGCGGTCACCGAGGTGCCGTCGGTCGAGCGCCGCCGGGTGTTCGGCGACACCAACCTGCGGACGTTCGCCGACGGTGCCCGGGTGCTGCGCACACTGTTCGCCGAGCGCCGTCGGCGGTCCGTGGGACCCCGGCCGACCGCGACGCCGGGCGCGACCGGCCCGGTCCGCACCGAGCGCCCCACGGCCGCCTGAGCCCGGGCGCGCGAGGCGGCACACCGGAGAGGAGCGGGTAGCTGTCCGTCCCGGTGACGATTACCTAGTCTGGTGTGGAGGGACCCCAAGGGACCAGACGGACTGAGACGGGAACGACGCTGACGGACCTCGTGGGCCGGCGCGCGGAGCGCAAGGCGGTCGAGCACCTGCTCGCGCAGGCACAGTCCGGGCGCAGCGGGGTCCTCGTCGTGCGCGGGGAAGCCGGTATCGGCAAGACGGCGCTGATCGAGCACGCCCGTGACAACGCGGCCGCGTCGGCGTTCCGGGTGGAGAGCTCGGTCGGGGTGGAGTCCGAGACCCAGTTCGCGTTCGCCGGCCTGCACCAGCTGTGCGCACCACTCCTGGACCGCGCGGACGCGCTGCCCGACCCGCAGCGGACCGCTCTGGGGGTGGCGTTCGGGTTGCACGGCGGTGCCGCGCCGGACCGGTTCCTGGTCGGTCTGGCCACCCTCAACCTGCTGGCCGAGGTCGCCGAGAAAGCGCCGCTGCTGTGTCTCGTCGAGGACGCACAGTGGCTGGACGAGGCGTCCGCGCAGGTGCTCGCGTTCGTGGCACGACGGGTGGTGGCCGAGCGGATCCTGCTGGTGTTCGCGCTGCGCGACCCCACCGACCGGGACGTCCGCGCGTTCGCAGGCCTGCCCGAACTGCGGGTGCACGGCCTCGGCGAGGCCGAGGCCCGCGCGCTGCTGGCCGCCGCGGTCCGCGCGCCGCTGGACGACGGGGTGCGGGACCGGATCGTCGCCGAGGCGCGCGGCAACCCGCTGGCGCTCCTCGAGCTGCCCCGCGGTACGCAGCCGGCACAGCTGGCCGGTGGGTTCGAACTTCCCGACGTGCCCAGCGTCCCGCGCCGCGTCGAGGACGGCTTCCGGCGCCGCTCGGACGACCTGCCCGCCGAGACCCGGACGCTGCTGCTGGTCGCGGCGGCCGAGCCGACCGGCGACGTGGACCTGCTGTGGCGCGCGGCCGCCCAGCTGGGGATCGCGCGCGACGCGGCCGCGCCCGCGGAGACCGCCGGCCTGCTGGAGATCGATACCCGCGTGCGGTTCCGGCACCCGCTGGTGCGGTCGGCGGTCTACCGGGCGGCCGCGCCACCGGGCCGTCGCGCTGCGCACGGCGCGCTGGCCGCCGCCACCGACCCGCGGACCGACCCCGACCGGCGCGCCTGGCACCGTGCGCAGGCGGTGTCGGGCACCGACGAGGACGTCGCCGCGGAGCTGGAGCGCTCGGCCGGCCGGGCGCACGCCCGCGGCGGGTCGGCCGCTGCAGCCGCGTTCCTGCGGCACGCGGCGGAGCTGACCCCGGACCCCGCGCTCCGCGCGAGCCGGGCGCTGGGGGCCGCGCACGCCACGCACGAGGCCGGTGCGTCCGAGACGGCCTCGGAGTTGCTGACGGTCGCCGCGGCCGGGCCGCTGGACGCCCTGGCGGGCGCTCGTCTGGAGCTGCTGCGCGCCCGGATCGCGTTCCACCTGACACGCGGCAGCGAGGTGCCGGGGATGCTGCTGGACGCGGCCAGGACGCTCGCCCCGCTCGACGCCGCGCTGTCGCGCGACACCTACCTGCACGCGCTCGACACGGCCATCATCGCGGGCGGCCTCGGCCCCGGCCGCGGTGTGTCGGAGGTGGCCGAGGCCGCCCGGGCCGCCCCCGCACCACCCGGACCGCCGGGGCCGGCCGACCTGCTGCTCGACGGGCTGGTGACCCTCTACACGCAGGGATACGCGGCCGGCGTCCCCGAACTCCGCCGTGCGCTGGAGGCCTTCTGCGCCGACGATCCGCCCGCCCGGGCTGCCGCCGCCGACGACGACACCCGCCGCTGGTTGTGGCTGGCCAGCCGGACCGCCCTGGCACTCGTCGACGACGAGCTGCTCGTCGTGCTGGCCCGGCGGAACGTCCGGCTCGCCCGCGACGCCGGCGCGCTGGCCGCGCTCCCCGCGGCGCTGCTGTTCCTGTCGTCCGCGTCGGTACTCGCCGGCGAGCAGGGGCGGGCCGCCGAGCTGATCGCCGAGGAGGCCGCGATCACGCAGGTGACCGGGGGTGTGTCACTGCGCTTCGGCCGGCTCGTGCTGGCGGCCTGGCGCGGGCACCGGTCCGAGGCCGTCGAGATCCACGCCGCTGCCGTCCGGGAGGCGACCGCCCGCGGGAACGGTGCCGAGGTCTCACTGGCGCAGCACGCTCTGGGGGTGCTCCACAACGGACTGGGCAACTACGCGGCCGCGCTGGAGGCCGAGGAGCGGGCGTGCGAGTCCCTGGAGCCGCCGCACATCAACCTGGCGCTGCCCGAACTCGTCGAGGCGGCGTCGCGCGCCGGTCGGCCGGAGCGCGCGGCCGTCGCGCTGGACCGGCTCAGCGCGCGGGCCCGCGCCGTCGGGACCGAGTGGGCGCTCGGGCTGGCGGCGCGCTCGCGCGCGCTGGCCGGCACCGGCCCGGGCGCCGAGGACCACTACCGCGAGGCGATCGAGCGGCTCGGACGCTGCCGGATGGTCGTCTACCTCGCCCGGACGCACCTCGTCTACGGCGAGTGGCTGCGCCGCGAGGGCCGCCGCCGGGAGGCTCGCGACCAGCTCCGCACCGCCCACGAGCTCCTGTCGGAGGCGGGCGCCGAGGCGTTCGCCGCGCGCGCGGCCCGTGAGCTCCGGGCCACCGGCGAGACCCCACGCGCGCGCAACACCCGGCCGACCGACGCGCTCACCGCACAGGAACTGCACATCGCCCGGTTGGCGGCCGGCGGGGGCACCTCCCGGGAGATCGGCGCGCAGCTGTTCCTCAGCCCTCGCACGATCGAGACCCATCTCCGCAACGTCTTCCGCAAGCTGGACATCACCTCCCGCCGGCAGCTCAGGGAGCTGAGCTCGCTCCGGACCGAGAGCAGCCCGTAGCCGTCGCCGCCGGCGCGGGGGAGGAGCGCTGCTCAGCCCGCCAGCCGCTCCGCGACGGTCACCACGCGGGTGGCCAGGTGGTGCAGGGCGGCGATGTCGGCCTCTCCGAGCTCGGCGTCGTTGTCCGGGCCGGTCACGTGCGAGGCGCCGTAGGGGTTGCCGTCGACGAACTTCGTCGGGTCGGTGTAGCCGGGCGCCACGACGATCCCGCCGAAGTGGTGGATCGTGTTGTACAGCGCGAGCAGGGTGGACTCCTGGCCGCCGTGCAGGGTCTGGCTGGCGGTGAAACCGGCGTAGACCTTGTCGGCCAGCAGGCCCTGGCCCCACTGCGGTCCGAGCGAGTCGATGAAGGTCTTCAGCTGCCCGGCGATGTTGCCGTAGCGGGTCGGGGAGCCGAACACGACCGCGTCGGCCCACACGATGTCGTCGGGGGTGGCGGGTGCCGTCTCGGCCTCGGCCTGCGCGGCCTGGGAGTCGGTGGCCCGGCGGTCGCCCTGCGACGCCTGGCGGGTGACGCGCCGTACCCGCACCTCGGCGCCGGCCTTCTCGCCGGCCTCGGCGGCGTGCCGGGCCATGGCGTCGAGGGTGCCGGTGGCGGAGTAGTAGACGATCGCGAGCTTGACGGCGCTCATGGGTGCTCTCCTGGGGGCGTTTCTCGTGCTCGGGGGATGGACGTGAACGGACGACGCCACGCGGGCTCCGCGCGGCGTCGTCCGAGGGGGGATCAGGTCAGGAGACGCGCGGCGTCTCGGTTCCCGCCCACCGGGAGGGGTCGTCCTCGAGGGCGGCCCGGTCCCAGTCGGCGAGGTTCGCGGCCGCCTCGTAGGTGGTCTGCAGGAACTGGGCGACGGCGCGGTCCGGGTCGGGCGCGGCGCGGGCGACCTCGTAGGGCAGCAGGAACTGTCCGAACTCGGCGCTCCAGAACGCGCCGTCGGGCCCGATCGGTGCGTCGGCGAACCCGTCGGGGCCGGGGTAGGCGTAGGCGTAGAAGGCGCCCTCCTCGCCACCGCCCGGCCAGAACCCGCAGCTCGACAGCTCGCGGGAGTAGCCCTCGACCATGACCCAGTCCCCGCAGTTGGGCGCCCCGCCCGGGTGCGGGGGAGCGGGCCGGCCGGAGAACCGGGTGCAGGCCAGGTCCATCGCGCCCCAGAAGAAGTGCACGGGAGAGACCTTGCCGACGAAGTGCGACCGGAACTCACCCATCACCCGGTTCGCCTGCAGCAGCTGGCGCCAGAACAGGGTGGCGGCCTCGCCGTCGTAGGAGGAGTGCACGTGGTCCTCGGCGAACGGGATCGCCGGGTCGACCTCGTTGGGCGACGGCCGGATCGGTGCCTCGATCCCGAGCTGCCCGAGCAGGTCGAGCAGCCCGGCGTAGAACTCGGCGACCGGCATCGGCCGCAGCGGCAGGCTCCGCGTGCCCCCGTCGCTGCTGCGGACCTCGAGCTGGTGGCCGATGAAGTCGAACTCGATCTCGAACGCCCCGGTGCGGTGCGGGATGGTCGAGGTCGTCAGCCCGCGCGGGCTGACGTAGAGGGTGACCTGCCACCAGTGGTTGACCAGTGGGGCGTGCGCCATGCGGATCTTGCCCACGATCTGGGTCCACATGTGCAGGGTGTCGCGGGTGGCGGTCCAGTCCGAGACCCGCAGGCTCGGCCAGCTCGTCGTCGTGGGGCTGCTCATCAGCTCCCCCTCCTCAGCGGTACTCGGGATTGGCGTGGTCGGGATCGCACCCGGCGTCCCAGGCCGTGCGCTGGTTGCCGTAGGCCGGGAACCCGCCGGAGCGCCGGATCATCGACGCGAGGTGCAGCAGGTTGTAGGTCATGAACGCGAGGTTGCGGTTGGTGAAGTCGTTCTCCGGACCGCCGGAACCCTCGTCGAGGTAGGACGGGCCGGGGCCGACCTCACCGAGCCACCCCGCGTCGGCCTGGGGCGGGACGCTGAACCCGATGTGTTGCAGGCTGTAGAGGATGTTCATCGAGCAGTGCTTGAGACCGTCCTCGTTGCCGGTGAGCAGGCAGCCGGCGACGCGTCCGTAGTAGGCGTACTGGCCGTGCTCGTTGAGCACACCGGAGTAGCCGTACAGCCGCTCGATCACACGCTTGGTCACCGAGCTGTTGTCGCCGAGCCAGATCGGTCCGCCGATGACCAGGATGTCGGCGGCCAGCACCCGGGGGAGCAGCGCGGGCCACTCGTCGGTGGCGACCCCGTGTTCGGTCATGTCCGGGCGGACGCCGGTGGCGATGTCGTGGTCGACCGCGCGGATCTGGTCGACGGAGACCCCGTTCTTCTCCATGATCGCCACGCTGCGGTCGATCACGCCCTGGGTGTGGCTGCGGCCTGGGGAGCGGTTGAGGGTGCAGTTGATGTACATCGCGCGCAGACCGGTGAAGTCGGGCTTCTCGGTCACGGATGCGGTCATGGGGTCCTTCCGGGTCTTCGGTCCTGCAGCGCCCCGCGGCGCCGATCTCCTCGGCGCGCGCGAGTCCGCTCCGCTGCGAGTGTCGAGTGCCGGGGCCGCGGCCGAATCGGTCGGGCAATCGGTCGGCCCGTCGTGGCCGGGACGGCGGACGACGGTCCGACGTCGTCGGCCGCACGGGGTTTCCCGCGCATCCGGTCCGGGCACGCCCGCACCCGGTCGTCGGCGTGCGCCGGCGCGATGACCCATTGCGTACCCGATTCGCTCGGACCCGGACCTTCGTAGCGTCGACGCCACGCGCGCCACGGGTGCCGACACCGACGACGAAGGAATCGGACATGGACGACACAGCGGGCGCGCCCGAGGTCTCACAGGCGGCCGGGGCGAGCCGTTACGAGGTGCGGGTGGACGGTGAGCTCGCCGGGCTCGCGGCCTACGTCGACCGGGACGACCAGCGGATCTTCTACCACACCGAGATCCGCGACGAGTTCGGCGGACGCGGGCTCGGCGGCGTCCTGGTCTCCCGGGCCCTCGCCGACGCCAGGGCCGCGGGGCGCCGGATCGTGCCGATGTGCCCGTTCGTCGCCAGGTGGGTGAAGACGCACCACGACGTCGACGACGTGCTGGACCCGGTGACCCCGGAAGCGATCGCGGCCGTCCGCGAACGCGTCTGAGAGCTCCCGGGAGGACCTCGGCCGTGCAGTTCGACCTCGACACCGACCTGATGCGCCTCGCCACCGGCGGCGCGTCCCGCCCCGATCGGAACGGAACACGATGAACGCACGCGCCATCACCGTCGGAGTCGACGGATCGGAGACCGCACGACAGGCCGTCCGATGGGCGGCCCGGGAGGCCTCGCGGCGCGGCGCTCCGCTGGTCCTCGTGCACGCCTTCGACACCATGCACCTGCGCCGGAGCGCGGGAACCGAGATGTGGATCGACGATGTCGAGAAGAAGCTGGCCGCCGAGTCGACGGCCGTCCTCGACCAGGCCAGGGCGGACGCCGCCGAGATCGACAGCAGCGTCGCGGTCGAGGCGGACTGCCGCTGGGACCGTGCCGACCCCGCCGTCGCGCTGCGCGCCGCGTCCCGCGACGCCCTGATGGTCGTGCTCGGCTGGACCGGCCGCGGAGCCCTCGGGACGGCGCTGGGCTCGGTGACCCTGGCCGTCGCGTCGCACGCCGAGTGCCCGGTCGTCGTCGTCCGGGGCTCGGTCTCCGACGAGTCCCGGCCGGTCCTCGTGGGTGTGGACGGCGGCCCGCTCTCGGACATCGCGCTGGCGCACGCGTTCGACGCGGCCTCGCACCACGGGGACCCGCTGCGCGCCCTGCACGTGTGGACCGACGCCGACACCAGCCGCGCGCACCTCGGCACGATGTTCGCCAGCCCGTGGGAGACGATGCGCGAGGCCGAGGAGCGCGCGCTCGCCGAGCGGCTGGCCGGCTGGCGGGAGCGCTATCCCGACGTCGAGGTGGAACGCGTCCTGGAGCGGGCCGACCCGCGCAAGGCGCTGGTCGAGCAGAGCGGCACGGCCAGGCTCGTCGTCGTCGCCACCCGCGGGCGCGGCGGGTTCGCGGGGCTGCTGCTCGGGTCGACCGGCCTGGCGCTGATCCAGCACGCGGACGCCCCCGTCATGCTCGTCGGACCGGAGGCCGCCCACCCCGCCTGACCGGCTACCTCGACGGCGCGCGCGGCCGCCCGGTGTCCCGCTCCGTCAGCTCGGTGGTCACCGCCAGCCCGACGACCACCGCCAGCACCACCAGCCCGATCACGATCGCCGGCAGCGCAGGCCCGGCGAGCAGCGCCGCCGCCGCGGCCACGACGAGCACCGCCGTGGCCACGTACCGGGACGCCCCGGCGGCACCGGTGCGTCCCCGCAGGTACAGCGCGTTGCCCGCGAGGTAGAGCAGCGGGCCGGCGACCGAGGCCAGCACCAGCGCCGTGGAGTTCACCGGGTCCGTGAGGTGCAGCTCGATCGCGACCGCGAACACGACGGCGCCGGCGATCATCAGGCCGTGCGCGTAGGCGAACGCCGCACGGGCGGCGCGGGTCGAGCCGTCGCCATCGCTCGCCCGGGAGCCGTGCCCGGCCAGCGCGAAGTAGGACCACCACAGCGCGACCAGGCCGGTGAAGCCGAGCAGGGTGATCAGAACCGCGTACGGGGTCACGACCTCCAGGTCGGTCAGCGTGAAACCCATGATCAGGATCGACTCGCCGAGCGCGATGAGGAACACCAGCCGGTTGCGCTCGGCCAGGTGCTCGACGTCGACCGGCCACGTTCCCATCGGGGTACGTCCCAGACCGGGGACCCGGAACTCCAGACGCGGGCCCGCGACGTCGACGGCGATGGCGACCGCCCAGACCACCAGCCGCGCCACCGGCGGGAGGAACGCTCCGGCGACGAACAGTGCCGATGCGCCCGCGCTCCACACCAGCAGGTTGCGGTAGTTGCGCGCCACGACGTGCCCGCGCAGCGCGATCACCATGAACAGCGGGCGGCCGATCTGGGCCGCCGCGAAGCACAGCGCGAACAGCAGCCCGCCGTCGCCGAACGCGCTGGGCAGGGTCAGCGCCATCCCCAGCGCCGCCAGCATCAGCGCGGCGTTCAGCAGCCGTACCGACGGCCGTGCCGGGTCCAGGTAGTTCATCGCCCAGGCCGAGTAGTTCCACAGCCACCACACGGCGCCGAACAGCACTGTCGTCTCCAGCGCACCGAGCGGGGTCAGGTGGTACAGCAGGGTGTGCGAGACCTGGATGATCGCGAAGACGTAGACCAGGTCGAAGAACAGCTCGATCGGGGCGACCTCGGAGTCGCCCGGCCGCCGCAGCAGCCGCGGCCGGATGTCCTGTGTGGTCATCGTCGTCCCCTTCTCCCGTCCCGACCGGGCCGAAGAGTAGTGCGAGGCGCAACCATGGTGGCGTGAACCTCGGTCTGCGCCCGATGAGCCCGCGCGACCCGGCCGAACGGCACCGCGTCGCGAGCCCGCTGGAGCTGTTCTTCGACCTGGTGTTCGTGGTGGCGGTGTCGCTGTCGTCGGCGAGCCTGCACCACACCGAGACCGGCGGGGAGATCGGCGCCGGCGTCGGCTCCTACCTGCTGGTGTTCTTCGGGATCTGGTGGGCCTGGATGAACTTCACCTGGTTCGCCTCCGCGTTCGACGTCGACGACTGGCTCTACCGGGTCACCACCCTGGTGCAGATGGCCGGGGCGCTGGTCCTGGCCGCCGGCACCCCGGCGGCGATGACCGGGACCGGCTACGGCGTCGTCGTCACCGGGTACGTGATCATGCGGCTGGCGCTGGTGGCGCAGTGGCTGCGCGCTGCCGGCTCGCACCCGGACCTGCGCACGACCGCGCTGCGCTACGCCGGCGGGATCGTCGTGCTGCAGGTGCTGTGGGTCGTCTGGGCCGTGTGGTTCCCGGGGACGGCCGGGTTCGTGGTCCTCGCCCTCGGCGAACTCGCGGTGCCGATGCTGGCCGAGCGGGCGCGGCCCACGCCGTCGCACCCGCAGCACATCGCCGAGCGCTACAGCCTGTTCACCCTGATCCTGCTCGGCGAGTCGGTCCTCGCGTCGACCACCGCCGTCGTCGACGCGCTGTCGACCGCGGAACACCTCGCGCCCCTGCTGCTGGTCTCCGGGTGCGGCCTGGTCCTGGCGGCGGGGATGTGGTGGATCTACTTCGCCCGCGAGCGGCACGAGCACCTGCGGGACACGCGACGAGCGTGGGTGTTCGGCTACGGCCACTACCTGGTGTTCGCCGCGGCCGGCGCGTTCTCGGCGGGGATCGCGGTGGCCGTCGACGTCGACACCTCCGCGACCGGGCTGCCGGCCGCCGCGGCCGGGGCGACGCTCACGGTGCCGGTCGCGGTCTTCGTGCTGGGCGTCTGGGCGCTGTCGCTCCGTCCGGCGCTGGCCGCCGGTCGCAACGTCGTCGTCGCGACCCTCGGCGTGCTGCTCGGGCTGTCGGCGTTCGCGCCGTTCACCCCGGTCGTCGCCGCGGTGCTGATGGTGGCGACGGTCGCGGTGATCGAGACGGCGCCGGAGCCGCGGACGTCCGTGGAGGCCCCCCGGTAGGAGAGGGGATCAGCTCGCGTTTCCCGCGGCCGCGTCGGCCAGGCACTCCGCGGTGGTCATTCCGGTCTGCTCGCGGCACGCCTGCAGCGCGTTCTCCTGAGCGATCTCGATGGCACCCGGGCCGTTGACGTAGTAGTCGTACTGCGCCGACCCGGAGGTGGCGTACCGGCGCTGTGCCTGCTCGCCGGCGGCGGTGGCACGGGCCGCGAGTACGTCGTCGACCGCCGTTCGGGCGGCCGTGACCGCGTCCACGGCCGACGTCGAGGCAGGCAGCCGCAGCGTCGGCGAGCCCGCCGCCGCGGGGACCGTCACCGGTCGATCGACGGTCGGCGCGGTCGCTGCCTGCGAGGCGTACGCCGAGCCTCCGCCCGCAACCGCGACGGCTGTGACGACCGCACTGATCAGAAACCGGACGGTGCTCTGCATGAGGTGTTCCCAGGGCTGGAGACGGACGCTGGTCGCCGACTGAATCGGCGCCGCCGGAAGGCCGTTAGCCGCGGCTGTTCGGACTCACCAGAACTGGTGAGGCACTCCGTGCAGAGGCGCCGTTCGCGGTCCTGTCCGGAACCGCCCTGATCCGGATACCCGATCCTGACGATTGCGCGGAACGATCGTCGACGTGCACCCTGCGGCAGTGGCCGGGTTACCGCCTGTGACGCTCTACTACCCGCACGCCTACTTCCTCACCGATGCCTGGCTGAAGACGGCGCTGCTGACACACGGCCACGTCGCCCGGATGCGCCCGACCGGCTACCCCGAGCCGGAGAGGCCGGTCGCGGCGGCGGTCCGTCGGGAGCTCCCGACGTTCCTGACCGATCTCACCCCCGAGCCGGAGGATCTCGACGCGGCCGCGGACGGGCTCCGGGAACTGCTCGGCTCCACGCCGAGGGTCCGCTCGATCTGGTCGACCGATGCGAGGCCGTGGGAGTACCGGGAATGGCTGTTCAACCACGTCCGGGCCCCCTGGGTGCACGAGGCGCCGGGTGCGACCTGGATATGGACGCCCGGTGAGGCCCGCATGAACACCGGCCTCCGCGAGGAGTTGCTCTCCGCGCGACTCGCGTACTGCAACGAGCGTGAGAACCCGGAGTGGCTCGCCGTGCACCCGGCCCTCGCCGAGATCTACATCGCCCTGCTCACCCACAGCGTCGCCGCGCGGAACCGGTTCGACGCGGCGACCGACGATCCGCTGGCACACCGGGCCTTCGGCGACGCGTCCGCGAACCGGATGCTCGACGTCCTCGGCATCCAGCTCGACACGGTCGACACGTTCCGTCCGGCCGTGACCGCCCGTACCGACGAGCTCCAGACCTTCTACATGCAGATCTCGGTCGAGGCCGCGCTGACGCCGACCGGACTGGACGAGGTGCCGGTCGAGCGCATCGTCGAGTTCCGCGCCGACCACGACGCGCAGCTCGCCGCGTTCCGCAGCCATGTCGCGTCGCTGCGGCCGACGATCGAGGAGATCGCCCGGATCGACGGGGTCCAGGGCGCGACCGTGCACCTGCGGGAGCTGTACCGGACCGAGACCCGCCCCCGGGTGGAGGAGTTGCGGGCCGCGCTGTCCGGACGCCGGATCGACACCGCGCTCGGGATGCTGAGCCTCAAGTTCGAACCCGCCACCGCCGCGGCGGCGGGCCTGGGGCTGGCCACCGCCGCTGCGGCCGCGGCCGCAGCCGACCACACCGGTGTCGGCAGCTTGTTCGTGCTGCCGGTGTCCGCCGCGCTGACCGTGCTGCCCTACCTGCGCCGGCGGCGGCAGGAGCGCCGGGACGCGGTCCGCGACTCGCCGGTCTCGTACCTGCTGAGCCTGCGGCGCGAGATGCGGTGACCCGGGCTCCGCCGTCCCGAACTGCCGGAGGGCAGGTTCAGCCGACGACGCCCCGGTCGTGCAACGCACCGATCTCGGCCGCCGACAACCCGAGCTCGCCGGCGAGGACCTCGTCGGTCTCCCGTCCCAGCCGGGGAGCCCCACCGGCCTCACCGTGCGCACCGTCCCAGCGGATCGGGGAGCGGGCGGTGATGCCGGTGCCCCCGCCCGGCAGGGCCAGGTCGGCGAGCAGCGGGTGGGCGCCGTCCCGGTACTGCCCGGCGACCCTGCTCATGCCCTGGTAGCGGCCCCACAGCACCCGGGCGGCGTTGAGTTCGGTCTCCACGGTGGCCGAGTCGCGGGCCCCGAACCACGGTCGCAGGACGGCGGCGATGGTCTCGCGCAGCCGGTAGCGCTCGGTCTCGTCGGTGAGGTCGGCGTCGAGGGCCTGCTCGAGCGCGGCGAAGACGGCCTCGGTCTTGGTGACGGTGAGCAGCGCGTTCCACTGGCCGGGGGTGAGTGCGACGACCATCACCCGGGCCCCGTCGGAGCAGGCGAAGTCGACGCCGAAGCTGCCGTAGACGTGGTTGCCGTGCCGGGGGCGCTCGTGGCCGTGCTCCTCGGCCTCGGACAGCCAGCCGAGGTTGGCGACGCCGGCGAGCGCGACGTCGGACAGCGCGATCTCGGAGTACACACCCCGGCCGGTGCGGGCGCGCTGGTGCAGCGCGGCGAGGACGGTGGTCGAGACGGTGAGGCCGGTGACCAGGTCCCACGCGGGCAGCACGTGGTTGACCGGGGCGGCGCCCTCCTCGGCGCCGGTGATCTGCGGGATCCCGACCTCGGCGTTCACCGTGTAGTCGACGGCCGGGCGTCCGTCGGGATAGCCCTGCACGCGGACGTGGACGAGGTCCTCCCGGCGGGCGGCGAGCACGTCGTTGGACATCCAGCGCCGTCCGACGACGTTGTCGACCAGCACCCCGCGGTCCGGGCCCGGGGCGGTCGCGAGGCCGACGACGAGCTCGCGGCCCTCCTCGGAACGCATGTCGACGGTGATCGAGCGCTTGCCCTTGTTGAGCGAGGCCCAGTAGTAGGAGTCACCCGTGCCGTGCCCGGCCGCGGGCCAGCGCCCGTGGTCCGGCCCGCCGCCGACCGGGTCGATCCGGATCACCGAGGCGCCGAGCTGGGCGAGGGTCATCCCGCCGGTCGGGCCGGCGAC
This sequence comes from Pseudonocardia nematodicida, assembly GCF_040105385.1. NCBI lineage: Bacteria > Bacillati > Actinomycetota > Actinomycetes > Pseudonocardiales > Pseudonocardiaceae > Pseudonocardia > Pseudonocardia nematodicida. Next base: position 38,834 of record NZ_JBEDNQ010000009.1, read on the forward strand.
GAAACTCGCGCACTCGACGACGTGCAGCCCGTCCAGCGGGCGGGGGGAGTTGCTGCCGGTCACGTTCGATCGTTCTCCTCGGTGAGAGTGCTCAGCGGCCCGGACGACGGCGGTCGGGATCCCGCGTCGACCCTACGGAACCCGGCGTTCCCGCACCCTCAGATCTCCTTGCTGGTCCGGTCGATCATCGGGCGCGCTCCGCTCCTCGCTCGCCGGGGCTCGCTGCGATGCTCACGCACCCTCAGATCTCCTTCATGTGCTGGAAGGGCTCCTGGCACGACGTGCACCGGCGCAGGGCGGTGCACGCGGTCGGGCCGAACCGGGAGAACTCCTCGGTCGCCGGTGAACCGCACTGCGGACAGCGCACGGTGTGCGACGGCAGGTCGAGGGTGAGCGGGATCGGGCCGGACGGACGGGCGGGCGACGGTCCGGGCGGGGCGACACCGGCCTCGGCGAGCTTGCGCCGGCCGTCCTCGCTGATCCAGTCCGTGCTCCATGCCGGCGAGAACACCGTGGTGACCTCGACCGGCCCGTAACCGGCGTCGGACAGGCCGCGGGCGATGTCGGCGCGCATCTCCTCGATCGCCGGGCAGCCCGAGTAGGTGGGGGTGATCGCGACCCGGACCGCGACCCCGGCCGGGGTCGCGGTCTCGGTGACCGACCGGATCACGCCCAGGTCGGCCAGGGTCAGCATCGGCATCTCGGGGTCGGGCACGGAGTCGACCACGGTGCTCGCGTCGACCACGGTGCGCGCGTCGACCCCGGTCACCACGTCGCCTCCGGGTGCTTGCGGGCGAGGCTCTGCATGACCGCCAGCGCGTCCTCGAGCTTCTCGGTGTGCACACCCTGACGGCCGCCGCGGCCGCCGAGCGTGCCCGCCGGGCGCACGTCCGGGCGGGTCAGGGTCGCGCGCTCGAGGACCTGGTCGATGACGGAGTCGACCTCGTCGCGGGTGTCGGCGGGGTCGGCCGCGACCCCCGCCGCGACCAGCCGGCGTTCCTGGTCGGTGGTGCGGAACAGCTCGTCCAGGTACGGCCAGGCCCACGCCAGGCCGTCCTGCATCCGGCCGTGCGACTCGGCGGTGCCGTCCCCGAGGCGCAGCGTCCAGCGGGCCGCGTAGTCGCGGTGATAGGTGACCTCCTTGACCCCCTTGGCGGCGACGGCGGCGATCACCGGATCCGCCGAGCCCTCCAGCCGGGCGAGCAACGCCAGCCGCCACGTGGAGAACATCAGCAGCCGGGCGATCGCGCGGGCGAAGTCCAGTTCGTCCGAGGGCTCGACCAGCCCGACGCAGCGGAACCCGGCCGCGTCGCGCCGGTAGGCCAGGTCGTCCTCGTCCCGGCCGGCTCCCTCCACGTGCCCGGCCCGGGCCAGCAGGACCCGGGCCTGGCCCAGCAGGTCGAGCGCGATGTTGGCCAGCGCGACCTCCTCCTCCAGTTCCGGGGCGTTCGAGACCCACTCGGTGAGCCGGTGGCTGAGGACCAGGGCATCGTCGCCGAGCATCTGGCAGTACGCGGCCAGGTCCGCCGGCTCGGCGCCGTCGGGGACCGGGGCGACGATGTCGGCCTCGGACTCGGCGAACCCGGAGCCGAACGCCCAGCGCGGGTCGTCGTGCCCGGTCAGGCCGTCGTAGACGCTCTCGTCGTCGTGCCCGCCGCTCACAGGTGCGGCACCTCCTCCGGGATCGCGTAGAAGGTGGGGTGCCGGTAGACCTTGTCCGCGCTCGGGGCGAAGAACGGGTCCTTCTCGTCCGGGCTGGAGGCGGTGATCGCGTCGGCGCGGACCACCCAGATGCTGACGCCCTCGTTGCGGCGGGTGTAGACGTCGCGCGCGTTGTGCAGGGCCATCTCGTCGTCGGCGGCGTGCAGCGACCCGACGTGGACGTGGTTGAGCCCGCGCTTGCCGCGCACGAACACCTCGTAGAGCGGCCAGCCGCGCCGGGACGGCTTCTCGCCGGCACCGATCTCGACGCCGGTGGTGGGGACGGCTCCGTGGCCGCCCTCGGCGGTCAGCTCCTGCTCGGTCACGCCCGCGCCTCCCGCTTGTCGGCGTAGGCCCGGGCGGCCTCGCGGACCCAGGCCCCGTTCTCGTGCGCGCGGCGCCGGTGCGCCAGGCGCTGCTGGTTCGCCGGCCCGGCCCCGGAGATCACGGCCTGGAACTCCGACCAGTCCGGTTCACCGAAGTCGTGCGCCTGCCGCTCGTCGTTCCAGCGCAGCGCCGGGTCCGGCAGCGTGACACCCAGGGTCCGCGCCTGCGGGACGCTCATGTCCACGAACCGCTGGCGCAGCTCGTCGTTGGTGTGCCGCTTGATGCCCCAGGCCATCGACTGCCGGGTGTTGGGGGAGTCCCCGTCGGCCGGGCCGAACATCATCAGCGACGGCCACCACCACCGGTCCACCGACTCCTGGACCATCTCCCGCTGCGCGTCGGTGCCGTTGACCAGCGCGAGCAGGGACTCGTAGCCCTGCCGCTGGTGGAACGACTCCTCCTTGCAGATCCGGATCATCGCCCGGGCGTAGGGGCCGTAGGAGCAGCGGCACAGCGGTACCTGGTTGGCGATCGCGGCGCCGTCGACCAGCCAGCCGATCACCCCGATGTCCGCCCAGGACAGCGTCGGGTAGTTGAAGATCGACGAGTACTTCTGCTTCGCGTCGATCAGCTTCTCGGTCAGCTCCTCGCGGTCCACGCCCAGGGTCTCCGCGGCCGCGTAGAGGTACATGCCGTGACCGGCCTCGTCCTGCACCTTCGCCAGCAGGATCGCCTTGCGGCGCAGCGACGGGGCGCGCAGCAGCCAGTTGCCCTCCGGCTGCATGCCGATGATCTCGGAGTGCGCGTGCTGGGCGATCTGGCGGATCAGGGTCTTCCGGTAGGCCTCGGGCATCCAGTCCCGCGGCTCGATCCGCCGGTCCGCCGCGATCGTCGCGTCGAACTGCGCCTCCAGGTCGGCGGGGGGCCGTTCGTCGGTCGCCGTCATCGCTCCACCTCTACTACCGAATGTTCGTTCGTCTGAGCATGGCGCCCGGGTGCGCTGATCGCAAGAGCGGCGACCCTTCCCGGCCGGACGCGGGCGGTGCTAGCTTGCCGAAACGACCGAATGGTCGTTCGTCCGTCGTGCGAGGAGGCGCGAGCTCGATGACCACCGCACTGCTGCGCAGCTACGTCTCCGGCGACTGGTACACCGCCCCCGACGAGGGCCGTCCGGTCTACGACGCCGTGACCGGCGAGGAGATCGCCCGGGTCTCGACCACCGGCCTCGACGTCGCCGCCGCCCTGGACCACGCGCGCCGGGTCGGCGGCCCGGCGCTGCGCGAGCTCACCTTCCACCAGCGCGCCGCGCTGCTCAAGGCCGTCGGGCAGTACCTGCGCGAGCACCGCGAGGAGCTCTACGCCGCCTCGAAGCGGACCGGTGCGACCCTGGCCGACTCGCGCTTCGACGTCGACGGCGGCATCGGCGTGCTGCTCGGCTACGCCTCGAAGGCCAAGCGGGAGCTGCCCGACGACACCGTCTACGTCGAGGGCACGGTCGAGCCGCTCGGCAAGGGCGGCACATTCCTCGGCCAGCACGTCCTGACCCCGCTCCGCGGTGTCGCGGTGCAGATCAACGCGTTCAACTTCCCCGTCTGGGGCCCGCTGGAGAAGTTCGCGCCGGCCTTCCTGGCCGGGGTCCCGACGCTGGTCAAGCCGGCCACGCCGACCGCGGCGCTGACCGCGGTGCTGATCGAGCGGATCGTCGCGTCCGGCCTGCTGCCCGAGGGTTCCCTCCAGTTCGCCGCCGGCTCGCTGGGTGACGCGTTCGAGCACCTGACCGGGCAGGACCTGGTGGCCTTCACCGGGTCCGCCGCCACGGCGCAGACCCTGCGCGGCCACCCCGCGATCGTCCGCAACTCGGTACGCTTCACCGCCGAGGCCGACTCACTCAACCTCGCCGCCCTGGGCCCGGACGCGGGCCCCGGCACCGAGGAGTTTGACCTGTTCGTGAAGACCCTCACCACCGAGATGACGGTCAAGGCCGGGCAGAAGTGCACCGCGATCCGGCGCGCCTTCGTGCCCCGCGAGCACGTCGACGCCGTCGTCGATGCGGCGTCGGCCCGGCTGGCGACGGTGGTCGTCGGCGCGCCCGACGCCGAGGGCGTCCGGATGGGTGCGCTGGCGAGCCTGGACCAGCGCGAGGAGGTCCGGCGCAGCGTGAAGGCGCTGGCCGACGCCGGCCGGATCGTGTTCGGCGATCCGGACCGGGTCGAGGTCGCCGGCGCCGACGCCGACCGCGGCGCGTTCGTGAGCCCGCTGCTGCTGGTCGGGGACCCGGAACGAGCCGAGCCGCACGAGGTCGAGGCGTTCGGACCGGTGGCGACGGTGCTGCCCTACGACTCGACCGCCCAGCTGATCGACTACGCGGCGCGGGGCCAGGGCTCGCTGGCCGGGTCGATCGTGTCCGCCGACCCGGAGTTCGTGCGCGAGGTGGTGCTGGGCATCGCGGCGTTCCACGGCCGGCTGCACGTGCTCAACGCCCGGGACGGGGGCGAGTCGACCGGGCACGGTTCCCCGCTGCCGCAGCTGGTCCACGGGGGACCCGGACGGGCCGGCGGCGGCGAGGAGATGGGTGGCATCCGCGGGGTGCTGCACCACATGCAGCGCACCGCGATCCAGGCCGACCCGGATTCGCTGGCGGCGATCACCGGCCGCTGGGTCGCCGGCGCCGAGCGCCGGGAGTCCGATGTGCACCCGTTCCGCAAGCACCTCGAGGAGCTCCGCCCCGGCGACGCGCTCGTCGCCGGGCCCCGCCGGGTCACCCGGTCCGATGTGGAGCACTTCGCCGAGTTCACCGGGGACACCTTCTACGCACACATGGACGAGGCCGCGGCCGCGGCGAACCCGCTGTTCGGGCAGCGGGTGGCGCACGGCTACCTGGTCGTGTCGCTCGCGGCGGGGCTGTTCGTCGACCCGGATCCCGGCCCGGTGCTGGCGAACTTCGGGGTCGACGGGCTGCGGTTCCTGACCCCGGTCCGGTTCGACGACGAGCTGACCGTGACGCTGACCTGCAAGCAGATCACCCCGCGCGAGTCCGCCGGCTACGGCGAGGTCCGGTGGGACGCCGACGTGACCCGCCAGGACGGCGAGTCGGTCGCCCGCTACGACGTCCTGACCCTCGTCGCGAAGAAGGACGGGCAGTGAGCCGGTGAGCGCACTGCGGGTCGGCCGTGCGGGCGCGGCCGGAGCGCGCCGACCGATGAGCGCGGCGCGCCCGGCCGACCGGACGGACGGCTACGGCTGCCGGAGGAGCTCGTCCAGCGCGCTGGTCAGCTGAGCCACCCGGTTCCTCCCGGCCGCGATCCGCGGGTACCGCCGGACGACGTCCACGAGCCCGGGCGACGCCCGCCGGAACGACTGCTCGACGTGGCGCGCACCGACGCCGTGATCGTCGCCCGCCCGTAGCTCGGCCACCCGGGCGGCGTGGGCCGCGGCCCGCAGGACGTGCCCGACCTGCGTCTCCCTCGCGCGCGCCGACGTCCAGGTCCGGACCTGCTCGGGCGGATGGAGGTAGGCGGCCGCCGCCGCATCGCCCGCAGCGCGGGCCGCGCACCTCGCCTGCTCGTCGTCGACCTCCCGAGCGGCCCGGTGTGCGGCGAGTGAGGTGACCCGCTGCAGGCGGGACCGTGCCGCACCGTCGACGAAGAGCCGTGCGGCGTCGACGGCAGCGCGGGGGCGTGGGTCCTCCCGGTTCGCCGCCTCGAAGACGGGCAGGATCTCGTCGGCGCTCACGAGCACGTACCGCGTCACCAGACGCAGCTCGTCCATCGTGATGCCGAGATCGTCGGCCGGGGCGCGCGCCACGAAGACGATCCTCCCGTACTGCACCCGCTCCGTCCGAAGTCGGAGCCGGACTACGTCTTCGGTCGGTGAGCGGAGCCGCTCGACCGATGTGTCCCGCCGGCCGGCGTCCCTACCGTCCACCCGGAGTCGATCATCCGAAGGCAGGGGGAACGGGAACGATGCGGGGACGACGGAACCTACGGCGCATGGGCGCGCTGGCCGTGCTGGCGGGACTGGCCGGAGGAGTGATTGCGACTCCGGCGGTGGCCGGGGAACCGGCGGCGCCGGCGCAGCGAACGGCGGTGCCGGAGCAGGCGGCGGGACCGGAGTGGGGGCCGTGCCCACCCGACGTCGTCGCTCCGCTGGTCGCCCTGCAGTGCGCGCAGATCCCGGTCCCGCTGGACTACGGCGAGCCGGACGGCGAGCAGATCCAGATCATGGTGTCGAGATCGGCGAGCCGGAAGCCGGAGAAGCGGCGCGGCGTGCTGGTGCTCAACCCGGGCGGTCCGGGTGGCTCCGGTCTCTCGTTCGCGAACGACCTCGTCGAGCGTGGCCTGCCGGCCGGTGTGCAGGACGGCTACGACCTCATCGGCCTCGACACCCGCGGGGTCGGGCACTCGGCCCCGGTGAGCTGCGGCTTCACGACCGAGCAGGACTACACCGGGAACATCCCGCCCTACGCCGCCGACGACGCGGCGGTCCTCGCGCAGGCCGAGATCGCGCGGGAGGTGGCGCAGCGCTGCGGCGAGCACGACGACAACGGCCACCTGCGGCACGTGACGACGGCGAACGTGGCCCGCGACATCGACCGGATCCGTGCCGCGCTCGGCGAGGAGAAGGCGAGCTTCCTGGGGTTCTCCTACGGCTCGGCGCTCGGCGCGGCCTACGCGTCGATGTTCCCGGAGCGGGCCGACCGCGTCGTGCTCGACAGCAACATCGGGGACACCCACCTCGATCAGGACGGGATCCGGCGCTACGCCCTCGGCGCCGAGGAGACCTTCGACGACTTCGCGCGGTGGGCCGCGGACCGGCACGACACCTACGGGCTGGGGGCCACACCGGACGAGGTGCGCTCCACGTACTTCACGCTCGCCGGACGGCTGGACGAGCAGCCCTCCGGCGGGATCGACGGGCGCACGTTCCGGCTGCTCACCTTCGTCGGTCTCTACGGCGAGACCGCCTACGGCCGGACGGCCGCCGCCTGGGAGTCGGTGCTGAGCGGCGACGCCGCCGCGCCACCCGTACCGCCGCCGGGCGGGCCGTCGCCGACCGACAACGCGTTCTCGGCGTTCATCGCCACGACCTGCAACGACGTCGCGTGGCCGCGGGACGTGGCGGTGTACCAGCGCGCGGTGGCCGAGGACCGCGAGAAGTTCCCGATCTTCGGGGCGGCGAGCGCCAACGTCCTGCCCTGCGCGTTCTGGCCGTACGAGCCTCCCGAGCCGCCCGTCGAGGTGCTCGACGAGGGCCCGGCGAACGTGCTGGTCGTGCAGAACCGGTACGACCCGGTCACCCCGCTGCGCGGTGCCGAGCTGATCGACGAGAAGTTCGGTGACCGGTCCCGGCTGGTGGTCGCGAACGGCAGCGGCCACGGGGTCTACTCCGGCCTCGGCGTCAGCCCGTGCGCCCTCGGCGCGACGACGGCCTTCCTCGTGCGCGGGGAGCTGCCGGATCAGGACGTGTTCTGTCCCTGACCCTTTCCTGTCCTTCCGTCCGGTCGGTCCCGTACCGATGACTTCGCGACGGTCGGTCGGTCACCCCTCATGACCGACCGACGACCCGGGGAGCACACCGCCATGACCACCCAGCCGCAGCACGAGATCGTCGGAGTCCTCGCCGGACTGGCCACAAGCGACATGGACCGCGGCATCGACTGGCTGACCATGGTCCTCGGCCGGGAACCGACCGCGCGGCCCATGCCGATCCTCGCCGACTGGGCCCTCGGCGCCGCGGGAACGCTCCAGCTGGTCCACGACGCCGAGCGGGCCGGCGGCAGCATGGTGACGCTCCAGGTCGCCGATCTCGCCGCCGTCGCCGAGCGGCTCGCCGACCGGGGGCTGGAGTTCCCCTACGACGAGACGACCTCGCAGCGGGTGAAGTTCGCGCAGCTGACCGACCCCGACGGCAACAGCGTGACCCTGGTCGAGGCCAAGTGAGCGGGGGTCAGGTGGGCGGGGTGAACCGCCCGTCGACGGCCGTCCAGCCCCCGTCGACCATCAGCGTCGATCCGGTGACGAAGCTGGCCGCGTCCGAGGCCAGGTACACCACCGCCCCGACGAGCTCGGACGGCCGGGCCCAGCGGCCGAGCGCCCCCTTCTGCGCGTAGGCGGCGTACCACTGCTCGTCCGCCTTGATCTGGCTGGTCAGCGGGGTCTCGACCACCCCGGGGGCGATCGCGTTGACCCGCACCCCGTCCTCGCCGAACTCGACCGCCGCGGTCTTGACCAGCCCGATCGCGCCGGCCTTGGTCGCGGCGTAGACGGACTGGCCGGGCTCGACGACGAGGCCGCGGATCGAGGAGAACACCACGATGCTCCCCGTCCCGCGCTCGACCATGCCGCGCCCGAAGGCCTGCAGCACGGTGAAGGTGGCCTCCAGGTTGAGCCGGGTGACCTGCCGGAACTCCTCGGTCGTGTAGTCGAGGATCCGCTTGCGGACGTTCATGGCCGCGGTGAGCACCAGGACGTCGACCTCGCCGAGTGCTGCCGCGGCGTCGTGCACGGCCGCCGCGTCGGTCACGTCGAGGGTGAGTGCCTCGCCGCCGACGGCCTCGGCGGCCTCCGCGGCGGTCCCGGCGTCGCGGTCCACGCAGATCACGTGCGCCCCGTGCGCGGCGAGACCGCGGACGACCTCGTGGCCGATCCCGCCCGCGCCGATGACGACGGCGCGCTTCCCGTCGAGCCGGAACAGGTTCCCGTAGTCGTTCAGACTGGTGCAGTCGTTCATGCTGCTACTCATTCCGGCCGGATGACGGCCATGCGGGTGACGGTCAGTTCCTCGATCGCGAAGCGGGGGCCCTCGCGCCCGGTCCCGGAGTCCTTCACCCCGCCGTAGGGCATGACGTCGGACCGGAACCCGGGCACCTCGTTGATCACGACGCCGCCCACCTCCAGCTCCTCGATCGCGGCGAAGGCGGTGGCCAGCGAGCGGGTGAAGACACTGGCCTGCAGGCCGTAGCGCGACCGGTTCACGGCCTCCAGCGCGGTCGGCAGGTCCGGCACCGACCGGATCGCGACGACCGGGGCGAAGATCTCCTCGCACCACGCCTTCTCCGACTCCGGGACGTCGAGCAGGATCGTCGGTTCGACGGTGCGGTCGACCACCCGCCCACCGTGCAGGACCGTCGCCCCCGCCCGCTCGGCCTCGGTGATCCACTCCAGGACCCGGTCGGTGGAGGCCTGGTCGATCAGCGGCGCGACCCGGGTGGCCGGGTCGCGGGGATCGCCGACGGTGAGCTCGCCGATCCGCGCGCCGAGCTTCCCGACGAACTCCTCGAGCACCGGGGCACACACGATGACCCGCTGGACGGCGATGCAGGCCTGGCCGTTGAAGTAGAAGCCGCCGCGCAGCACGGCGTCCGCGGCGCGGTCCAGATCCGCGTCGGCGTCCACCACGAGCGCGGCGTTCGACCCCAGCTCGAGCAGCGTCCTGCGGGGTGCGGCGTCGCGGGCGATCGCGTGCCCGACCGCGGCCGAGCCGGTGAAGGACACGGCGCCGATGCGGGGGTCGGTGGTGAGCCGGGACCCGACGTCCGGCGGGCCGGTCACGATCTGCAGGATCTCGGCGGGGGCGCCGTGCCGGACCGCGGCCCGGCGCACGATGTCGGCGAGCCAGAGGGTGGCCAGCGGCGTCGCGGGGGCCGGCTTGCACACCACGGGGCAGCCCGCGGCGATCGACGGCGCGATCTTGTGGCTGGCGAGCAGCAGCGGGGCGTTGAACCCGGCGATGCCGATGACCAGCCCGATCGGCTTGCGCTGCCAGAACCCGATCATGCCGCGGCCGGCCGGCTGCAGGTCCAGCGGCACGGTCTCGCCGTGGGCGTGTGAGACTTCCTCCGCGGTCGCCGACCAGGTGAACACGGTGCGGTCGAACTCCACGGCGCAGTCCGACCGGGTCTTGCCGGTCTCGGCGACGAGCAGGTCGATCATCTGCTCCCGCAACGGCACGAGCTCGCGCTCGACGTCGAGAAGGATCGCCCGCCGCGCGGCCGCGGTGAGCCGGCCGGCCGGACGCACCGCGGCCAGGCCCGCCTCGAGCGCGGCCTCGGCGTGCTCGACCCGGCCCACCGGGGCCTGGGCGACGATCGACCCGTCGTACGGGAACACGACCGGCGCGAGGTCGGTGTCGTCGACCCAGCCCGGTCCGATGGGCAGGCCGGCGGGGTGATCGGGCAGGGCGGGAGCCGCCGGATCCGCCACGTCTTCTCCTCCTCGTCGTCGTTCCGGGCCGGGAACCCGGCAGTTCGGACGATTCCAGGTCTGGCGGGACATGTCACGTCACTGGTAAGACCAGTCAGCACCTCCGACAGCAGGGAGAGGTGATCCGATGCCGGCGTCCATCGCCGCCGCGCGGCTCCTCGCGCTCGCCGTCGCCGCGCTGGCGCTCGCCGGGTGTGCGGCGGGCCCGGCGGCCTCGGGATCGGCACCCGGCGAGGTCACCGTCGCGCTCAGCCGCGCCCCCGCGAGCCTGGACTACACGCGCAACGCCGGCGTCGCGATCCCGCAGGCACTGCTCTACAACGTCTACGAGCCGCTGGTGAAGATCGACTCCGAGGGGGCCGTCGTCCCGCTGCTGGCGAGCTCGTGGACCGTCGACGACGCCCGCACGAGCTACACCTTCACCCTGCGCGAGGGCGTCGAGTTCGCCGACGGCCGCCCGCTGACCGCCGACGACGTCGTCGCCAGCTTCGACGCCCTGCCGGACTGGACCAACGCCGTGGCGGGGCAGCTGTCCGGCATCGTCGCCACCGAGGCGGTCTCGCCGCAGGTGGTCCGGGTCGAGCTCGACGAGCCGGACAACGCCTTCCTCACCGCGCTCGCCGGCCCGGCAGGCACCGTCTTCGCCGCCGGCGGCACCGACGACCTCGCGACCCGCACGCTGGGCACCGGGCCGTACACGGTGGAGTCCTACGACAGCGGCGTCAGCATGCGGATGGTCGCGCACGAGGGGTACTGGGGCGGCCCGCCGCCGATGGAGCGGATCACGCTGGACTACTACACCGACCCGACGGCGCAGACCAACGCGCTGATGACCGGGGGTGCCGACGCCGCGCTCGGGGTGGACGCACCGCAGCTGCTCCCGCAGTTCGAGAACAGCCCGGACTTCACCGTCACCACCGGCAGCACCGACGCCGAGATGGTGCTGTCGATGAACAACGCGGCGGCCCCGTTCGACGACGTGCGCCTCCGCCGGGCCGTCCGGCACGCCGTCGACTCCGACGGGGTCCGCGAGGTCGCCGCCGAGGGCTACGGCATCCCGCTCGCGACGATGGTCCCGCCCACCGACCCCTGGTACGAGGACCGGCCGGACCCGTATCCCTACGACCCGGAGCGGGCCCGGGAGCTGCTGGCCGAGGCCGGCGACCCGCACCCGGCGATCTCGTTCAAGGTGCCGAACCTGCCGCAGTACGTCCGGGTCGGGCAGACCGTCCAGTCCTACCTGGAGGCGGCCGGGTTCCGGGTGGACATGCGCATCCTCGAGTTCCCGGCCGTCTGGCTGGGCGAGGTGCTCACCGGCCACGACTACCAGCTCGCGGTGATCATCCACTCGGAGCCGCGGGACATCGTGCAGTTCTCCGACCCGGACTACTACTTCGGCTACGACGACCCGGCCGCCGACGCGGTGCTGGCCGCCGCCCGCTCCGGGCCGCCCGGGGAGTACGCCGCCGGGATGCGCGACTACGCCCGGATGATCTCCGAGGGTGCCGCGGCGGACTTCCTCTACCTCACCCAGTGGATCAACGTGGTGTCGGCCGAGGTGTCCGGTGCGCCGGAGAACTCGACGTCGGAGTCCATCGACCTGACCCGCCTCGCGCGCGGCTGACCCGGAGGAACCGCTGATGGCCGTGTCCCTCGCCCGCCGCCTCGGGGCGTTCGTGCTGACCGCACTGGTCGCGTCGCTGGTCGTGTTCCTGCTGCTCTCGGTGGTGCCCGGAGACCCGGCCCAGGTGGCGCTGGGCGTCACGGCCACGCCGGAGGCGCTCGCCGCGCAGCGCGCGGAGATGGGCCTGGACCGGCCGCTGGTCGCGCAGTACCTGAGCTGGGTGGGCGGCCTGCTGCAGGGCGACTTCGGCGTCTCGGCGGTCACCGGCGAGCCGATCGCGACCGAGCTGTTCACCCGCGCGACGGTGACCACCTGGCTGGTGCTGTCCGCGATGGTCCTCGCGCTCGCCGTCGCGGTCCCGCTGGGCGTGCTCGCCGCGGTCCGCCGCCGTCGCGCGGACGGTGTGCTGCTGTCCGCGGTGAGCCAGCTCGGCATCGCGGTGCCCGCGTTCCTCGCCGGGCTGCTGCTGATCACCGTGTTCGCGGTCCGGCTGGGCTGGTTCCCGGCCGGCGGCTGGTCCCGTCCCGGCGAGGGACTGCCGAGCCTGCTCTGGCACCTCGCCCTGCCGGCGGTCGCCCTGGGGCTCGTCCAGGGCGCGGTCATCTCCCGCTACGTCCGCTCGGCCGTGCTCGACGTGATGGGCGAGGACTTCCTGCGCACCGCGCGGGCCAAGGGCCTCACCCCGGCCCGAGCGCTGGTCCGGCACGGCCTGCGCAACGCGGCGATCCCGGTCCTGACGATCAGCGGCGTCCAGCTCGGCGTGATGCTGGTCGGGGCCGTCGTCGTCGAGCGGGTGTTCGTCCTCAACGGACTCGGGTCGATGCTGCTGGAGAAGGTCGCGAACCGGGACATGGCCGCCGTCCAGGGCGTGGTGATGGTCCTGGTCGGCGCCGTCCTGCTGATCAACCTGGTCGTCGACCTGCTCTACGCGGTGATCGACCCGCGTCTCCGGGAGGCATCGGCATGACCGCTCCGACCACGCCCGCCCCGGTCCGCCGCCACCTCGGCGGCAACCTCGTGTCCGGCGCGGTCGTCCTCGCCCTGGTCGTGCTGACGGCGCTGATCTCGCTGGTGTGGACGCCGTACGACCCGATCCCGGTCTCGCCGGACGAGCGCCTGCTCGGCCCGGGCGGGCTGCACCTGCTCGGGACCGATCTCTACGGCCGTGACGTGCTCAGCCTGCTCATGGCCGGCGCCCGCATCACGCTGCTGGTCGGCGTCTCGGCGGTGCTGGTCGCGACCCTCCTCGGGGTGCCGGTCGGGATCTGGGCCGGGATCCGCCGCGGCTGGGTCGACGCCGTGCTCATGCGGGCCGTCGACGTCGTCCTCGCCTTCCCGGCCCTGCTGCTGACGATCGTGTTCGGCGCGGTCTGGGGCGCGAGCGCGACGACCGCGGCCATCGCGCTCGGGATCGGCGCGGCGCCGTCGTTCGCCCGGGTCTCGCGCAGCGGCACGCTGCAGGTCATGGCCCGTGAGTACGTGCTGGCCGCCCGCTCGGCGAACCGCGGATCCTGGTGGATCGCCACCCGGCACGTGCTGCCGAACATCTCCGGACTGGTGATCGTGCAGGCCTCGGTCGCGTTCGCGATCGCGGTGCTCGCCGAGGCCGCGCTGTCCTACCTCGGGTTCGGCACCCGCCCGCCGACGCCGTCCTGGGGCCGGATGCTGCAGGAGGGGCAGAGCTACCTCTACGACCATCCGACGCTGGTCCTGTTCCCCGGCCTCGCCATCGCGGTGACCGTGCTCGGGCTCAACCTGCTCGGCGACGGCCTGCGGGACCGCTTCGACCCCCGCTCGGAGGCACGCCGATGACCGCGGCCACTGTGGACGACCCGGCCGGGACCGCCGTCCGGGTCCGGGACCTGCGCATCCGCTCCGCGTCCGGGACGCTCGTCGACGGCCTCGACCTGGACATCGCGCCGGGCGAACGGGTCGGGCTGATCGGGGAGTCGGGCAGCGGCAAGTCGCTCACCGCGTACGCCCTGCTCGGCCTGCTGGACGACGAGCTGCGCGCCGAGGGCGACGTCCGGCTGCCCGGGCTCGCCGGGAACGTCCTCGACACCGACGAACGGACCCTGAGCCGCACCCGCGGCCGGGTCGCCTCGATCGTCTTCCAGGAACCGATGACCGCGCTGAACCCGCTGATGCGGGTCGGGGCGCAGGTCGCCGAGACCCTGCTCTGCCACGGCACCGCCCCGAGCCGCGCGGCCGCCGCGCGGGCCGCCGTCGAGCTGCTCGACCAGGTGCGGCTGCCCGATCCGGAGCGGGCCGCCCGGGCGTTCCCGCACCAGCTCTCCGGCGGCCAGCGCCAGCGGGTCGTGATCGCGGCGGCGCTGGCCAACGACCCGGCGCTGCTGATCTGCGACGAGCCCACGACCGCGCTCGACGTCACCGTCCAGGCCCAGGTGCTCGAGATCGTCGCCGAGCTGGTCCGGGCCCGCGACACCGCGCTGCTGTTCATCAGCCACGACCTCGCGGTGGTCTCCGCGGTCGCCGACCGGGTGGCGGTGATGCGCGGCGGCGTCGTCGTCGAGCAGGGGCCGGTCGCGGAGGTGTTCACCGGGCCACAGCACGAGTACACGAGGGCACTGCTGGCCGCGTCCGATCTGGACGGAGCCCGGCCGGAGGGCGCCGCGGCCGGGCCGTCGCCGGCCGTCGCCGCGCCGCGTCCGCACCTCGCGCTCGACGGCGGCACCGGAGACGGCGGCACCGGAGACGGTGACACCGGGTGCGCGGTGTTCAACCCGGTGACCGGCACCGAGCCGCTGATCCGGACCCGCGGGCTCGGGCGCGAGTACCCGGGCGCGCGGCGGGGGATCGGGCGCCGCGGTGAACCGGTGCACGCCCTGCGGGACGCCTCGCTCGACGTCGCCGAGGGCCAGAAGCTCGGCATCGTCGGCGAGTCCGGATCCGGGAAGTCCACACTGCTGCGCCTGGTCGCCGGGCTGGACCGGCCGACGTCGGGCACGGTCCGGGTCGGCGACGTCGACATCCCGGCCGCCGGAGCGGCCCGGGAGGACCTGCGCCGGCTGCGGCGCGACGTCGCCGTGGTCTTCCAGGACCCGATGGGCTCGCTGGACCCGCGGATGCAGGTGTCCCGGATCGTCGCCGAGCCGCTGCACGGGGTGAGCCGCGCCGAGGCGGCCGACCGGAGCCGGGAGGTCCTGGCCGCGGTCGGGCTCGACGGCGACGCACTCGACCGCTACCCGCACCAGTTCTCCGGCGGCCAGCGCCAGCGCATCTCCATCGCCCGGGCCCTGGTCACCCGGCCGCGGATCCTCGTCGCCGACGAGCCGGTCTCGGCCCTGGACGTCTCGGTACGTGCCCAGGTGCTCGACCTCGTCGCCGGGCTGGCCGACGAGTACGCGCTGACGCTGCTGTTCATCTCGCACGACCTCGGGGTGGTCCGGCACGTGTGCGACTCGGTGCTGGTGATGGCGTCCGGGCGGATCGTCGAGTCCGGCGCGACCGGCGCCGTCTACGCCGACCCCCGGCACCGGTTCACCGCCGACCTCGTCGCGGCGACCCCACGGCTGCGGTTCGCACCGTCCACGACCCCTGAGGAGAGCCGTTGACCACGCGGGTGCACAGCGATCTCACCGACCTGAGCGCGACCGAGCTGCTGGCCGGGTTCCGGGAGCGCACCGTCGACCCGGTCGAGGTGCTGGAGGCGGTGCTCGCCCGGATCGCGCGGCACGAGCCGACGCTGAACGCCTTCGTCCACCACGATCCGGACCTCGCCCGCGCACAGGCGGTCGCCGCGGCCGTCCGGTGGGCCGGGGGTGCGCCCGTCGGCGAGCTCGACGGGGTCCCGCTGACGCTGAAGGAGAACATCGCCGTCGCCGGGCTGCCGGTCACCGCGGCCACCGCGGCGCAGCACGACGCACCGCCCCGCACCGTCGACGGCCCGGTCGCGCTGACCACCGCGGCCGCCGGCGCCGTGCGGCTCGGCACCACCGTCATGCCCGACTACGGGATGCTGTCGTCCGGGGTATCGAGCCTGCACGGCGTCACCCGCAGCCCGTGGAACCCGGCCTGGACCGTCGGCGGGTCCAGCGCCGGGGCGTCGGCCGCGGGGGCGGCCCGGTTCGGCCCGCTGCACGTGGGCAGCGACATCGGCGGCTCGATCCGGCTCCCCGCCGGCTGGACCGGGCTGGCCTCGCTCAAGCCCACCTACGGCACCGTCCCGGTCGACCCGCCGTACCTGGGCCGGGCGATCGGCCCGCTCGCCCGCAGCATCGACGACGTCGCGCTCGCGATGCGCGTCCTCACCCGCCCGGATCCGCTGGACCGCGACCACACCTGGATCGCCTCGAGCGCCCCCTGGGAGTCGGTCACGACCACCCCCCTGCGCGACGACGAGGTGGCCGGGATGCGGGTCGCGGTGCACGCCGACGCCGGGTCCGGCATCGGCACCGACCCCGAGGTCGCCGGAACCGTCCGTGCGGTCGCGGCCGTGTTCGAGCGGGCCGGGGCGGCGGTCGAGGAGCTGCCGCCGTTCGTGACCCCCGACCTGCTGGCCCGGCTCGACCTGTTCCTGCGCCTGCGGTCCCATGTGGACCTGAGCGCGCTGGCGGAGGACCGGCGCGAGCGGGTGCTGCCCTACATCCGTGAGTGGGCCGGCGCCGCGGCGGGCCTCGGTGGTGCCGAGGCGTTCGGCGCGTACTCCGGGGTGCAGGAGCTGCGGGCCACCACGGCGGCGGCCACCCGGCCCTACGACGTCGTGCTCTCCCCGGTGGCACCGGTCGCGGCGTTCCCGGCGGAGCAGCACGGCCCGACCGACGACCCGGTGACCGCGCTGGACCACATCGCCTTCACCGCCCCCTACAACGTGTCCGACCAGCCGGCGGCGACCGTGAACGCCGGGTTCACCGCCGACGGGCGTCCGGTGGGCGTGCAGCTCGCCGGCCGCCGGTTCGCCGACGTCGACGTCCTGCGCGTCGCCCGCTGGTACGAGCACGCCCGTCCCGGCGCCGCGCGGCCGACCTGGCCGCTCGGGTAGCGGGAGGATGGGGACCGTGCCGTTCTCGGAGATCACCAAGCGCAGCGCGTACGAGGCGATCGTCGCGCAGGTCGAGAGCGCGATCGACAGCGGCGAGCTGAAGCCCGGGGATCGGCTGCCCAGCGAGCGACGGCTGATGGAGCAGTTCGGGGTCAGCCGCCCCACCGTCCGGGAGGCCATGCGGGTGCTCCAGGCGACCGGGGTGCTGTCCTCCGAGGCGGGCGACCCGCGGGGCCCGCAGGTGCTCGCGTACTCGCCGGCGGTGTTCCGCAAGTCGCTGGGCCGGCTCGCCCGCACCGACGGCATGTCCCGGGTGGAGCTGCTGCAGTTCCGGCTGAGCCTCGAGTCGACCGGGTGCCTGCTCGCCGCGGCGAACCGCACCGCCGAGGACCTCGAACGGATGCACGTGGCCCGCTCGGCCATCCCGGCGCTGCTCGAGCGCGACGTGAGCGCGGGCCAGGTGATCGACGACTTCCAGGCGACGATCCGGCGGGCGTCCGGGAACCGGCTCGTGGAGATCACCGGTTCGGTGCTCGCGGGCGTCATGGGCGACCTGGTCGACGCGCGGATCCTGAGCGCGCCGGACGAGCGTGCCGAGCGGATCCGGTTGGCCGACCACTGGTCGTCGCGGGTGCTGGCGGCGATCGTCGACCGGGACGGGCCGGGCGCGGCAGGCGCGGTGAAGCAGGGGATCGTCGCCTACTACGGCGACGACCTGGACGCCGGGGAGCGGGCGGCCGTCGGCCTGGTCGCGCCGCCGTCCTGAGCTCGTCCCCCGTCGTACGCGAGCAGGGCCAGGTGGATCGAGGTCCGCTGGTAGGGATCGGTGAGGTCGCGGTCCAGCACGCCCGCGAGCTTCTCGAGCCGTCCGTAGGCGGTGGCGCGCCCGACGCCGATCCGCTCGGCGAACCCGGTCATCCGCCCGCCGCTGTCGAGGTAGGCCCGCAGGGTGGCCAGCAGCGGCTCGCGCCGCGGCGCGGCCATGCCCAGCAGCGGGCCGAGCTGGTCGTCCACGTAGCCCGCCAGGCGACGGTCGTCGCCGAGGTCGGCGGCCAGCCCGCGGGCGCCGAGGTCGCGCGGCCGCCAGACGAACGCACCCGGCTGCGGGAAGGCGAGCGCCACGTCGGCCGCCCGCAGGGCCTCGATCAGCAGCCCGGGGAGCCGGTCGAACGTCGGCGCGACCCGGGCCGCCGTGGCGAGCACCGGGACCCGGTCGTGGTCGAGGTGCGCGCGCAGGTGGGCAGGTGTCTCCGCGTCCGCGCCGGAGACCACGACGCCGACCCGGCCCGGTCGCAGCACCCCGACCAGTGCGGACAGCCGCAGGTCGCCGACCGCGTCCCGGACCACCCTGTCACCGGGAGCGGCCGTCGTCGCGACGAGCACCAGGAACGGCCCGGTGGGGTCGAACCCGAGGGCCTGCGCGCGGGCGCGTTCGTCGTCGTCGCCGGCCCGGCCGTCCAGCAGGTCCGCGAGGAGCCGTCCCTGCGGTTCGAGCGCGGTGGCCGGTGTCGCGGCGGCGATCCGGGTGAGGACGGTGACGGTCTCACCGGCCTGCCTGAGGACCAGCGAGGCCCGTCCGGGGTCGGTGACGCGGCGGGGGACCACCAGGCGCCCCCACCGTTCACCCGGTGGCCCGACGGGGACCTCGGGCCAGCCCGTGCCGGTCCCGGGTGCGGTCGCGTGCGCCTGCCGGGACCGCGCGCCCCAGTCCCGGAGCAGGCTGCGCGCGGGCTCCCCGGCGAAGCCGATCGCCCGGTGCGCGAGGTCCTCCAGGACCACCGGGGCGCCGAGCAGGCGCGCGGCGCGCTCGACCACCTCGTCGACGCCGGCGGCGGCGACCAGCAGCGAGCGGAACGTCTCGGTGACGGTCTGGGTGAACTGCAGGCGTGTGTACTGGTCGTTCAGCAGGCGGGCGTGGACGACCTCGGTGACCTCGATGAAGCGCACGGTGTCCCGCAGTTCGACCAGCGGGAACCGGAGCCGGCGGGCGGCCTGTACGAGCGTGCTCGGCAGGGTCGTGAGGTGCTGGCCGAGCTCGACGACGAGCGCGACCGCCCCGGCGTCGCGCAGCTCGGCGAGGTAGTCGGCGTGGTCGGTGGCGGGGTCGGCGATCGCGGCGCCGATCGACAGGACGAGGTCGCCGCCGCTCAGTGTGCCCGCGGGCCGGCGCTGCTCGCTGACGTGCACCCACCGGACCTCGGTCCCGAGCCCCGCGCGGCCGGCGCGGACGACCGGCCGGCCCACCGCGAGGGCCGGCACCTGCAGCACGTCCGACACGGTCAGCGGCACGAGCGGACCCTACACAGTGTCGGCCACAGGCCGCCGGGACGACGATCCGTCGGTGTCGTCTCCCGGCACGAACGCCGACACTGGGAACCATGGCCACACCCACGCGCGACGCCGTCGATGTCCGGACCCTGTCCCACTGGGCCGGCGGGAAGCCGGTCGAGGGGACCTCGGGGCGTGTCGCCGAGGTCACCGACCCCGCGACCGGCGCGGTCACCGCCCGGCTGCCGCTGGCCTCGGACTCCGAGGCCGCCGCGGTGGTCGCCGCGGCCGCGGCGGCGTTCCCCGCGTGGCGCGACACCAGCCTGGCCAAGCGCACCCAGATCCTGTTCCGGTTCCGGGAGCTGCTCAACGAACGCGCCGGGGAGCTCGCCGCGATCATCACCGCCGAGCACGGCAAGGTGCTCTCCGACGCCGCCGGCGAGGTCGCCCGCGGCCAGGAGGTCGTCGAGTTCGCCTGCGGGATGCCGCACCTGCTCAAGGGCTCGGCGACCGAGAACGCCTCCACCGGCGTCGACGTCCACTCCGTCCGCCAGCCGTTGGGCGTGGTCGGGATCATCTCGCCGTTCAACTTCCCGGCCATGGTCCCGATGTGGTTCTTCCCCGTCGCCATCGCCGCCGGGAACACCGTCGTGCTCAAGCCCTCGGAGAAGGTCCCCTCCGCCGCGCTGTGGCTCGCCGAACTGTGGCGCGAGGCCGGGCTGCCCGACGGCGTGTTCAACGTCCTGCACGGCGACAAGACCGCCGTCGATCACTTGCTGACCAGCCCCGACGTGAAGTCGATCAGCTTCGTCGGCTCCACCCCGATCGCCCGCTACGTCTACGAGACCGCCACCGCCCACGGCAAACGCGTCCAGGCCCTGGGTGGGGCGAAGAACCACATGGTCGTGCTGCCCGACGCCGACCTCGACCTGGCCGCCGACCAGGCCGTCAACGCCGGCTTCGGCTCCGCCGGGGAACGCTGCATGGCCGTCTCCGCGGTCGTGGCCGTCGGCGACATCGCCGACACCCTCGTCGCGCGCATCGCCGAACGGGCCCGCGCGCTGCGCACCGGCGACGGCCGCCGCGGCACCGACATGGGCCCCCTGGTCACCGCCGCCGCCCGCGACCGGGTGGCGGGCTACATCGATGCCGGCGAGGCCGCCGGCGCCACCGTGGTCGTCGACGGCCGCACCGGCGACTACGACGCCGACGGAGCGGGATTCTTCGTCGGCCCCACCCTGCTCGACCACGTCGGCACCGACATGAGTGTCTACACCGACGAGATCTTCGGCCCGGTGCTCTCCGTGCTCCGGGTCGAGAGCTACGCGCGCGCCGTCGACCTGATCAACGCCAACCCGTACGGCAACGGCACCGCGCTGTTCACCAACGACGGCGGCGCCGCCCGCCGGTTCCAGAACGAGGTCGAGGTCGGCATGATCGGCATCAACGTCCCGGTCCCGGTCCCGATGGCCTACTACAGCTTCGGCGGCTGGAAGAACTCGCTGTTCGGCGACACCCACGCCCACGGCACCGAGGGCGTGCACTTCTTCACCCGCGGCAAGGTCGTCACCACCCGCTGGCTCGACCCGTCGCACGCCGGCGTGAACCTCGGCTTCCCCACCAACTCCTGAGAGGACCCTCGTGACCGCACTCGACGCGCACACCGAGACCGGCGCCACCCCGGACGCTCCGGCCATGTCCCCGCACGCCGAGGCCGCCGGGAAGCACCTGTGGATGCACTTCGCCCGGATGCACGGCCGGGACGGCGCGAACCCGATCCCGGTGATCAGCAAGGGGGAGGGGGCCTACCTCTGGGACGACCGGGGCCGCCGGATCCTCGACGGGCTGGCCGGCCTGTTCGTCGTGCAGGCCGGGCACGGCCGCCGCGAGCTCGCCGAGGTCGCCGCGAAGCAGGCCTCCGAGCTCGCGTTCTTCCCGGTCTGGGGCTACACCACCCCACCGGCCGCCGAGCTGGCCGAGCGCCTCGCGCACCTGGCGCCCGGCGACCTGAACCGGGTGTTCTTCACCTCCGGCGGTGGCGAGGCCGTCGAGAGCGCCTGGAAGGTCGCCAAGCAGTACTTCAAGCTGCGCGGCAAGCCGCTGAAGCACAAGGTGATCAGCCGGATGACGGCGTACCACGGAACGCCGCACGGGGCGATGGCGATCACCGGGCTGCCGGCGATGAAGCAGGACTTCGAGCCGCTGGCCCCGGGCGGGTTCCGGGTGCCGAACACCAACCTCTACCGGCACCCCGAGTTCGCCGGCGACGCCGAGGCGCTGGGCCGCTGGGCGGCCGACCGGATCGAGGAGGCGATCCGGTTCGAGGGCCCGGACACCGTCGCGGCGGTGGTGCTGGAGCCGGTGCAGAACTCGGGCGGCTGCCTGACCGCGCCGGCGTCCTACTTCGCCCGGGTCCGCGAGATCTGCGACCGGTACGACGTGCTGCTGGTCTCCGACGAGGTGATCAACGCCTTCGGCCGGCACGGCGTCCCGTTCGCCTGCGCGAAGTTCGGGTTCACCCCGGACATCCTCACCTGCGCGAAGGGCATGACCTCCGGGTACGGCCCGCTCGGCGCGATGATCACCTCGGACAAGGTGATCGAGCCGTTCCTCGAGCCGGGGGTGACCTTCCCGCACGGTTACACCTGGGGCGGGCACCCCGTCTCGGCGGCCGTCGCGCTGGCCAACCTGGACCTGATGGAGCGCGAGGACCTCTACGGCCACGTGCTCTCTCATGCCGACGCCTTCGAGGCGACGCTGAAGAAGCTGACCGACCTGCCGATCGTCGGCGACGTCCGCGGGGACGGCTACTTCTGGGCGATCGAGCTGGTGCGCGACAAGGCGACCGGCGAGACGTTCGGCGCGGCCGAGCGGGAGCGGCTGGTCAAGCAGTTCCTGCCCGGCGCGCTGTTCGGCAACGGCCTGTACTGCCGTCCCGACGACCGCGGCGACGTCGTGATCCAGCTGGCCCCGCCGCTGATCGTCGGGCAGGCCGAGTTCGACGAGATGGAGCAGATCCTCCGCGCGACCCTCACCGAGGCCTGGTCGATGGTCTGAGCCCCGTGAGGGGTACACCAGCGCTTTTCGATCTTGCGCTGACAGCCCTCCTGTACCCCTCGAGCTCCCCGGGGTTCGGTGCCTGCTCGCTCGAAGTCGAAGAAGCGGCCGATTCGCGGCACCATGACGAGGAGTTCCTGGTGCTCACGAGGAGGAGCCTTCGATGAAGAAGCTCATCAACGACCCGGCAGACGTGGTGGGCGAGGCCCTCCAGGGCATGGCCAGGGCCCATCCCACCGAACTCCGGGTCGACATGACCAACCGGGTCGTCTTCCGCGCCGACGCGCCGGTCCGCGGCAAGGTCGGCATCCTCTCCGGCGGCGGGTCCGGCCACGAGCCGCTGCACGGCGGCTTCGTCGGCCACGGGATGCTCGACGCCGCGTGTGCGGGGGAGGTGTTCACCTCCCCGGTGCCCGACCAGATGCTCGCCGCGACGACCGGCGTGGACGGCGGCGCCGGCGTCCTGCACATCGTGAAGAACTACACCGGCGACGTCATGAACTTCGAGATGGCCGCCGAGCTCGCCGCGGCCGAGACCGGCGGCCCGGTGGAGTCGGTCGTGATCGACGACGACGTCGCGGTACAGGACAGCCTCTACACCGCCGGACGGCGCGGGGTCGGCGCCACGCTGTTCGTCGAGAAGATCGCGGGTGCCGCGGCCGAGCAGGGCCGCCCGCTCGGCGAGGTCGCCGACATCGCCCGCCGGGTCGACGACGGCGCCCGCAGCATGGGCATGGCGCTCACCTCCTGCACCGTGCCGGCCAAGGGCACCCCGACGTTCGACCTGCCCGACGACGAGATCGAGATCGGGATCGGCATCCATGGCGAGCCCGGACGGCGCCGGGTCCCGCTGGCCTCGGCCCACGACATCGCCGGGATGCTGGTCGAACCGGTGCTGGCCGACCGCGATTTCACCGCCGATGGCGGGGTGCTCGCCCTGGTCAACGGCATGGGCGGCACGCCGCTGATCGAGCTCTACCTGATGTACGGCGAGATCGCCGCGCTGCTCGACAAGGCCGGCGTCACCGTCGCCCGGTCGCTGGTCGGGTCCTACGTGACCAGCCTGGACATGGCCGGCTGCTCGCTGACCCTGCTCCAGCTCGACGACGAGCTGCTGCGGCTCTGGGACGCCCCGGTCTCGACCACCGGCCTGCGCTGGGGCATGTGAGCACCGTGTCCGGCACGGAGATCGACACCGCTGCCGTCGGCCGCTGGCTCCGGGCGTTCGCCGAGGCGATCGCGGAGAACCGGGAGGCGCTCACCGCGCTGGACGCCGAGATCGGCGACGCCGACCACGGCGTCAACATGGACCGGGGCATGAAGGCGGTCCTGGCCGCGGCCGGCGACGAGCCCGCCACGGATCCGGGCGCACTGCTCAAGCAGACCGGGATGACCCTGGTGCGCAGCGTCGGCGGGGCGAGCGGCCCGCTGTACGGCACCTTCTTCCTGCGGATGGCGACGGCCGCCGGGGACGCCCCGACGCTCGACGCCGCCGGGCTGGCGAAGAGCCTGCGCGCCGGCCTGGACGGGCTGACCGCGCGCGGCAAGGCCGAACGCGGCGACAAGACGATGATCGACGCCATGGCGCCCGCGCTGGACGCCCTGGACGAGGCCGTCGCCGCGGACGCGTCGCTCGCCGTGGCGTTGCGGGACGCGGCCGACGCCGCCGCGGCCGGCCGGGACGCGACCGTCCCGATGCTCGCCCGCAAGGGCCGGGCCAGCTACCTCGGTGAACGCAGCGTCGGCCACCAGGACCCGGGGGCGACGTCCGCGGCGCTGCTGGTGGAGGCGGCGGCCACCGCGCTGCCGCCGGCACCGTGACCGTCGGGATCGTCGTCGTCTCGCACAGCCGCCCGCTGGCCGACGCCGCCGTCGCGCTCGCGACGGAGATGGTGCGGGGCGACGCCGGGTTCATCGTGTCCGCGTCCGGTGTGGACGACGGCGGGTTCGGCACCGACGCCGTCGCCATCGGTGAGGCGATCACCCGGGTCGACACCGGCGACGGCGTGGTCGTCCTGATGGACCTGGGCAGTGCCGTGCTGTCCGCCGAGACGGCGCTGGAGTTCGTCGACGACGCCACCCGGGAGCGGACCCTGCTGTGCCCGGCGCCGCTGGTGGAGGGGCTCGTCGCCGCCGCCGTGGCGGCGGGCTCCGGAGCGCCGGCCGCCGAGGTCGCCGCGGAGGCCGGTGGCGCGCTGGACGGCAAGCTGTCGCACCTCGACGCCCCGGCCGGCGCCGAGGCTCCCGCAGCAGTGGAGTCGGCGCAGCCGGGGCCGGACGCCGCAGCCGCCGGGCCGGTGCCGCCGGTCCCGGCCGGCACGTCCGCCGACGGTGTCCACACCGGACGGTTCACGGTGTCGCTGCCGCACGGCCTGCACGCGCGGCCCGCCGCCGTCGTCGTGCAGGCCGTGCGCGGTCTCGACGCCCGGGTGAGCCTGCGCAACGCCACCCTCGACACCGCGCCGGTCGACGCGGCCGGCCTCTCCCGGGTGGCCACGCTCGGCGCCCTGAAAGGCCACGAGGTCGAGGTCTCCGCCACCGGCCCCGACGCCGGGGCGGCCGTCGACGCGCTCCTGACGCTCGCCCGGGACGGGTTCGGTGAGTCCGCTCCGGCGCCGCCGACGGTGTCCGACGTGCCGGCGGGCCGTCCGGTCCCCGCCGCGCCGGGCATCGGCATCGGCCCCGCCCGCCCGCGGACCGCTGCCGAGGTGGTCCCGCCGGGCCCACGTCCCGGCCCGCCCGGGGACCACTGGAAGCGCGTGGAGCGGGCCCGCGAGCGGGTGCGCGGCGATCTCACGCGGGTCCGGGACCGGGCCGCCCGGGAGATCGGTGCCGCCGAGGCCGGGATCTTCGACGCGCAGCTGGCGATGCTGGACGACCCCGAGCTCGTCGAGGCGATCCGATCCGATGTGGACCGGGGTACCGACGCCGCCCGCGCGTGGATCGACGCGATCGGCGCCGTCGAGCGGCAGTTCGCGGCGGTCGAGGACGAGTACCTGGCGGCCCGGGTCGCCGACGTCCGTGACCTGCGCGACCGGGTGCTGCGCGCGCTCGGCGGGACGGTCTCGGCGGGGCCGGCCGCCGACGGCGTCCTGGTCGCCGACGACCTCACCCTCACCGAGGCCACCGAGCTCGACCCGGCCCGGACGGCCGCGGTGCTGCTGGCGCACGGCAGCCCCACTGCGCACAGCGTGATCCTGCTGCGGGCCCGCGGGATCCCCGCCGTCGTCGGTGCGGCGTCCCTGGTCGAGCGGGCCCGCGAGGGCACCACGGTGGTGCTCGACGGCAGCACCGGCGAGGTCGTCCTCGATCCCGATCCGCCGACCCTGGCGGACTTCCGGGACCGTGCCCGGGCGCTCGCCCGCCGTCGTGCCGACGCCCTGTCCCACGCCGACGAGCCCGCCGTGACCACGGACGGCACCACCGTCCTGGTCGGCGCGAATCTCGGGTCCACTCAGGACGCCCGGGACGCGACCGGCGCCGACCTCGCCGGACTGGTCCGCACCGAGTTCTGCTTCCTCGGCCGCCGCGAGGCGCCGACCGTCGACGAGCAGGAGGCCGACTACCGGGCGATCGCCGAGGCCATGGCCGGACGGTGCGTCACGCTGCGTACCCTCGACGTCGGCGGCGACAAACCGCTGGGCTACCTGCCACAGTCCGCCGAGGCCAACCCGTTCCTGGGGGTCCGCGGTCTGCGACTCGCGCTCGCCCGCCCGGAGCTGCTCGCCGACCAGCTCGAGGCCATCGTGCGGGTCGCCCACGACCATCCGGCCGACGTCATGTTCCCGATGGTCGCCACCCTCGACGAGCTGACCGCCGCCCGCGGGATGCTCCGGCAGGCGGTCGCGCGGGTCGGGCGCGGCGAGCCCGACCTGCGGGTGGGGATCATGGTCGAGGTCCCGGCCGCCGCGCTGAAGGCGCCGGTGTTCGCCCCGCACGTCGACTTCCTGTCGATCGGCACCAACGACCTGACCCAGTACGCGCTGGCCGCCGAGCGCGGCAACGAGGCCCTGGCCGCGCTCGCCGACCCGCTGGATCCGGGCGTGCTCGCCCTGATCGCCGCGGCCGGTGCGGTGGCCGGGCCGGACCTGCTCGTCGCGGTGTGCGGAGAGATGGCCGCCGACGAGGCCGCGGTGCCGCTGCTGCTGGGGCTCGGGGTGCGGGAGCTGAGCGTCGCGCCGGCGGCCGTCGCGGGGGTCAAGAAGGCGGTGCGCGGAGTGGACGTCGCCACTGCGCGCGACCTGGCCGCACGTGCTCTCGCGGCCCCCGACGCTGCGGCGGTCCGCGCGCTCCTCGGGCAGAACGGTGCCGGCGGCCGCGCGTGATCGGGGGCGAGGTCCCGGTCAGCCGTGCGGAACCTCCGACCGGTCGAGGTGGCCGGGCGACGCCGAATCGTCATCCCGCGCCGGCGTGCCTGCTAGCATGCAGGCATGAGTCAGGTCACCTGGCGAGCGCCGGACGAGCTGGTGGAACGGCTGCGACAGGTCGCGTCGGGCGAAGGCCGGAGCCTGAACGAGTACCTGACGCGCCTGGTGCGAGCCGCCGTCGATCCGGACACCGCGGAGGACGGGCTGGAGCGGATCAGGGAGCGGTTGGCGCGTGCCGGCGTGTTGGCGCCCGCCGGTGTGCCGCACGTCCGTCCGGACGCGGACGCCGTGGCCGAGGCCCGGCGCGCCGCCGGGCGAGGAACCCCGCTGTCCGACCTGGTGTCCGACGGGCGTCGGTGACCGCGTTCGCCGACTCCTCCGCGCTGGTGAAGCTGTACGCCGACGAGGAGGGGTGCGAGGACGTCCGGGCGCTGACCCACCTCGTCGTCGCCCAGATCGCGCGGGTCGAGGTGCCGGCCGCGTTGTGGCGCAAGACCCGGGTTGGCGAGTTGCCGCCGGGCCCGGCGGCGGTACTGGTCGCCGCTTTCGAGGCCGACCTGTTCGGCACGGCGGACGAGGCGGCCAGGTTCGCCGTGGTCGGGCTGTCCCCGGCGGTCCTCGATGACGCGGCACGTCTGGCCGGGACACACGCTCTGCGGGCCTACGATGCCGTGCAGCTCGCCTCGGCCCGAGCAGCCGCCGCGGCTGATCCCGGCCTGCGTCGCTTCGCCGCGTTCGACCCCGCGCTCTGCCGTGCCGCTGCCGCCGAGGGCTTCACTCTGGTGATTTGATCGCGACCGACGGTCCACCCCCGATCCGACTTCGGTTCCGCAGGGCTGGCCGGTCGACCGATTCGGGCAGCCGGTCGGCCTCCCTAACTTCCGTGTCATGACACAGCACGACGTGGTCTCGACCCGCCCCCTCGCCCGGTCCCTCCGCCTGGTCCGCGCGAACCTCGGCGCCTACCTGGTCCTCAACGCGCTGATGTACGGCGCGGTGCTCGCGGGGATGGTGGCCGGCCTGCTGTTCCCCGAGCTGACCGCCGCCCGGGCGTCCGGACTGGACGACGACGGGACGACGGACCTGGTCGTGTCCCTGATGAGCAACGTCCCGCTGTTCGCCCTGACGATCTTCGCGGTCAACGTCTTCACGGTCGCCATCGCGGCGATCCTGCTGCCGTCGTTGGTCGTGCCCTTCGCCGGCGTCGCCATCGGCGTCTACCACGCGGCGACGTTCGGGGTGACCCTCGCGCCGGTCGACGACACCATCGCGGTGCTGCTGATCCCGCACTCGCTGACGATCCTGATCGAGGTCCAGGCCTACGTGCTGGTGATGCTGGGCGCCTACCTGCTGGGGCGGGCGTGGCTGCGCCCGGCGAGCGTCGGGGCGGACACCCGTCGTCAGGGCTACCTCGCCGGCCTGCGGCAGGTCGGCCTGCTGAGCCTGCCGGCACTGGCGCTGTTCGTCGTCGGCGCGGTCTACGAGGCCCTCTCGCTCCGCTACATCCTGCCGCTGCTGGTCGGGGTGTGACCCGCGGCTCCGGGAGCGTTGGTCGCGCGGTCGACTCCCGACCGCCGGTTGAACCCGCCGGCCAGCCGCGCGGCGAGGCGCCGGGAGACGAGCCGCGGCAGCCAGGTCATCGCCCGGAACGCGGGACGCCCCGGGTAGGACGCGGGGCGTCCCCGCGCGAAGTCGTCGAGGGTGCGGGCGGCCACCCGGTCCGCCGGGTCCGCGGCCGCGGCGTCCATCGTGTGCGACGTCCGGTCGAAGAAGCCCGTCGCCGTCGCACCCGGATGCGCGGCCATGACCCGGACGGGGCCGCCGCGCAGTTCCTCGGCCAGCGCTTCGGTGAAGGACAGCACGAAGGCCTTGCCCGCACCGTAGGTGGCCTGGAACGGCATCGGCTGGAAGGCAGCGGTGGACGCCACGTTGATGATGCCGCCCCGGCCGCGGGCGGCCATCCGCCGGCCGAACCCGTGGGTCAGGGTCACCAGCGCCGTGACGTTCAGCGCGATCGAGTCGAGATCCCGGTCGGGGCGCCCGTCCAGGAACGGGCCGACCGCGCTCATCCCGGCATTGTTGACGACCAGGTCCACCGGACGGTCCCGCCGGTCGATCTCCTCGAGCAGCGCGGTGACGTCCTCCGGACGACCGAGGTCGGCCGGAAGGGTCGTGACCTGCACGCCGTGCCGGACGCGGATCCGGGCCGCGACCTCGTCGAGCGCGGCGGCCCGCCGGGCGACGAGCACCAGCGCCGACCCCCGCCGGGCCAGCTCGTCCGCGTAGGCGGCGCCCAGGCCCGTGGACGCCCCGGTGACGAGACTGACGGTTCCTCGGTAGTCGTACACGAGCGACTCCTTTTCGATAGTTCGATACTCGAACCGTAGGGGAAGCGTCCGGCATGGTTCAAGTATCGAAGTATCGGCCCGGCTAGGCTGGTGCCATGGCCGCTCCCGAGCTCACCGCGGTGGTCGCCGCGACGCACGAGATCTGGATGCGGACCAACGACCTCATCACGACGGCGCTCGCCCGGTACCGCCTCACCCCGGCCACCTTCCAGGCGTTGTGGGCCGTCGACCCGGACGAGGCGCCGCCGTCGATGAAGGTGATGGCCGAGCGGCTGTACTGCAACGCACCGAACCTGACCTTCATCACGAACCAGCTCGCCGACCGGGGCCTGGTGGAGCGGGTCGTGGATCCGGCCAACCGTCGATCGCGGCTCCTGGTGCTGACCGACGAGGGGCGCCGGGTCCGGGAGGACCTGGTCCGGACGGCCATGGAGAAGACCCCGTTCGCGTCGCTGACCGGGGCCGAGCTCCGGCAGCTGTCCGCGTTGCTCGACCGCGTGGTCCGGTCCGACGAGGCGGCGGCCGAGCACGGCTGACGCTGCCGGCCGGACCCTCGGAACCGGTCCGGCCGCGGGATCCCGCTTCCCACCCCCGGCCGCGACACCGTGCCCGGATGTCCGGTGTGTGTCGCCGACCCCGGTGAACCCGATCCGGTGAAACCTCACCGACACGGGACGAACCGGTCGGCGGCAACACGGCGTACCTACCGTCTCCACGCCGGATCCCTCGACGGGGTCCGGACGGTGATCGACGGACGGCGGAGGCGACGTGGTGGGTAGTGGTGCGCAGCGGATGCGTCGGGCTCTGGCGGGGCTCGCGGTGCTGTCGCTGAGCCTCGGGATCGCCGGCTGCGGCGCCCGGGTCGACGACGCCGGCGGCTCCGGTGACACCGCGGCGTCCTGTGTGGACACCAGCGGGGACTCGGTGAAGGTCGGCCTGCTGAACTCCCGCTCGGGCACCATGGCGATCAGCGAGAACACCGTCTACAACAGCCTCGCGCTGGCCGCCGAGCAGATCAACGCCGACGGCGGGGTGCTCGGCAAGCAGCTCGAGATCGTCGCCGAGGACGGCGCGTCCGAGCCCACCGTGTTCGCCGAGAAGGCGCAGAAGCTGATCCAGTCCGACTGTGTCGCGGCCGTCTTCGGCGGGTGGACGTCGTCGTCGCGCAAGGCGATGCTGCCGGTGTTCGAGTCGAACGACGCGCTGCTGTTCTACCCGGTCCAGTACGAGGGCCTGGAGTCCTCGGAGAACATCTTCTACTCCGGCGCGACGACCAACCAGCAGATCATCCCGGCGCTGGACTACCTCAAGGAGCAGGGCGCCACCAGCCTGTTCCTGGTCGGCTCGGACTACGTCTTCCCGCAGACCGCCAACAAGATCATCAAGGCGTACGCCGAGGACGCCGGCATCGAGATCCTCGGCGAGGAGTACGCCCCGCTCGGGCACACCGACTTCTCGACGATCACGGCGAAGGTCCGCGACGCGGGCGCCGACGCGGTGTTCAACACCCTCAACGGCGACTCGAACGTCGCGTTCTTCAAGGAGTACCGCGCGCTCGGGCTGACCGCCGAGACCATGCCGGTGATGAGCGTGTCGATCGCCGAGGAGGAGGTCGGCGGCATCGGCGTCGACAACATCGTCGGCCAGCCGGTGGCCTGGAACTACTACCAGACCATCGACACCCCGGAGAACCAGAAGTTCGTGGCCGACTTCAAGGCGCGCTACGGCGACGACAAGGTCACCTCCGACCCGATGGAGGCCGCCTACACCTCGATGTTCCTGTGGAAGGCGATGGTAGAGAAGGCCGACTCGTTCGCGGTGCCGGACGTCCAGGCCGCCGCCGACAGCGTCAGCTTCGACGCCCCCGAGGGCACCGTCACGGTGAACGGCGACAACCACCACCTCGCGAAGACCTCGTTGGTCGGCAAGATCGGCCCGGACGGCCTGATCTACACCGAGTGGTCCTCGGGCGAGCCGATCGAGCCGGACCCCTACCTGGAGTCCTACCCCTGGGCGAGCGGTCTCACCGGCTGATCCGTGGACACCCTCGTCACGCAGATCTTCAACGGCCTGTCGGTCGGCTCGATCCTGCTGCTCGCGGCACTCGGGCTGGCCCTGACCTTCGGGCAGATGGGCGTCATCAACATGGCGCACGGCGAGTTCATCATGGCGGGCGCCTACACCGCGTTCGTCGTGCAGCAGGCGCTCGGCGCGGCCGGGCTCTCGCTGCTGGTCTCGCTGCCGCTGGCGTTCGCGGTCGGCGGGCTGCTCGGGGTCGTGCTGGAGGCGACCCTGCTGCGGCGGATGTACCACCGCCCGCTGGACACCCTGCTCGTCACCTGGGGTGTCTCGCTGGTGCTGCAGCAGCTGGCCCGGGACGTGTTCGGCACCGCGGGGGTCGACGTCCCGTCCCCGGCCTGGCTGTCCGGCCCGGTCGAGATCCTCGGCTTCACGTTCTCCCGGTCGCGGATGTTCATCCTGCTGCTGGCGGTCGCCGCGGTGACGACGGTGGTCCTCGCGCTCAGGTACACCTCCCTGGGGCGCCGGATCCGGGCCACGGTGCAGAACCGGCAGCTCGCCGAGTCGTCCGGGATCTCCACCCGGCGCACCGACATGCTGACCTTCTTCATCGGGTCCGGCCTGGCCGGCGTCGCCGGGGTGGCGCTGACGCTGATGGGGTCGATCTCGCCGAACCTGGGCACCAGCTACATCGTCGACGCGTTCCTCGTCGTCATCGTCGGCGGCCTGGGCCAGCTGCGCGGGGCGATCATCGCCGCGTTCGCGCTCGGCGTCGCGCAGTCGTGGCTGGAGTACTCCACGACCGCGTCGATCGCGAAGGTGCTGGTGCTCGCCGCCGTCGTCGCGTTCCTGCAGTTCCGCCCGCAGGGCATCTTCCGACTCCGGACGAGGAGCCTGGTGTGACCGCAGCGACTCGTGTGACCGCAGCGACTCGTGTGACCGCACTGCTCAGGAGCCGCTACGCGGTCGGCCTCGGGTTCCTCGCCGCGGCCGTCCTGCTGTTCGCCGTCGCCCCGCTGCTGCTGAGCGGGTTCCGGCTGGGCCAGCTGGGGCGCTACCTGTGCCTGGCGATGGTCGCGGTCGGGATCGGGCTGGCCTGGGGCCGCGGCGGCATGCTGACGCTCGGACAGGGGGTGTTCTTCGGGATCGGCGCCTACCTGATGGCCATGCACCTGTCACTGGCCGATGCCGGCCCCGGTGGGACCCCGGCGTTCATGACCCTGATCTCCTCGGACGGTGTGCCCTGGTGGTGGGAGCCGTTCCGGTCCGGCACCGTCACGGTGCTCGCGATCCTGGTGCTCCCGGCGCTGCTGGCGACGGTGCTCGGGCTGGCGACGTTCCGGCGACGGGTCCGCGGCGCCTACTTCGCGATCCTGTCCCAGGCGCTCGCGGCGGCGTTCGCGATCCTGCTCGTCGGCAACCCGGCCACCACCGGCGGCTCGACCGGGCTGAACAACTTCGTCGGCTTCTTCGGGTTCGCGCTGCGTGACCCCGTCAACCGGCAGATGCTCTACTTCATCGCCGCCGGGGTGCTGCTGCTGATGCTCGTCGTCGCCCGCCAGCTGATGGTCAGCCGCTACGGCGAGCTGCTCGTGGCCTGCCGCGACTCCGAGGAACGGGTCCGGTTCCTCGGCTACGACCCGGCCACGGTCAAGACGGTCGCGTTCGCGGTCGCCGCGCTCATGGCCGGCGTCGGCGGGGCGCTGTTCGTGCCGATCGTCGGCATCATCTCGCCGAACGACGTCGGCGTCGTCCCGTCCATCGCGCTGCTGATCGGCGTCGCGATCGGCGGGCGCACCACGCTGGCCGGACCGGTGCTCGGGGCGATCGTGGTGGCCTGGGCGGCGACGACGCTGTCCGAGCAGTTCCCGTCCGGATGGACCTACGCGCAGGGGCTGATGTTCATGCTGGTCGTCGCGTTCCTGCCCGGCGGCATCGCGTCGCTGGTGACACTGCGCCGGCGCCGGTCCGCGACACCCGCGGTGGGGAGGACGGCATGACCGACGACCTCGTGCTGGCCGGTCTGACCGTGCGCTTCGACGGGTTCACCGCCGTCGACCATGTCGACCTCACCGTCGCCGCCGGCGACCTGCGCTTCCTCATCGGACCGAACGGGGCCGGCAAGACCACGCTGATCGACGCCGTGTCCGGGCTGGTCCCGGCCGAGGGCTCGGCGCTGTTCCGCGGCGAGGAGCTGCTCGGCCGCGCGGTGCACCGGATCGCCCGGGCCGGGGTCGGCCGGACCTTCCAGACCGCGACGGTGTTCGAGGAGCTCACCGTCCTGCAGAACCTCGACATCGCCGCCGGCGCCGGACGCTCGGCGTGGACCCTGCTGCGCCGTCGCCGCGAGACCCCGCCGGCGGTCGTCGAGGCCATGGCGACGGTTGGGCTCACCGAGCTCGCCGACACACCCGCCGGGACGCTCGCGCACGGCCAGAAGCAGTGGCTGGAGATCGGGATGCTGCTCGTGCAGGACGCGCACCTGCTCATGCTCGACGAGCCGGTCGCCGGGATGAGCGCCGAGGAGAAGGACGAGACCGGCCGGCTGCTGCAGCGGATCAGCGGGGACCGGACCGTGCTGGTCGTCGAGCACGACATGGACTTCATGCGGTCCTTCGCGCGCTCGGTGACGGTCCTGCACGCCGGACGGATCCTGTCGCAGGGCTCCGTCGCCGACGTCCAGGGCGACCCGAAGGTCCAGGAGGTCTACCTCGGACCCGGGCAGCACACCGCCGAGGAGGCCGCGATCGTGCTGGGAGAGGACGTGGCGTCGTGACCGGACCCGCGCTCGTCCTCGACGGCGTCGACGTCGGCTACGGCCGGACCACCGTCGTGCACGGGGTGTCGGTCGAGGTCGCCGCCGACGGCGTGACCTCGGTACTCGGCAACAACGGTGCCGGCAAGACGACGCTGCTGCGCGCCGCCGCGGGCCTGCTGCCGGTCACCGCCGGACGGGTCCTGCTCGACGGCGAGGACGTCACCCGGCTGCCGCCGAACCGCCGCGTCGCGCGCGGGCTGGCCTACGTGCCGCAGGGCCAGCAGTCCTTCGGGCAGCTGACCACGAGGGAGAACCTGCAGGTCGTCGCGGACGGCCGCCGCCGGGGCACGGAGCTGATCGACGAGTCGCTCGACCTGTTCCCGGCCCTGCGCGAGCTGCTCGGCCGCCCGGCCGGCCTGCTGTCCGGCGGGCAGCGCCAGCAGCTCGCGATCGCCCGGGCGCTGATCACCGAGCCGCGGATGCTGATCCTCGACGAGCCCACCGAGGGCATCCAGCCCACCGTGGTGGCCGAGATCGAGCGCACGATCACCGGGCTGACCCGCCGCGGCGGGCTCTCGGTGCTGCTGGTCGAGCAGCACGTCGGGTTCGCGCTCGACGTCGCGGGCCGGTACTACGTGCTGGCGTCGGGACGGGTGACCGCACAGGGGGCCGGCGGGGTCGAGGCCGCTGTGGACGTCCGGTCGGCGATGGCGATCTGAGGAACCGGGGCCGATCTTCCCTGGTGGACACGGTCTGCGTAGGTTATGAGGCATGCCTAACTTAACTCGTCGAGGTCTCTCCGTCGTCGCACTCTGCAGCGCGGTGGTGATAGGGGCCGTCGGCTGCGGCAGCGGGGCCCCGGCCGAGACCGGACAGGACGCCGGAACCGTGGAGATCACCCACGCGCTCGGCACCACGACCGTCCCCGCGGACGTGCAGCGGATCGTCGCCCTCGGCCCGACCGGCTTCGACGTCGCCCTGGCCCTGGACGCCCCGGTGGTCGGCGCGTCCTCCAGTGGCAGCGAGTCCGGCCTGTCGCCGTGGACCTCCGAGGCCGAGGGGGTGTCCGATGTCGAGGTGCTGCCCGTCCAGGGCGAGGCGACCGAGGTGGACCTCGAGCAGGTCGCCGCGCTGAACCCCGACCTGATCTTCGCGCCGGGCTACTTCGCCCTCGAGAACGCCTACCCGCAGCTCAGCGCGATCGCCCCGACGATCGGCTACCAGGAGGGCCCGGCCCAGGACACCTGGCAGCAGATGACGACCCAGCTCGCCACCGCGCTCGGGCGGCCCGACGACGCCCAGCGGGTGGTCGACGAGGTCGAGTCGACGCTGACCGACACCCGCACCGAGCACCCCGAGCTGGACGGTGCCGGCTACACGTTCGGCTTCGTCCAGCCCGGCGTCGTCACAGCTCTGCGCGACCCCGACGACGCGATGAACTCGGTGCCCGCGGCCATCGGCATGACGCTCTCGCCGCAGATCCTGGCGCTGCCGCAGGGCGAGTCGTTCGGTGTGGACATCAGCCCGGAGGAGGTCTCCTCGCTCGACGCCGACGTCCTGGTCCTGTTCGACGGCGGCGACGCCGCGGCCCGGTCCGCACTGGAGCAGAACGCGCTGTTCGCCCAGCTGCCGGTCGTGCAGCGGGACGCCGTCGTGACCTACGACTACGACGAGTTCATCGGGCTCCGCAACCCGTCCCCGCTGTCCGTGCCGTGGGTCCTCGACCGGATCGCGCCGCGACTGTCCGAGGCCGCCCAGCGCTGACCCCTCCCTGTAGCGCCGGGTGACGTCGCCCTCACCGAGCCGCACCGACCAGGGGTTTCGGCGGATGCGGTGCGTCTGAATGCGATCACCCACTAGGCGGGACGGCCGTTCGCGTGTTGAAGTTAGCCTGCCCTTAGATGAATTCAGCCAAGCGTAAGGAAGGGTTCGTGATGGCGATCCCCGCGGACGGGCGACCCGACGACGGCCGGCAGTTCTACGACGTCGTGGGGGTCGGGTTCGGGCCGTCGAACCTCGGTCTGGCGGTCGCGCTGCTCGAGCACAACGCGACGGTCGCCGCGGCGGACCGGGTGACCGGCTGTTTCATGGAGCGCCAGGAACGGTTCGGCTGGCACCGCGGGATGCTCCTCGAGGACGCCACGATGCAGGTGTCCTACCTCAAGGACCTGGTCACGCTGCGCAACCCGCGCAGCGCCTTCTCGTTCCTGTCCTACCTGCACGACCGGGAGCGGCTGGCCGACTTCATCAACTACGGCAGCAGTTTCCCGACCCGACGGGAGTTCCACGACTACCTGGAGTGGGCCGCGTCGCGGGTGGAGGGGAGTGCCCCGGAGGTCTTGGTGGAGTACGGGACCGACGTGCTCGAGATCCTCCCGGTGCGCGACGGCGACGGCCCGGTCGAGCTCCTGGACGTCACGGTCCGCACCGGCGACGGCGCGATCCGCCGGCTGCGGACCCGCAACGTGGCGGTGGCCTGCGGCCTGTCGCCGGCACTGCCGCGGGGGATCCGGACGAGCACGCGGATCTGGCACAACCGCGAGCTGCTGTTCCGCACCCGCGAGCTCGAGGGCACCGAGCCCGGCCGGTTCGCCGTCATCGGGGCGGGGCAGAGCGCCGCCGAGACCGTGGAGCACCTGCACCGCACCTTCCCGACCGCCGAGGTGCACGCGGTGTTCGCCCGCTACGGCTACAGCCCGGCCGACGACTCCTCGTTCGCCAACCGCATCTTCGACCCGTCCGCGGTGGACGACTTCTACACCGCTCCGGACGGGGTCAAGGAGATGCTGCTGGGCTACCACGCGAACACGAACTACTCGGTCGTCGACCCGGATCTCATCGAGGGTCTGTACCGGACGCATTACCACGAGCGGGTGGCCGGCACCGAGCGGCTGAAGTTCCGCAACGTCTCGCGGGTGGCCGACGTCGTCGAGCTCGACGACCAGGTCGAGGTCGCGGTCGAGTCCCTGCTGGACGGTTCGCGCGAGGTGCTCACGGCCGACGCCGTCGTCTACGCCACGGGGTACCGCGCCAGCGATCCGCTGGAGCTGCTCGGCGGGGGGCTGCCCGAGGCGTGCGGGAAGGACTCGGCGGGGCGGCTGGACGTCCTGCGGGACTACCGCATCGGCACCACCGAGCTCGCCGACGGCACGCCCGTGCACGCGGGCATCTACGTGCAGGGCCCCACCGAGCACACGCACGGGATCACCTCCAGCCTGCTGTCGAACATCGCCGTGCGGTCCGGTGAGATCGTCGGCTCGCTGGTCGGGGCGGAGCCGGACGGGACGGCCGGCCGGGCCGGCGCCTCCTCGCCGGAGGCCGGGCACCCCGACCCGCTCCCGGCCGTCCGCGGTCACTGACCGCACCCGGCCGCGCCGACCGCACCCGGGACCGCACGGACGGCCCGGACCCGGCACCCACCGGATCCGGGCCGTCCGTCGCTCAGGCGCGGGACGCGTCCGTGTGGGACGTGTCGGTGTGGGACGTGTCGGTGCGGGACGGCTCGTCGTCGGAGGCGACCCGCCAGGACCGCCAGAGCCGTGCGTAGGGCCCGTCCGCCCCGACCAGCTCGGTGTGGCTGCCGACCTCGATGACGCGACCACCCGCCATGACGACGACGCGGTCGCAGGCGGCGGCCTGGGACAACCGGTGCGCGATCACCAGACCGGCCCGCCCGGCGAGAGCGGCCTCGGCGGCGCGGTCCAGCTGCTCGGCGTAGCCGGAACCGGCCTCCGCCGTCGCCTCGTCGAAGATCGCGAGCTCGGGGTCGGCGAGCACGACGCGGGCCAGGGCGACCTGCTGGGCCTGGGCCGCGGTCAGCGGCAGCCCGGCGGCGCCGACGAGGGTGTCGAGCCCGTCCGGGAGCAGCTCGAGCAGCTCCGCGGCACCGGTCGAGACGAGCGCCTCCCCGATCTCGGTGTCGGTCGCGGCGGGAGCGGCCAGGGTGAGGTTGTCCCGCAGCGTGCCGGCGAAGACGTGTACGTCCTGGGTGATCATCAGGGTGCTCGCCGCCCGGCCGACGGTCCCGCTGTCCGGGGTGTGTACCCCGGCGAGCACGCCGGCGAGGGTGGTCTTCCCGGCGCCGGACGCACCGACGACCGCGACGCGCTCGCCCGGGCCGATCGTGAGGTCGACGTCGTGCAGCACCCGCGGGCCCCCGGGATAACCGAACCCCACCCCGCTCAGCCGGCCGGCGGCGCCGCCCGGCGGCGGCGTCGCGGCGGCGTCGGCTCCCGACGCCGGCATCGTGATGACGCCGACGATGCGGTTCAGCGAGGCGAGGGCGGACTGCAGGACGTCGATCACCAGCAGCAGCTGGGTGATCGGTCCGGACAACCGCAGGAACACCAGCATGGCCGTGGTCGCCGCGCCGACGGTCGACTGCCCCGCGCCGATGAGCAGGCAGCCGGTGACCAGGATGCCGGCCAGCCCGAGGAACTCGGCGAGGTGCAGCCGTCCGACGAACATGTTCTGCACGGTCCGGGCCCGCAGGGTGTGCCGCACGACCTGCCAGGACGCCCCGATCACCCGCCGGTGCCGGTGGTCACCGAGGCCGTAGGCCTGCACGGTGTCGAACCCGCGCAGCGACTCCAGGATCTGCTGGGCGCGGCCGCCGGTCGCGGCCCGTTGCGCCCGGTAGACCTGCGGTGCCGTCGCGAGGTACCAGCGCAGGGCGAGCACGTACACCGGCAGCGTCGCGGCCAGCGTGAGCCCGTACCGCCAGTCCAGCGCGGTCATCCCGGCGACCGAGACGACGATCGCGAAGGACGCCGAGGTGAGCGCCGGGACCACCCGGTGCGCGGCCTCGGCGATCTGGGCGACGTCGTCGCTCGCGCGGGCGACGAGATCCCCGGTGCCGGACCGTTCCACGACGGCCCGCGGCAGCACCATCGCGTTCGCCACCAGCCGTTCGCGCAGCTCCGCGAGGATCGTCTGGTAGATCCGGCCGGCCAGCACGGCGGTCAGTGCGGTGCCGATCGCGCCGGCCGTCGTCGCGGCGAGCATGACGGCGACGGTCGCCCCGACCGTCGCGGCGTCGGCGGTGCCGGTGTCGACCGCGTTGATCAGGCGGCCGAGCGCGACGGGCATGACCAGCGCGAGGGAGGCGCCGGACAGCCCGAGCAGGGCGACGGCGAGGATCTTGGCGCGGTGCCCGCGGCTGGCCCGCCACAGTTCGCGCCGGGTCTCCCGGCCGGTCGCGACCGGTAGGCCGGCGGCGGTCGGTGCGGTCATGCGGGCCCCCCGGGCGCGTCCACGGTGGACACCGGCTCCAGGTCGACGACCCGGTCGCAGCGATCCAGCAGCGTCGCGGACGTGGTGATCACCAATGTGGACCGGTCGTCGCGGGCCCGGCGCAGCCGGTCGGCGATGGCGGCCCCGGTGACCGAGTCGACGGCCGTCGTGGGCTCGTGCAGGACCAGGACGGGGGCGTCGACGGCGTAGGCCCGCGCCAGCGCGAGCCGCTGGCGCTGTCCACCGGAGAGCCGGTTGCCGTTCTCGCCGACCTCGGTGGCCAGGCCGTCGGGCGAGGTGGTCACGAAGTCCTCGCACGCGGCGGCCCACAGCGCCGTGTCGCGCCGCCCGGGCACGGCACCGGGAAGGTCCAGGTTGGTGGCGACGGTGCCGCTGAACAGGCTCGCCTCGTGCGGCGCGACGAGCACCGCCGATCGGTAGTCGGCCGGACCGAGCCGGCCGGCCGGGACCCCGTCGACGAGGATCTCGGCGAGGTGGTCGCCGCCGCCGGGGGAGAGCAGCGCCGCGACGATGTCCATCGCCGTGCGGTCGTCGGTGCGCAGCCCGACCAGGTCGCCGGGATCCAGCCGCACCGGATGGTGCCCGGCGACGGCGACCTCGAGCACCGGACGTGCGGCGACGGCCGGCGCGGCCCCGTCCGGCGCTCCGTCCGGTGCGGGGGAGGTGAGCAGGTCCAGGACCCGGCTGCCGGAGCCGACCGCGGCCGCCCAGACGGCGCCGGCGTTGACCGTCAGCAGGTTCAGCGGCGTGAGCAGGGCCTGGGTCAGGCCGGCCACCGCGATGAGCTCACCGATGCTGATCTCGCCACGCACGGCGAACCACCCGGCCAGCCCGGCGACGCCGGCGACGAAGATCCCGGCGACGGTGTTGCTGCCGGCGAGGTAGCGGCCGAGGGCGCCGACGTTGCGGTGCGCCCCGGCCAGCGCGGCCCGGCTCTCCCGCCGGTAGCGCCGGGTGGCCTCCGCCTCGGCCCGCAGGCCCCGGATCACCCGGTAGCCGGTGACCAGGTCGGTGGCCCGGCCGACCGCGTCGGCGAGCAGTGACTGGGCGTGCCGTGCGCTGCGCGAGAACGGCGCGCTGAGCGCACCCATCAGCCAGACCATGACGGGCGCGCCGAGCAGCACGGTCACCCCGAGCGGCCAGTGGATCACCAGCAGGGACGTCGCGACGAACGCGATCCCGGCCAGCTCGCCTACCGGGTACACGCCGAGGTTCACCGCCGTCGACAGCCGGGTGAGGTCGTTCGTCGTGGTCGAGAGGAGCACACCGTTCGGCTGCCGGACCCGCCCGTCGGCGGGGTGCAGGACCCGCGCGGACAGCGTGCTGCGCAGCCGGTGCTCGACGAGCTGGACCCCGCGCGCCGCGAGATGGGCGCTGAACCGGAAGGCCAGGGTCAGGCAGCCGAAGGTGACGGCCAGCAGCACCAGCCAGCCGGCCAGGCGGGAGATCTCGCCGGTCTGCAGTGCACGGTCGATCGCCAGCCCCATGACCACCGGGACCGCTGCGGTCGCGACGTTCTGGACGACCGCGAGCCCCGCGGCCGGGACGGTCAGCCGCGGCGCCGAGAGGGCCACCCGGGCCGTGAAGCGGCGCGCTCCCTCCCCGGGGCGCACGGCGACGTGCTCCACCACCGGCGGCTCGGGCCCGGCCTGCCAGAGAACCGGCAGGCGGCGGGTGAGCCGGCCGCGGCCGAGTTCCTGCGGGTCGGGGGGCAGTGAACGGCTCACCGGCCGCCCGACCGGCGGCGCCGCCGGAGGTGCGTCGATGGTCATCTCGCTCCTTCCGATGGGCGCCGGCCAGGCGACCGGCGCCCCGTGCGCCGTTCGCCCGAAAAGGTTAGGCTAACCGCACTTCTCGATCGTGACGGCCTGTCACTCCGTGTGGCCGTATCCACAAGATTCAGGCTAGCCTCACCTAACAACGGGAGCTAGTTTCGGCGTCGAAGATCCCACATTCACGCCCACAGTGGATGGCCGACGCCGGTGCCCGCGGGGTGCCCGTACCCCGGCCCACATGCGACGAAGAGGACGGACGCGATGGCCACGAACCCGTTCGACGACGAGGACGGCACGTTCTACGCCCTGGTCAACACCGAGCAGCAGTACTCGTTGTGGCCGACCTTCCAGGCCGTCCCGGGTGGATGGACGGTTGCCTTCGGTGGCCCCGACGGGAAACCCCGCCAGGAGGTCCTCGACTGGATCGAGGAGACCTGGACCGATCTGCGCCCGCAGTCGCTGCGCGACCACATCGCGCGGCACGCCGGCACCACGAGCACCGCACAGGGCGCGCCCGCGCGCTGACCGCCCGACCCGAGAGGACCCCCGATGTTCCGCACCGTCCTCGGTGGAAAGATCCACCGCGCGACCGTGACCCAGGCCGACCTGCACTACGTCGGCTCGCTGACGCTGGACTCGACGCTGGCGGACGCCGCCGGGCTCGTCGAGGGCGAGAAGGTCCAGGTCGTCGACATCACCAACGGTGCCCGGCTCGAGACGTACATCATCCTCGGGGAGCCCGACTCCGGTGTGGTGTGCATCAACGGGGCCGCGGCGCACCTCGTCCACCCCGGCGACCTCGTGATCATCATCTCCTACCTGCTCGCCGACGACGCGGAACTCGCCGGCCGGGACCCGCGCGTCGTGCACGTCGACGCGGACAACCGGATCGTCGAGCTCGGCGTGGACCCGGGGGAGCCGGTGCCCGGCGCGACCGACCAGTTCGACTCGCGGGTCGGGTGAGCGCGGCCGTGCCGGAGCTGGAACCGCTCGTCCTCGACGGCGTCGTCGGACACCCCGCGGAGTTCGCCGACCGCTACCGCCGGGAGGGCTACTGGACCGACCAGACCTTCCCCGAGATGCTGTTCGAGACGATCGGGCGGGTGCCGGACGACACCGCGCTGATCGCCGACGGGCGGCGGATCAGCTACGCCGAGCTCGGCGAGCGGGTGCTGCGCCTGGCCGGTGGGTTCCGCGCGCGGGGGATCGGGCGCGGCGACCGCGTCGTCGTCCAGCTCCCGAACGTCGCCGACTACGTCCCGCTGGTGTTCGCGCTCTTCGAGCTCGGCGCGATACCGGTCCTCGCCCTCGCCGCCCACGACCGCAACGAGATCGCGCACTTCGTCGACCTCGCCGAGGCACGGGCCTACGTCACCGTGGAGTCGCACGACGGGACCGACCTGGCCGCGCTCGCCGCCGAGATCGGCGCGTCGTCGCCGAGCGTGGCGCACACCGTCGTCCTGTCGCGGGCCGGCGGGGGAGCCGACCTCGAGGAGCTGCTGGCCCACGAGCCGCTGGCCCACGAGCGCCGGAGCCTGCCGTCCGACGTGGCGTTCCTGCAGCTCTCCGGCGGCACCACCGGCACCTCCAAGCTCATCCCGCACACCCACGAGGGCTACCTCGGCTCGATGCGCGAGGCGGTCCGGGTCGGCGGAACCACCGCGTCGTCGGTGCAGCTGGTGGTGCTGCCGATGCCGCACAGCTTCGCGATGCGCTCGCCGGGGTTCCTGGGCGCGCTGCACGTCGGGGCCACCGTCGTGCTGGCCCCGGACCCGAGCCCGGACACCGCGTTCGCGCTGATCGAGCGCCACCGGGTCACCGAGACCGCGCTGGTCCCGCCACTGGCGCTGCTGTGGCTCAACTCGTCGCTGCGGGCCGAGACGGACCTGAGCAGCCTGGCGGTGGTGCGGGTCGGCGGCGCGAAGTTCGGTGTGGAGGCCGCCCGGCGGATCCGCACCGAGCTGGGGGCCACGCTGCAGCAGAGCTACGGCATGGCCGAGGGCCTCCACACGTTCACCGGGCTCGACGAGGACGAGGAGACGGTCACGACCCGGCAGGGCCGGCCCACCTCGGCGGCCGACGAGATCCTGATCGTCGACGAGGCGGACCGGCCGGTGCCGCCGGGCAGCCCGGGACACCTGCTGACCCGGGGGCCGGCCACCGTGCGTGGCTACTACCGGACGCCGGAGCACGACGCGACGGTGTTCACCGAGGACGGCTACTACCGGGTCGGGGACCTCGTCCAGCAGGACGAGCGCGGCTACCTGACGGTCGTCGGGCGGGCGAAGGACCAGATCAACCGGGGCGGCGAGAAGATCGCGCCCGAGGAGGTCGAGAACCACCTGCTGGCCCACCCGGCGGTGCACGACGCCTCGG
The DNA here is from genome assembly GCF_040105385.1 of Pseudonocardia nematodicida. NCBI lineage: Bacteria > Bacillati > Actinomycetota > Actinomycetes > Pseudonocardiales > Pseudonocardiaceae > Pseudonocardia > Pseudonocardia nematodicida. The sequence continues at coordinate 81,910 of NZ_JBEDNQ010000009.1, forward strand.
TCGTCGGCGTCCCGGACGACGCGCTCGGCGAGCGCACCAAGGCCTACGTGGTGCCCCGTCCGGCGGCCGACCCGGCGACGCTCACCCTCGCCGGCACCCGCTCGTTCCTGCGGGAACGCGGGCTGGCCGCGTACAAGCTGCCCGATCTCGTCGAGGTCGTCGAGCAGTTCCCGAGCACCGTCGCCGGCAAGGTCAGCAAGCGGGCCCAGCGAGCGAAGAAGGACTGACGTGTCATCTCCGGTACGCCTCCCGATGTCCGTGGCGCAGCGCGGTGTCTGGTCCGCCCAGCAGCTGTTCCCGGCCTCGACCGTCTACCGCGTCGGCCAGGTCGTACGGCTGTCCGGTGAGATCGACCCGGACGCGTTCGTCGCCGCGGTCGACGCGGCCGTCGCGGAGACCGAGGCGCTGCGCGTCCGGTTCGACGAGGTCGACGGCGCGCCGGTGCAGTGGGTCGACGAGGCGGCCGGGGTGCGCACCGAGGTGATCGCGGACCCGCTCGACGACGACGCGATCGTCGAGCGGGCCCGGGTCGACTACCGCGCCGACGCCGTGCCGGCGCAGCTGTACACGTCCGAGTCGCTGCTCGTGCGGCGTTCCGCCGGGGGCTGGGCCTGGGCGTTCACCCATCACCACCTGCTGCTCGACGCCTACGGCGTCTCGCTGTTCGTCCGCCGGGTCGCCGAGCTGTACACCGCGCGGACGACCGGCACCCCGGCGCCGGACCGGTGGTTCGGCAGTCTGGCGGACGCCGTCGGCACCGGCGCCACGGATCCCGACGGCGGGAGCGAGGCGTACTGGCGGGAGATCCTCGACGTCGAGACCGATTCCGGTGACGACGCGCCCGACCTGGCCGAGGCGTTCGCGTTCCGGCCGCACACCACCCGGGTACCGCTCGCACCGGAGGTCCGGGACCGGCTCGGGACCTTCGCCCGTGCCGCCCGGCTCTCCTGGCCCGACGCGCTGGTGACGATGTGGGGGCTCTACACCGCGCGGAGCCGGCACAGCGACCGGATCGCGGTCCGCATGCCGTTCATGCTCCGCGACGGCGCGGCGCTGCTGCGCACCCCGTCGATGGCCTCACGGATCTTCCCGGTGGTGGTCGGCATCGGGCCACGGACGCCGCTGACCGAGGTCCTGCGGGCGGTGTCGGCCCAGATCCGCGGGGTCGCGACGCACGCCGGCATCGAGGACTCCCGGCTGGCCCGGCTCTGGCCCGGCGGCGAGGCGGCCTACTTCGCGCTGCCGGTGGTCAACGTCAAGATGCTCGACTACTCGGCCGACTTCGGCGGCACCGCCGGGGTCGAGCAGACGGTCAACCCCGGCCCGGTCGGGCGGCTCGACCTGTCGGTCTACGACGACCCCGTGCACGGCTTCCGGCTGGACCTGCGCGGGCGCGACGCGGAGGTCGACGGCATTCCGCTGCCGGAGCACGCCGCCCGGTTCGCCGCGTTCCTCGACGCCGCGCTCGGCCTCGGGCCGGAGGTCACCCTGTCCGAGCTGGACAGGGCCGCCGCCCCCGCGGGGGCCGTCCACACCGGATCCGACGGCGCGCGGCTGGAGCTGCCCGCCGGCACCGTCGACGAGCTCGTGCGGCGGCAGGCGGCACGCTCGGCCGACCGGGTCGCGGTGATCGGCGACTCCGACGGCGTCCGCTGGACCTTCGCCGAGCTCGACGCCCGGGTCAACGCGCTCGCCGCGCTGCTGATCGGGCGCGGCGTCGAGCCGGGCGACCGGGTCGGCGTGCTGCTGCCCCGCAGTCCCGACCTGGTCGTGGTGCTCGCCGCGGTCCTGCGCGCCGGTGCCGGCTACCTGCCGGTCGACCCCGGGCTGCCGGACGGCCGGGTCGCCGCGATCGTGACCGACGGCCGCCCCCGGCTGGTCGTCACCGACACCGCCGGAGCCGGCCGGGCGGGCCCGGACGTGCTGCTCCTCGACGACGCCGAGGTCGTCGCGGAGCTGGAGCGCGGGCGGACCGATCCGCCGGCGACGTCCCGGGCGGCGGCCGCGGACGATCCCGTCTACGTCATCTTCACCTCGGGCACGACCGGACGGCCCAAGGGCGTCGAGGTGCCGAACCGTGCGCTGGTGAACCGGCTGGCATGGGGCCGGTCGCGCTACCCGCTGGGCGAGGGCGGGATCGTGCTGATGAAGACGCCGGTGTCGTTCGACGTGTCGGCGCCGGAGGTCTTCACTGCGCTCACCGAGGGCGGGACGCTGGTCGTCGCCGCCGACGGGCGGCACGGCGACCCCGACTACCTGCACGAGGTCGTCCGGCGCCACGCGGTGCACCGGACCAACTTCGTCCCGTCGATGGGCGAGGAGTTCGTCCGGGCCGGGACCGGGGCCCTGCCGTCGCCGACCGTGACCATGGTCGCCGGCGAGGGGTTCCCGACCGGCCTCGCCGAATCGCTGTCGACCCTGACCGGCGGCGCCGTCCTCAACATCTACGGACCGACCGAGACCGGCGAGATCACCCACCACGAGTACGACCCGGCGGTGCCGGGCGCGGGTGCGCTGGTGCCGATCGGGGTCCCGATGGCCAACACGGTGACCCGGGTGCTCGACCCGTGGCTGCGCCCGGTCCCGCCGGGCGTGACCGGGGAGCTCTACCTCGGCGGGAACCAGCTCGCCACCGGCTACGTCGGCCGCGCCGGGCTCACCGCCGAACGGTTCGTCGCCGACCCCTGCTCGGACGGCGGGGAGCGGCTCTACCGCACCGGCGACCTCGTGCTGCGCAACGCCGACGGCACCCTGGAGTACCTCGGCCGCGCCGACGACCAGATCAAGATCCGCGGGCACCGGGTGGAGCCCGGCGAGGTCACCGCCGTGCTCGAGCGCCACCCGTCGGTGTCGCGGGCGCTCGTGGTGGCCCACGACCACCCGGCGGCCGGCACCCTGCTGGTCGCCTACGTGACGACGTCCGGCGACGAGGAAGGCGACCTCACCGCGGCGCTGCGCGCGCACCTGGACGCCCGGCTGCCCGAGCACATGGTCCCCGCCGCGTTCGTCGCCCTCGACGGCTTCCCGGTGACACCGAACGGGAAGATCGACCGCCGGGCGCTGCCCGAGCCCGGCCCCCTCGCGACCCCGACGGCGACCGGCCGCCCGCCCCGCACCGCCGTCGAGCTCGCCCTCGCCACGGCGTTCCGCGACGTCCTGGCGCTGCCCGACGACGCCGCGCTCGGCGTCGACGACGACTTCTTCGGACTGGGTGGCCACTCGCTGCTGGCGACCCGCCTGGTCGCGCGGGTCAACCGCACAGGCGGCACCCGGCTCACGCTGCGCGACGTGTTCGACCGGCCCACCGTCGCCGGGCTCGCCGGGCTGCTCACCGAGGCGCCCGGCTCCGATCCGGACCGGTCGGCCGATCCGGACCCCGGCCCGGCGGAGCGTCCCGCGGAGGTCCCGGCCTCTCCCGGCCAGCAGGCGCTGTGGTTCGCCGAGCAGATGGGCGGTCCCGGCGGGCGCTACGTGGTGCCGACCGTCGTGCGGCTGTCCGGCGCGCTCGACGAGGCCGCGCTCGTCGCCGCCGTGCGCGACGTCGTCGTCCGGCACGAACCGCTGCGCACCCTGCTGGCCGACCACGACGGACGGCTGCGGCAGCTCGTCGTCGACCCGGCGGAGGCCGCGGCCCGGGTTCCGGTCGGCACCGAGGACCACACGGACGCGACCGCGGAAGCCGTCGAGGCCCGGGTCGCGGAGCTGGTGCGGGCGCGGTTCGACCTCGCCGCCGACCTGCCCGTCCGGGCGGCCCTGCTGCGCACCGGCGCCCGGGAGTGGCGGTTCGTGCTGGCCGTGCACCACTCGGCCGTCGACGAGTGGTCGCTGCCGTCGCTCCTGGGCGACCTGTCGGAGGCCTACCGGGCCCGCGCCGCGGGTGCCGAGCCGGGCTGGACCCCGCTGCCCGTGCAGTACGCCGACCACACGCTGCGGCAGCGCGCGCACCTCGGCCGTCCCGACGACCCGGACTCGGTGCTGGCCGGGCACCTGCGCCACTGGCGCGACGCGCTGGCCGGCGCGCCCGACGAGTCCACCATCAGCGCAGACCGCCCCCGGCCGGCCGAGCCGACCCACCGCGGTGCCGACGTCGCGTTCGCGCTGCCCCCCGACGCCGTCACCGGGCTGCACGCGGTGGCCCTGCAGCGGGGCGTGACCTCGTTCATGATCGCCCAGGCCGCGGTCGCACTGACCGTGTCCGCCCTCGGCGGCGGCGACGACGTGGTGATCGGCTCGCCGGTCGGCGGCCGGACCGAGGACGGCGTGGCCGACGCCGTCGGCTACTTCGCGAACACCCTGCCGCTGCGGCACCGGATCGGTCCCGGCGACACCCTCGCCGGCGTCGTCGCCCGCGCCCGCGAGACCGTGCTGGACGGGTTCACCCACCAGGCCGCGCCGTTCGACCGGATCGTCACCGCGGCCGGGGCCGAGCGCGACGCCGTCCGCCACCCCGTCTACCAGGTCATGCTCACCCACCAGCAGCAGACCGGCGAGCCGTACCCGCTGGTGCTGCCCGGCGTCGACGCCCGGCCGGACACCGCCGGCATCGGCGCGGTGAAGACCGACCTCGACGTCTACCTCACCGACGCCCCGGACGCGGTCGGCGGGTTCGTCAGCGCGGCGACCGACCTGTTCGACCCGGCCACCGCCGAGCGGTTCGCCGCGGCGCTGACCAGGGTGCTGACCGTGATCGCGACCGACCCCGACCGGCCGGTGGCGCAGCTGGACGTGCGCGGGGGCGAGGAGGACCGGCGCACGTCGGGGTGGTCCCGCGGCCCGGCCGTCGTGGCCCCCGCCGGCACGGTCGACGGGCTGCTCCGCGACCGGGCCCGGTCCACACCGGACGCTCCGGCGGTGCTCGGCGACGACGGCCTGCGATGGTCCTTCGCCGAGCTCGATGCGCGGGTGGAGGCCTTCGCCGCGCGGCTCGCCGACCACGGCGTCGAGGTGGGCGACCGGGTCGGGGTGCTGCTGCCGCGCAGCGCCGACCTCGTCGTCGTCCTCGCCGGGGTGCTGCGCGCGGGCGCCGCGTACGTGCCGCTGGACCCGGCCCACCCGCCGGCGTTCGTCGCCCGCGTCGTCGAGGCCTGCGCGCCCCGGCTGGTCGTCAGCGACGCGGCCACCGCCGCCGGGCACCGGCCGGTCGCCGACGACGACCGGCTGCTGCTGCTCGGGAGCACCGATACCGCCGGTGCGCCCGCGGCGCCGCGACGGCCGACGACGCCACAGGACGCGGCGCAGGTCATCTTCACCTCCGGCACGACCGGGGAACCGAAGGGCGTGCAGCTCTCGCACGGGGCGGTGGTGAACCGGCTCGGCTGGGGCAACGAGCTGCTGCAGCTCGACGGCGCCGCCCTCGGCCTGGCCAAGAGCGGAGTCGGGTTCGTGGACGCGGTGACCGAGCTGTTCGGGCCGCTCACCGCGGGCGCCGCGGTGGTCGTGGTGTCCGACGAGACGGCCCGGGACGCCGCCGAGCTGGCGCGGACCATGCGCGAGCACCGGGTCACCCACCTGCTGACGGTGCCCGGCCTCGCCGACACCCTCACCGACGCCGGCGGCGGCATCGAGGGCACCGACGGCGCGACCTTCCCCTCGCTGCGGCACTGGGTGTCCTCCGGCGAGGCGCTCACCCCCGGCACCCGCGACACCATGCGCCGCGCCGCCCCGGCCGGTGCCCTGCACAACTTCTACGGCTCCACCGAGGTGACCGGCGACGCGACCGCGGTGCGCGTCGACCGGAACGGCGGGGACGGCGGGGCGGACACCGGCGCGCGGGTGCCGATCGGCCGCCCGCAGCCGGGCACCACGACCCGGGTGCTCGACCGCTGGTTGCGGCCGGTCGCCGTCGGCGTCGTCGGTGAGCTCTACGTCGGCGGCGCGCAGCTGGCCGACGGCTACCTGGGCCGCCCGGCGCTGTCCGCCGAGCGCTTCGTCGCCGACCCGTTCGGCTCCGACCCGTCCGGCACCGGCCGGCTCTACCGCACCGGCGACCTGGTGCGCTGGAACACCCACGGCGAACTGGAGTACCTCGGCCGGGCCGACGACCAGATCAAGATCCGCGGGCACCGGGTCGAACCGGACCGGACCCGCGCCGTGCTGCGGGACCACCCGGCCGTCTCGGGCGCGGTCGTGATCGCGGCGGACCGCCCCGCGGGCGGGAAGATGCTCCTCGGCTACGTCACCGTCGCCCCCGGCGGAACGGAGAACGGGACCGGCGATCTCGCCGGCACGCTGCGCGCGCACGTCGCGGCCCGGCTGCCCGACCACATGGTCCCGACGTCCATCGTGGCGCTGGACGCGTTCCCGCTCACCCCCAACGGCAAGATCGACAAGCGGGCGCTGCCCGTCCCGGACCCCGCCGCGGCCGGCGGGCGGCGCGCGGACTCCGGCACCGAACGGGCGCTGGTCGCGCACATCCGCGCCGTCCTGCGCCTCGGCGACGACCTCGAGCTGGGTGCCGACGACGACTTCTTCCGCCTCGGCGGGGACTCGCTGCTCGCGGCCCGGCTGCTCACCCGGATCAACGCCGACCTCGGGTCCACACTGCGGATGCGCGACCTGTTCGCCGGCCCGACGATCGCCGGCCTGGCCGCCGCCGTCGACGGCGGTCCTGGTCCTGGTGGTGGTGCCGGGCGGCCGGACACCGCTCCGTTGCCGCCGATCACCGGGGTGGTGCGCCCCGATCCGGTCCCGGCGTCCTTCGGCCAGCAGGCGCTGTGGCTGCTCGACGAGATGGGGATGGGGCCCGCCTACCAGGTCGCGATCGTGCTGCGGATCCCCGGCGGTGCGGACACCGACGCCCTGCGCGCCGCCGTCGGTGGGGTCACCGCGCGGCACGAGATCCTGCGGACGACGTTCGCCGCGGACGCCGAGGGCGGGCTCACCCAGGTCGTCCGGGACCCGTCGGAGGCGCCGGTGTTGACCGTCGAGGACGTCGGGGGCTCCGCCGTGGCGCGGATCGCCGAGCTGCGCGCGCAGCGGCGGGACCTGGCCACCGACGGCGGTGCCGGCTTCACCCTGCTGCGCACCGACACCGGCGACGACCTGCTGGTCGTGCACGGCCACCACATCGTGCTCGACGAGGGATCGGTCCGGCCCCTGGTGCGGGACCTGAACGTGCTCTACGACGCCGAGCTCACCGGCTCGGACGGGGCGCCCGGTCCGCTCGAGGTCCAGTTCGCGGACTTCGCGGTGTGGCAGCGCCGCACGCTCGGCGAGCGCGACGACCCGGGTTCCCGCTTCGCCGCCGAGCTGCGGTACTGGGAGAAGACCCTGGCCGATCTGCCGGCGGAGACACCGCTGCCCGTCGACCGGCCCCGCTCGGAGAGCACGACGCGGACCATCACCGGTGTCCGGACCACACTGGACACCGCGGAGAGCGCGGGCGTCGAGGAGATGCTGGCCGAGCACCGGGCCACCCCGCTGCAGGGGCTGGTCGCGGCGCTCGCGCTGGGGCTGTGGACCGAGGGCGCCGGTCACACGGTGCCGGTCGGCACCCCGGCAGGGCTACGCGACCGGCCCGAGCTGGAGGGGGCCGTCGGGTACTTCGTCAACACCGTCGTGGTGCGCGCCGACATCGACGAGACCGCGGGCTTCGCCGCCCTGCTCGCCGGTGTGCGCGAGCGCGTGATCGATGCCGGCGAGCACCGGACCGCACCGTTCGACAGCGTGGTCGAGGCGCTCGGCCCGCCGCGGATACCGGGCGTCAGCCCGCTGTTCCAGGTGATGGCGGCATCGGTGGACGACGCCGCCGACGCGGGGCCCGATCCGGCCCGGCTGGTCCCGGACGTCTCGATGTCGGTCGACGCCGACACCGAGCAGGCCCGCGCCGCGCTGTTCGACCTGGTCTACGCGATCGCCCGCGGCCCCGGCGGCACGGTCGAGCTGCGGCTCAACGCCGCCCGGGAGCTGTTCTCCACCGGCACCGCCGAGCGGCTGCTCACCCGCGCGCGGCTCTTCCTGGTCCTCGGCACGCGGTACCCGCAGCTGCCGGTCCGGCACCTGGCCCAGCTCGTCCGGGCGCTGCCGGACACCCCGCCGTCGCCGGTCGCGACCGCCGGGCCCGCCGGGACCGCAGCGCGCGTGCCGCTCCCGGCGTTCACCCCGGAGGAGTCCGGCTCCTGGCGGGCGGCGGTCGAGTACCTGACCCACACGGTGCCCGGGGCGGAGGCGCTCGCGCTGCACGTTCGCGACGACGGGACCGGCGAGCTCTCGGCCGGCGTCGACGACACCGCGCCTCTCGAGATCCTGCGCGACCTGGCCGGCGAGCTCGTCACCTCCTACCGGTCCGGCGTCGCGATGACCATCCGGTGGCCGGGGGACGGGGCACCGCAGAGCGTGCGGGACGGGCACGTCCCGCGGCTGCGCAGGGCCGACCGGGCCCGGGTGTCCGAGGCCGACGCGGCCCGGCTGCGGTCGGTGCACGGCGAGGACAGCCGGCTGCTGCCGCTGTCGGCGCTGCAGAGCGGCCTGCTCTACCACATGGTGCGGGCCCGCGAGACCGGCGACCACCACGCCTACGTCTCCCAGGTCCTCCGGGAGATCACCGGCGAGATCGACACCGCGCACCTGGCCCGCACCACCGAGCGGGTGCTCGCGCGGTACCCGAACCTGCGGGCGGTGTTCGTGCCGCTGCCCGACACCGACGTGCAGGTGATCCCGGGCCGGGCCGACGTCCCGTTCCGGGTCGTCCGGCTCGCCGAGTGGACCGCGCTGGAGACCACGACCGGGGACTTCCTGGCCCGCGAACGGGAGGAGCCCTTCGACGTCGCGGCCGCGCCGCTGATCAGGTTCACGCTGATCGAGCACGCGGAGCGGGCCTGGACGCTCGCGATGACCTTCGAGCACATCCTGCTCGACGGGTGGTCGATCAACGCGCTGCTCGCCGAGATCGTCGACGCCTACGCCGACCCCGGCCTGCTCGACCGGGTCCGCCCCGCGTCGTTCGAGTCCTACCTGGACTGGCTCGACTCCCGGGACACCGCCGCCGCGCACCGCGCCTGGGGCGACCACCTCGCCGAGGTCACCGAACCGACGCTGCTCTGGCCCGAGGGCGGCGACCTCGGCCTGACCCGGGTCGAGACCGGCGACGTCCACCGGGACCTGAGCCCGGACCGGGCGGCGGCGGTGTTCGCCGCGGCGCGCACCGCCGGGGTCAGCGTCGGCACGCTCCTGCAGACCGCGTGGGCGATCACCCTCGGCCGGGTCACCGGCCGCAGCGACGTCGTGTTCGGCAACACCGTCTCCGGGCGGCCCCCGGAGCTGCCGGACTCCGACCGGATGATCGGGCTGATGTTCAACACCCTGCCGATGCGGGTCGCCGCCCGTCCGGCCGAGACGGTCACCGAGCTCCTGCTCCGGGTCCGGGCCGAGCGGGCCGCGGTGGTCGACCACCCCTATGTGTCGCTGACCCGGATCCAGGACGACGCCGGCCTGGGCGCCCTGTTCGACACCCTGTTCGTGGTGCAGAACCTGCCCTTCGACCCGTTCGGATCGGCCGGCCCCGACGCCGGGATGCGGGTGACGGGCGGGACGGTGAACGACGCCACCCACTACCCGGTCACCTTCGCGGTGAACCCGTGGGAGTCCGACGGCGCGGCCTCGGTCCACGTCCGGCTGTCCCACCGGCGCGACGCCCTCGACGAGCCCGCCGCGACCCGGCTGGCCGAGCGCTACACCCACGTTCTGGGAGAGCTGGTCGCCCACCTCGACGCACCGGTGGGCCGGATCCGGGCCCACTTGCCCGGGGAGCGGGCGGCGGACCCCGCCGGCGTGACGCGCGCGGTGCCCGAGGTGACGGTGGCCGACCTGCTGCGCGAGCAGGTGGCCGCCTCGCCGGGGGCGACCGCACTCGTCGCGGGGGAGCGGAGCTTCACCTTCGCGGAGTTCTCCGCGGAGCTGAACCGGTACGCGCGGGTCCTGCTGGACGCCGGCGTGCGGCCCGAGCACCGGGTGGCGTTGCTGCTGCCGCGCGACGAGCGGATGGTGATCGCGATGTTCGCGGTCTTCGCCGTCGGCGCGGCCTACGTCCCGATCGACGCCGAGCACCCGGACGAGCGGATCGCGACCATGCTCGACATCGCCCGCCCGACCGTGACCCTGGTGACCGCCCGGGACTCCGCCCGGCTGCCCGGCACCGGGGCCGGGCAGGTGCTCGACCTCGACGACGACGCCGTCCGCGAGCGGATCGCCGCGGCCGACCCGGCGCCGGTCACCGACGACGACCGCGGCGCCCCGGTCCACCAGGACGATCTCGCCTACATCATCTTCACCTCGGGGTCGACGGGCCTGCCCAAGGGCGTCGCCGTCGGCTACCGCGGCCTGACCAACATGTACGCCAACCACGTCGAGGAGATCTTCGACCGGGTCGTCGCGCACCAGGGCGGCCGGCGCATGAAGATCGCCCACACGACGTCGTTCTCCTTCGACGCCTCCTGGGAGCAGTTGTTCTGGCTGCTCAACGGGCACGAGGTGCACGTGATCGACGAGGAGCTGCGGCGCGAGCCGCAGCGGCTGCTCGAGCACTACGACGCCGCCCGGATCGACGGGTTCGACGTGACCCCCTCCTACGGGCAGGTGCTCGTCGACTCCGGCCTGCTCGAGCGGGACCGGCCGGCGGGACGCTCGGTCGACGCGGACGCGCCCGGTGTGGTGTTCGTGTCGCTGGGTGGCGAGGCGGTGCCGGACGCGCTGTGGACGCAGCTGCGCGACGCGCCCGGGGTGGAGTCCTACAACCTGTACGGGCCGACCGAGTACACGATCAACGCGCTGGGGGCGGACCTCGCCGACACCGCCACGTCCAGTGTCGGGCGGCCGATCTTCAACACCCGCGCGCACATCCTGGACGCGAACCTCGAGCCGGTCCTGCCGGGCGTTCCCGGCGAGCTGTACCTGTCCGGCGCGGGCACCGCCCGCGGGTACTGGTCGGAGCCGGCCCGCACCGCCGAGCGGTTCGTCGCCTGCCCGTGGGAGCCCGGGGCCCGGATGTACCGCACCGGGGACCTGGCCCGCTGGGCCCCCGGCGGCACGATCGACTACCTGGGCCGGGCCGACGACCAGGTGAAGATCCGCGGGTACCGGATCGAGCCGGGCGAGGTCGCCGACACCCTCGCCGCCGACCCGCAGGTCGCGCGGGCCGCGGTGCTCGCCCGCCCGGACGCCCGGGGAACGCTGCAGCTCTACGGATACCTGGTGCCGGTGGCCGGGGCGACCGGGGCGGTGGACCTCGACGCCGTGCGGACCCGGGCCCGGGCCGTCCTGCCCGACTACATGGTCCCGGCCGGTCTGGCCGTCCTCGACGACCTGCCGCTGACGGTGAACGGCAAGATCGACACCAAGGCGTTGCCGGTGGTCGAGTCGGCGGCCGCGGAGTTCGTGGCCCCGCGGACCGACACCGAGGCCGTGGTCGCCGCGACGGTCGCGGAGCTGCTGGGCTCGCCCGAGGTGTCGGCGGGCGCGAACTTCTTCGACGTCGGCGGCAACTCGCTGCTGGCGATGCGCCTGGTCGCCCGGCTGAACGAACGGCTCGGATCGTCGTTGCTGGTCAAGGACGTGTTCGCCGCGCAGGAGCTCAGCGCGCTGGCCGAGCTGACCGACGGCGGCGCGGCGCGGGAGGCGGCGACCGGGGCGGGTGACGTCGCCGATGCGGTGCTGGTGCCGCTGGCCCCCGCCGACGCCGGCCGGTACCTGTTCTGCGCGCACGCCCGCTTCGGGCACGCGTCGCTGTACTCGGCGCTGGCCGCGCACGTGCCCGCCGGCGTCGGCGTCGTCGGGCTGCAGGACCCGGCGCACGCCGGGCTGGGCACCGAGTTCGCCTCGCTCGCCGAGCTGGCCGCGGTCTACGCCGACGCGGTCCAGCGGGTCCAGCCCGGCGGGCCCTATGACCTGCTGGGTTGGTCGTTCGGCGGGCACATCGTCTTCGCCGTCGGCCGGGAGCTCGTCGCGCGCGGCGAGACGATCGGCTCGGTGACGATCGTCGACACCACCCCGACCGGTCCCGACCACATCCCGGACCCCGGCGACGTCCAGCCCCGCCCGGGCGTGCCGGTCGCCGAGGACCCGCTGCGCCAGCGCGAGTTCATCGAGGCCGCCGGTCACGAGCTGCGGGAGAGCCTCGGCGCGGCGGCGAGCGCCGAGGTCTTCGCCGACCGGGCGCAGCTCACCGCGGCCGCGGTGTCCGGGCTGCGCTGCGAGCGGCTGATGGCCGAGCCCACCGCCGGTGAGCTCGGCTGCCCGGCCCTCGTCGTCGCGGCGGGCGCACCCGTCGAGGCCGACGTCGCCGACGGCACCGGGGTGCACGCGTGGACCGCGCACCTGCCACGGGCCCGGACCGTGCACCTCGAGGGCGAGGACCACCACTCGATCGTCCGCCCGGACCGCGGCCTGCCGCGCTGGGCACACCACCTGGCCGGGCTGCTCGAACGGGGCGCCGCGGTCACCGACACCCGGGAGGACCCCCGATGAGCCTGACCGCCGAGCAGCTCGCCGCCGACGTCGCGGAGGTGCTGTTCCTCGAGCCCGCCGAGCTCGACCACCGGCTCGACCTGCGTGAGCAGGGCATGGACTCGGTGCGCACGATGGAGCTGGTCGACCGGTGGCGCCGGGCCGGCGTGCCGGGGATCAGCTACATCGCGCTGGCCGAGGACCGCCGGCTGGAGCGGTGGATCGAGGTCGTGCGCGAGCTGCAGCCCGGCGCCGATCCGGCCGCGACCGACCTGCGGATCCGGACCTGCATCGCCACGGTGTCACTCGGCGGCGCACTCACCGACAAGCTCGACGCGGTCGCCGCGGCCGGCTTCGACGCCGTCGAGCTGCTCGACGCAGACCTGGCCGACTCGGGGCTGTCCGCGGCCGAGGTCGCCGCCCGGTGCGCCGACCTGGGCGTGACGATCGACCACTACCAGCCGTTCCGGCGGGCCGAGGGCGTGAGCGCGGCCGAGTTCGACCGGGTGCTGGACCGCTTCCGGGGCGAGCTCGACGTGATGGCCGGCCTCGGCACCACGTCGATCCTGGTGGTGTCCAACACCGACGACGACGCCGACCCGGACCGGGACCGCTCGGCCGCGCAGCTCCGCACGCTCGCCGAGACCGCCGCCGAGCGCGGCATGACCGTGACCTACGAGGCGCTGGCCTGGGGCACCCGGATCGGTCGGTTCGCCGAGGCCTGGGACGTGGTGCGCCGCGCGGACCACCCCGGGCTGTCGGTGACCGTCGACACCTTCCACCTGATCAGCCGCGGGGAGGGCGCCGACGCCCTGGACGGGATCCCCGCGGAGAAGATCGGCCTGGCCCAGGTGGCCGACGCACCGATGCTCTCGACCGGCCTCGAGCAGACCGACCTCAAGCAGTGGAGCCGCAACCACCGTTGCCTGCCCGGCGAGGGGGAGTTCGACCTGCACACGCCCCTGAGGGCGCTGCTCGCCACCGGGTACCGGGGCCCGCTCTCGCTGGAGATCTTCAACCCCGAGCTCCGGGCGCAGCCGCCGCGCGAGGTCGCGGCCCGTGGTGCCGCGGCGCTGACCGGGCTGATGGACGACCTGGCGGCGGTCGCGGAGCCGGTGTAGGCGCTCCGGCCGCCGCCGGGCCCGGCGTCAGATCTGCCCGACCGGCTCGCGCTTCTCGGACTGGAAGACGTCCTCGCCGCGGCCGTGGGCCCAGTAGGCGGACAGCGAGAACGCGGACCGGTCGAGGCCGCGCTCGTCGGTGAGGTGCGGGCGGAGCGCCTTCATGGCACTCCGCTCGCCGTGCGCGAACACCTGGACCCGGCCGGCGGGCCAGTCCAGCGCCCGGACGGCGTCGACGAGCACGGTCGTCGTGCCCGCCTCGGCGCCGTCGCGGTGCAGCCACCGGACCTCGACGCCGTCCGGTGCGACCAGGTCGAGCCGGTCGGCCGCGGAGTCCACTTCGAGCAGTGCGACCCCGCGGGCGTCGGCGGGCATCGCCTCCAGCGCGGCCGCGATCGCCGGCAGGGCCGCCTCGTCACCGGCGAGCAGGTGCCAGTCGGCCTGCGGGTCGGGGGCGTAGCCGCCGCCGATCCCGGTCAGTACCACCGGATCGCCGGGCTCGGCCGTCGCCGCCCACGGGCCCGCGACGCCGGTCGTGCCGTGCACGACGAAGTCGATCCAGACCCGCTGGTTCGCCAGGTCGAACCGGCGGATCGTGTAGGTGCGCGTCGAGGGGAGCGCCTCGACCGGCAGCTGCTCGCGCAGCGCGGCGAGGTCGTAGGGCGGGGTCAGCTCGGATCCCGGGGGCAGGAAGAGCATCTTGGTGTAGGAGTCGGTGTGGCCCTTGTCCTCGACGTCGGCGAGCGCGGGGCCACCGGCGACGATCCGCACCATGTGCGGGGTGAGCTGCACCCGCTCGATCACCTCCAGCACGATCTGCGGCCGTCGCGTGCGGGTTCCGGGTGCGGTCATCGGTGTCCTTCGGGTGTCAGGGCGTTCTTTCGGGTGTCACGGTGCGGGTGTCACGGTGCGGGGGTCCAGCGGCACCACGGTAGGGGTGCCGGTGACCGGGTCGGGTACCACGAGCGAGCGGAGTCCGAACACCTCGTCGATCAGCTCGGCGGTGATCACCGACTCCGGCGGGCCGGTGGTGACCACCCGCCCGTCGTGCATGACGATCAGGTGGTCGGCGTAGCGGGCGGCCTGGTTGAGGTCGTGCAGGACCGCGACGATGGTCCGGCCCTGCTCGTGCAGGGTGCGGAACAGCTCCATCAGCTCGTACTGGTGGGCGATGTCGAGGAACGTCGTCGGCTCGTCCAGCAGCATGATCGGGGTGTCCTGGGCCAGCAGCATCGCCGCCCAGACCCGCTGCCGCTGGCCGCCGGACAGCTCGGCGACCAGCCGCCCGGACAGCTCGGTCAGCCGGGTGGCCTCCAGGGCCGCCCGGACGGCGTCCTCGTCGGAGGGCCGCCACTGGTGGATGAGGTTCTGGTAGGGCGCCCGGCCCCGCGCGACCAGGTCGGCGACCCGGATCCCGTCGGGAGCCAGCGAGCTCTGCGGCAGCAGCCCGAGCCGGCGGGCGGCCTCCTTGGGCGGGTAGCTGCCGACGGCCTTGCCGTCGAGCAGGATCCGGCCCGCCGAGGCGGGCAGGACCCGGGACAGCGCACGTAGCACGGTGGACTTTCCGCATCCGTTGGGGCCGATGATCGCGGTGAAGGACCCGTCGGGGACCGCCACCGAGAGGTGCTCGGCGACGACGCGCCCGTGGTAGCCGATCGTGGCGTCCTCGGTGACGATCCGCGGCGCGGTCTCCCCGGGTGGCGCGGCCGGTGCTGTCCCCGCGTCCGACTCGGGCGCCGGGGCGCCGGGGCGTGCGGTCTCGGTGTACATCGGGGTTCTCCCGGTTCCGTTCATGCAGGTGTCCCGTACTGCCGGCGGGCCTCGCGCACGAGGAGCCAGATCAGGTAGAGGCCGCCGAGGCAGACCGTGATCAGGCCGACCGGGATGACCCGGTACACCTCGGCGATCGCCAGGGTCAGCAGGTGTGCCGACGCCAGGAGCATCGCGCCCATCGCGGCGGAGGAGAGCACGCTGATCCCCGGCGAGCGGGTCAGCCGGCGGGCGAGCTGGGGGGCGGCCAGGGCGACGAACGTGATCGGGCCCGCCGCCGCGGTCACCAGGGCCGTCGTCGCGACCCCGACGACCAGCAGCGCGAGCCGCGCCGCGCCGACCCGGGTGCCCTGGGTGACCGCGGCGTCGTCGCCGAGCTCCAGGCGGCGCAGGGCGGGCGACAGCAGGACCGCGGCGACCACGATCACGGCCGCGAACCCCAGCGAGGGCAGCATCGGCGTCCACGTGACGTTCGCGATCGACCCCGCGTGCCAGAGGCCGACGGTCATGGCGTCGTCGATGTCGGCCCGGGTGATGAGGTAGGCGTTGGCGGAGTTCAGCATCGCGGCGATCCCGATCCCGACGATGATCAGCCGGAAGCCCGTGATCCCGCGGCGGTAGGCGAGCGCGTAGACCACGAACGCGGTGAGCAGCCCCCCGGTCAGTGCGGCGACGGCGATGTTCCAGTAGCTGCCGGCGCCGAGCACCAGCAGCGTGACCGCCACGCCGGTGTAGGAGCCGGCGTCGAACCCGATCACGTCCGGCGAGCCCAGCGGGTTGCGGGTCAGCGACTGGAAGATCGCCCCGCCGATCCCCAGCAACGCGCCGAACACGATCGCGGCCAGGGCGACCGGCAGCCGCCACTCGGTCACGATGATCCGGTGGAAGGACTCCCCGCCGCCGAGCAGCGCCCGGGTGACCTCGAGGGCGCCGAGCCGGAAGTCGCCGAGCCCGAGCGCGAGGACCGAGACGACCAGCGCGGCCAGCAGCAGGGCCGCCGACACCACGGCGAGCCGGACGCCGACGCGGCCGGAGAACAGCGGCGAGCGGACGGTACGGACGGCGTAGCCGAAGTCCACCCGGGGCCGGGTCGTGGTCACAGGCCGCTCGCCTCCCTCCGGCGGACGAGCGCGATGAGCACCGGCGCCCCGATGATCGCGGTGATGATGCCGACCTCGATCTCACCGGGGCGGGCGATGATCCGGCCGAGGATGTCGGCGACCAGGATGAGTACCGGGGCGGCGAGCGCGGAGTAGGCGATGATCCACCTCTGGTCGGGTCCGACGAACCACCGGACGACGTGCGGCACCATCAGCCCGACGAAGGCGATCCCGCCGGTCAGGGCGGTGGCGCCGCCGGCCAGCAGGGTGATGACCAGCACGCCGATCACGCGGGTGCGGGCCACCCGGGTTCCGAGCGAGGCGGCCAGGTCGTCGCCCAGGGCGATGGAGTTCAGCGACCCGGCCAGCGCGACGGCACCGAGCAGTCCGGCGACCAGGAACGGTGCGACCAGCAGCGTGTCCTCGAGGCCGGTGCGCGAGATCGACCCGAGGCCCCAGTTGCGGAACGCGCGGAACGTCTCGGGGTCGATCAGGGTGAGGAAGGTCGAGAACCCGTTGAGCACCGCCCAGAGCGCGACGCCCGCGAGGACCAGGGTGACCGGCGAGGCGGTACCCCCGCCGGCCGAGCCGATCACGAACACGATGATCGTGGTCAGCGCGGCGCCGAGGAACGCGAACCACACGTACTGGGTGATGCCGGTGAGCCCCAGCAGACCGGCCCCGAGGGTGACCGCGAAGCCGGCGCCCGCGTTGACCCCCAGGATCCCGGGCTCGGCGAGCGGGTTGCGGGTCAGCGCCTGGATCACCGCCCCGGCGACGCCGAGCGCGGCACCGACGCCGAGGGCGACGAGTGTCCGGGGCCACCGTTCGGTCCACACGATGATGGCGGCCTGCGAACCGTCGTCGCGGTTCCACAGGGCCGACCAGACCTGGTCGTAGCCGAGCGGGTTGGCGCCGTGCGCCAGGCTCAGGAGCATCGCCACGAGCAGCGCGGCGAGGATCGCCACCAGCCCGACGGCGCGTCGTCGGTACAGCGACGACCGGGCGGGGGTGTCCCCCCGCCCGGCGCGTCGCCGGAAGGCGATCGTCATCGCGTGACCTCGAGCATGCCGTGCCGTTCCGCCGGTGCGGCGATCAGGCGAGCTCCAGCCCGCTGATCCGGTCGGCCAGCGCGTCGACGGTCCAGGGGAGGCTCGTCGCGCTGGCGCCGCGGCGCAGCACCCAGGTCATCGAGCTGTCCGGGTCGTCGATGGTGACGCCGATGTAGCGGCCCTCGGCGACCGGGGGCAGCGCCTGGAACAGCGGGGCGGCCTCGCGCGCGTCCTTCGCCGCAGGATCGGTGTAGAACACGACCAGGACGTCCGCGTCGAGCTGGCCGATCTGCTCGTCGGCGACGCCCGCCTCGGAGGTGAAGTTCTCGGCCAGCGGGTTCGGGGTGAAGCCCATCCGGGTCACGACGCCCTCGGCGGTACCGCCGGCGACGGTGTAGTAGTCGATGCCGCTCTGGGTGTAGTCCGTGGCGATCGTGATGGTGCGGTCGGCGTACTCCGGGTGCTCCTGCGCGACCCGGTCGATGGCCTGCTCGGCCTCGGTGATCGCGGTGTCGGAGGCAGCGCTCAGGTCCAGCGCCTCGCCGATCATGCGCTGGGTGTCCTGCCAGGAGATCTGGTCGCCCTGCACCTGGGTGGGGTTCTCCAGCACCGGGGCGAT
This sequence comes from Pseudonocardia nematodicida, assembly GCF_040105385.1. Lineage (NCBI taxonomy): Bacteria > Bacillati > Actinomycetota > Actinomycetes > Pseudonocardiales > Pseudonocardiaceae > Pseudonocardia > Pseudonocardia nematodicida. Next base: position 100,010 of record NZ_JBEDNQ010000009.1, read on the forward strand.
GGAGCTCAGCCGCTCGAAGTCGACCTCGTCCTGGACGTAGTTCGTCGCGATGATCAGGTCGGGGTTGGTCGAGGCGATCCCCTCGAAGTTGATCGGGTCCCGCCGGGTGGCGGTGTCCACGAGCTCGATCTGCGACATCCACGCCTGGTCACGCCAGGGCCACTCGCTCTCCTCGCCCATCGTGTAGACCGGGGTCGCCTCGAGGGCCTCGACCGCGTCCAGGTTCGGGGAGAAGCCGACGACGGCGATCCGCTCGGGCCGCTGCTCCAGGACCGACTCGCCGGCCCAGGTCGTCAGGGTCAGCGGGTACTGGGTGGTGCCCTCGGCGGCGGGGAGCAGCCCGGATCCCGGCTCGGCCGCGTCGCCGGAGTCGCCGGTGTCCCCGGCGGCACATCCGGTGAGTGCGAGCAGTGCCGCCAGCGCGACGGCGGGCACGACGTGCCACCGGCCGCGGCGGGGCGTAGTGAGGGGCATGACCGACCTTCCGTGAGAACGAGAGGTGCCCCGATCGGGTCCGCGATTCGGACCCACCGGACACCCCGGGTTAGGTTAGGCAAGACTTCCTCTCGCAGCATGCAGATTCCGACACGGTGCGCGCAGTTGGCGGCATGATCGGAATCCGGCCCCACTCACCGACGGAGGCTGGAACGATGTCGGACCCCGAGACCGCCGAACCGGGATCGGCGCTCTCGCCCTGGCGTGTCCACGTGCCGCCGGTGTCGATCGAGGGCCGGGTCGAGCCCGACCAGCACGTCCTGCTCTGGCAGGTGCGCGGACGGTCCGACTTCGTCGTCGGGTCCGAACGCCTCGGTCTCCAGGTGGGCCTGGCCATGTGGATCCCGGCCGGGGCCCGGCACTCGTTCACCACGCACGAGAACTCGGTCCTGCTGCCGATGTTCTTCGAGGTCGCGGCGACGGCCACGACACTGCGTGCGCCGACCGTCATCACGGTCGACCGCGATCTGCGCACGCTGTTCCTGGCCTTCATCCAGTCGACCTACAGCATCATCCGGCCCGGCGTGAACATCGCCCGGCAGATCCTGGCCCTGATCGAGGAGCGGCCGGTGCTGGCCGTGGCCCTGCCGATGCCGACCACCGACGCCGCGCTGAGCGTGGCCGAGTCGCTGCGGTTCAACCCGGGCGACGACCGCAGTGTCGACGAGCTGGCGAGATCCGCGCACACCTCCGTCCGCACGATCGAACGGGCCTTCCTGGCCGAGACCGGCATGACGCTGCGCCGGTGGCGGATCTGCAACCGGATGGAGGCGGCGGGGATCCTGCTCCGCTCCCGGACGACGGCCGACGCGGTGGCCCGCCGGGTCGGCTACGCGAACACCAGCGCGTTCCGCCGGGTGTTCAAGGGGCACTTCGGGATGACGCCGAGCCAGTACATCGAGCGCTTCCGCGTGGAGCGCTGACGCTCACGGCCGGATCGTGCGATCCGCATGTCCCGGCGTGCGCGGGCCCGCGCCAGCGTCGTTCCCGTCCGCGAGAACACCGGGGAACGGGAGACGAGAGCGATGGAACCCACGACGACCGACCGGCCGCTGCGACACGCGGTGCGGCACTATCTCGAGATGGTCCTGGCGATGTGCGTCGGCATGATCGTGCTCGGCGGCGTCGGCGTCGGGCTGGCCGTGCTGCTGGGCCTGCCCGCGACCTACGGCGCCGAGATCGACGCGCTGCTGATGGCCACCACGATGGCGGCGGGGATGGCGGTGTGGATGCGCCACCGCGGCCACTCCTGGATCCCCGTGGCGCAGATGAGCGGGTCGATGTACGTCGCGTTCGGCATCCTCTTCGTTCCACTGTGGATGTCGCTGATCACCCCGTCCGACCTGATGCTGTGGGGCCACGTGCTGATGCTGCCCGCGATGGCCGGTGCCATGCTCCTGCGTCCGGGCGAGTACACCCGCCCGCACCGGCACGCATGACCGGCGGGCGGACCCGGCCGGACCGGGAACGGGTGTGGCTGGTGACGGCCGTGGTCGCGGCGTCGGTGCTGACCACGGCGGTGGCCGGGGTGGGTCCGTTCCTGGAACCCGGCACCGGACGCCGGCTGGCAGGCGGCGCGGTCCTGCTGGTGGTGCTGGCCGCGCAGGCCCTCGCCCTGGCCGGCCGGATCCCGGGCGGAACGGGAGCCGGCCGCCGGGCGGCGCCGCTGGTCGCGCTGGTCCTGGCCACCGCCGTCTCGGTGCCGGTGCTCGCCCCGGCCGGGACCGGGCAGGGCTGGGAGACCTGGGCCTGGGTCGCGGCCGGTGTGGCCGGGTCGGCCCCGTTCCTCATCGGGTGGCGAGCGGGCGCGGTGGCGGCCGTCGTGCTCACGGCGGTCTCGGCCGTCGTCGGACGGTGGGTCGCGGGCGATCCGGTGGAGTACGGGGTGCTGACGGGCTGCACGGCCGCGGGCCTGATGGTGATCCACCTGTTGCCGCTGCGGCTGTGGGAGCTGGTCACCGAGGCCCGAGCGGGTCGGGACGCCGCCGCCCGGCTGGCCGCCGCCGAGGAGCGGCTGCGGTTCGCCGCCGACGTGCACGACCTGCTCGGCCACCACCTCACCGTGATCGCCCTGCAGGCCGAGCTCGCCGCGCGCACCGTCCACACGGCACCGGACACCGCGGCCGGCCACGCCGAACGGGCCCGCTCGCTCGCCGCGACGGCGCTGGCCGAGATGCGCCGGGTCGTACACGGCTACCGCGCGGTCGACCTGGACGCCCAGCTCGCCGCCGTCGCCGAGGTGCTGCGCGCGTCCGGGGTGCGGTGCACCCTCGACACCGCGGTCCCCGCGACGCTCCCGGCGCCGGTCGCCGAGGCGCTCGCCGCGACCGCCCGGGAGGCCGGGACCAACGTGCTGCGGCACAGCCGGGCCCGGTGGTGCACGATCCGGCTCGTGCAGGACACCGACGGCACCGAGCTCACGATCGTCAACGACGGTGTCACCCGCGGCGCCCCGGCCGACGAGCACAGCTCCGGCCTGCGCGGGCTCGCCGACCGGCTGGCCGCAGCAGCCGGCTCCCTCGACACGACCGTCGACGACGGCGTGTTCACCCTGCGCGCCACGGTGCCCGTCCTGTGAGCGGCGGAGATCGGATCCGGGTGCTGCTGGCCGACGACGAGGAGCTGATCCGGGCCGGCGTCGCCGCGCTGCTGGAGCTCGAGGACGACATCACCGTCGTCGCTCAGGCCGGTGACGGCCGCACCGCCGTCGACGCGGCGCGGGCGCACCGGCCCGACGTCGCCGTCGTCGACCTGGAGATGCCCGGCGCCGACGGCATGGCCGTCACCCGGGAGCTCGCCGCCGCGCTCCCGGGCTGCGCCGTCGTGATCCTCACCGGGCACGGCCGGCCCCCGCACCTGCGCGAGGCGCTCGCCGCCGGAGCCGGCGGGTTCGTGCCGAAGGGCTCGCCGGGGGCGGTGCTCGCCGACGTCGTGCGCCGGGTGCACGGCGGCGGCCGCTACGTCGACCCCGCGCTGGCCGCCGACGCCCTCGCGGCACCCACCTGCCCGCTCAGCGAGCGGGAGCTGGAGGTGCTGCGTGCCGCCGGTCCGGACACGCCGGTCGCGGTGGTCGCGCGGCGGCTGCACCTGTCGGCGGGGACGGTGCGCAACCACCTGGCCGCGATCACCCGGAAGCTGGGCGCGGGGTCGCGGGTCGAGGCGCACCGGATCGCGGTCGGCGAGGGCTGGCTCTAGAACGGCGTGCTGGCCCGGGAAGAGTGAGACCCCGGTCGCGTCCCGGTAGCCGGCGCCCACGGGACCGCCCGATGATGCAGTCCCGCAGGGCCGGCCGTGGAGCCGGCGTCGGGCGCGTCGCCATTCACGACGTGTGACCCAGCTCGCTTCACCGGCCGGCCGCGCTACGTGCCGACACAGCTCGATGCGCCTGCCGGTGCAGCCTCCGTGACCAGGGCCCGCGTGCATGCCTGCCGAACGCGCCGTGCCATACACCCGACCGGCTCTCGCGAACCCTGATCGATCACTCATAGGGTCTGTCCGGCGACGGCGTGTGGAAGGCGTGAATGCTCGACCCGAACAACCATCGCGGTGCCTTCGGTGAGGCGTACGTCCAGGTTCTCGCCGCCGCCGCGGGATTGACCGTGTACACCGACAACGTCGATCGCGACGGGATCGACCTGGGCATCCGGATGCCGAGTCCCGGCCGCGGCTTCGCCCGGGCGATCGAGGCCCAGGTGAAGACGACGGCGTCGCCGCGCTGGCGGAACGGACACCTGCTCTTCGGTGGTCTCGACCGCCGGCAGTTCAATCGCCTCGCAGGCGAAGGCTTCCAGGTCGAGCGCTACCTCATCGTGGTGGTCGTCCCGAAGGACAGCGACCGGTACGCCGACATCTTCACCTCCGGCCTGTTGCTGCGCACGATCGCCTACTTCCACTCCCTGCGGGACCGGCGCCCGTTCGAGGACGACGCGACCCGCGGCAGCGTCCAGGTGACCGTGCCGACCGCGAACGTCCTCACCGCCGAGTCGCTGCGCGGACTCGTGTTGCGCGATCCGGTGGTGACCGCATGAGGGACACGGCGGTGGTCACGGATCTCGTGGGATATCTGGGTCGGACGGGCTGGCAGGACACCGGCCGGACGTGGCGAGGCGGGGGCATCTGGTCGCTGGCCGGGACGGAGGTGCTGGTACCTGTCGACTCCGACGTCCGCGACTACCCCGAGCGCGTCGCGGATCTCGTCCGCGTGGTCGCCGATGTCGAGGAACGTCCGGCCGACGACGTGCTGCGCAGCCTGCGCCGCCCGGCCGACGACCAAGTGACCCTCGAGCCAGGGGCCGAGCTGACCCTGGACTCCGGCGTGCAGACGCTCGACGGGGTCCGGCGGCTGGTCCGGGAGTCCGCCCGGACGGTCTCGGAGGGCCCGCACGTGCGCTTTCGTGGCCGTGAGACCGGCACCGTGACCGAGCTGCTCGCCTCGACCGCCATCGGTCCGGTCATGTCCGGCAAATCCGGGTTCTCGCTGTTCCTGCCGTCCGACGGGGACGGCGAGCTCCGTGGGCGAGAGGTGACGCGCCAGTTGCACGACATGCTGACGACGGCGTCCCGCGCCGTCCGGTCCGGTCGTCCCGCTGCGCTCGAGGACACGGTCCTGCTCGGGGTCACGGTGGAGTGCTGTCGCGTCCTGGCCCATCTCGGCGGCTCCGACGACGAGGGCTTCGAGTTCGGGTTCCGGTGGGCGGCCGACGGGACGGGGCCCGTCCGCGGCCCGGCGCGTGTCGGGTTCCCGGCCGGATCCGGCTCCGTCCTCCGGAGTGCCGGGCGCCGGATCGTGCGGAACGCGCTGCGGGGAGGAGCGTCCGCGGCCGGGCTAGTCGACGGTCTGCACGACGAGCCCGGATCGGAAGACCGATGGCGGGCGCGGGTCAGCGGCGAGGTCCTGCCCCATGCCGGTGAGGTGCGGGGCCGGACGATCTGGCTGCGGTTCCGGGGGCAGGAGACCTACGACCGGACCGTCGAGCGGTACCACCACGGACTGCCGATCCGGGTCGAGGGCGAGCTGACCAGCCGCGACGGCCGGATCGAGCTGATGGTCGATGAGGACGGATGGACGACATGAGCACCAGCGGAGGGAGCACGGTGGCGGGCGAGGAGCTCAACCAGCAGGAGCGGGCGGTGTTGTTCACCCTCCTCGCGGAGGGGCGCGAACTGACCAACGCGCAGCTCCACGACGCGGGCGGTGTCCGCCTCGACGGCGCACCGCGACGCCGGCTCAACGACCGGAAGCTGGTGGAATCGACCAGGGTGGGACGGGCATACGTCCACGAGCTCACCGACGACGGTGCGGCGTGGTGCACCGCCGAGCTGAGCGCTGAGCGCCCGGCCCGGGCGGGCTACCTGGGAGGTGCCTTCTACGCGGTGCTCCGTGGACTCGGTCGGAGCGGCGTCCCGCTCGCCGAGCTGTTCCCCTACCGGCCCGATGTCGAGCGGGAGATCCGACACGCCTACGGACGCCTCGCGGGTCCGGGCGAATGGGTCGGTCTCCCGCGGCTGCGGGACGAGATCGGCACCGGATCCCGCTCGGACATCGATGCGGCGCTCGGCACGCTCGCCGTCGCGCCCGGCGTGCACCTCCAGGCCGAACCGAATCGTCGTGCGCTCACCGACCGGGATCGCGAGGCCGCGATCGTCGTCGGTGGCGAGGAGCGGCACATGATCATGATTGAGAACGGATGATCGACGAAGAACTCGCTGCGCTCGAAGCGGTCCAGTTCAACTGGGCCGTGACGCCCGAAGACGTGTGGAGCCCGGTCGAGCACCACGTCGACGGCCTCCACGAGCGTGCCGCGCGGGCACTGTGGACCGCGGTGCCCAAGGGAGCCACCACGCGGTCGAGCCCGGTCGGCGTCGTGCTGCAGGGGGAGAAGGGCGTCGGCAAGACCCACATGCTGCGCTGGCTGCGGCACCGGACGCAGGAGATCGACGGATACTTCTTCCTGCTCCGGCTCATGGAGGGTGACGACTTCTGGCGCAACGCCGTGCACGGGGTGCTGGACGGTTTCCAGGGCGGCCAGCTCGATCAGCTGAGTCCGCTGCTGCGTCGGCTGGCGACACTGGCCGGGCTGGCTCCGCTGGAGCAGTCCCGGATCTCCGGCACGATCCCGGTGTCCCGGGACGACCTCGACGCGCTCGTCGCAGGCATCCGCAAGGTCGACGCCCAGGTGTGGAGCGACTGCCAGGACACGCTGCGGGCGCTCGTGCTCTTCCGCGCCGACCGGCCCGAGGTGCACGAGATCGGCAACGGCTATCTGAGCAACGACGGCGACGTCGAGGACGGCGCCCGCGTCGCCTGGGGGTTCCGGCCCGGCCCCGCACGATCCCGGCAGCTCGTGCTCCGTGACCTCTCCCGGCTGCTGGCGCTCACCGGCCCGACCGTCCTCGCCGTCGACCAGATCGATCCGTTCATCAGCCACTCGGGCTCGGCGCTGCACGACGGCGCAGGTCGTTCCGAGACGATCGGCACCGTGGCCGACGGCCTCATGGAGCTGCGCGAGATCACCCGGCGGACACTCACAGTCGTCGCCTGCCTGCCGGCGTCGTGGGCGATGCTGACCCGGAACGCGGTCGCCTCGGCGGAGGACAGGTTCCGGGTGCTGAGCCTGCAGGGGGTGATGCCGAACGGGGACGTGCCGCGCGCGATCGTCGGGCAGCACCTCGGCGGCCTCTACGCCGAAGCCGGGTTCACTCCGCCGTACCCGACATGGCCGGTCCGGCCGGAGGCGTTCGACGCGGTCGGCGCCTACACCCCACGCCGGCTGCTCCAGGCCGTCAGCCTGCACGTCCGGGGCTGTATCGATGCCGACCGCGTGCACGAACTCACCGATCTCGCCGACTCCGCACGGCAGGTCGAGCCGGCCGTGGCCGCCGATCCGCAGCGTCTGCGCGAGCTGGACCGGACCTTCGACGAGTTGCGCGCGGCCGCCGACGTCACGGTGCCGTTGGACCAGGACCGTGAGGACCAGCGTGTCCCGTCGCTGCTCGCCGCAGGCCTGCGGGCGTGGGTCGCGGAGCGCGGCGACGCGGGTCAGCCGTTCACCGTCGACCCGGTCCGGGCTCGACGGCCCCCGGTCCACGCCCGGCTCCGGCACACGCTGGACGAGACCACTGAGGCCGAGGCGCACTACGCCTTCCGGGCCATCGCGCACTCCCACCACCGTGCCGTCCAGAGTCGGCTCGCGGCGGCGCGGACCGAAGCCGGGCTGGGCGGAGGGTCGACCTCGCGACGGCTCGTGCTCCTGCGCAACCGTGACTGGCCGAGCGGCAAGGTGACCGCGCAGGCGGTGAACGACATCGAGGCGCACGGCGGCATCGCTGTTCCGGTCGGGGAGGCGGACCTCCGCACCCTGTCCGCGCTGGAGGTCATGCAGCACCCGCTGCGCCCGGGCTGGCACGACTGGCTGGTCAGCCGCCGCCCGGCCGCCTCGGTCGAGATCTTCCGCCGTTTCCTGCCCGCGCCGGTCGGGCCGCCGGACGGCGAGCCCGCACCTGCTCCGAGCGGGACCGGGCAGGACACCGGGTCCGCGGATCCGGAACACCGGGACGACGAGCGACCCGCAGCGCTCGTCGGCGTCACGGACGACGACCGCCCGGTCACCATCCCGATCGAAGCCCTCCGCAAGCACACGGCGGTGTTCGCCGGCTCCGGCTCCGGGAAGACCGTCCTGCTGCGACGGCTGATCGAGGAATCCGCCCTGCAGGGCGTCTCCTCGATCGTGCTGGACATCAACAACGACCTGTCCCGGCTCGGCGACGCGTGGCCGGAGCCGCCACCGCACTGGATCGCCGGCGACGCGGAACGGGCGTCGCGCTACCTGGACGGCACCGATGTCGTGATCTGGACGCCGGGGCGGACCCGCGGCCGGCCCCTGTCGTTCCGTCCCCTGCCCGACTTCGCCGCCGTACTCGACGACGAGGACGAGTTCCGGATGGCAGTCGACGCCGCCGTGTCGAGCCTGGCCCCGCACACGGGCCTGACCGGCCGCAAGGTCGCGCAGGGCGAGGCGGTGCTGCGCGAGACGGTGGGGTACTTCGCACGTCAGGGCGGGACCTCGCTCGGTGGCCTGATCGCGTTGCTCGAGGAACTGCCGGACGGGCTGACCAGCCTGCGGAACGGTCCGCGACTGGCGTCCGAGATGTCGGATGCCCTTCGCGCGGCGACGATCAACGATCCGCTGCTCGGCGGGGCCGGCGAGCCGCTCGACCCGGGGGTGCTGCTCACCCCCGCCGACGGAGCTCGGGCCCGGGTCTCGGTGATCAGTTTCGTCGGGCTCCCGACGGCGGCACAGCGGGAGAGCTTCGTCAACCAGCTCCAGATGGCCCTGTTCTCGTGGATCAAGGCGAACCCGGCGGGGCCGAGACCACTGGGCGGGCTGTTCGTGATGGACGAGGCGCAGAACTTCGCGTCCTCCGGTGCGTTCACCGCCTGCACCGCCAGCACCATCGCGCTCGCGTCGCAGGCGCGGAAGTACGGACTCGGCCTGGTCTTCGCGACCCAGGCGCCGAAGGGCTTGCACAATCACGTGTCGGGTAACTCGGCGACCCAGTTCTTCGGGTTTCTCAACGCGCCGGCCCAGATCGCCGCGGCGAAGGATCTCGCCCGGGCGAAGAGCGGCAACGTCGACGACATCTCGCGTCTCGGGGTCGGTCAGTTCTACCTGGCGACCGCGGGAGGCGGATTCTCGTTCCTCCGCGTACCGCAGTGCCTGAGCCACCATCCGCCGAGCCCGCCCAACGAGGAGGAGGTCCTGCGCCGCGCGTGCGGGGAGCGGTGAGCGCCAGGTCGGACAGCGGGCCGCCGATCACTCTGTGACAGTGCCGCCGAAGGGTGACCGGAAGGGTTGACGCATCCCGCGACCGGCGCGCATATCATCGCCCGGGGCCCGGGGTGTCACGACGACCGGAACCCAGCCGGCGATCGCCCGGAGAAGGCTGTGGGGAGTCCTCCACCCCGAGCATTCGGTCGAGCACCCGGAACCGGAACACCACCGACAGCAGCACGAACCACCCCACCAGCGCCGGCACCACCACCGCGAACACCGGCCGCGCCGCGCCGGTGAGCCCGAAGTACGACGACAGCACCGGCGTGAACACCACCACCGCGAACGCCGCGGTCAGCCCCAGTACCAGCCAGGCCGGTCGCCGGTCGCCGACCACGGGGGTCCAGGACGCGAACACCCGGTGCGGCGGCAGCAGGAAGAGGATCAGCACGAACGATGCCAGTGAGACGAAGGTGGACAGCCCGGTCTGGGCGCCGATGGTGGCTGCGGCCTCGGTGAAGTCGGTGTCCCGGCCGTAGACGAGCCCGGTGTAGCTCTCGAACTCGTCGATCACCTGGTCCGGTGTCCGTCCGCTGCCGAAGCCCTGCTGGATGGCGCGGTACAGCAGCGTGTAGACGGCGGTCCCGACGCCCGCGGTGACGACCGCGGCCGGGACGACGAAGCGTCCGAGGTTCGCCAGCAGACGGTCGTCGGGTGTGCGGGGTGTCGCCCAGATGGTCAGGAAGAAGGTCGGGATCCCGACGGTCAGCAGGGTCAGGCCGACCTGGGTGGGGGAGTAGGGGAACCCCAGCCCGAGCAGGGTGACCGCGAGGATGACCAGCGCCTGGGTGGCGACCCGGGTGAGGAAGACGTACATCGACGTCGCGAGCCCGTCGATGATCCGGCGGCCCTCGTCGCGGGCGGGCAGCAGTGCGGCGAAGGAGTCGTCGACGAGCACGACGTCGGCGACGTCGCGGGTCACGCTGCTGCCACTGCGCATCGCGACGCCGACGTGCGCCGCCTTGAGCGCGCGGGCGTCGTTGACACCGTCGCCGAGCATCGCGACGTGCGCGCCGCGCCGGCGCAGCGCGGCGACGACCCGTTCCTTCTGCTCCGGCGCGACCCGGCCGAAGACCGTCGTGCGGGCGACGAGCCGGTCGAGCGCGTCGTCGTCGAGATCGTCCAGGTCGGGGCCGGCGACCGGCTCCCCGGCATCGAGCCCGGCGCGGGTGGCCAGCGCGGCGACCGTGCGCGGGTCGTCCCCGGACAGCACGGTGATCGCGACGCCGTCCGCCCGGAACCGGGCGATCGCGTCGGTGACCTCGGGGCGCAGCTCGTCGGCGAACACGACCAGCGCGACCGGGTCGAGCTCGGGCAGCGCGGGCCGGCCGGCGGCGTCGCGTAGGACGGCGGCGGGGTCGGCCGGGCGGACGAGCAGCAGCACCCGCAGCCCGCGGGCGGTCCGGTCCTCGACCGCGCCGGCGGCGAGCGCGGTGCGCAGGTGCGGGGCCAGCGCGTCGGGCGCGCCCAGTACCCAGGTCCCCGTCCCGGTGACCTGGCCGGACCAGCGCAGCGACGACGCGAACGGAACCTCGTCGGACAGCGGCCCCGCCGGTCCTGGCAGGGCGGACGCGAGCGCGGCCGAGGTGAGGTTCGGGTCGGTGACCGAGGCGGCGTAGCGGGCGAGGACGTCGCGGACCTCGACCGCCGGGTCGAGGGGCAGGATCTCGTCGAGGGTGAGCCGGCCGGTGGTCAGCGTGCCGGTCTTGTCGGTGCAGACCACGTCGACGTGGGTGACCGCCTCGACGGCGTTGACCTGCTGCACCAGCGCCCCCCGCCGCGCGATGCGGGCCGCGCCGCGGGTGTAGGCGACGGCGATGAGGAAGAACAGTCCATAGGGGACCAGCCCGGACAGCACCGCGGTGATCTGGACGACCCGCAGTAGCGAGAAGCCCTCCAGCAGCGCCTGGGCGAGGATGGCCCCGCTCATCAGCACGACCAGCGCCATCGTCAGGCGGACGACGAAGTCGATCCGCCGCTGCAGCGGTGTCCGGTCGGTGCTCACCCGGCGGGCGTCGAGGGTGAGCCGGCCCGCGTAGCTGTCCGCGCCGACGTCCTCGGCGCGTTGCCGGCCCGCACCGGCGACGCAGTGGCTGCCGGAGCGCAGCGTGTCGCCGAGCCCCTTCACGACCGGGTCGGACTCACCGGTCAGCAGCGACTCGTCGACCTCGACCCGCCCGGCCACGACCGGACCGTCGACGACGATCTGCCCGCCCGGCCGCACCTGCACCAGGTCGCCGCGCACCACCTGCACCGCCGGGATCACGGTCTCGGCGCCGTCCCGGACGACGGTCACGTCCGCCTCGTCGAGCAGCTGGAGGTCGTCGAGCTTGCGCTTGGCCCGGATCTCCTGCACCGCGCCGACGACGGCGTTGACCAGGCCGAGTCCGACGCTGGTCAGCGCGTCGTTGTAGCGGCCCAGCACCAGCAGCACGACGCCGATCGCGAACAGGATCGTGTTGTAGAAGGAGAAGACGTTGGTGCGCAGGATCGTGGCGTAGGTGCGGGAGGTCCCGCGGACCGGCGCGTTGACCGCGCCGGCACGGCGTTGCTCGGCGACCTGCGCGGCGGTCAGGCCCGCGTCCGGTGGGCCGTCGGTCACGTCGACGGTCGGGGACCCCATGCCGACCTCCCCGTGGACTCCGCGCTCACCGGACATCGGCATGATCGTTGCAGAGGACACCGGAGAACGTGCTGTGCGCCCGCTGTGAACCGCCTGTCAGAGCCCGGGCCGGATCCCACCGCCCAGGGCACCGGCCGCTCCCGCGTAACGCCGACCGCGGCCTCGTGCGAGTCCCGCACGTGCTCAGACACGTTCCGGCCGGCGAGTTGAGTCATCGCGAGATTCTCACGACCGTGCAGATCGAGGACGACGACCGGATAGGCGGGACGGACGGCTGGGCCGTCAAGGGCGTGCTGCTCTCCGCGTCGCACGGCTACGGCTACAGCGACGTCCCCGGCGAGCGCTTCGCGTCCGAGTGCACCGTGACGCTGTCGACCGGGCCGCAGGGCCACACGAAGGTGTCGTTCATGGTCCCCGGCAGCACCCTCATCGCGGTGTTCGACCCGGACGGTCGCTGACCACCGCCGAGACCGCCGTGCGGGTGGCCGGCCGATGGTCAGGGCTCCCGCGGCTCCAGCAGGCAGAACTCGTTGCCCTCCGGATCGCGCATCACGACGCAGGCCGCGTCCGGCTCCTGACCGATGTCGGCCCGTTCTGCGCCACGGGTCTCCAGCGCGACGACCGCCGCGGCCTGGTCCTCGGCGTACAGGTCGAGGTGGAGCCGGTTCTTCACCGTCTTCGCGTCGGTGACCGGGGTGAAGAACAGGCTCGCGCCCCGGCCGTCCGGGGGCCGGACCTCGACGCCGTACCCGGTCTCGGAGGCCACCTCCCAGCCGAGGGTCTCGGCCCACCAGCGGCCGCAGGCGGCGGGGTCGTGGGCGTCGATGGTCAGCGCTTCCCAGCTCAACTGCACGGCCGCACGGTAGCGAAAACACCGGTGATCGACGGTTCCGGAGCGCACGGTTCGGGAGGCGAACGCCGCGCTCCGGAACCGTCGATCACCCGACGGCCGGGTGCCGCCGGTCACGGTCGATCATCGGAGGTCGTACGGCGACCGCGACCCGTTCGTCGTCGGCGACCTGGAGAGAGCGAGAGACCGATGACCGACCCGACCCCCTTCGGCGTCACCGGCAAGCTGGCCCTGGTGACGGGCTCGTCCCGCGGGCTCGGCCTGACCCTGGCCACCGGACTCGCCCGGGCCGGCGCCCGCGTCGTCCTGCACGGGCGCGACCCGGAGGCGCTGGCCACGGCGCAGGGGGAGATCGCCGCGGTGACGGGGGAGACCCCCGCGGTGGTCCGGTTCGACGTGGCCGACGCCGACGCGGTGGCCGACGGGATCGGTGCGCTGGTCGCCGAGCACGGCGTCCCGGACGTCCTGGTGAACAACGCCGGGATCCAGCGCCGGGCCCCCTTCACCGACTTCACCGTGGCCGACTGGGACGCGATCATCACGAACAACCTGTCCAGCGCGTTCTACGTCTCCCGCGCCCTCGCGCCCGGCATGGTCGAGCGACGCTCCGGCAAGATCGTCAACATCGGCTCGGTCCAGTCCGTGCTGGCCCGCGAGACGATCGCCCCGTACGGCGCGTCCAAGGGCGGGCTGGTGCAGCTCACCCGGGGCATGGCCGCGGACCTGGCGCGCTACGACGTCCAGGTCAACGCGATCTCGCCGGGCTACTTCGCCACCGACATGAACGCCGCGCTGGTCGCCGACACGGAGTTCGCGGCGTGGCTCGAGAAGCGGACGCCGGCCCGGCGGTGGGGCCGGCCCGAGGAGCTCGTCGGGACCCTGCTCTACCTGGCGTCGAGCGCCTCGGACTTCGTGTCCGGCCAGAACATCGTCGTCGACGGCGGCCTGACCGCGACCGTCTGACCGGATCGGAGCCCACCCCATGCGACGCATCGTCATCCGCGGGGCGACGGACCTCGTCGTCGAGGACGCCCCGGCACCCGAGCCGGGCCCGGGCGAGGTCCTGCTCCGGATCGCCTACGCCGGGATCTGCGGGTCCGACCTGCACTACTACGCCGACGGCGCGAACGGCGCGTTCACCGTCCGCGAGCCGCTGGTCCCCGGGCACGAGGTGTCGGCCGTCGTCGAGCACGACCCGTCCGGGACGTGGTCGGCGGGCGCGCCGGTCACCGTGCACCCGGCGACGTTCGGCGACCCGCACACCGGTCCGGCCGGGGCGCCGCACCTCTGGCCCGGCGGTGCCTACCTGGGCAGCGCCTCGACCTGGCCGCACACCCAGGGCGGGATGGCCGAGCTGCTCGTGGTCCGCGCCGACATGCTGCGCCCGCTGCCGCCGGAGCTCCCGCTGTCCCGCGCGGCGCTGGCCGAACCGCTCGCGGTCGGTCTGCACGCCGCCGGCCTCGCCGGGGACCTGACGGGACGGTGTGTCCTGGTCAGCGGGTCGGGGCCGATCGGGCTGCTCGCCGTCGCCGCCGCCCGGGCGCGCGGTGCCGCGCACGTGACCAGTACCGACACCCGGCCCGCCGCGCTGGACCGGGCGAGCGCGGTCGGCGCCGACGGGACCGTCCTGATCGGACGGGACGAGGTGCCGGCCGGGATCGCCGACGTCGTCCTGGAGTGCTCCGGGGCTCCCGCCGCGATCTCGGCGGGGATCGTCGCCGCGCGGGCGCGGGGGACGCTGGTGCAGGTCGGGATGATGCCGAACACGCCGCAGCCGGTCCTGCTCGCCCCGGCGATCTCCAAGGAGCTCACGATCCGCGGGTCGTTCCGGATGCACGACGAGCTGGGCGAGGCCGTGCGCGTGCTGGCGGCCGACGACCGGGCCGCGGCCGTCGTCACGCACACGTTCGCGCTGGGCGACGCCGTCGAGGCGTTCGGGACGGCGGGCGACGCCGACCTCTCCGGCAAGGTCCTGATGGAGCTCGGCGGGTAGGAACGCCGCGCGGGCCGCCCCGCCCCGCGATCCCCCGCCGAGATACGGACCAGCGGGAAATGTCGATCTCTGCGGCCCTCTGAGGCGTATCTCGGCGGGGCGGTGCGCCGGCCGGTCAGGTCGCGCGGTCGTGCGCGGCGACGGGCGTCGCCGGGGTGCGCCCGGGGTGGTCCGGCAGGTGCCGCGCCGAGAGGAAGGTGCACACCGCCGAGGACAGCAGCAGCACCCCGCTCGCGTGGAAGACCGCCCCGACCCCACCGGTCAGCCCGGCCAGCCCGCCCGCGGCGAGCGGTACGACGACCTGGCCGATCCGGTTGCCCGCCAACCGCACCGACAGCGCCGCCGCGCGGTTGCGGGCGTCCGCGACCAGGGTCACCCAGGACATCGTCAGCGGCTGGCCGAGCCCCCAGAAGAACCCGACGACCAGCATCGCCACGGTCAGCAGCACAACGTCGTCGGTGAGGGGGAGCAGCACCATCGGCACCCCCGACGCGAGGGTGGCCGAGACCAGCAGCCCGCGGCGCGGCACCCGGCGCAGCAGCACCGGCATCGCGGCCCGCGAGACCACCGACGTCACGCTGCGCGCGGTCAGCAGCAGCGTGACGGTCCCGACCGACAGACCCATCTCCTGCCCGAGCACCGGCAGGTAGGCCATCACGAGATCCATGCCGGTGAGCACGGTGAAGCTGGAGTACATCGCGGGCTTCATCCCGCGCGTCCCGAGGATCGCCCGGGTGGACTGCTGCGAGCCCACGGCCTCGGTCCGGCTCACCCGCGCCCGGCTGACCGGGACGAAGCAGAACGCGAACGGCACGGCGAGGGCGGCCATGCCCGCCATCACCAGCAGCGCCGGCGTCGTGGCGACCTGCTCGGCGGCACCGCCGGGGTTGGTCAGCGTGGCGACGAACCCCGCGACCGGGAAGCCGAGGAGCTGACCGGCCGAGACGCCGAGGGTCAGCTGGCCGAACCGGGAGTCGACCTTCTCCGGCGGTGACCACAGCGGGATGAGGCTCTGGCAGGCCACGGTGTGCAGCATCTGACCGAGGCCGAGCGCGGCACTGGCGACGACCAGCACCGCCAGTCCGGGGCTCACCGCCGCCACCGCGACCGCGGCGACCGAGAGGATCAGTCCGAGCCGGATCGCCAGCACCCCGCGACCGCGGTCCACCGCGCGGCCGATCTGCAGCGCGACGACCAGCGGTAGCACCGCGAACGCCCCGGTGACCAGGCCGACGGCGAGGGCGTCACCACCGAGCGAGAGCGTCCGGTAGGAGATCAGCGTCCGCGCGCCGGACAGCACGGCGTGCGAGAGCAGGGTGACGAGGACCAGGCAGGGGAACCAGGGGGGCCGGGGGAGGGTCACCCGCAGATCAGGAGGCCGAGGCGCCGGTGGCCCGGAGCTCGGCGCTGGTCTGCCGCAGCTCCCAGGCGTGCATGACGTGCGCGTGCATCGCGGCGCGGGCGGCCGGGCCGTCCCGCCGTTGGAGCGCGTCGAGGATCGCGACGTGGTCGCGGTCGAGCTCCCGGCTGAACTCGCCGACACTCCACAACGTCACCGACGGGCTGAACCGCGCCCAGAGCAGCTGGATGCCCTCGACCATCACCGGCGAGGTGCACCGGTAGATCGAGAAGTGCAGCTCCTTGTTCAGCAGCGACAGCGTCGCGGAGTCCGCGCCCGCGGTGGTCTCGCGGACCAGTCGCTCGTTCGCGGCGACGATCGTCGCGTAGTCCTCGTCGGTCATCCGCTCGACGGCCACCTCGCAGGCGAGCCCCTCGAGCTCGGCGCGCATCCGGTAGAGGTCCTGCGCCATCTGCGGGGTGAAGTCGCGGACCGTCGCGCCGCGGTGGCTGGTGTACTCGATCGTGCCGTCGGCGGCGAGCACCCGCAGTGCCTCGCGGACCGGGGTCGGGCTCACGCCGTAGCGCTTGGCGATCGCGGTCTGCCGCAGCTGATCCCCGGGGTTGATGACGCCCTGCTGCAGATCGGCCTTCAGCCGCTCGAGCACGTAGGCGGTGCGGCTCTTCGGCAGCGCGTCCATCTCGCTCATCCGGTCTCCCCGCCGTCCGATCCCTGGTGGTCCGGGCGCGAACGGCCCCCGATGCCGGACAGTAGCACGCGGTCTACTTTCAATGGTCGATGGAAAAGATTTTATAGAATCTATTGACCACGTCGAGTGCCCGTGTTTGCCTCTGTCTGCCCAGTCACGTGACACCGGTCACCCGGTCGGTCCCGTGTGCGATCACAGGAGATCACCAGGAGGCAGCCCGGTGGACATCGCAACCACCTCGAGCGCGGCCGTGAACCGCTGGTCCGCACTGGACGCCGGCCACCGGGAGCAGCTGTGCCACCTGCTCGCCGACGCGCTGGGCCTGGCCGCCGCGGGCGCGGCGAACGACGACGCCCGGCGGGTGCTCGACGGCCTCGCCGCGGTCTCACCCGGCGAGGTCGCCGTCCCGTGGACCGGGCTGCGCCTCGCCGCACCGCAGGCCGTCACCGCACTGTCCACGCTGGTCCACGCCTGGGACTTCGACGACACCCACGACGAGGCCGTGGTGCACACCGCCGCGGTCGTGGTGCCCGCCGCGCTCGTCGCCGTGAGCACGTCACCGGTGCCGGGGAAGCGGGTGCTCGACGGCGTCGCCACCGGCGTCCAGGTCCTCTCCCGGCTGGCCCGGCTGGCCGGTCCGAGGCCCGGCGTGATCCGCACGGCCGGGCTGGGCGCGTTCGCCGCCGCCGCGACCGCGGCCACCGTGTGGGGCCTCGACGACGACACGACCGGCAACGCGATGGCGCTCTGCCTCGGGTCCGCGCTCGCGCCGTACACCCGGCAGGCGGTCGTCGACGGTTCGGTGGCCAAGCGGGTCCAGCCGGGACTGGCCGCCGCGCACGGGCTGACCGCGGCGTCGCTGGCGCGGGCGGGCGTCGCCGGGCCCGCGGGCTGGCTGGGCGGCACCTTCGGCCTGCTGCCGGACTCCGGGACGACGCTGCACGACCTGCTGGCCGGACCGGCCGAGCTCGACGGCGTCGCGCTCAAGCCCTACCCGGCCTGCCGCTACACCCACGCCGCGCTCGCCGCCGCCGAGGCGCTGCACGCCCGGCACCCCGGGGCGGGGTCGGTCGGCCGGATCGTCGCGCACCTGCCCGCCGGCCCGGCCTACGAGCTGGTGTCCCGGCCGTGGCAGGACCGCGGCACCCCGCTCGTCGACGTCCAGTTCTCGCTGCCCTGGCAGCTCGCGGCACTGTGGACGACCGGTCGCTACGACCTCACGACGCTGACCCGCGATCTCGGCCGGGTCGACGTCGCCGCGCTCGCCGCCCGCGTCGAGGTCCGCCAGGACCTGCCGGCGAGCACCGTGATGGCCGGTGCCCGGGTGGAGCTGGAGACCCCGGACGGCACCCGGGACACCGCCGAGGCCCGGATGCCCGGCGCCGGTGCCGACCGGCCGGACCGCGCGGGCGTCGACCGCAAGCTCCTCGGCTGCCTGGAGGTCGCCGGGGTCACCGACCCGCGCGGTGCCGCCGACCGGGTGTGGGACCTGGCCACCGACCTGCCCGCTCTCACTCCGGACGCGGTCACCGCCGCGCTGCGCGCCGCGACCCTCCTGAACTGATCCACCCCTGACCGACGACGACAAGGAACCCGCCGGCATGGACTTCAGCCTCACCCCCGAGCAGAAGGCGCTCGTGGAGTCGGTCACCAAGCTCGCCGAGCGCGAGTTCGGCGACCGGGCCTTTCAGCGCACCGAGTTCGCCTGGGACTCGCTCAAGGTGCTCGCCGAGCACGACCTGACCGGGCTCACCCTGCCCGTCGAGCTCGGCGGGCAGGGCGCCTCGCTGCTCGACGCGGTACTGGTGATGACCGCGATCACCAAGGTCTGCCCGCACAGCGCGGACGCGCTGCAGGCCAGCAACTTCGGCGCGATCCGCCAGGTCGCCGGGTTCGGCTCCGAGCACGTCCGGCGCGAGGTGCTGCCGCGGTTCCTCTCCGGTGACGCACTGGTCACCGCCGGGATGAGCGAGCCCGACGCCGGCAGCGCGCTCACCGACCTGCGCACCACCGCCCGCTACGACGGCGACCACGTGGTGCTCAACGGCCAGAAGTGCTGGAACTCGCACGGTCCGGACGCGACGCACTCGGTGATCTGGTGCCGGTTCGGCCCGGCCTCGCGCGACATCGGCGCGGTCCTGGTGCCGTTCGACTCCCCGGGCTTCTCTCGGGGCAAGCGCGAGCTGCACATGAGCGGCGAGTCGCACTGCCAGCTGTTCATGGACGACTGCCGGGTGCCGAAGGAGTACGTGCTCGCCGACAGCGGCGCGCTGCGCACGATGCTGTCGATCTTCGGGGTGGAGCGGATGGGCAACGCCTCCCGCGCGCTGGCCCTGGCCGAGACCGCCTACGAGCGGGCCGTGGAACACGCGAAGTCCCGCAAGGCCTTCGGCAAGGACCTCTGCGAGTTCCAGGGTCTGCAGTGGAAGTTCGCCGACATGCGCGTCGAGCTCGACGCGGCCCGGATGCTGCTGTGGCGGGCCGTCGCGAACGCCGACGCCGGCACCCCGGACGCCACCGAGGCCTCGATCGCCAAGCTGCACGCCAACCGCACCGCGTTCACCGTCGCCAACGAGGCCCTGCAGGTCTTCGGCGCGTCCGGCTACAGCCAGGAGTTCCCGCTGGAGTACATCGTCCGCCGCACCCGCGGCTGGATGATCGCCGGCGGCTCGGTGGAGATCCTCAAGAACACGATCGCCGGTTCGATCTTCGGCCGGCGCTTCGACCAGCGGGCGGGGGCCGGGGCATGAGCACCACGGAGGCGGCCCGGGAGACGCACGTCCTCGACGGCGCCACCGACGTCCTCGTCGACTGGGTGGTCGCGGCGCGCGACACCGCGCTGCCGCCCGAGGTGATCCACCACGTGCGACGGCTGCTGGTCGACTACACCGCCGCCGTCGTCCCCGGCTCGGCCACCGACGTCGCCCGGGCGGTCGCCGGGCACGTCGCCGCGACGTACGGCACCACCGGCCGGCCCGCCACCGCGGTTGGGCTCGGCCCGGTCTCCGCGCCCGGCGCCGCGCTGCTCAACGGCACCAGCGCGCACAGCCTCGAGGTCGACGACGGCTACACCCCGGGCAGCGTGCACCCGAGCAGCGTCTGCTTCCCGGCCGTCCTGGCGGCGGCCGAGGCCCGCGGCAGCGACCCGGACACGACGGTCCGCGCGCTGGCCGTCGCGCTGGAGGCGGTGTCCCGCCTCGCCGCGGCCGGGCACCCCACGACCTGGCGAAACCACTTCCACAACACCCCGCTGGCCGGCGTCGTCGGCGCGGCCTGCGGTGTCGCCGTCCTGCACGCCCTCGACGCGGACCGCACGCACGACGCGCTCGGGATCGCGGCCTCGCACGCCGGTGGGCTGTTCGCGTTCCTGGGCAAGAACGCCGAGGTCAAGCGGGTGCACCCGGGCAAGGCCGCACGCGACGCGATCGCCAGCGTGGAGCTGGCCGCGGCCGGGGTGACCGGCCCGCGGCCGATCCTGGAGACCCGGCACGGCTACGTCGAGGCCTTCGCCGACGGCGGGTTCGACGCCGCCGTGCTGCTCGACGGGCTCGGCGAGCGCTGGGTGGTGCTCGACTCCTACGTCAAGCCCTACCCGTCCTGCCGGCACCTGCACGGCCCGATCGACGCGATCCTCGCCCTGCGCGCCGCGCACGGCGTCACCGCCGCCGACGTCGAGCGGGCCGAGGTCGCGACCTACACCGTCGCCTCGCACCACGCGAGCACCGAGGTCGCCTCGCTGCTCGACGCGCAGATGAGCATCCCGTTCGCGGTCGCGACCGCGCTGGTGCACGACGAGGTCGGGCTCACCGAGTTGGGGCCCGCCGCCCGCACGGACGCGACAGTGCTCGACCTGGTCGGCCGGGTCGCGGTCCGGGTCGACCCGCAGGCGGACGCGGACTACCCGCTGCTGCGCACCGCCATCGTCACGCTGACCCTGCGCGACGGCCGCGAGCTCACCGAGCGGGTCCCGCTGCCCTACGGCGAGCCGGGCAACCCGGTCAGCGACGACGAGATGACCGCCAAGCTGGTCCGGCTCGCCACGCCGGTCATCGGGCGCGAGGCCGCGACCGCGCTCGCCGCGCGGCTCTGGGCGTTCGACTCGCTCGACGTCGTCGCACTGGTGGACAGCCACGTCCGGGGTGGCGCATGACCCAGCTCTCCGACCGCACCGCCGCGGCCCCGGCGCGTTCCGAGCTCGGGCGGGCGCTGCTCGACCCCCGCTCGGTCGCGATCATCGGGGCCTCGGACGACCCGCGGAAGACCACCGCGCGGCCGCTGCGGTTCCTGCGCGCCGCCGGCTTCGCGGGTCCGGTGTACCCGGTCAACCCGCGCCGGGAGACGGTGCTCGGCGAGCGCGCCTGGCCGGACGTCGCGTCCCTGCCCGAGGTCCCCGACCACGTCTTCGTGCTCACCGACACCGCACGCGTCATCGATGCGGTCCGCGAGTGCGGCGAGGCGGGCGTGCCGCTGGTGACGATCCTGTCCGGCGGGTTCGGCGAGGGCGGACCGGAGGGCCGGGAGCGGCTCGACGAGCTGCTCGCGACCGCGCGCCGGTACGGGGTGCGGCTCGTCGGCCCGAACAGCATCGGGGTGGTCAACCCGCGCACCGGGATGATGCTCACCGCCAACGCCGCGTTCGCCGAGGCCGGGGTGCCCACCGGGCCGTCGTTCGTGGCGTCCCAGTCGGGCAGCGTGATCGGCGCGCTGATGACCCGCGCCAAGGCCCGCGGCCTGGGCTTCGCCGGGTTCGTCTCCACCGGCTCGGAGTCCGACCTGACGCTCGGCGAGATCTGCGAGGCGACCCTCGACGACCCCGGCATCGGCTCCTACACGCTGTTCGTCGAGTCGATGGAGAACGCCGGGCCGCTGGCCCGGTTCGCCGCGGCCGCCGCCGAGCGGGGCCGGCCGGTCACCGTCTACAAACTCGGGCGCAGCGACGCCGCCGCCGCGCTGTCGGTATCGCACACCGGCGCGCTCGCCGGGGAGGACGACGAGGCCGACGCGTTCTTCCGGGCCTGCGGCTTCGCCCGGGTGGACAACTTCGAGGCGCTCATCGAGACCGAGGCGCTGCTGCGCCGGGTCGGCCCGCCCGGACCCGTTCCGGCCGACCGGATCGGGGTGATCACCTCGACCGGCGGCGGCGCCGCGATCGTCGTCGACCAGCTGGAGACCCGCGGGGTGACCGTGGCCCGGCCGAGCCCGGAGGTGTTCGCGCGGCTCGCCGCGCTCGGGCTCGACGTCGCCCAGAA
The DNA here is from genome assembly GCF_040105385.1 of Pseudonocardia nematodicida. Classification (NCBI taxonomy): domain Bacteria; kingdom Bacillati; phylum Actinomycetota; class Actinomycetes; order Pseudonocardiales; family Pseudonocardiaceae; genus Pseudonocardia; species Pseudonocardia nematodicida. Next base: position 122,099 of record NZ_JBEDNQ010000009.1, read on the forward strand.
CCTGATCGTCGACCTGACCCTGGCCGGGACCCGGCACGATCTCGTGCTCGGCGCGCTCGACGTGCTGCGCTCCAGCGGTGAGTTCGACCTGGTGCTGTTCGTGGTCGGGTCCTCGGCCCGGCTCAACCCGGAGCTCGCGGTGGCCGCGCTCGCCGAGGCCGCCGACGGGCCGGTCCCGCTCGCCGCCTGGGCGCTGCCCGACGCGCTCGAGTCGCTGCGCCTGCTCCACGACGCCGGCGTGCCCGCGTTCCGCACCGCGGAGGCCTGCGCCGAGGCGGTCGCGGCCACGCTCGCCCGGCGCCCGGCCGACCCCGAGGTGCTCGCCCGCCGCGAGGTCCCGGCACCGCACGGTGCGGTCCGCACCCTGGACGAGGTCGCGTCGGCCCGGGTGCTGGGCGGGCTCGGCGTGGCCTTCCCGGCGACGACCACCTGCGACGTGACCGGCGCCCCGGACACCGCCCCGGTGTACCCGGCCGTGGTGAAGGCGCTGTCGAACCGGTTGCCGCACAAGTCCGACGCCGGCGCGGTGGTGCTCGGCGTCGCCGACGCGCCCGCGCTCGCCGGTGCCGTCGCGACGATCACCGCGAACGTCGCCGCGCACGACCCCACCCTGGACCTCGACCGTTTCGTGGTGCAGGAGATGGTGGGCGACACGGTGGTCGAGGCGTTGGTCGGCTACCGGGTGAGCCCGACGGTCGGCCCGCTCGTCCTGCTCGCCGCCGGCGGGGTGCACACCGAGCTCTACGGCGACTCCGCGCTGCGGCTGGCCCCGGTCACGGACGCGGAGGCCCGCGAGATGGTCGAGGAGGTGACGGCGATGCGCGTCGCCCGCGGGTTCCGCGGCGGGCCGGTCGGCGACCTCGACGCGCTCGTCGAGACCGTCGTCGCCGTCTCCCGGCTCGCCGTCACCCATCCCGACGTCGTCGAGGCCGAGATCAACCCGGTCGCCGTCCGCCCGCAGGGGAGCGGCGTCGTGGCCCTCGACGCGCTCGTCCGTACCGCCGACACCCGACACCCACCCGAGGGACCAGCATGGACGTGAAGATCAAGGATCTGTCGCTCGCCTACGGCGACGTCGCCGCGGTCGATCACCTGAGCCTCGACATCGCCGACGGCGAGTCGCTGGTGCTGCTCGGGCAGTCGGGCTGCGGCAAGACCAGCACGATGCGCTGCGTCGCCGGGCTGGAGGACCCGGACGCCGGCTCGATCACCATCGGCGGCCGGCCGGTGTTCGACGCGGACTCCGGCGTCGACGTCGCGCCGAACAAGCGCAACGTGGGGTTGGTCTTCCAGTCCTACGCGGTCTGGCCGCACATGACGGTGATCGAGAACGTCTCGTTCCCGCTGAAGATGAAGCGCCGGGCGCGCAAGGAGATCCGCACCCGGGCGCTGGAGACCCTCGAGCTGGTCGGGCTGGCCCACCTCGCCGACAAGGGCGCCAGCCTGCTGTCGGGCGGGCAGATGCAACGGGTCGCGCTGGCGCGGAGCCTGGCGATGGAGCCGAACGTGATGCTGCTCGACGAGCCGCTGTCCAATCTGGACGCGCGGCTGCGCGAGGACCTGCGGGTGGAGCTGCGCCGGCTGCAGCTCGAGCTCGGCCTCACCTCGATCTACGTCACGCACGACCAGGGCGAGGCGCTCGCGCTCGCCGACCGGATCGCGATCATGCAGGACGGCCGGATCGCGCAGCTGGCGACGCCCGTCGACACCTACCGCAGCCCCGCGTCCGCCTCGATCGCGCAGTTCCTGGGCGTGGCGAACATCTTCCGCATCGCCGCACCGGAGCCGGGCGCACGGCGGCTGCGGCTGGCCGACCACGACCTGGAGGTCGTCGTCGACGCCCCGGTCGCGGCCGGCACCGGGGAGGCCAGCGTGTGCGTGCGGCCCGAGCACGTCCGCCTCACGACCGAGCCCGCGGCCGGGCCCAACACCTGGCCGGGCACCGTGCTGGTCAGCGTCTTCCAGGGCTCGTTCGCCCGCGCGACGGTGGCGCTCGACGCCGGGCCGACCCTCGAGGTGCAGACGGCCGAGGACGTCGCGACCGCGCTGCGCCAGCACGACCGGGTGCACGTCGGGATCGACCCGCGGGACGTGCAGGTCCTCCCGCAGGAGGTCGGCGGGGCCGGTGCCGCGCCGGCCCGGCCGGTCGCGGCGGACACCCCGGACGACGGCGGTCCCGCGCACGACCGTCCGATGGCCGCGCACGCCGCGACCGCGTCCCGGGAGGCCTGAGCCGTGGCGATCCTGGCCGACCCGCCGGAGGCGACCGCGACGGCGACCCCGCCGCCCGCGCGCGGACGGCCCACCGGCCGCCGGGCCGGCGGCGGGTGGCGCCGCCGGCTGCCCGGCGGCCTGGTGCTCGTCGTGCTCACGATCCTCATCGTGCTGCCGGCCGCGCTGGTGCTGCTCGCCGCGTTCAGCACCGACGTGCCCCGCCCCGGGAACATCACCTGGGACCTGACGGCGGGGAACTTCGCGGTCTTCGCCGAACCGCAGACCCGGGTCGCCTTTCTCAACTCGCTGGTCATCGGGGTGACCGCGACCGCGCTGGCCTGCGTCATCGGCGGCGCGCTCGCGTTCCTGGCCGCGCGCAGCGACATCCCGCTACCTCGCTTCGTCTACCTGATCGGCCTGATGCCGATCTTCCTGCCGTCCTACGTCGGCGCGCTGGCCTGGTCGATGCTCGGCAGCCCGAACGCCGGCCTGCTCAACATCGCCCAGAGCGACCTCGGCACGTCGCTGCCGCTGAACCTGTACTCGATGCCGGGGATGATCTTCGTCTTCGCCGTGTACTACTCGCCCTACACGTTCCTGCTCGTGCACGGCGCGATGTCGATGATGAGCCCGGACCTGGAGGAGGCCGCCCGGGTGCACGGCGCCGGCTCGCACCGGATGCTGCGGCTGATCTCGTTCCCGCTCGCCACGCCCGCGCTGATCGGCTCGGCGCTGCTCACCTTCATCCTGGTCTTCGAGAACTTCCCGGTCGCTCAGGTCCTGGGGACCCCCGGCGGGGTCGACACGCTCCCGACGCTGATCTTCCGGTTGCTCAACACCAGCCCGTCGCGCGGCAACGAGAGCGCGGCCATCGCCGTCGTGCTGGTCGCGGTGGTCCTGCTGGTCACCTGGCTGCAGCAGCGCATGCTCGCGAAGCGCTCCTACACCACGATCACCGGCAAGGGCGTGCGGCAGAAGAAGGTGGCGCTGGGCCGGGGCCGGATCCCGGCGCTGGTGGCCGTGCTCGCGTTCTTCGGGCTGTCGATCGTGCTGCCGGTGCTCGCGCTGGTCGTCGTCGCCGGGCAGAGCTCGCCGTACATGAGCTCGCTGGCGCAGCTGGCCGAGCCGGGCGGGCTGGACTTCAGCTCGTTCGGCGACGTGCTCGCCTCACCGGGCTTCCACACCGCGGCCTGGCACAGCGTGGTGGTGAGCCTGTTCGCGGCGAGCTTCGGCGTCGTGCTCGCGTTCGTCTGCGGCTACCTCGTCTACCGGACCCGGGTGTCGGGCCGACCGCTGATCGAGGGCATCTCGATGGTCCCGCTCGCGCTGCCCGCCGTGGTGCTCGGCATGGGTCTGCTGTGGACCTGGCTGGTCATGCCGGTCCCGCTCTACGGCACGCTCGCGGTGCTGGTCATCGCGTTCCTCGCGGTCCAGTCGCCGCAGGGGTTCCGCGGGGTGACCGCGTCGATCATGGCGACCGACCGCGACCTGGAGGACTCCGCGGTCATGCTCGGCGCCTCCCGCACCCGGGCCGTCACGACGGTGACCGTGCCGCTGATGAAGGCCGGCCTGCTCTCGACGTTCGTGCTGCTGCTCATGCTCAGCATGCGCGAGCTCACCGTCCCGCTGTTCCTCTACACGAGCGACACCCAGATCCTCTCGATCGCGATCTACGACGCGTTCGAGAACGGCGGCGCGCTGCGCGAGGCCGCGGCGATGAGCGTCGTCTACACCGCGTTCATGTTCGTCCTGTCCTACATCCCCCGCCGCCTCGCCCGGCAGTGACACCCACCCTCAGCAAAGGGGCTGATCCCATGAAGAGAACACGCCTGAGCGTGCTCGCCGCGGCGCTCACCGCGTGCGCCCTGCTCCTCGCCGGCTGCGGGGGAGGGGGCGGTTCCGGCGCGGCCGGCTCGGTCGCCGAGGAGATGCTCCCGATGCCCTCGGTGGACGACTCCGACGGCCTGGTCCTCGACGGCGAGCAGGTCGCCGACCCCGCGCTGCTCGAGGCGGCACGCGCGGGCTCGCTCGCCTGGTTCACCGGCTCGGGCGCCGAGAGCGCCGAGCTCACCGCGGCCCGGTTCACCGCCGAGACCGGCGTGCCGGTCGAGATGACCCGGATGCCCTCGGGCAAGCTCAACGAGCGGGTGCTCAGCGAGGCCGGCGCCGGGCGGCTGTCGGCCGACGTCGTCCTGGTCACCGACCCGGAGATCGCCGAGGGCATGGTGGACCAGAACGTGTTCGTGCCCTACACCGGCATGCCCGTCCACGACCAGCTCGCCGGCCAGGACGACGTCGTGTGGCACGACGGCGCCTACTACACCTCCTACTACTCGGCCTACGCCTTCGCCTACAACGACCAGGCCGTCGACCCGGCCGACGCCCCGGCGAGCTGGAACGACCTGCTCGACCCGGCGTGGAAGGGCCGGATGGGCGTGGTCAACGCGGGCGCCGGCGGCACCGTGCAGGGCCTGGCGGCGTTCCAGGAGGAGGTGCTCGGACCGGACTACTGGAGCGGGCTGGCCGCGCAGGAGCCGCGCATCTTCGACACCACCTCGGTGCAGCTCGAGGCGCTGGCCCGCGGCGAGATCGAGATCGTGACCTCGGGCTTCAACAGCACCTACGGTGCCGAGCAGGCCGGGGCACCGATCACGCTCGTCGTGCCCGAGGAGGGCGTCTCGGGCACGTTCAACATGCAGGGGCTCACCACGGCCGGCGAGGACAACCCGGCCGCGCAGCTGTTCATGAACTGGACCTGGTCGAAGTCGGGCCAGGAGTTCGCCGCGGCGCAGGGCTTCGTCGGGGCACGCACCGACATCGAGCAGGTCCCGTCCGGGCCCTACCAGCTGCCCAAGGCCGACGACGAGACGTTCGTCGTCTACACGCCCGAGCAGGCCGCGCAGCAGGGCGCCGACATCGTCGCGCGGTGGAACCAGGCCTTCGGCTTCAGCGGCTGACGCACTCCCCGGGGCCGGCGCCGTACGTCGTCGGCCCCGGGGCGGCGAGTCACACGAACCGGCCGCCGGTCACCTCGGCGGTCGTGCCGGTCATGTACGACGACAGCGACGACGCGTAGAACAGCGCCACGTTCGCGACCTCGTCGACCTCGCCCACCCGCTGCATCGGGATCTCGGACATCTTCTGGTCCCAGGCCTTCTGTGGCATCGCCTCGGTCATCGCGGACCGGATCAGCCCGGGCTGGATCGCGTTGACCCGCACACCGTGGTGGGCCATCTCCTTCGCCGCAGCCTTCGTGAGGCCGACGATGCCGGCCTTCGCCGCCGAGTAGTTGGTCTGTCCGACCATGCCGACCTTGCCCGACAGCGAGCTGATGTTCACGATCGACCCGGACTTCTGCTCCCGCATCCGGGCCGCCGCGACCCGGGTGCCGTTCCAGGTGCCCTTCAGGTGCACGGCGACGACGAGGTCGAAGTCCTCCTCGGACATCGTGCGCATGGTGGCGTCGCGGGTGATCCCCGCGTTGTTGACGAACACGTCCAGCGACCCGAATGCCGACACCGCGGTGTCCGCGAGCGCCTGTACCTGCCCGGCGGCCACCACGTCGCACCGGGTGCCGACGGCGACCGCGTCACCGCCGAGCTCCTTGGCCGCGGCCTGCGCGGCCGCCTCGTCGAGGTCGCCGAGCACCACCCTGGCGCCGTGGGAGACGAACGTGCGGGCGACGGCCAGTCCGATCCCGCGGGCGCCGCCGGTCACGACGGCGGTGCGGCCCTCCAGCAGTGCGGTCATGTGCGGTCCTCTCGATCGTGGGCGGTGAAGCGGGGTTCGCGTTTCGCTGCGAAGGCGGCTCGGCCCTCGGCGGCGTCCCGCCCGTGCCCGGCGAGCGCGACGGCCGTCCGTTCGGCGGCGAGGAACGCGGGCAGTTCGGCACGGGTGTGGGCGGTGAGGCGCTTGGTGAGCGCGTTGGACTCCCGCGGTCCCGCGGCGAGCCGGTCGGCGGTCGCCCGGGCGCGCACGGTGGCGGTCCCGGGTGGGACGAGCTCGCTCACCATCCCGGCTCCGGCCGCGTCGACGGCGCCGAGCCGCTCGCCCAGGAGCAGGTGCCGGGCCGCGCGCTGCGGGCCGAGCAGCCGCGGCAGGTGGTAGGCGGTCCCGCCGTCCGCGGTGAGACCGCGCGCGGCGAACGGGGCGGCGAAGAAGGCGTCGTCGGCGGCGACGACCAGGTCGCAGGCCAGCACGAGACCCCAGGCGACGCCGACGGCGTAGCCCTCGACGGCCGCGACCACCACGAGGTCGGAACGGCCGATCGTCTCGATCACCTCGTGCGCCCGTGCGAGCCGGGACGCCGCCCCGAACAGACCGTCGGCGGCGGTGGGCATCGAGCCGACGTCGCCTCCGGAGGAGAAGTACGCGTCACCGCCGGTGAGGACGACCGCCGCGTCGCCGCGCCGCTCCGCGTCCCGCAGCGCGGCGAGGAGGAGGTCGAGCGTCGCGATGTCCAGGGCGTTGCGCCGGTGCGGGCGGTGCAGGCGCAGGGTCGTCACGCCCGGGGCGACCTCGACGGCGAGCGGGGCGGCGGTGTCCGGCTCCATACTCTATAGAATGTAGACGGCTCGACCCCGCTCGTCGAGTAGGGCGTCACCGCCGTTCCCCGCGGTGTGGTCGGGGCTGTCCGTAGCCCGCGAGCCCTGCCCGCACCTCCTCGATCTCCTCCGGATCCAGGGTGCGCAGCGGGCGGCCGGTGGCCATCGCGCGCAACGCGATGTCGCAGACGTACTCCAGGTAGGCAGCCCGGTCCAGCGCCGCTCCCGCAGTCTTCGAGATCAGGATCGCGCCGTGGTTACCCATCAGTGCCGCGCTGCGGTCCTGCAGGGCTGCCAGCACGACCTCTGCCAGCGCGTCGGTACCGAACCGGCGGTAGGGCGCGACCCGCACCGCCCCGCCGAAGAACTCCGAGTAGTAGTGCGTCAGCGGCACCTCGTCGGCCACGGTGGACAGTGCGGTCGAGGCCGGAGCGTGGGTGTGCAGCACGACCTCGCCGGGCTCGGCCCCGGGACGGGAGTGCACCAGCGAGTGCAGCGCCAGCTCGGAGGTCGTGCGCAGCGGGGTGCTGACCGGGGTCCCGTCGAGCTCGTGCACGCACACGTCGTCGGCGACGAGCTCGGTGTAGGCCATACCGCTCGGGGAGACGGCGACGAGGTCGCCCTCGCGGACCGACACGTTGCCCGCGGTGCCGACCACGAGTCCGCGCTCGACGAGATCCCGGCACAGTCCGACGACCGCTTCCCGGGCGGCGGGGATCGGCGCCGGCGTGGCCGTCACCGTCCGGGCCGTGGTGCCGTTTGGGCGAGCACCGCCGTCGCCACCTCCGCGTGTGCCCGGCGGGGGAGCTCCGCGCCGACCCCGTCGAGTACCCGCAGGGCCGCGCCCGGGATCTCCTCGGCCAGCGCCTCCGCGTTGCCCACCGGGAAGAACGGGTCCGCGGCACCGTGCACCACCAGCGTCGGTGCCGTGATCTCCGGGAGCCGGTCGCGCCAGCGTGGCGCGCAGTCCAGCGTCGAGAACATCATGCTCATCAGGCCATTCCGTGCCGAGGCCGGGTGCGGGCAGGAGCGGTCGAGGATACGAGCCGCGTGGGCGCGGGCCTCGGCGGCGTCGAACTCCGGCGAGCCGGAGAGGACGCGGGCCGTGGCCACCGAGGCGTCCAGGATGGACGTGCGGTCGGTCCAGTCGACCGGTGGGGCACTGCCGAAGTGGGTCATGACCGCCGGCGAGTGCTCGGGCAGGTCGTCGTCCACCGGACCGGGCGCGACCGGACGGGTGCCGATCAGCACGAGCGACGCGACCCGCGACGGGTGGTCCAGCACCAGGAGCTGTGCGAGGAAACCCCCGGTCGCGAGGCCCACGACGTGCGCGCGGGCGACGCCGAGCCCGTCGAGCACGCCGACGGCGTCGGTGACGAGGTCGCGCAGTGTGTAGCCCGGCGAGCCGGGGTCGCCGGTGGTCGACCGGCCGGCGTCGCGCAGGTCGTAGCGGATGACGAAGCGGCCGGAGAGCCGCTCGACGAACTCGTCGTCCCAGGTGGCGACGGTGGTGCCGATCAGCAGCAGTGCCGGGTCGGTCGGCGAGCCGACGGTGTCGACGCACAGCTCGACGTCGCCGACCGGAATGAGAGCCTCCATGCTCGGAGGACCCGGCGGGTCGGCGGGACTCATCGGTGGCGCGCGCCGGAGGTCGCGCCGCCGCGGCGCGTGACCGTCATGTTTCCGTTCCCGTCAGGTCTTGCGCCCTCGGATAGTACGTGCTCGGATTAATTGGTACGGAGACGGAGGCGCCATGGACCAGAACCTGTTCAACGACATCTGCCTGCAGCAGCTGACCCTGTCCGGGGTGCACGAGGGCGAGACCGTGGTCGTGCTGACCCGCGGCGCCGAGCGGACCGAGTACGCCGACGCGTTCCTGTGGGCCATCCAGAAGCTCGGCGCCACCGGCTACCACATGCGGCTGCCGTCGCCGGCGAGCGCGGGCGGCGCCTGGGCGGTCGGCGACTCCGGTCTGGGGAGGATCCCCCTGGCCGTGGACGCGCTCAAGGCCGCGGACATGGTCGTCGACTGCACGTTCCTGCTGTTCTCGCGCGAGCAGTTCGCGATCCAGGACGCCGGTACCCGGATCCTCACCGCCGTCGAGCCGCCGGAGCTGCTGGCCCGGCTGATGCCGACGACCGAGCTGCGCGAACGCGTCGAGACCGGCGCCGAGCTGCTGGCCAAGGCCTCCACCATGCGGATCACCAGCCCGCACGGCACCGACGTCACCTACCGGCTCGGCATGTACCCGACGATGAGCGAGTACGGCTACACCGACACCCCCGGGCGCTGGGACCACTGGCCGGCCGCGTTCGTGTTCACCGGGGCGTCCGACGACGGCGTCGACGGGCGGATCGTCCTCGCGCCCGGAGACGTACTGCTGCCGTTCAACACCTACGTCCAGACCCCGGTGGAGATCACCATCGAGCAGGGCTTCGTCCGCGACATCCGCGGCGGCGCCGGCTCCTCGGGGCTCGACGCCGACCTGCTGCGCTCCTACATCGAGAGCTTCGACGACCCACGCGGCTACGGCATGAGCCACGTCGGCTGGGGTCTCGACGAGCGCGCGCACTGGCACGGCCTGACCCAGTTCGGTGGTGGGATGGGCATGGAGCTGCGCAGCTTCTACGGCAACGTCATGTTCTCGATCGGCCCGAACAACGAGCTCGGCGGCCCGAACGACACCGCCTGTCACTTCGACATCCCGATGCGCGGCAACTCGCTGTTCCTCGACGACGAGCTGATCGTCGACGCCGGTGAGCTGACCGTTCCCGAGATGCGTCCGGTGCACCGCCGATGAGCCGCGACCATCATGTGGGGATGATCGTGCCGTCGTCGAACCTGACGATGGAGACCGAGCTGCCGCGGATGCTGCGCGCCCGCGAGGACGTGCTCCCGGACGACCGGTTCGTCTTCCACGCCGCCCGGGCCCGGATGCAGCACGTCACCCCCGAGCAGCTGCGGGCGATGAACGACCAGGCCCGCCGCGCGGCGATTGAGCTGGCCGACGCCCGCCCGGACGTCGTCGCCACCGCCTGCCTGGTCGCGATCATGGCCCAGGGTCCCGGCTACCACTGCACCGCCGAGGACGACATCACCGAGGCTCTGCGGGCGGAGGGCAGCAATGCCCCGGTGGTGTCCAGCGCCGGAGCGCTGCTGTCCGGGATCGAGGCCCTGGGCGCGCGCCGGGTCGCGATCATCACGCCGTACATGCAGCCGCTGACCGACGCCGTCGTGGCCTACCTGACCGACGCCGGCGTCGAGGTCGTCGACTCGCTGTCGCTGCAGGTCCCGGACAACCTGGCCGTCGCCCGCCTGGACCCGGCAGACCTGCGCGAACACCGGCGCAAGCTCGATCTGACCGGCGCCGACGCGCTGGTGCTGAGCGCCTGCGTGCAGATGCCGTCGCTGCCCTCGATCGAGCGGGTGCAGGACGAGGTCGGCATCCCGGTGCTCTCCGCGGCCACCGCGACGACCTACCGGATCCTCACCGAGCTCGGTCTCGAGCCCCGGGTCCCCGGCGCGGGGGCGCTGCTCGCCGGCTGACCGGCGAGATCGGCCCGGGCCCGTCGCATCCCCGCCGAGATGCGTCTCAGTGGGCCGCAGAGATCGTCAAGTCGCCCTGGTCCGCATCTCGGCGAGGATCGTCCGTGTCCGGACGGCCCAGCGCGTCCCCGGCCGGTCCGGTCCGGCTAGGGTCCGCCCGGGGTGTAGCCCACGAGCCGGTCGCCGAGCCGGATCAGCACGCGCCCGTCCGGTGCGACCGCCAGCTCTCGCAACCCGGGCCGACCGACCGGGACCGGGGTGCCGTTCCCGGTGCGCGCGTCGACCCGGACGAGTTCGTTGGGGCCGCCGGCCCAGACGCCGTCCCGGTCGGCGACGAGCACCTGCTGGTCGGTCCCGGTGGTCCGGCCCGCCGTGCGCTCCCACAGCAGCGTGCCGGTGGTCGCGTCGAGCCCGCGCAGCCCGGCCGGACGGCCCTCGCCGTCGAAGTCGTTGGTGACCACCACGCCGTCGGCCATCGTGCTGCCGGGGTGCTCGCCGCGGCCGTGCAGCGGTGCGGTCCAGCGCGCCGGCCCGGCCGGATCGGCGGCATCGACGGCGACCAGCTCGTCGTCCCGAACGAGCACCGCGGTCACCTCCCCGGTCGCCACGACCTCGGCGCCCGGTTCGGCGGCGTTCCCGGCACCGGACGCCGCGTCGAGGAACCGGCCCGACCCGGTGAGCACGCCGCCGGGGACGGGGTGCAGCGAGCCCGCGCCGCCGGGAACCGTCCACAGCTCCCGCCCGGTGTCGACGTCGACCGCTCCGATCGTCGGCCCGCCGGCGTCGTCGTCCCAGGAGGTGACGGCGACCGACCCGCTCACCGCCAGCGGCGCCCACCCGCCGGGGGCCACGTACCCGCCGGTGTCCACCGATCCGAGCCCGTGGCAGGACCGGATCCCGCGGACCCGGGCGTCGAGGGCGAAGATCCTTGCCTGCTCGTACAGCGTGGCGCCGACGACCTGCAGCCCGGTGGTGGCGAGTTGCACCCCGGCCCCGGGGACCCCGACGCTCCAGCCGACCCGCCCGGTGCCGGGGTCGAGGCCGGAGAGCACGGCGCCGCCGTCCTCGTCCGGGACCGTGACGACGACATCGGTGTCCGGTGTGGACACGATCTGCAGCGGCCGGTCGACGGCGACGGCGTACTGCGGGCGCAACCCCCACACCGACAGGTCCGGGACGTCGTCGAGGTCGGCGTCGGTCACCGCCGGGCGGTCCGCGTCGTCCACCGTGCAGTCCGGCCGGCTCCCGACGACGAACACCGTGCCGACGACGGCCACCAGGCCGAGCGCTGCCAGGAGCGCCGTCCGGCGCCGTACACTCACGACCCGGGACGCTACCGAGGGAACGGGACGACCGGGCCGGAACGGACCGATCGCCCGTCGTGCACCCGGGCCGGTGGCGCGGGGAGCACTCCTCCGACGTCCGCGCACCTCGTCCCGCCCGGCGCAGGAGCACCGCCGAGATGCGCTCCGGTGCTCGCCCCGTCCGCGCCGAGATGCAGACCAGTGCGCTGCCCGGGCCTGTCGGGGAGCCCTGGGGTGCATCTCGGCGGGGATCGTCCGGGCCCGGACCATCCGGCGCGGGTGCGGTGCTCAGCTCCGGGTCAGGGGCAGGAGTACCTCGCGCAGCACGGCGAGCGCGCCGACCGGGTCGTCCCAGAACACCATGTGCCCGGTCGCGGGGACCCCGACCAGGTCGGCGTCCGGATGCGCGGCGGCGATCTCCGCGGCGCCCTCGGCGGTGACCACCGGGGAGTCCACGCCGTGGATCACGGTGGTCGGCGCGGGCACCGAGCCCCAGGCGTCGAAGAAGTCCTCGCTCTCGAACCCGGCGTGCGTGGCCCGGATCGCCGCCTCGTCGCACGAGGACAGCCAGCGCGCCCGGAGCGCCTGCTCGGTGCGCGGCCAGCGCGGCCAGGCGCGGGCGACCTCGTCGGCGTCGGTGCCGCGCTGCGCCTCGTGCAGTTGCCCGAGGAACGCTTCGAGCGTCGTCGGGTAGGTGCCGCGGCCGGGGCCCGAGAGCGGCGGGTCGACCAGCACCGTCCCCCGCAGGGCCCGGCGCGTCGCGGCGAGCGCGGCGATCCGCGCGCCCATCGAGTGTCCGATCAGGACGCTGTTCTCGCCGAGGCCCAGGCCGTCGAGGACGGCGAGGACGTCGCCGGCGTAGTCGTCGAGGGTCCAGGAGTCGCCGGAGTCGGACAGGCCGCGACCGCGGACGTCGAGCACGATCGGCCGGCACAGGTCGGTCAGCTCGCGGGCGACGAAGTCCATGGTGATCGCCGGGCTGGTGATGCCGGGCAGCACGAGGGCCGGGGTGCGGTCGCCGCCGTAGTCGAGCAGGTGCAGGCGCAGGTCGCCGCGGCGCACCCAGCGCGAGGTCGCGGGGACGTCGGCCAGGTCGGCGAGCGCGTCCTGCCGGACGGCCCTGGTGGTGAGTGTGCCGGTCACGCCTGATCCCTCCTCATGTCACAGTCCCTTCAGGTAGCCGAGCGCGTCGTCGAGGGCGATCACGTCGCCGTACTTGGCGTCGATGTCGAACAGGTTCGCCTCGTGCGGCCCGGCCGCCCGGTCCCCGACGGCCTCACGGGGCACGAGCACGCCGAACCCGGACTGCACGGCGTCCACCGCGCTGGCCCGCACACACCCGCTGGTGGTGGCACCGCAGACCAACACGGTGTCCACGCCGGACGCGGTCAGGAACGACGCGAGCCCGGTGTCGAAGAACGCCGACGCGCCCTTCTTGGTGACGACCAGGTCGTGCTCGTGCACCGGCAGCCGGGTGTCGAGCGCGACGGCGTCCGAGCCCTCGACGAGCCCCCGCATACCGGGCGCCTTGCGCAGCCAGGGCAGGGTGTCGAGCTCGGCGGGGGAGTAGGCGATCGTCGTCCAGACGACCGGGACGCCGGCCGGGCGCGCGGCCTCGGCCAGCGCCGACGTCGCCGTGACCACATCGGACAGATCGCTGCCGGTCGGGTACGCCGGGTCGGTGAACCCCGCCGACAGGTCGACGACGACGAGCGCCGGCCGTGGCCCGCGCCGCGTGCCCGCGCCGAACCCGGCGGTGGCGTAGGTGGCGTCGGTGTCGGCGCCGTGCAGGCTGCTCATGAGGTGTCCACTCCGGAGTCGAGCGCGGACTGCAGGGCCGCGCGGCGGCGGGACGCGCAGTCGTCGACCGCGTCGGTGATGGTCTGGTAGCCGGTGCAGCGGCAGAGGTTCGACGCGACGACCTCGCGGATCTCCTCGCGGGTCGCGTCCGGTTCCTCGGCCAGGAAGCCCTCGGCCAGCATCAGGAAACCCGGCGTGCAGAACCCGCACTGCAGGCCGTGGTGCTCGGCGAAGCAGGCCTGCAGGTCCGACAGCTCGCCGTCCGGACCGGCCAGCGACTCGACGGTCCGGATCGCGGAGTTCTCGACCTGCGCGGCGAACAGCAGGCAGGCCCGGGCCGGGGCGCCGTCGACGAGCACGGTGCAGGCGCCGCAGATCCCGTGCTCGCAGCCGACGTGCGTGCCGGTGAGCCCGAGGTCGTGGCGCAGCACGTCGGCCAGCGTGCGGCGCGGCGGGATCGCGAGGTCGTGGCGCTCACCGTTCACGGTGAGCTCGATCAGCTGGACGTCGGTCACGGGGCCTCCTTCAACGCTTCGTGGACGGCCGCGCGGGCGATCGGCGTGCGGTCCAGCTCGACGCCGGTGTGCCGCAGGGCGTGGTTCACCGCGTTGAGCACCGCGGCCGGGGCCCCGATCGTGCCGCCCTCGCCCGCGCCCTTGGCTCCGTTCGCGGTGAAGGCGCACGGGGTCTCGAGGTGCTCGATGCGGACGTCCGGGATCTCGGCGGCGGTCGGCACCTTGTACTCCATCAGGCTCGGGGCCATCGGCTGGCCGAGCTCGTCGTAGACGACCTCCTCGAACAGTGCGCCGGCGATCCCCTGCGCGATGCCGCCGCGGGCCTGGCCCTCGACCACCCGCGGGTGGATCGCGACGCCGCAGTCCTCGACGCAGACGTAGCGCAGGATCTCGACGCCGCCGGTGCCGGGATCGAGCGCGACGACGCAGCCGTGCGTGGCGTTGGAGAAGGTGCCGTCCCCGCCGACGTCGAAGCTCGCCGTCGCGGTCAGGCCCGGGCCGACGTCCTTGGGCAGCAGGTGCGCGCGCAGGTAGGCGACGTCGGCGAGCTCGGTGAACGGAAGCGTCCGGTCGCCGGCCCGCACACCGCCGCGCCCGTCCAGCTCGGTCGAGTCGAGATCGACCTCCGCGAGGTGCGCGGCCAGCGACCGGAGCTGGTCGCCGAGCTTCGCCGCGGCCGCCGACGCCGCGGACCCGCCGATGGTCACCGAGCGGGAGGCGAACGACCCCCAGCCGTAGGTGATCCGGTCGGTGTCCCCCTGGACGATCTTCACCTTGTCGTAGCCGATGCCGAGCCGGTCGGCGACGATCTGGGCGAACGTCGTCTCGTGCGACTGGCCGTGCGAGAGCGTGCCGGTGGTGACGGTGACCGTCCCGTCCAGGTCCATGGTGATCTGCGAGAGGTCGAACCCGGGCACGACCTGCATCTTCCGCTGTGCGAACGCGCCGGAGCCGTAGCCGGTGCGCTCGGAGAAGCACGCGTAGCCGACGCCGACGATGCGGCCGGGTTCGGTGTGGGCGAGCCAGCCCTCGTCGCGCAGGACCTGCTCGCACAGGTCGAGGGACTCCCGGTAGGACCCGGGGTCGTAGGTGACCTCGTTGATCCCGCGGTAGGGGAACTCGGTGATCAGGTTGCGGCGCCGGACGTCGAGCGGGTCGAGCCCGAGCTCGCGGGCGGCGCGTTCCATCAGCCGTTCCATCACCATCACGTACTGCGGCCGGCTCACCCCGCGGTAGGGCGCGGTCGGCGCCTTGTTCGTGGTGACCGCGCGGCCGCGGACCCGGTACGACGGCACCCGGTAGACGCTCGGCATCTCCGCCGAGGCCATCAGCGGCTCGATCCCGGCCGTGAACGGGTAGCAGGAGTAGGCGCCCATGTCGCAGACGACGTCGGCGTCCAGCGCGAGGATCTCGCCGTCGCCGGAGAAGGCGGCGCGGGCGGTGTAGTGCTGCTCGCGGGCCAGGAAGCTCGCGGTCAGCGCCTCGCGGCGGTCCTCGATCCACTTCACCGGGCGGCGCAGCCGGCGGGCCGCGGCCGCGGCGGCGATCGCCTCCCGGCCGACGACGCACTTCTGCCCGAACCCGCCGCCCATGTCCGGCACCAGCACCCGGACCTGGCGCTCGTCCAGGCCCGCGCACCGGGCCAGCACGGTGCGGACCTGGTGCGGGACCTGGGTGCAGGTGTGCACCACGAGCTGCTCGGCGCGGTCGTCCCACTCGGCGACGGCGCCGCGGGTCTCCAGCGGGAGCGCGTTCTGCCGCCCGGTGTGGGCCTCGACGCGCACGACCGTATGCGCGTCGGTGAACACCTCGTCGATGCCCTCGGTGGCGAACAGCGAGACGTCGACGAGCACGTTGCCCGGCGCCTCGTCGTGCACCGGCGGTCCGGCCGCGGCCAGCGCCGCCTCCTCGGACACCACCGGGTCCAGCGGTTCGTACTCGACGACCGCCGCCTCGACGCCGTCCTCGGCCGCGTACGGGTCGGTGGCCAGCACGATCGCGACCGGCTCACCGGCGTAGCGGACCTTCTCGCGCGCGAGCACCGGCATCGACGTCGGCGTGAACTGCTCGGCGGGGCGTTCCAGCAGCGCGGTGATGTCGCCGAGCGCGAGATCGGCCGCGTCGAAGGCGGCGACGACGCCGGATACCTCGCGCACCTCCGACAGGTCCACACCGGACAGATGAGCGTGCGCCTCGGTGCTGCGGACGAACGCGGCGTGCAGCATCCGGGGCAGCGTGATGTCGTCGACGAACCGGCCGCGGCCGGTGAGCAGCCGGGGGTCCTCGCGGCGGGGGACCGACGCGCCGACCCAGGTGCCGTCACGGCGCAACCCAGGCGGCTGCGCCACCTGTGAGTACTTTTCGTTGCACTGACCACGAAAAGTACTCACAGGCGGCTCGCCGCCTCTCGCGCCCGCCCGACCAGCGTGCGCACCAGGTCGCGCCGGTAGGACGCCGGGACGCCCGGCTCGTCGCGCAGCTCCAGCGCGTCGGCGATCTCGTCCTGGGTGCCCGCGTCCTCGACCAGGACCGGCGTCGTCCCGACCCCGCCGAGCACGACGTCCCCGGTGTCGAGGTCCACCCCGGCCGCGACGATCGCGAAGTCGCCCCGCCGGTCGGCGTACTCGGTGACGGCGGCCCGCGGCGCCGGCCGGCCGAACACGATCTCCACGATCACCTCGTCCGCGTCGAGGGCGGTGGTGAAGGGCCCGAGGAAGAAGCCCCGCGCGGGGATCTCCCGGCGCCCGGCCGGTCCCTCGCAGACGACGGCCGCGTCCAGCAGCACGGCGAGCAGGCACCACTCGGCGGTGGCGTCGGCGTGCGCGATCGAGCCGCCGACCGTCCCGCGGGTGCGGATCGGCAGGTGCCCGACCCAGCGCATCGCATCCGACAGCACCCGGAAGTCCGGCCCGAGATCGGCCTTCTCGACCGCGCGGTGCGTGGTGAGCGCGCCGATCCGCAGGCCCGCGCCGTCCCGCCGGATCCCGGCCAGGCCCGGGACGTGGGTGATGTCGACGAGGTGCCCGGGCCGGGACATCCGGTAGTTCATCATCGCGACCAGGCTCTGCCCGCCGGCCAGGATCTTCGGGTCGTCGTCGGCCAGCTCGCCGAGCAGGTCCACCGCATCACGCACCGACGACGCCCGGTGGTAGGCGAACGCGGCGGGCTTCACGCGGGGGTGTCCAGCTTCTCCTCGGTCCCGGTGATCCGGTCCAGCTCGCGGCCGCGGGTCTCCGGTGCGCAGAAGGCCATGAACACCACCGCGGCGACGACCAGCAGCGCCATCACCGTGAAGGTCAGCGGCAGCCCGAGCACCGGCCACAGCAGCGTGCCGAAGATCAGCGGGACGAACCCGGTCACCGCCCGGCTCGACGACGACGCCCACCCGAAGCCCGACGCCCGCAGCTCGGTCGGGTACAGCTCGGAGACGTAGGCGTACATCACCGGGATCACGACCAGGGCGAAGAAGCCGAAGACCGCGATCGTCGCGATCGCCGCCGTCGGCGAGTCCATGACCAGCGCGAACACCACCAGTGCGAGACCCGCCAGCGGCCCGGCGACGCCGATGACCCACTTGCGGCCGACCAGCTCCACCAGCAGCACCGAGGTGATCACGCCGAGGATGCCGACCGCGTTCATGATCGTGGTCGAGGCGAAGGCCGCGACGTCGTCCATCCCCTGCGAGCGCAGGATCGACGGCATCCAGGACAGCGCGGCGTAGTAGACGACCATCACCGAGATGAACAGCGACCAGGCGACGCCGGTGATCTGCGGGGAGAACGACCACACCATCCGCAGCTGCTCGACGCCGGCGGCCAGCCAGCGCTTGTCCGAGGTCGTCGCCCCGGGGGCCGCGGCCGTGATGACGTACGGCTCGGGCGTCGCTCCGGTGCGGCGGACCATGTCGTCGATGACCGCGCGGGCCTCCTCCTCACGACCGGTCCGGGCGAGGTAGAGCGGTGACTCCGGGACACCCCGGCGGATCCAGACCAGCAGCAGCGCGGGCAGCACCATCAGGGCGAGCATCCACCGCCAGTTGCCCGCGAACGGGACGAGCAGCGTGGCCGAGACGCCGGCCATGGTCGCCCCGATCGGCCACCAGCCGTCCATCGCCGCGAGGATCTTGCCGCGCAGCTTCGCGGGGGAGAACTCGCTGACGATCGCGTAGTCGACCGGGATGCAGCCGCCCAGGCCGACGCCGGCCAGGAAGCGCAGCAGCAGGAAGATCTCCCAGTTCGGCGACAGGGCACCGAGTACGGAGAACAGCGCGAAGATCGCGATCGTGATGCTGAAGGCGCGTTTGCGGCCCATCCGGTCGGCGATCGTGCCCCACAGGACCGCGCCGACGGCCATGCCGACCAGGTTCGCGGTCGCGACGAGGCCGCGCTGGCCGGTGCTCAGCCCGAACTCGAGGCCGAGCAGCGGGGTGAGGAAGCCGTTGAGGGCGACGTCCCAGGCATCGAACATGTAGCCGAGGCCGCCGATGATGAAGATCTTCCCCTGGACGTTCCACCGCCAGGGCAGGCTCTGGACGACCTGTTCTCCGGTGCGCATGTCGGTGCTCCTCTAGCGGGCGAAGGGGTAGGTGATGGCCTCGTTGTCGGGGTCGTTCAGCGGCGAGCCGCGCCACAGCCAGTCGTAGGACAGGTCGGACTCGCCCTCGAAGCGGCGCAGCTTCTCGTCGCGCTCGCGCTGCTCCGGGCCGTCGGGCAGGTGGTAGAAGGACATGTTCTGGAGTGAGGCGTCCTGCACCAGGCCGGCGTGCTTGGCCCGCCGCTGGACGTACCGGGCGAGCGCGCCGTCGATCCCGGACCGCCCCGCCGCACCGAGCTCCTCGGCGAGCACCGCGGCGTCCTCCATCGCCTGCGAAGCCCCCTGGGCCTGGTAGGGGAGCATCGCGTGGCAGGCGTCGCCGAGCAGGGCGACCCGGCCGTCGATCCAGACCGGGTCCCGCCGGCGGCGGTAGAGCGCGAACGCGGCCACGTCGT
Source organism: Pseudonocardia nematodicida (assembly GCF_040105385.1). NCBI lineage: Bacteria > Bacillati > Actinomycetota > Actinomycetes > Pseudonocardiales > Pseudonocardiaceae > Pseudonocardia > Pseudonocardia nematodicida. The sequence continues at coordinate 141,010 of NZ_JBEDNQ010000009.1, forward strand.
CCTTGGCCTTGGACAGCATCGCCCCCACCCGGTCGTCCCAGCCGGCGAAGGCCTCGACCATCTCGTCGGCCGTGGCAGGGGCGGTCCACTCGCGCTCGACCCGCTCCGAGCACGGGACGATCGCCACGACGTTGAGGTACTCGCCGCGGCGGATGACGTAGTGCACCAGGTGCTTGTCCGGGCCGTACCAGATCGTCGAGTGGTAGCGGTCGACGAGGAACCGGGTGGCCGGGTCGGCCGCGATCAGCTCGCCGGGGATCAGCGCCCGGTAGGCCATCTCGCCGGAGAACACGAGCGAGTCGTCGAACCCGGCGAGATCGCGGACGGCCGAGCGGATCCCGTCCGCCCCGACCAGCACGTCGCCCTCGACCCGATCCCCGCGGCCGGTGACGGCGACCGGCCGGTCGGCGTCGGTGCGGTCCAGCGCGACGACCGCGGCGTCGGTGCACACCACGACGACCGGGCCCGGACCGTCCGGGTCCAGGCAGGCGTCGAGCAGGATCCGGTGCAGGTCCGCGCGGTGGTAATGCCAGTACGGGGCGCCGTAGGCGTCGACGACGGACTGCCCGAGCGGGAGCTGGGCGATGATGCTGCCGTCCGCCCACCGGCGCCGAACCTGGTCCTGCGGTGCGGTGTGGATGCGCTCCATCCCGGCGCGCAGGCCGAGTCCCATCAGGACGCGGCTGGCGTTGGGCGCGGTCTGGATGCCGGCCCCGACCTCGCCGAGCTGGGCGGCGGCCTCCAGGACGGTGACCCGGAAGCCCTGCCGGCGCAGGGCGAGGGCCGCGGTGAGCCCACCCAGGCCACCCCCGACGACCGTGACCTGCAGGGACTGGCTCGGCGCCACGACGTACCTCCTCACATCCGCGGTGCCGCCACGGTGTGACGTGGCCCGCACGAGAAGTGATCCGAGCACGTACTATCCGGATACGCAAGAGTTTGCGCGGAAGGAACCCGGACCGAAACGTCGCGTGACGCGGTGTTCACACGCGCCGTGGCCGCCGCCACGCCGGGTTCACGCGCGGCTACTCCGCGGCCCGGATCGGCGGCCGTCCGGCGACCGACTCCCAGTGCGCGCCGAGCGTGTTCAGCAGGACGGCGATGTCGCCGCGCTGCTCCTCGGGCACCGCGGCCAGGAGCTCCTGGTCGAGCCGGCGGGTACGACGGGTGATCTCGTCGAGCGCCGTCGCGCCGTCCGCGGTGAGGGAGAGGATCTTGCGACGGGCGTCGTGCGGGGACTCCGCCCGGGCGATCAGCCCGCGGCGTTCCATCCGCCGGCAGACGTCGGCCATCGTCGAGGTGTCGAGGGCGACCGCGCCGGCCAGCGAGCTCTGGTCCGAGTCGGGGTAGGCGCGGATCGCGGAGAGGACGGCGAACTGCGGGCCGGTCAGGACGTCGTCGACGTGCCGGCTCCAGGCCGCGAGGTAGGCCTGGTACATCCGGCGGGCGCCGTACCCGGGCGCGGCGACCAGGTCGGCCGGGGGTGCGGCGGAGGCGGTGGCTCGCCGGTCCCGGCGGCTGCGGAGCGCCTCGCCCATGATCCCTCCGTGGCCGGCCCGGGTCACGTGCCCGGGACTCGGCACGATGTTACGTGCCCGGACGACGACCGCCGCGGGCCGGGCGGCGCCGGCGCGGGCTCGGCTGCCCGCCGGAGCGGACGATGATCGACGGTTCCGGAGTGCAGCGTTCGCGAGACGGACGCTGCGCTCCGGAATCGGTGATCATGGTGTGGGCCAGGAGGGCTGACGGCCGGCCGTCACCCGTCCGGAGTGCGGTCCATCCTGATCAGGAGCTCGGATATCGCCTCGGCCTCGGCGGCAAGTCCGCGGCCTCGTCCGCCCGGGCGCGGGATTCCCGCGAGCCCCCGGAGATCCCGGTCCGCGAGAGCCGGGCCGCGAGCTCACGCTCCCGCCGATCCCGTGCGGTCCGCTCCGCCGCGCGCCGGGCGATCACTCAGCACTCCACGATGTTCAGCGCCAGCCCGCCGCGGGCGGTCTCCTTGTACTTGTCCTTCATGTCCGCGCCGGTCTCGCGCATCGTCTTGATCGCCTTGTCCAGCGACACGTGGTGGACGCCGTCGCCGTGCCGGGCCATCCGGGCGGCGGTGATCGCCTTGACCGAGGCCACGGCGTTGCGCTCGATGCACGGGATCTGCACCAGCCCGCCGACGGGGTCGCAGGTCAGCCCCAGGTTGTGCTCGATCCCGATCTCGGCGGCGTTCTCGACCTGCTCCGGGCTCGCGCCGATGATCTCGGCGAGCCCGGCCGCGGCCATCGCGCAGGCCGAGCCGACCTCGCCCTGGCAGCCGACCTCGGCGCCGGAGATCGAGGCGTTCTCCTTGAACAGCACCCCGACCGCGCCCGCGGTGAGCAGGAAGCGGACGACGGCGTCGTCGTCGAACCCGGGCAGGAACCGCTCCGCGTAGTGCAGCACCGCCGGGACGATCCCGGCCGCACCGTTGGTCGGGGCGGTGACGACCCGCCCGCCGGCGGCGTTCTCCTCGTTGACGGCCAGCGCGTAGAGGGTCACCCACTCCATCGCGTGCAGGGCGTCGGGCTCGCCGGTGGCCGACTCCAGGTGTGCGCGCAGCGTGGCCGCGCGGCGCCGCACCCGCAGCCCGCCGGGGAGCACGCCGCCGGTCGTCGTGCCGCGCTCGACGCACTCGCGCATCACCGACCAGATCTGCGCCAGCTCGGCGCGCACCTGCTCCTCGGTGCGACAGGACAGCTCGTTGGCCAGCATGATCTGCGCGATCGACAGGCCGTGCTCCCGGGTCAGGCCGAGCAGCTCGGCGCCGGTGGTGAAGGGGTAGGCGACCGGCGTGTCGTCCTCCACCACGGACGCGGTCCCGGGATCCAGCACGAAGCCGCCGCCGACGGAGTAGTACTCGCGGCGCTCGACGACCTCCCCGGCGTCGTCGAAGGCGTGCAGCACCATGCCGTTGGAGTGGAGGTCCAGCCGCCGGTTGCGGTGCAGGACCACGTCGTCGCCGACCGAGAACGCGATCTCGTGCCTCCCGGCGAGCCGGATCCGGCCGGTCTCGCGGACGGCGTCGGCCAGGGGGTCGGCCGCCACCGGGTCGACGAGGTGCGGCTGGTGGCCGGACAGCCCGAGCACGACCGCCTTGACGCTGCCGTGCCCGTGCCCGGTCGCCCCCAGCGACCCGAACAGCTCGACGCGGACGGCGGCGGTGCGCGCCAACCGGTCGTCGCCGGCCAGCCGGGACACGAACATGTGCGCGGCCCGCATCGGCCCGACCGTGTGTGAGCTCGACGGTCCGATACCCACCTTGAACAGGTCGAACACCGAGATGGTCATGCGCGCTCCTCCCGATGACGGCACTACCGGGCTGGACTCTGGACGATACTAGACTGATATATCAAGAGTCGGGAAGGCGTCAGCGGTGGTGCGGCGGCTCCATCGGGACGCCGTGCCGGTTGCGCGGGAGCGGCGGCAGGTCCGCACTGGACGTCAGCGGCGCCGCCCCGGGCAGCGGCTTCCCCGCGGTCTCGGGCAGGAAGAACACGCTGATCACCCCGATCACCCCGGCGCCGATCAGGTAGTAGCCGGGCCAGTCGAGGTTCCCGGTGGTGATCACCGCGGTCTCGATGATCGTCGGTGCGGTGCCGGCGAAGACGGAGACGAACACGTTGAAGGTCACCGACAGGCCGCCGTAGCGGATCATGGTCGGGAACATCGCCGGCAGCGTCGACGGGGCGACGGCGGCGAAGCAGACCAGCGTCCCGCCCAGGATCAGCAGGCCGACGACCTGCCCGAGCAGGCCCTCGCGCAGCAGCCACACCGCCGGCAGGCCGAGCACGATCAGCGCCACGCTGCCCGTCATCAGGATCGGCTTGCGCCCGATCCGGTCGGACAGCCGCCCGATCACGACCACCACGCAGAGCATCAGCAGCATGACCCCGACCTGCAGGCCCGTCGCCACCGCATCGCTGGTCCCGCGCACGCCGTGCAACGGCAGCGTGCCGGTCAGGTAGGTCGGGATGTAGTTCGTCAGCACGTAGTTCGTGACGTTCCAGGCGATCACGATCCCGCCCGCGACCAGTGCCGCGCCCCGGTAACGCCGGAAGAGGATCTGCATGGAGCGCCGGTAGGTCATCGTCGCGAGCGCCGGGGAGCGCTCCATGAGCTGGCGGAACGCCGGGGTGTCCTCGAGCCGCATCCGCAGGTAGATCCCGGTGATCCCCAGTGGCAGCGCCAGCATGAAGGGCAGTCTCCAGCCCCAGGCCAGCAGGTCGTCCTCGGGGAGGATCGCGATCACCGTCGCGGTGACGCCCGCGCCCAGGGCGTAGCCGGTCAGCGTCCCGAACTCCAGCCAGCTGCCGAAGAAGCCGCGGCGACGGTCCGGTGCGTACTCGGCGACCACGGTCAGCGCGCCGGTGTACTCACCCCCGGCCGAGAAGCCCTGCAGCATCCGGATGAGCAGCACCAGGATCGGGGCGGCGACGCCGATCGTGTCGTGGCTGGGGACCAGGCCGAGCGCGATGGTCGCGCCGGCCATCAGCAGCACGGTGTAGGCCAGCACCCGGGTCCGGCCGATCCGGTCGCCGAGCACGCCGAACACCAGACCGCCGAGCGGGCGGACGAGGAACGCCGCCGCGAACGCGCCGAGGGTGAGCACCAGCGACCACTCGCCGGCGTCGGGGAAGAACACGCGGTTCAGCACCACTGCGGCCAGGTACGAGTAGATCCCGAAGTCGTACCACTCGGCCACGTTGCCGACCGACGCCGCCGTCGCGGCCCGGCGGACGGTCCGCTCCTCCTCGATGGCCCCCGGCGTCGACCTCCGGCGGGGTCGCTCGGTCATGCGCCTCCCTCGTCGCGGACCGCTTCCGCGTCATGCGGTCACGCGAGCCCGGCACCGTCGCCGCGGGGTACGTCACACCGTGCCATGATCAAACCCTGTACTGATATATCTGAGCACGCTAAGTGGTGGCCCCGCTGACGGCAAGGTCTCGTTTCGTTCACGAACGCTGTCGAAGGCTGTTCACGAATCGCGGAAATTCGCCCGTTGACGACGGAGTGGCACGGCTTGCATCCTGCAGTTGCGCATAGCGGTCAAGTGTTCCGCGATAGGCAACAGGAGGCACCTATGATCTTCGTGGGCGAGCTATCCGACATCCCGGTCGGGGAGTCCGTTCGTGTCCAGGGGGAGGTGGCGATCGCCGTCTTCAACGCCGACGGCGAACTCTTCGCGATCGACGACACCTGCACCCACCAGGACGCCTCGCTCTCCGACGGGTGGCTCGAGGGCTGCGCGGTCGAGTGTCCGTTGCACGCCGCGTGCTTCGACCTGCGCACCGGAGCGCCGAGCGGTCCGCCCGCGAAGACCCCCGTCCGTACCCACGAGGTCGTGATCGACGACGGCCTGGTCTACGTCCGCGAGTCGGCTCCCGTCGGCGCGCCCGCGACGGTGGACGCCGTCGTCGCCGGCGCCGTGCTCTGATGCCCCCGACGTCTCCGGCGGTTCCGCCGCGCGACGTGACGGTCGTCGGTGCCTCGCTCGCCGGGCTCGCCGCCGTGCGGGCCCTGCGCGCACAGGGCTTCACGGGGCGGATCGTGGTGGTGGGCGAGGAGAAGCACGCACCCTACGACCGCCCGCCGCTGTCGAAGGAGTTCCTGGCCGGTGCGGCGTCCGACGAGGACATCGCGCTCACCGAGCCGGACGACACCGAGCTCGGCATCGAGTGGCGGCTGGGTCGCACCGCGATCGGGTTCGACGGTCCCGGCCGGGTCGTCGAGCTCGACGACGGCGAGCGCCTGACCTCCGACGCGGTCGTGCTCGCCACCGGTGCCCGGGCCCGGACCCTCCCGGGCGATCTCCCGGGGGGAGTGCACACCCTGCGCACCCTCGACGACGCCCGCGCGCTGCGGACCGACCTGGTCCCCGGCCGGCGCCTGGTCGTGGTCGGGGCCGGGTTCATCGGTGCCGAGGTCGCCTCGACCGCCGCCGGGATCGGACTCGAGGTCGACGTCGTCGAGGCCGCGCCGGTGCCCCTGGCGCGCGCCCTCGGGCCCGAGATGGGTGCGGCCTGCGGGCTCCTGCACGAGCGCAACGGCGTGCGGCTGCATCTCGGGGTCGGCGTCGCACGCCTGGTGGGGGAGTCGCGGGTGAGCGGCATCGTGCTCGACGACGGCCGGGAGCTGCCCGCCGACGTCGTCGTGGTCGGGATCGGCGCCGCACCGAACGTCGAATGGCTGGAGGGGTCGGGGCTGACGCTGGACGACGGCGTCGTCACCGACGCGCGCGGGATGACCGCGCTCCCGGGAGTGGTCGCGGTCGGGGACTGCGCCAACTCGCACCGGGACTTCACCGGCGACCGGCTGCGCCTGGAGCACTGGACCAACGCGCTCCAGCAGCCCGCGGTCGCGGCCGCCGCGCTGCTCGGCACCGAGCACTCGCTGCCCGCGCACCACGCCGTCCCGTACTTCTGGTCCGACCAGTACGGCCACAAGATCCAGTTCGCCGGCCACCGCGTCTGCGAGGGGTCGGTCCGTGTCGACGAGGGGGACCCGGCCGAGCCGGGCGGGTTCCTGGCACTGTTCCTCGACACCTCCGGCGAGCCCGTCGGGGTGCTCGGGGTCGACCGGCCGCGGCCGTTCGGCCGCTGGCGGCGCGAGCTGGTCGGGCGACTGCGTCGCCTGTGAGTACTTTTCGGGGCCGGGACCCCGAAAAGTACTCACAGGCCCGCAGGGCCTTGCTCTTCTCCCGACCAGCGTGCCAGTCTGCGAACACTTGATATATCAGTCCGCCAGCGAAGATATTCGGAGATGACCATGACGACGATCGCCGTGGACCACGACCGGCCGGCGGGGAGCACCGGCGGCAGCGTGCCGGGCGGGTCCCTCGCCGAGGTCGACCCCGAGGTGCACGCCGCCGTGAGCGCCGAGCTCGGCCGCCAGCGGCAGACCCTCGAGATGATCGCGAGCGAGAACTTCGCGCCGCTCGCGGTCATGGAGGCGCAGGGCTCGGTCCTCACCAACAAGTACGCCGAGGGCTACCCGGGCCGGCGCTACTACGGCGGGTGCGAGCACGTGGACGTCGTCGAGCAGCTGGCGATCGACCGGCTCAAGGAGCTCTTCGGCTCCGAGAGGAGCGCAGGCGGAACGAGCATCGGCGCGGAGTACGCCAACGTGCAGCCGCACTCGGGGGCGCAGGCCAACGCGGCGGCGATGACCGCGCTGCTCGACCCCGGCGACACCATCCTCGGGCTGGACCTCGCGCACGGCGGGCACCTGACGCACGGGATGCGGCTCAACTTCTCCGGCAAGCTCTACGACGTCGCGGCCTACCACGTCCGCGCCGACGACCACCGGATCGACATGGCCGAGGTCGAGCGCCTGGCCCACGAGCGCAACCCGAAGCTGATCATCGCGGGCTGGTCGGCCTACCCGCGCCACCTCGACTTCGCCGAGTTCCGCCGGATCGCCGACGCGGTCGGCGCGTACCTGATGGTCGACATGGCGCACTTCGCCGGACTGGTCGCCGCGGGGCTGCACCCGTCGCCGGTGCCGCATGCCGACGTCGTCACCTCCACCACGCACAAGACCCTCGGCGGCCCGCGTGGCGGCGTGATCCTGGCCCGCGGCGAGCTGGCGAAGAAGTTCAACTCCAGCGTGTTCCCCGGCCAGCAGGGCGGGCCGCTGGAGCACGTGATCGCGGCCAAGGCGGTGGCGTTCAAGCTGGCCGCCGAGCCGGCGTTCCGCGAGCGCCAGGAGCGGACGCTGACCGGGGCCCGGCTGCTGGCCGAGCGGCTGCTGTCCGAGGAGAACGTGGGCGTCGTCTCCGGGGGTACCGACGTGCACCTGGTCCTGGTCGACCTGCGCGACTCCGCACTGGACGGCAAGCAGGCCGAGGACCGGCTGCACCGGGTCGGCATCACCGTCAACCGCAACGCGGTGCCGTTCGACCCGCGCCCGCCGATGGTCAGCTCCGGGGTCCGGATCGGCACCCCGGCGCTGGCCGCCCGCGGCTTCGGCGAGGCGGAGTTCGCCGAGGTCGCCGACGTCGTCGCACGCGCGCTGCGGCCCGCCGCCACCGACGACGAGCTGGACGCGCTGGCCGCGCGCGTCACCGCGCTGGCCGAGGCCCACCCCCTCTACCCGGAGCTCTGAGCACCGATGACCTCTCCTGGCCCCGGCGCCGACCTGCCGGAACACCCGGACTTCCTCTGGCGGCTGCCCGAGCCGAAGCGCTCCTACGACGTCGTGATCATCGGCGGCGGCGGGCACGGCCTGGCCACCGCGCACTACCTGGCCAAGAACCACGGGATCACCGACGTGGCCGTCCTGGAGAAGGGCTGGCTGGCCGGCGGGAACATGGCCCGCAACACCACGCTGATCCGGTCGAACTACCTGTGGGACGAGTCGGCCGCGATCTACGAGCACGCGCTGAAGTTGTGGGAGGGCCTCGAGGACGACCTCGGCTACCCGATCCTGTTCTCCCAGCGCGGGGTGCTGAACCTGGCGCACACCGAGCAGGACGTCCGGGACTCGGTGCGCCGGGTGGAGGCCAACAAGCTCAACGGGATCGACGCCGAGTACCTCGGGCCCGACGACGTCGCGAAGCTCTGCCCGATCCTCAACGTCTCGACCGACATCCGGTACCCGGTGCTCGGCGCGACCTACCAGCCGCGCGCGGGCATCGCCAAGCACGACTACGTCGCCTGGGGGTTCGCCCGCCGCGCCGACGAGGCCGGGATCGACCTGATCCAGGACTGCGAGGTGCTCGGGTTCTCCACCGACGGCGACCGGGTCACCGGGGTCCGCACCACCCGCGGCGACATCGCGTGCGGGCGGGTCGCGTTGTGTGCGGCCGGGCACACCTCGGTGCTGCTCGACCAGCTCGGCGTGCCGGCCCCGCTGCAGTCGCACCCGCTGCAGGCGCTGGTGTCCGAGCTGCTGGAGCCGGTGCACCCGACGATCGTCATGTCGAACGCGGTGCACGTCTACGTGTCCCAGGCGCACAAGGGCGAGCTGGTGATGGGCGCCGGGGTCGACGCCTACAACGGCTACGGCCAGCGCGGCGCGTTCCACGTCATCGAGCGGCAGATGGCCGCGGCGGTGGAGCTGTTCCCGGTCTTCGCCCGCGCGCACCTGCTGCGCAGCTGGGCCGGGATCGTCGACACCACCCCGGACGCGTCGCCGATCGTCGGGCGCACGCCCTACGACAACGTCTATCTCAACTGCGGGTGGGGGACCGGCGGGTTCAAGTCCACCCCCGGGGTGGGCTGGTGTCTCGCCGACACGATCGCGCACGACGAGCCGCACCCCTACATCGCGCCGTTCAGCCTGGACCGCTTCGTCACCGGCGCGCTGGTCGACGAGCACGGCGCCGCCGCCGTGGCCCACTGATCCATCCACAAAGGAGGCTCATCGTGCAACTGATCGCATGCCCGCACTGCGGCCCCCGCGAGGAGGTCGAGTTCCACTACGGCGGCCAGGCCCACGTCGACTACCCCGCGGCCCCGCAGGAGCTGACCGACGAGCAGTGGGCGCGCTACGTGTTCTTCCGGGACAACCCGAAGGGCCCCTTCGCGGAGCGCTGGAACCACTCGGCCGGCTGCCGGCGCTGGTTCAACGCCGTCCGCGACACCGCCAGCTACCGGTTCCTCGCCGTCTATCAGCCCGGCGAGGCCCGGCCCGTCATCCCGGAGACCCGCACATGAGCCGCATCGACGGGTACGGCCGCATCGACCGCACCCGCACCCTGTCCTTCACCTTCGACGGCACCGTCTACACCGGACACCCCGGCGACACCCTCGCCTCGGCGCTGCTCGCACACGACGTGCACGCGGTGGGCACGAGCATCAAGCTCGGCCGTCCGCGCGGGATCGGCGCGTCCTGGAACGAGGACCCGACCGGCCTGGTGCAGGTCGAGGAGCCGTTCCCGGAGCCGATGCTGCAGGCATCGGTCGTCGAGCTGACCGACGGCCTGGTCGCCCGTGGCGTGAACGGCCGGGGCCGGCTCGCGACCGTGCCCGACACCGCGCGCTACGACCACCGGCACGCGCACTGCGACACGCTCGTCGTCGGGGCGGGGCCGGCCGGGTTGCTGGCCGCGCGCAGCCTGGCCCGGCGCGGGGACCGGGTCGTGCTGGTCGACGACCGGCCCGAGGCCGGTGGCAGCCTGGCGCCGACCGACCGGATCAACGGGCGCGCCGCGCACCGGTTCGTCGCCGACGTCGTCGCGGAGCTCGCCGAGTACCCGGACGTGCTGCACCTGCAGCGCACGACGGCGTTCGGGCACTGGGACGACGGGTTCGTGCTGGCACTGGAGCGCAGGACCGATCATCTCGGGGCCGACGCACCACCGAACCGGTCCCGGCAGCGGGTGCACCGCATCCGGGCCGGCCGGGTGATCGTCGCGGCCGGCGCGCACGAGCGGCCGGTGACCTTCGCGAACAACGACCGGCCGGGCATCATGCTCGCCGCCTCGGCGCGGGACTACCTGCACCGCTACGGCGTGCTCGCCGGCCGCGAGGTCGTCGTGTTCACGACCGACGACGCCGCGTACGAGACCGCCGCCGACCTCGCCGGGGCCGGGGCGCGGGTCACCCTGCTCGACGCCCGCCCCGAGGCCCCGGCGGAGCGCGCGCAGCACTGCCGGGAGTCCGGTGTGGACGTCCGGACCGGGGCGCTCGTCGTCGACACCTCCGCGGGTGATGGCGGCCGTGTCAGCGCCGCGCACGTTCTCACCGACGGCGCCCCGACGACGCTGCCGTGTGACCTCTTGCTGGTCTCCGGCGGCTGGACCCCGGCCGCGCACCTGTTCAGCCACGTCCGCGGCGGCCTGGTCTACGACTCCGGCCTCGGCGCGTTCCGGCCCGGCGCCGAGCTCGCCGGCACCGACGTCATCGGTGCCGCCAACGGCACCCTCGACCTGGCCGGCTGCCTGTTCGAGGGCTCCGGCGGCGACGCCCCGAGCAGCCCGCCCGAGCCGCCGCGCACCCCGACCCGGGTGCTGTGGCGCACCGGCGGCGACCCCGAGCAGCAGTTCGTCGACATCCAGCGCGACGCGACCGTCGCCGACGTCGAACGGGCCGTCGGCGCCGGCCTCCGCTCGGTCGAGCACATCAAGCGCTACACGACGATCGGCACCGCACACGACCAGGGCAAGACCTCCGGCATGATCGCCGCCGGGATCGTCGCCGAGCTCCTCGGCCGCCCGGTCGCCGACCTGGGCACCACCACGTTCCGCCCGCCGTACGTCCCGGTCGCGTTCGCCGCGCTGGCCGGGCGCGAGCGCGGCGACCTGTTCGACCCGGTCCGCACCACGCCGGTGCACCCCTGGCACGTCGCGGCCGGGGCGGTGTTCGAGGACGTCGGCCAGTGGAAGCGTGCCCGCTACTACCCGCAACCGGGTGAGGACATGGACGCCGCGGTGCTGCGCGAGTGCGCGGCCGCCCGGCGCGACGTGGCCATCATGGACGGCTCCACCCTCGGCAAGATCGACGTCCAGGGCCCGGACGCCGGCGAGTTCCTGGACCGCGTCTACACGAACCTGATGTCGACGCTGAAGGTCGGCCGCGTCCGATACGGCGTCATGTGCGGCAACGACGGCATGGTCGCCGACGACGGCACCGTCGCCCGGATCACCGAGAACCGGTTCCTGATCACCACCACGACCGGCAACGCCGCGCCGGTGCTGGAGAACCTGGAGGACTGGCTGCAGACCGAGTGGCCGGACCTGCGGGTACACCTGGCCTCGGTCACCGAGCACTGGTCGGTGTTCCCGGTCGTCGGGCCGCGGTCCCGGGCGCTGATCGGGGAGGTGTTCGCCGACGTCGACGTCTCCAACGAGGCGTTCGGCTTCATGACCTGGCAGGACACGACGCTGGACGGGATTCCCGTCCGGCTGGCGCGGATCTCGTTCTCCGGCGAGCTGGCCTGGGAGGTCAATGTGGACTCCCGGTACGGCCTGGCGATGTGGGAGCGCCTCGTCGGCGTCGGCGCGCTGTGGGGGATCACCCCGTACGGCACCGAGACCATGCACGTGCTCCGGGCCGAGAAGGGTTACCCGATCATCGGTCAGGACACCGACGGCACCGTCTCCCCGCACGACCTCGGCATGTCCTGGGCGGTGTCGAAGAAGAAGGACGACTTCGTCGGCAAGCGGTCCTACTCCCGCGCGGAGAACGCGAACCCGCTGCGCAAGCAGCTGGTCGGCCTGCTGCCCACCGACTCGTCGACCCGGCTGCCGGAGGGCTCGCAGATCGTCGCGTTCGCGGAAGACGGCACGCTGCCCCCGCCGCCGGTCCCGATGCTCGGCCACGTCACCTCCAGCTACCACAGCGCCGAGCTGGCCCGGCCGTTCGCACTCGCCCTGGTCAAGGGCGGACGCGAGCGGATCGGCGAGATCGTGCACGTGCCGTACCAGGGCTCACTCGTCCCGGCCGAGATCACCGGCCACGTCCTCGTCGACCCGGAGGGAGCCCGCCGTGATGGCTGAGACCCGCCCGCTGCGCGCCGTCCACCCCTTGGCCGCGTGGGAGCCGGCGTTCGCCACGCTGTCCCGCGAGCTGGGGGACCGGCCCGGCGCCGACCTCACGATCGAGCTCGTCCACATCGGACTCGCCACGAACCTGCGGCTCTCGCCGGGCCCGGCGGCGGACGCGGTGTCCGCTGTGCTCGGCGCTCCCGTGCCGACCCGCGCGAACACGTTCACCAGCACCGACGACGGCGAGATCGTCTGGCTCGGGCCCGACGAGTGGCTGGTCACCAGCCGGCACGCACGCCCGCACGCCGGAGAAGCGGCTCTGACCGCGCTGGTCGCCGAGCACGGCGGCTCGGCAGTCGACGTCTCCGGGCAGCGGGTCGCGCTGCGGCTGCGCGGCGCGCTCGTCCGGGAGGTGCTCGCCACGCTGTGCGCGCTGGACCTGCACCCCTCCGAGTTCCCCGCCGGGCGGAGCGCGCAGACGCTGCTCGCCCAGGTCGGCGTCGTCCTGCTCGCCCTCGGGCACGGCGACGACTACCTGCTCCACGTCCGGCCCTCGTTCGCCGGCCACCTGGCCGGCCGGCTCCTCGACGCGGCGCAGGAATTCCGCGTCGCCCCTCGCTGACCCTCCTCGACAGATCAGGAGAAGACCATGACTCCTCGCGTCGTCATCATCGGAGCCGGGATCGTCGGGACGAACCTGGCCGACGAGCTCACCGAGCGCGGCTGGACCGAGGTCACCGTCGTCGACCAGGGCCCGCTCCCGCTGACCGGTGGCTCCACCTCGCACGCCCCGGGCCTGGTCTTCCAGACCACCGGGTCGAAGACCATGACCGCGTTCGCCACCTACACCGTCGAGAAGCTCAAGAGCCTCGAGGTCGACGGCGGCTGGTGCTTCAACCAGGTCGGTGGCCTGGAGGTCGCGACCACCCCGCAGCGCCTGGCGGACCTGCACCGCAAGCAGGGCTGGGCGATCTCGCGGGGCGTGCCGGCCGCCGTCGTCGACCCGGAGGAGTGCGTCCGCCTGCACCCGCTGCTCGACCGCGACCGGATCCTCGGCGGGCTGCACACGCCCACCGACGGCCTCGCCAAGGCGACCCGCGCGGTCGTCGCGCTGACCCGGCGCGCCGAGTCCCGCGGCGCGCGGTTCCAGGGGAACACGCAGGTCACCGGTATCGCCCGCGCCGGCGGCAGGGTGACCGGCGTCGAGACCGACCAGGGGGTGATCGACGCCGACATCGTCGTCTCGTGCGCCGGGTTCTGGGGCCGCGAGCTGGGCACGCTCGTCGGCATGCGGGTGCCGCTGATCCCGCTGGCCCACCAGTACGCGCACACCTCGCAGGTCCCGGAACTCATCGGTCGCAACGGGGCAGACGTCGAGGCCCGGCTGCCGATCCTGCGCCACCAGGACGCCGACCTCTACTACCGCGAGCACGACGACCACCTCGGCATCGGCTCCTACGCGCACCGCCCGATGCCGGTGTCGATCTCCGATCTCCCCGGGACCGTCGACGTCAGCGAGTCCACCCAGCCCTCCATGCTGCCCTTCACCGACTCCGACTTCGCCGCGCAGTGGGAGCAGAGCCAGGAGCTGCTGCCCGCACTGGCATCGGCGAAGGTCGAGACCGGGTTCAACGGCGTCTTCTCCTTCACCCCGGACGGCGGCCCGCTGATCGGCGAGTCCGCCGACGTCGCCGGGTTCTGGATCGCCGAGGCGGTCTGGGTGACCCACTCGTCCGGCGTGGCGCGCGCGGTCGCGCAGCTGCTCGTCGACGGGCGCAGCGAGCTCGACCTGCACGGCTGCGACGTGCACCGGTTCGACGAGGTCGAGACCGCAGACGCCTACGTCGACGAGACCGGGCAGCAGAACTTCCGCGAGGTCTACGACGTCATCCACCCGCTGCAGCCCAAGCTCTCCCCGCGCGAGCTGCGCACCAGCCCGTTCCACGACCGGCAGCGCGAGCTCGGGGCGCTGTTCCTGGAGTCGCACGGCTGGGAGCGCCCGCACTGGTACGAGGCCAACTCCTCGCTCGTGCGCGAGCTGCCCGCCGAGTGGCGCGAGCCCTCCCGGGACGGCTGGTCGGCGATGTTCCACTCGCCGTGCGTCGCGGTCGAGGCGTGGAAGACCCGCACCGCGGTCGCGATGTACGACATGACCCCGCTTCGGCGGCTCGAGGTCGAGGGACCCGGCGCGTGCGCGTTCCTCGACCGGCTCACCACCGGCAAGATGGACAAGTCGGTCGGTGCCGTCACCTACACCCTCATGCTCGACGAGGCCGGCGGGGTGCGCAGCGACCTCACCGTCGCCCGGCTCGCCACGGACCGGTTCCAGGTCGGTGTGAACTCCAACCTCGACACCCGCTACCTGCTCTCCGAGCTGCCCGGCGACCGCAGCGTCTCGGTCCGCGACATCACCGGCGGCACCTGCTGCATCGGCGTCTGGGGCCCGCGGGCCCGGGATCTGGTTCAGCCGCTGAGTGCCGACGACTTCTCCCACGAGGGCCTGAAGTTCTTCCGCGCCACGCAGGCGCACATCGCCGGGATCCCGGTGACCGCCATGCGACTGTCCTATGTGGGCGAGCTCGGCTGGGAGATCTACACGAGCGCGGAGTACGGCCGGAAGCTGTGGGACGTGCTGTACGACGCCGGCCGCCCGCTCGGCGTCGTCGCCGCCGGCCGGGCCGCGTTCAACAGCCTGCGGCTGGAGAAGGGCTACCGGTCCTGGGGCGCGGACATGAGCACCGAGCACGACCCGTACTCGGCGGGGCTCGGGTTCGCGGTCCGGCCGCAGACCAAGGGGAAGTTCGTCGGCCGCGCGGCGGTGGAGGCGATCGCCCCGGACGCGGTGACCCGGCGGCTGACCTGCCTGACCGTCGACGACCGGCGCAGCGTCGTGCTCGGCCACGAGCCGGTGCTCCTCGACGGCGAACCGGCCGGCTACGTCACCTCGGCCGCGTTCGCGCACACCCTCGGGACGCCGGTCGCCTACGCCTGGCTACCCGCCGGTCTCGAGGTCGGCAGCGGCGTGGAGATCCAGTACTTCGACCGGCGGATCCCCGCGACCGTCGCCGCCGAGCCCCTGTTCGACCCGGAGATGAGCCGCATCCGCCGCTGACTCCGCCCGCACCGAAAGAGTTGGCCCATGCGCTCCGAGAGCATCGACAACTTCCTCTGGAACCTCGCCGCGCGGGTACCGGCCCCCGGCGGAGGTGCGACGGCGGCGCTGCACCTCGCCCAGGCCGCCGCGCTGCTGGGCATGGTCGCCCGCTACAGCGACAGCGACCGGTACGCCGAGCACGCCGAGACCGTGATCGCGGTCCGGAACCGGGCCGACGAGCTGCGGGTCGTCGGGCTCGGGCTCGCCGAGCTCGACGGATGTGTGTTCGGCGCCGTCGCCGAGGCCTACCGGCTCCCGCGCGCGACCGCGAAGGAGGCCGAGACGCGCTCCCGGGCGATCGGCGACGCGCTCGTCGAGGCCGCGCGGGTCCCGGCCCGGGTGATCCGCAGCGCGGAGCAGGTCATCGAGCTGGCCGAGCGGCTCTGCCCGGTCGGGAACCCGAACGTCATCACCGACGTCGCCGCCGCGACCGAGGCCGCCCGGGCCGCGGCCGGCACCGCGCGGCTCAACGTCGAGATCAACCTCGCCGGGATCACCGACCCGCTGGCCCGCATCGAGCTGGGGGAGACGCTGATGGGCGTCGACGACCTGCTGGTGCGCGCGGACAAGGTGACCGCGACCGTCCGCGAGCGGATCAGCCGATGACGGCGGCCGTCCTGGACGGGACCGCGCCCGCCCGCGCGATCCGCGAGCGGGTCACCACCGCCGCGGCCGGCCTGGTCGGGCGCGGCATCGTGCCGAAGCTCGCCGTCGTCGTCGCCACCGACGACCCGGGTGCCGGCTGGTACGTCCGCTCGCTGGCCGCCGCCGCGGGCCGGGTCGGGATCACCTGCGAGGTGATCTCGCTCGGTGCGGATGCCTTCACCGACGACATCCACCGGACCCTGCTGCGGCTGAGCAGCGACGACACCGTGCACGGCATCGTGCTGCAGGCCCCACTGCCGGACGGGGTGCGGGTCGAGGACCTGGCCGCCGCGATCGCCTGTGAGAAGGACGTCGACGGCGCCAACCCGCTCTCGGCCGGCCGGCTCGCGGCCGGGCTGCCCGCCTACCCGCCGGCGACCGCCGCGGCGGTGCTGTGCCTGCTCGACCACCACCAGATCGAGCTGACCGGGCGCAACGCCGTCGTCGTCGGGCGCTCGCTGGTGGTCGGTAAGCCGACCGCGCAGCTGCTCCTGCAGCGCGATGCGACGGTCGCGATCTGCCACCGGCACACCAAGGACCTCGCCGCGCACACCCGGTCCGCGGACGTCCTGGTCGTCGCCGTGGGCCGGATCGGCCTGATCCGCGCCGAGCACGTCGGGGACGGGGCGGTGGTGGTCGACGTCGGCACCAACACCGCGCCGGACGGCTCACTGGCAGGCGACGTCGACGCCACCGACGGCCGCGCCGCCGCGATCTCGCCGGTCCCGGGCGGGGTGGGGCCGGTGACGACGGCGCTGCTGCTGGAGCACACCGTGCAATCGGCCGGAGCGGCGTGGTGTTCCTAGATTTCTCAGACCACCTGCCGGATCGCCTTCTCGAAGCCGAGGACGTGGTCGCGGGCCAGCTGCTCGGCGTCGTCGGCGCGGCGGTCGGCGATCGCCCGCAGCAGACCGGAGTGCTCGCCGACGTGCTGGTCGAAGTGGGACATCCGGTCCAGGAACAGGCAGAAGATCCGGGTGGCGAGGTTGTCGTAGCGGATCAGCGTGTCCTCGAGGTGCGGGTTCGCCGCGGCGGCGTAGATCGCCCGGTGCACGTGCAGGTCCCAGCGCATCAGCGCATCACGGTCCAGGGTGCGGACGTCGATCCGGTCGATCGTCTCCGCCAGATCGCGCAGCTCGGCGAGCACACCCGCCCCGGCGACCTCGGCGGCCCGGCGGGCGGCCAGCGGCTCCAGCTGCACCCGGATGTCGGAGATGTAGGCGAGGTCGGTGATGTCGACGCCGGTGGCGAACGTGCCCCGCCGCGGGTAGGAGATCACCAGCCGGTCGATCTCCAGCCGCTTGAGCGCCTCACGGACCGGGGTGCGGCCGACCTCGAGCGAGCGGGCCAGGGCGACGTCGTCGATCGCGGTCATCGGCGCGATATCCAGCATGATCAACCGGTCCCGGATCTCCGCGTAGGCCTTGTCGGCCAGTGAGGTGAACTCCGGCTCGGCGGTGTCGGGAAGAGCGGTCACGCGCCCGATGGTAACTCCGTCGCCGCACCGGCCACCGTTCGCCGCCGATTGATACATCAATGAGATACCAAGGAGCTCCCATGAGCCGCTCGTTCATCCTCACCGTGAGCTGCCCGAACCGGACCGGGATCGTGCGCGCGGTCAGCGCCTTCCTGTTCGAGCACGGCTGCGACATCGGCGAGTACCAGCAGTTCGACGACGCGGTCGGCGGCCGCTTCCACCTGCGCACCCAGGCCGGCGCCCCGGACGGCGTCGACCTCGTCGCGCTGTCCCGGGCCTTCGAGCAGGTGGCCGCCGAGTTCGGGATGACCTTCGCCGTCAGCGACGGCGCGCCCGCCCGGATCGTGGTG
Source organism: Pseudonocardia nematodicida (assembly GCF_040105385.1). Lineage (NCBI taxonomy): Bacteria > Bacillati > Actinomycetota > Actinomycetes > Pseudonocardiales > Pseudonocardiaceae > Pseudonocardia > Pseudonocardia nematodicida. The sequence goes on from NZ_JBEDNQ010000009.1 coordinate 159,093, forward strand.
ATGGTGTCCCGGCTCGGGCACTGCCTCAACGACCTGCTCTTCCGCTGGCGGGCGGGCAGCCTCGGCGCCGACATCGTCGCCGTCGTGTCCAATCACGAGGACCTGCGCCCGATGGCCGAGGCCGCCGGGCTGCCCTACGTGCACATTCCCGTCACGCCCGAGACCAAGCCCGACGCCGAGGCGCAGCTGCTGCAGGTCGTCGACTCCTACGGCGCGGAGCTGGTCGTGCTGGCCCGCTACATGCAGGTGCTCTCCGACGAGACCTGCAAGGCGCTCTACGGCCGGGCGATCAACATCCACCACTCGTTCCTGCCCGGGTTCAAGGGTGCGCGGCCCTACCACCAGGCCTACGAGCGCGGGGTCAAGCTGGTCGGCGCGACCGCCCACTACGTCACCCCCGACCTCGACGAGGGCCCGATCATCGAGCAGGAGGTGATCCGGATCGACCACGCCCACGACCCGAAGTCGCTGCAGACCGTCGGCCGGGACGCCGAGGCCCTCGCCCTGTCCCGGGCCGTCCGCTGGCACTGCGAGCGCCGGGTCCTGCTCTCCGGTGCCCGCACCGTCGTCTTCCGGTAGGCGGCTACGCCGCCTGTGAGTGGTTTTCGTGGTTGGGGCCACGAAAACCACTCACGAGTGCCGGAGGCGCTCCCGCACCCAGTCGTGGAACTCGCCGATGTGGTGCTCGCTGGGCACCAGCACCCCGCCCTTCGCATACGACCACGAGTCCATCGCGACCTGGCACCGCTCGCAGGCCTCGAAGTCCTGCAGGTTGACCCGGTGGAACAGCTCGACGGACCGGGTGATGTCGGCGCCGGAGTCGACGACATCGGGCAGGTAGAGCCAGTCGCAGATCACCTGGGTGCGCTCGGGCGTCAGCGGGAACATCCGGTGGAACACGACGTGGTCGGGCACCAGGTTGATGAACACCTGGGGGCGCACGGTGATCGCGTAGTAGCGGCGGTCCTGGTCCTGCGAGACGCCCGGGAGCCGCTCCAGGCCGGCCGACCCGTCGACGGTGAAGCCCTGGACGTCCTCGCCGAACTCGGCGCCGTGGCCGACGAAGTACTGCGCCGCGAGACCGTCCGCGAACTCGGGCAGGACCTCGGTCAGCTCGGGGTGGATCGTCGCGCAGTGGTAGCACTCCATGAAGTTCTCGACGATCTGCTTCCAGTTCGCCTTGACGTCGTAGGAGATGCGCCGGCCGAGCTTGAGGTTCTCCACGCCGTAGCCGACGATCTTCTCCGGCGAGCCGAGCCGGGTGGTGACGTCCCCGATCACCGTCTCCTCGAACGACGGCGGCGTCTCGGCCAGGCACAGCCACACGTACCCGAGCCACTCCCGCACGTGCACCGTGTGCAGGCCGTACTCCACCTTGTCGATGTCGGGCATCGATGTCAGGTTGGGCGCCGCGACGAGCTTGCCGTCGAGACCGTAGGTCCAGGCGTGGTACGGGCACTGGAACGACCGCCGCACCTCGCCCCTCTCCTCGGTGCAGATCCGCGCCCCGCGGTGCCGGCAGACGTTGAGCAGCGCGTTGACCCGGCCGTCCCGCCCACGTGTGACGATCACGCTCTCCCGTCCGATCTGGACGGTCTCGTACTGGCCCGGCCGCTCGAGGTCGGCGCTGAGCACCGAGCAGAACCAGCCCTTGTGGAAGATGGCGTCCTGCTCGGCCCGGAAGATCGCCGGGTCGGTGTAGTAGTGGCCGGCGAGGGTCTCCCGCAGGCTCTCCGGCAGGCCCTGGCCCTCGGCAGGACGGGACAGCTCACCGGTCGTCATGGCAGTGCTCCTCGTGAACGGGGGCGGACGGACACGCCGAAGGCGGCGTGCGGGAGAACCACAACTGGAAGCGGGAGCGGTTGCGTCGAACGCAACTGATTGCTCAATACGCACCATGGGACCGCGTTGCCCGGTGCGCTGTCAAGGGGCGCCCGTGCCGATGTTGCGCAGGACATTCGTGCAGGCAGGTGGCGGGTTGTGTCGTGGAGAACGGGGTACCTCCGCGGGCCTCCCGGGGCGGCGTCCGGCCTGAACCCCTCCTGACCGACAGTGAGAGCCCACTGTATCGGCGGTAGATATATTAGTCGAGTATCTCTAGAGCGGACGGCTCCGGTCGCAACGTGGTCGTCGGTAGCGCGGTGTCTCCGCCGGACGGCGCGGTGGCGGGCGTCCTGGGTGGTCCCTGCCCGTCCGATGCTCATCCGTATCAGCCCGGGCCTAGGCTGGGGTGGCCGCGAATCGGAGGGTGGGCGCACGGTGGCTGCACGAGCGGGGAAGGTGACCCAGCGCCAGATCGCCGAGCTGGCGGGGGTCAGTCAGGCTGTGGTCTCGCTCGTGCTCAACGGCAAGGCCAACGACGCCACCCGGATCCCGGACCGGACGCGCGAGCGGGTCGAGCAGGTCATCGCCGAGACCGGATACACCGCGAACGCCGCGGCGCGGCGGCTGGCGGGGGTCGGCAACAAGATCGTCGGAGTGTTCACCTACGAGCCGGCCTTCCCGACCGGGGCACAGGACTTCTACACGCCGCTGCTCGCCGGGATCGAGGCCGAGGCCGAGCAGCTCGGCTGCGACCTGCTGATGTTCACCAGCGCCCCGGTGCGCGACGGCCGGCGGCGGCTGCTGCACGGCAACAGCCGGCTCCGCCTCGCCGACGGCTGCCTGCTGCTCGGGGTCCGGATGGACGGCGACGAACTGGGCGCCCTGCAGGCCGAGGGGTTCCCGTTCGTCGCGGTCGGGCGGCGCGACGTCGAGGGCGTCCCCTACGTCGGCCTGGACTACGTGGCCGGTGCGGCGACGCTGACCGGCCGGGTCGTCGAGGCCGGGCACGCGCATCTGGCGTACCTGCACCTCGAGCAGGCCGGAGAGTCCATCGTGGACCGGATGCGGGGCGTCGAGCGGGGGTGCGCCTCGGCTCCGGGCATCCGGCTGGACACCCGCGAGGTGGACGAGCACGCGATCACCGCGGACCTGCTGACAGGACTGCGGGCCGGCGGGGTGACCGCGGTCGTGGCGGAGACGGCCGCACAGGCCGCCCGGGTGTGGGAGGTCGCGACGGGGCTCGGGTGGGATGTCCCGCGGGATCTGTCGGTCGTCGTGCTGGCCGATCCACCCCGCGCCGGGTCGCGCCTGCCGGACTTCACCCGGCTGCGGCCGCCGCGCACCCGGCTGGGCGCGGAGTCGCTGCGGCTGCTCGGGCGGATCCTCGATCCGGCCGACGAGCTGCCGGACCGAGAGCGGCGGACCCTGCTCGACTGCGAGGTCGTCGGTGGGCGGACGCTCGCCGCGCCCGCCCACCCGGCTCAGAGGTAGAGCACCGCCGAGGTGATCACACCGCCGACCGCGACCACCCAGACGTAGGGCAGCGTCCGGAGCATCACCTGCTGCGGGCTGACCCCGGAGTACTGCGCCGCCCACACCGTCTGCGTGCTCGTCGGGTCGGACACCCCGAGCACCTGGTTGTAGGACGCCATCAGGCCGAGCACCGCCATCGTCGGGTAGATGCCCACGGCGGTGAGCGCGCCGGCGATCCCGGCGCCGAGGCCGTAGATGTTCATCGGCCCGCGGAACAGGCACAGCGGGACCAGGAGCGAGAACACCAGCACGTAGAGCCACGGCTCGCTCGGCGCCAGCACCTCGACGACCGGGGTCAGCGCGCCGACCGCACCGGGCAGGTTCACCGCCTCGAGCAGCATTCCGATCGCGACGAACAAGGTGATCGGGGGAGCGGCGACGGTGAAGCCGTCGTAGAGCGAGCGCAGCATGGTGGTGCCCATGTCCCGCGGCCGCGTCGTGGTGAGCACCGCGTAGAGCACGCCGCCGAGCAGCGACGGGATGATCGGCACCTCGAACCCCAGCGCCAGCACGATCGGCACGAGCGGGGTGAACAGCGCGTACCAGGGCGCGTCGCCGAGCCGCTCGCGGCGCGAGGGTTCCCCGGTGCCCGGCTCGGCCGGCATGGCCAGCGACCAGGCGTGCACGGTCCCGCGCCGCCGGGTCTCGATGAGCACGAACGCGACCGCCGCGACCAGCGCGAACGGGAACAGCATGATCAGGAAGCTGCGGACCTCGGCGATCGTGAGGTCCAGCGCGCTGGAGAAGAACTGCCAGATCGGCAGCTCGAACGGCACCCCGACGGCGATGCCCATCAGGATCGTCCCGGCCGCGGTCACCTTCGGGACACCGACGGCGACCATCGCGGGGATCCCGATGACCCCGGCGAGCAGCGCGGCCGGCGCGGACCCGGTGACGGTGCCGACCAGGGCGGCGACCAGCAGCATGCCGAGCGCGACGACGACCGGGCGGTCCCCGGCGAACTCGACGGTCTTGCGGACCAGCGTCTTGGCGATCGCGGTGTCGCGCATCAGCGAGCCGAGCCAGGAACCGATCAGGATCGCGATCATGGTGGCGGCGAGCCGGGTCGCACCGTCCTGCATGACGGTCTCGAGGACGCTGCCGTCCTCGCCGAACAGCGGTGCGCCGGCGGCGAAGCCGATCCCCACGGCGAGCGCGACGAGCACGAAGGCGGTGGGCACCTTCCCGCTGAGGATCACGGCGACACCCACCACCATGATCGCGAGGATCACGATGCCCATGTCGAAGCCTCCTTGACGGTCCTGGCGCGGCGGTCGAGGGCGGCCGAGGCGGCCGCGGTGACGAGCAGCGGGGAGCGGCCGAGCCCGAGCCGGCGGGCGGCGTAGGCGTGCGCGGCGAGCTCCTCGGCGCCGGCGACGTGTGCCCAGTGGACCCAGCGCCCGATCCGCAGCGCCGGATGCCCCACGGCGACCCGCAGGTCGCGCGCGTACGGGCCGGCCAGCAGGTGGTGCGCCCGCTCGTGCAGCACGGCGGCGGCCCGGACGCTCCCGGCCGGGAAGTGTGCCCGCCAGCCGTGGGTGTCCACGAGGGACTCGCAGAACGCGATGCTGTCGGTGAACAGCTCGATGGTGCCGCTGCGGTGCAGGAACCGGGCCAGCACAGGGGTGTCGCGGTCGAGCCCGCCGGTGCGTTCGACGACCCGGTGCCCGCCGGTCGGGTCGCCGGGGGCGGGGGCATCGAGGTCGGCGAGCCGGTGACCGAACGCCCGGGCGCGCTCCGCGACGGTGCGCAGCAGCTCCGGTGACCGCGCCTCGTTGGTCGGGATCCCGGACAGCAGCCGGGCGCCCAGCGCGACGTCGTCGGGGTCGGGGGTCATCGCCGCACCTCCAGGACGGCGACCAGGTCGTCGTCGCGGTTCTTGCCGTCCAGTTCGGACCGGGCGAGTGAGATCAGCGCGCTCTCGTCGAGCACCCCGGACAGGTCCGCGAGGGTCGGCCCGGCGATGAGCTGGACGGCGGGGGCACGGGAGCCGCCGTCGCCGTAGCTGGTGAGCCGGGTGACGGCCGAGGCCAGCAGGTTCGCGCCGCCGCCGACGGTGCCCCGGACGACCTGCGCGTCGGCCGAGGCGAACCGGATCACCCCGTCGCGGTCGACGACGCGGACCGGCCGCCGGGCCCGGCGGAACCGCCGTTTCCGTTCCGGGGCGCCGTAGACGACGTGGTAGGGCGTCTCGGCGAGCACCTCCAGGTGTTCGGGCCCGATCCGCAGGCTGCGTGCCGCGACCGGGTCGAGCTCCGCGCGTCCGGGCTTGTCGGTGAGGTCCTGGGTGCGCAGCTCGGTGGCGCCGGTAGCGATGGCGCGCACCGTGTTCGACTGCGGGTCGACGGTCACGTCGACCGAGATCGCACCCGGGGCCGCGCCCTGGTCGAGCAGCGCCTGCTCGGCCTCGCGGCGCACCGCGAGCACCTGCTCGTCGGTCGCGCCGGGGATGATCCGCTCGACCTGCTCGCGCAGCAGGGCCAGCGCGACGCCGATCGGGCTGATCACCTCGCCGTGCGCGGCGAGCGTCCACTCCCGGTCACCCGCCCCGCCGAGGAACGGGGTGACTGCCGCGGCACCGCCGCCGCCCCCGACCAGCCTGACCGCGTCGTCGTCCAGGTCGTAGTCGGTGACCAGCGCGGTGACGACCTTCTCGATCGGCGCGGCGGCCGTCTCCAGGATCCGGCGGGCGGCGGTGTCCACGTCGACGCCCAGGGCGTCGGCGACGGGCTGCAGGGCGCGGCGGGCGACGGCGGGATCGGCGCGGGCGTAGGCCTCGGCCGGGACCAGCCCGAGCGCGTTCGCCGCGCAGGTGAGCGTGACCGCGTACCGGCCGCCGGCGGCGTCGAGGGTGACGTGGTCGTCCGGGTCGCCCGGGCGCGGGGCGACCGGGACCAGCCGTGCGCCGTCGAGGTCCGCGAGCGTGGCGAAACAGGCGTAGGGGAGTCCGGCGATGTGCGCCGACCGCGGGCCGACCGCGGTGATCCGCGGGCTGCCGTCGTGCTGCATCCGGATCATCGATCCGCCGCCGATGCCGATGGTGCGCACATCGAGCGCGTTGAGGTAGGTCGTGCTGCCGCCGAAGCTCGTGTACCGCACGGCCACTTTGCCGCGGCGCACGACCGAGACGTCGGTCGAGGTGCCGCCGGTCTCCAGGAAGATCCCCTCACCGAGACGCTCCTGCATCAGCGCTCCGGCCACGCCCGCCGCGGGTCCGGACAGGACGGTGAGCAGCGGGCGTCGGCGCATCTCCTCCAGCGACATCACGCCGCCGTCGCACCGCATGACCATCAGCGGTGCGGTGATGCCGGCCTTCTCGATGCTGGTCTGCACGAGATCCGCGGTGGCGAACATCCGCGGCAGGATGACGGCGTTGAGCACCGCCGTACGCGTGCGCTTGCTCAGCCCGTACAGCGAGGTGATCTCGTGCGTGGCGGTGACCAGGAACCCGCGCTCGCGGGCCACGGCGGCCACCGCGTCCTCGCCGAGACTGTCGTCGACGCTGAACGGCTCGGTCACCACGACCGAGCTGATGCCCCGCTCGGCGAACCCGTCGAGCAGCGCGTGCAGCGCAGCGGTGTCGCCGGCCCGCTTGAGGTGGCCGTACTCCAGGGGCAGGTGGGTGCCCGGGGTCAGCTCGATCTTCCGGAGCGCGGCGAGGCGGCGCAGGAACAGCGCCGGTACCCCGGAGCCGATCCCGATCAGCCCCACCGGGGCCACGTCGCCCTCGAGCAGCGCGTTCGTGGCCTGGGTGGTGCCGTGCGCGAGGAACACGACGTCCTCGGGCGAGCGGCCGATCTCGTCGAGCAGCCGGTGCAGGCCCTCGATGATGCCGTGCGCGACGCCGTCGGGATGGTCGTGGCTGGTCGGGGTCTTGGTCTGGCCGATCAGCGCGAGCGTGCGCGCATCGACGGCGACGGCATCGGTGAAGGTGCCGCCGACGTCGATCCCGATACGGATCGGGGACCGGGCTGCGGGGCTGTCGGGGTCGTCGGTCACGGCGATGTGATCCTTCGAGAGGGGACGGTCGGGTCAGTAGGCGCCGACGACGGGCCAGCGGCGCTCGACGCCGAGCCGGTCCAGCCGGTGGGCGAACTGGTCGAAGCGGTCGGGGTCGGCGTGCACCTCGTGCGGGGTGACACCGGTCGTCAGCGCGTGCACGGCCAGCGCACCGGCGACCTCGCCCACGTTCCACTCCACGGGGTGCAGCCGGAAGCATCCGTTGCTGATGTGGGTGGTGCCGAGGTTCTTGCCGGCCGGCAGCAGGTTGGTGACCCGCACCGGCAGCATCGCGCCGAGCGGGATCTCGAACGGCACGCTCGGCACGTCGATGTAGTTGTCCCCGCCGGTCGAGGGGTGCAGGTCGAGCCGGTAGCTGCCGACGCCGACCGAGTCCTTGCGGGTCAGCGGGCCGGAACCACCGAGCAGGTCGGCGGACACGTCGTGCTCGGTCACCGTGGTGACCGCGTGGATCCGGCGGGACTCGCGGACGTAGGCGGCCTTGGCCAGGCCGTCCGGCGTGCCGGTGACGTCGCCGCGCGGCTTCAGGCCGGGGAAACCGGTGCCGCCGTCCGGGCGCGGGGCCTCGGTCTGCAGCCAGTACAGCAACGACCGGGACAGCTCGCGGGCCTCCGCCTCGGCCTTCGCGGTCGTCGCCGGGTCGTCGGCGACGTGCGGGGTCAGCCAGTAGTCGTTCAGCGGCCAGTTGACCAGGCAGATGTCGGAGTCGAAGGCACCCTCGGTGAACAGCTTGCGGGCCAGGATCCGGCGGAACCCCCACAGCTCCTTGTCGCCGGCGTCGGCGCTCTGGTCGGCGTCGACGTCGAGCGGGTCGTTGTCCGGGTTCGGGACGAAGGTGCGCCCGTGTGCCTCCAGCGTGCGCGGGTCCGGGGCGAGGAACCCGAGCAGCGGGCCGGGCCAGAACTCCGGGGTGTAGGAGCGCCAGAAGTCGTAGGACTCCGGGCGGTCGATCGTGTGGTCGGAGCCCTCGTGGTGCGAGACCGCGAAGCAGAAGGTGATGCCCTGCTGGTTGTGCGGCTGCGCGGTCTCCGGGGCGTGCGGCTCGTCGTGTGTGGAGCGGGCCTCGGCGCCGGTGACGTGCTCGACCCCGCCGAGCTCGAGGAGCTCACCGGTCTCGGTCGCGTCCAGGACGTAGGGCGCGCGGAGCACGGCCTCGACCCCGTCGCGGCCCCGGACGGTGACCGACTCGCAGCGCGGGCCGTCCGTGGCGACCGCGACCGGGCGGTGCTCGGTGAGCACGGTCAGGAGACCGGCGCTGCGCAGCGGGGCGAGCATCTCCTCGATCACCGCGACGGCGACGCGCGGCTCGTGACAGAGCTTGCTGACCCGCCCGGCGCCCGGGTTGAGCGTGGCCGAGCGGGCCGCCTCGGGGCGCAGCGGGTACGCGCGGCGGTAGTAGGCGCGGATGCCCTCGCGCAGCTCGCGGTAGGCGGCGGTGGCGCCGAACTGCTCGATCCACGGGTGCTCGTCCGGGGGGACGGCCTGCGAGGTGAGCTGGCCGCCGAGCCAGTCGGTCTCCTCGGTCAGTACCGCGCGTCGTCCCGAGCGGCAGACGGCCAGCGCGGCGGCCACGCCACCCATGCCGCCGCCGATGATCGCCACGTCGGTCTCGTACTCGTGCGGTGCGTCCACTGAGGTCGTTCTCCTTCACCTGGTTGCTAATGCGGATTAGCAGATGGGTGTGCGGAGTGTGGCATCACAGTGGGTGGGCGCACAAGGGGACGCAGCGCTCGGGTGTCGGTAACCGGCCGGTGCTACGTTGCCCCGCTGCCGAGCGGAAGGTCGCACGATGCCCGAAGACCCCCTGACCGACGACGCCCTCGCCCGGCTCCTCGTCCGGGGCCTGCAGCCGGTGTGGGTCTCTCTCCGCGAGTACGACCCGGCCTGGCCCGCCCGCTACGCCGCACGGGCCGCGCGGCTGCGCGAGATCCTGGGCGACCGGGCCCGGCTGATCGAGCACATCGGCTCGACCTCGGTCCCCGGCCTGGCGGCGAAGCCGGTCATCGACATCGTGGTCGGCATCGACGACCCGGACGACGAGCCCGCCTACCTGGCCGACCTGGAGGCGATCGGGTACGAGCTGCGGGTGCGCGAGCCCGGGCACCGTTGCCTCCGCACGGGCGAGCCGGTCAACCTGCACTGCTACCCGCCCGGCGGTGACGAGGTCCGCAGGTACCTGATCTTCCGGGACCGTCTGCGCGCCGACGAGGCCGACCGGCGGCTCTACGAGTCCACCAAGCGCGGCCTCGCCGGGCGCGAGTGGCCGGACATGAACTACTACGCCGAGGCCAAGGGCCCGGTCGTCCGCGAGATCCTGCAGCGCGCGGGGTGGCGCGGGTAGGTCACCCGGCGGCGCGGGCGGCGGCCACGAACGCGGTGATCCGGTCGTGGTCCTTCACCCCGCGGGTGGACTCGACCCCGCTGGACACGTCCACACCCCACGGGGCGACCTGGGCGATCGCGTCGGTGACGGTGTCCGGGTCGAGACCGCCGGCGAGCAGCCACCGGCCCGCGGGACGGCGCTCGGGCGGCAGCGTGGTCAGGTCCCAGGCGTGCCCGGACCCGGCCCGCGGCGAGTCGAGCAGCAGTGCCTCCTCGCCGAACAGGCCGACGGTCGGCTCCGGTTCGGAGCGCAGCGACGTCGCCCGCCACAGCCGTACCGACCAGCGGTCCGCCGCGGCGTAGTCCTCGACGGTGCGCGCGCCGTGCAGCTGCAGGACGTCCGCGCCGATCTCGTGGGTGATCCGCGCGGCGTCCCCGGCGGCCAGGTCGGCCACGACGACGACGGTCGTCATCGCCCCGCCGGCGGCCGCGACGAGCTCGGCGGCGTGCGACGGCTCGACGTGCCGGACGCTGCTCGGGCTGATCACGAACCCGACCGCGTCGGCACCGGCCTCCTCCGCGGCCCGCACGTCGTCGGGGGTGCGCAGGCCGCAGACCTTCACGAACATGGGCGTGACGGTACGCCGATGATGATCGCTCAGCCGCCGTGCCCGCGGAACCGGCGCAGCCGCAGGCTGTTGCCGACCACGCACACCGAGCTGAACGCCATCGCCGCCCCCGCGATCATCGGGTTGAGCAGTCCCGCCGCGGCCAGCGGGATCGCGGCGGTGTTGTAGGCGAACGCCCAGAACAGGTTGCCCTGGATCGTGCCGAGCGTCTGCCGGGACAGCCGTACCGCGTCCGCGGCCGCCCGCAGATCACCCCGGACCAGCGTGATGTCGGAGGCCTCGATCGCGACGTCGGTGCCGGTGCCCATGGCCAGGCCCAGGTCGGCGCGGGCGAGCGCGGCGGCGTCGTTCACGCCGTCGCCGACCATCGCCACCACCCGGCCGTGCTGCTGCAGCCGCTCGATGACGGCGAGCTTGTCGGCGGGCATGACCTCGGCGGCCAGGGTGTCCGGGCCGGTCCCGATGCCGACCTCGGTCGCGACCGCCTCGGCGACGGCCTGGTTGTCCCCGGTGAGCAGCACCGGCACCAGTCCGAGCCGCCGGAACTCGGCGACCGCCTCGGCGGAGGTCGGCTTCACCGTGTCGGCGACGACGAGCACCGCGCGGGCCTCGCCGTCCCAGGCCACCGCGATGGTCGTCCGGCCGAGGGCGGCCTCGGACTCGGCGGTCCCGGCCAGCGCGTCGGTCAGCGGCATCCCGCGCTCGGCGACCAGTCGCGGCCGCCCCACGACGACGGTGTGCCCGTCGACCACGCCGGAGACGCCGAGGCCCTCGTGGTTGGTGAAGTCGGTGACGGCGGGCAGGTCGCCTGCCTTCTCCGCGGCGGCGTCGGCGATCGCGGTGGCGATCGGGTGCTCGGACGCCTTCTCGAGGGCACCGGCCAGCCGCAGCGCGGTGTCGTCCTCGACGTCGTCGGCGGTGTGCACCCCGACCAGGCTCATCTTCCCGGTGGTGACGGTGCCGGTCTTGTCGAGCACGACGGTGTCGACGAGCCGGGTCGACTCGAGCACCTCCGGGCCCTTGATCAGGATGCCCAGCTGCGCGCCGCGCCCGGTCCCGACCAGCAGCGCGGTCGGCGTCGCGAGGCCCAGCGCGCACGGGCAGGCGATGATCAGCACGGCCACCGCGGCGGTGAAGGCGGCGGACACCCCGGCACTCGCGCCGAGCCAGAACATCAGGGTCACGATCGCGACGACGATCACGATCGGCACGAACACGCCGGAGATCCGGTCGGCGAGCCGCTGGACCGCGGCCTTGCCGTTCTGGGCCTCCTCGACGAGCGTCGCCATCTGGGCGAGCTGGGTGTCGTTGCCGATCCGGGTGGCCTCGACGACCAGCCGGCCGCCGGCGTTGACCGTCGCGCCGACGACGGTGTCGCCGGTCTCGACCTCGACCGGCACGGACTCGCCGGTGAGCATCGAGGCGTCGACCGCGGACCGCCCCTCGACGACGACGCCGTCGGTGGCGATCTTCTCGCCCGGCCGGACGACGAACCGGTCCCCGACGCCGAGCTCGGCGACCGGCACGCGCACCTCGGCGCCGTCGCGCAGCACCGTGACGTCCTTGGCCCCGAGCTCCAGCAGCGCGCGCAGCGCGGCCCCGGCCCGGCGCTTGGCCCGGACCTCGAAGTAGCGCCCGGCCAGCACGAACGTGGTGACGCCGGCGACGACCTCGAGGTAGATGTGGCTCGCGCCGTCGGTGGGGGAGACGGTCAGCGTGAACGGGTGCGTCATGCCGGGGATGCCGGCGGTGCCCCAGAACAGCGCGTAGACCGACCAGGCCATCGCGGCCGTGGTGCCCATCGAGATGAGCGTGTCCATCGTGGCCGCGCCGTGGCGCAGGTTCGTCCAGGCGGCCCGGTGGAACGGTGCGCCGCCCCACACCCAGACCGGGGCGGCGAGCACCAGCGAGAGCCACTGCCAGTTGACGAACTGCAGCGCGGGAGCCATCGCCATCGCGACGACGGGCAGCGACAGCAGCGCCGAGACGAGCAACCGGTGCCGGTGGTCGCGCAGCGTCGCGTCCTCGGGGGCGTCCTCCTCCGTGGAGGGGGCGTCCCCCGATCCGGCGGGCGGCGCGGGGAGGGTCGCGGTGTAGCCGGCGGACTCGACCACCGCCACCAGCCGGTCGGCGTCGACCCCGCCGGTGGCGGTGACCTTCGCCTTCTCGGTGGCGTAGTTGACCGTCGCGGTGACGCCGTCGACCTTGTTGAGCTTGCGCTCGATCCGGTTCGCGCACGACGCGCAGGTCATCCCGCCGATGGCGAGCTCGACCTCGAGCACGTCGCCGCCGTCGGCTCGGACCGTGCTGGTCATCCGTGGTCCTCCTCGATGGATCCGTGGACCGGGGCGGGGGCCGTCCCGCCGGGCGCCGGGGCGGGGTGCTCGGCCGTGGGGCGCAGGTGGTCGGTGGGAACCTCGATCACGCCGCCGGCCAGGTAGGCCCCCGCGCCGAGCACGACGACGGCGGCACCGTAGGCGGCGGTCCGCGCGACTCTGCTCATGCTGCTGCCCTCCTCGCTCCGCCCGGAGCCGATGACGCCGGCCGGACTCAGGACGCGGTGACCTCGTAGCCCGCTTCCTCGACGGCGGCGCGGATCGCGTCGTCGGAGAGGACCTCGGTGCTGGTGACGGTCACGGCGCCGGTGGGCAGGTCGACGTCGACGCCGGTGACGCCGGCGATCTCGCCGATCTCCTCGGTCACCGAGCTGACGCAGTGCTGGCAGGTCATGCCGGTGACGGTGTAGGTGGCGGTGTTCATGGGGATGTCCTTCTCACGTGTCCGGGGGTCAGGAGCGGACCAGGCGCGCGATCGCGGCGCTGGCCTCCTGGATCTTCTCGTCGGCGACCGGCCCGCCCTCGGCGGCCGCGTCGGCGACACAGTGCTTGAGGTGCTCGTCGAGCAGCCCCAGCGCGACGGCCTCGAGCGCCTTGTTGACGGCGGAGACCTGGGTGAGGATGTCGATGCAGTACTTGTCCGACTCGATCATCTTGCTGATCCCGCGGACCTGCCCCTCGATCCGGCGCATGCGTCGGACGTGCGCGTCCTTGGTGTCGGCGTAACCGGGGCTGTCGGTGTGACCCTGCATCGCGTTCCCCTCCTCGGTTCCGAACCGTGACGGTACCCCTAGGGGGTACCCGTATCAACCGGTGGGTGGGGCAGCGGGCCCGGTGTCAGGCGTCGTAGTCCACGGTCGCACGGTCCGAGACCGGGCGGGCCTGGCAGGTCAGGACGAAGCCGGCCGCCACCTCGTCGTCCTCGAGCGCGAAGTTGCGGCGCATCTCCATCTCGCCGTCGACGACCTTCGCCCGGCAGGTCCCGCAGACCCCGCCCTTGCAGGCGAACGGCAGATCGCGGCGCACCTTCTGGGCGGCGTCGAGGACGACCTCGTCGCGGGGCAGGGTCAGGGTCGTGGCGCGGCCGTCGAGGATCACGGTGACCTCGCTGCCGGTTCCGTCGGGCCGGTCCGCGGTGTCCTCCGCGCGGCGCACCTCGGGCGGCGGCTCGTCGACGTGGAACAGCTCGCGGTGCACCCGCTCGCGGCCGACGCCGAACTCGCCCAGCACCTCGCGCGCCGCCTCGGTCATGCCGAGCGGGCCGCAGAGCCACCAGTCGTCGACGCCCGCGGTGTCGACCAGGGAGGTCAGCAGGGTGCGCAGCCGGCCGGCGTCGAGCCGGCCGCTGACGATCTCGGCCTCGGTGGGTTCGCGGGACAGCACGTGCAGCAGGTGCAGCCGGGGTCCGTGGGCGTTCTTGAGGTCGGCGAGCTCTTCGGTGAACATCACGGTGTCGGTGCGGCGGTTGCCGTAGACGAGGGTGACGCGGGTGTCGTCGTGCGCGGCCAGCAGCGACGACGTGATCGACAGCACCGGCGTGATGCCCGATCCCGCGGCGATCAGCGCGTGGTGGGTGCCCGCGGTCAGCTCCGGGGTGAAGGTCCCCGAGGGCGGCCCGACCTCGACGACGTCGCCGGGGACGACCTCGTCGACCAGCCAGGCCGAGAACAGGCCGCCGTCGACCCGGCGCACGCCGACCCGCGGGGCGGTGCCGGCGGGGGAGCAGATCGAGTACGACCGGCGCTCCTCGCCGTCCGGGGTGTCGCGGCGCAGGGTGAGGTACTGGCCGGGGCGGAAGGCGTAGTGGTCGCGCAGGTCGTCGGGGACGTCGAAGGTGACGGCGACGGCGTCGTCGCAGAGCCGGTCCACATCGGACACGACGAGGCGGTGGAAGCCGGCCGGGAGCGCGTCCCCGGTGTCGGCGAGCAGCGCGTCGATCTCGTCGGTCAGGCCGAGGGAGGTGCGGCCGTACGCCTGGTTGGCCCGGGCCTGCCAGGCCGCCGCGCGACGCTGCGAGGTCATGCCGGTTCTCCCTGGTGGTCCGGAGGGGCCGGGACGATCCCGGTGAAGGCGGCGCGGACGACGTCGTCGGGCAGGGAGGCGGTGCCGGGGCGCCCCGGCCGGTACCACTCGACGATCGAGTTGACCAGGCCGGACAGCAGCCGCGCCGCCAGGGCCGGGTCGACGTCGGCGCGGACCTCACCGGCGTCGCGGGCCTCCCGGACCAGCGCGCTGATCGACGCGTCGAAGGCGCGGCGGCGCTCGAGGGCCCACCGCTCGGTCTCGGTGTTGCCCCGCACCCGCAGCAGCAGGGTCACGTAGGGCAGCTCGGTCATCAGTACCCGGACCTGGGCGGCGACGATGGCCCGCAGCCGCTGCGAGGGAGACCCCTCCTGCGCGGCCGGGGCGGACAGGACGCCGAACAGGCCGTCCACCGCCCGCTCCAGCGCCGCCCGCAGCAAGGCCTCCTTGCCCGCGAAGTGGTGGTAGAACGACGACTTGGTGATGCCCGCGGCGCGGGAGAGGTCCTCCATCGACGTCGCGTCGTAGCCGCGCGCGATGAACTCCGTGACCGCGGTCTCGAGGAGCTGGTCCCGGCCGCCGCTGGGCCGGCGCAACCGCCGAACCGGGGCCTGGCTCACTACCGGGTCACCACCCTTCGAAGGCCGGTGTGGACTTGGACAGGAACGCCGCGACCGCGCGCTGGTGGTCGGGCGAGGTCGCCAGGCGGGCCTGGGCGTCGGCCTCGTGGTCGAGCACCGCGGGCATCTCGTTGACCGCGCCGAACCGGAGTGCGCCCTTCACCTCGGCGTAGGCCCGGGTGGGTCCGGAAGCCAGGCGCCGGGCGAGCACGAGCGCGGCCTCGGACACCTCACCGGCCGGGACCACCTCGCGCACCAGGCCCCAGTTCAGCGCGTCCTCGGCGGTGAACTGCTCGTTCAGCAGGAGCAGCTCGGTCGCCCGGGAGACGCCGACGGCGTGCGAGAGGGTGGCCGACAGGCCGGTGTCGGCGGTCAGGCCGATCCCGGTGAAGGCGGTGGTGAACGTCAGCCCGGCCGCCGCGATCCGCAGGTCCGCGGCCAGGGCCAGGCCGAGTCCGGCGCCGGCGCACGGCCCGTTGATCGCCGCGACGACCGGCTTCGCCATCCCGGTGATCGCCAGCACCAGCGGGTTGTAGTGGTCGCGGACGGTGTCGAACGAGGTGGCCGCGTCCTGCTCCAGCGCGGTCGCGTGCTCGGCGAGGTCCTGTCCCACGCAGAACGCCCGGCCGGCGCCGGTGAGCACCACGGCCCGGACGTCGGCGTCCCCGCCGACCCCCGCCAGCGCCGTGAGCAGCGCCTCCTTGAGGTCGACGGTGAGCGCGTTGTACTTCGCCGGGCGGTTGAGCGTGACCACGGCGACCGACGGATCGGTCTCGTCGTGCTCGACGAGCACGACGGGCTCGGCTGCGTCGCTGTCGGATTCGGCCATGGACCCAGCCTAGCCCCGACCGAACGATCGGTATATAGCCTGCGGACGGGTCCCGAACGGGCGCCCGGGGTGCTAGCGTTCCGGGGCGAACGAACGGTCGGTCCAACGTCGGGCAACGAGGTTCGGAGGCGTCATCGATGACCCCGCTCCACAGCGATCACGCAGGCCACCCGGCCCGTCGGCAGGTCAGCGTAGCCGGGCGGGAGGGCCTGCGATGACCGTCGCGGGACGGCTCGGTGCCGCGCCGGCGGACGACCTGCTGGACCCGGCCGAGCGCATGTCGGTCGACGAGCTCCGCGCCCTGCAGCTCCAGCGTCTGCAGTGGACACTGCGGCACGCCTACGAGAACGTCCCGCACTACCGGGCGACGTTCGACGCGCACGGCGTGCACCCCGACGACTGCCGCGAGCTCGACGACATCGCGAGGTTCCCGACGACGACCAAGGCCGACCTGCGCGAGACCTACCCGTTCGGCATGTTCGCCGTGCCGCGGGAGCGGATCGCGCGGATCCACGCGTCGTCGGGTACCACCGGGACGCCGACCGTCGTCGGCTACACCGCCGGCGACATCGACAACTGGGCGACGCTGGTGGCGCGCTCGATCCGCGCGGCCGGCGGCCGGCCCGGGCACCGGGTGCACGTCGCCTACGGCTACGGCCTGTTCACCGGCGGCCTGGGCGCGCACTACGGCGCGGAGAAGCTCGGCGCGACCGCGATCCCGGTCTCCGGCGGGATGACCCCGCGGCAGGTGCAGCTGATCGTCGACTTCGCGCCCGAGATCATCATGCTCACGCCGTCGTACATGCTCACCCTGCTCGACGAGTTCGAGCGCCAGGGGGTCGACCCGCGCCGCACCAGCCTGCAGGTCGGGATCTTCGGCGCCGAACCGTGGACCGAGCGGATGCGTACCGAGATCGAGGAGCGCGCCGGCATCCACGCCGTCGACATCTACGGCCTGTCCGAGGTCATGGGGCCGGGGGTGTCGCAGGAGTGCGTGGAGACCAAGGACGGCCTGCACATCTGGGAGGACCACTTCCTGCCCGAGGTCGTCGACCCCCTCGACGGCACTCCGCTGCCCGACGGCGCGGAGGGCGAGCTGCTGTTCACCAGCCTCACCAAGGAGGGGCTGCCGATCATCCGGTACCGCACCCGGGACCTGACCACGCTGCTCCCCGGGACCGCGCGCCCGCAGATGCGGCGGATGGCCAAGATCACCGGCCGGTCCGACGACATGATCATCCTGCGCGGGGTGAACGTCTTCCCGACCCAGATCGAGGAGATCGTGCTCCGCACCCCGGGGCTGGCGCCGCACTTCCAGATCGTGCTGACGACGCACGCCCGGCTGGACGCGATGACCGTCCGGGTGGAGGCCCGGCACGACACCCCGGCCGAGCGCCGCGATCCGGCGGCGGCCGAGGTGGTGCGCGTGGTCAAGGAGACGGTCGGGGTGACCGTCTCCTGCGAGGTCGTCGATCCGGACACCCTGGAGCGCTCGGTCGGGAAGCTGCAGCGGCTCCAGGACCGGCGGGACCTGTGACGGCTGTTACCCTGGGCGGCGTGCGCGGGCTGATCATTATCCGGCGCGCCGGCTGAACCCAGGTCGCCGGCGCGTGGTGTCGCCGTGCCCTCCCGGACCTGGCCGGATCCTCCGACGACCCGCACCGGGAGATCCGTGATGACCACGTTGACCGAGACCACCGAATCCGAGACCGCCGTACTCGCCTCCCCCCGGGACGGCGGCCATCGCTTCACGCTGCTCGTCCACGGCGGCACCGACGCCGTCACGAAGGTCCTCGTCACGTTGCGGGCCCGCCGGTACACGGTCCGGTCACTGCAGGTGGACCTCACCGGCGACACCGGCCGGATCGACGGCTCGGTCGAGCCGGACGGGCGGGACCCGGAGCTGCTGCTCGCGCAGCTGCGGCGGGTCGTCGCCGTCGTCCGCGCCGAGCACGGGTAGCTGCCGGAGGCGACGACTACCCGCGCGGGGTCAGCCGCGCGTGCGGCAGCTCCGGCGCGGGCAACGTCGATGCCCACTGCTCGGGGAACGCCCCGAACCGGCCGCCGGCGTCGCCGCCGCGGGCCCGCTCGTCCTGCCACTGCGCCCGGTACCCGGCGATCTCGTCGTGCGTGGTGCCGATGAAGTTCCACCACATGACGATCTGCTCGCCGAGGGGCTCGCCACCGAGCAGCAGGACCCGCGCCCCGTCCGGGCCGGGTGCGTGCAGGTCGAGCCCGGTCGCGCCGCGCGGCAGGAGGACCAGGTCACCGGGCTCCGCGGTCGTGCCGCCGACCCGGACGGTCCCGGTGTCGACGAGCACGCCGTGCTCGAACCCGGGGTCGGTGCCGGCGCGGAACCGGCCGCCGGGCGGGACCACGATCTCCGCGCCGAGCAGCGGCGACCACGTCGCGACGGGTGAGGTCTCACCCTCCAGCGAGCCGAGGAACACCCGCAGCGCGGTGCCGTCGGCGTCCACCGTGGACGGCGCGTAGTGCTCGAAGCCGGCGTCGACCTGCCGGTGTGCCGACGGGAGCGCCACCCACAGCTGCGCACCGTGCAGCAGGTCGGTGCCCGGCGTGGAGTACTCGGAGTGCGCGATGCCGGACCCGGCGGTCATCAGGTTCAGCTCGCCCGGGCGGACGATCGCGTGCGCGCCGGTGGTGTCGCGGTGCTCGACCTCGCCGGAGAACAGCCAGGACACCGTCTGCAGGCCGGTGTGCGGGTGCCCGGGCACCTCCATGCCACCGGTGGCCGACACCCGGTCCGGGCCGTAGTGGTCGAGGAAGCACCAGGCCCCGATCAGCGAGCGGGCCCGGCGCGGCAGCGTGCGGCGCACCGTCATCGCCCGCGGCCCGCCCAGCGGCACGGCGCGCGGCCGGACGACCTCGACGGCCTCGGCGTCGCCGACGCAGACGACCTCCTCCGGCGCGGACTCCACGTTGCTCACCCGACCGACCTCCCCGACTCGACGCCCGCGGGCATTCTCGCGCCCCGGTCAGGAACCCCCTCCCGCAACCCCCCGTGCGGCCGGCGTCCAGGCGGGATCGCGTCCGGTGACGGCGACGATCCGGTCCAGGACCGGGACGTCCTGCGGAACTCCGACGGGGTCGGCGAAGACCCCCATCCCGCGCCCCTGTTCGGCCATCGCGGCGACGGCGTGCAGCGTGCCGTCGAGCACGTCGTCGGGCCAGGCGGGGGCGACGCCGGCCGTCCGTCCGAGGTCCCAGCCGTGCACGACGAGCTCGCCGAGCACCATCCCGCCGATCATCGCGGCGGGCAGCGGGTCGGGACCGCCCATCGTGACGGTCCCGTCCCAGGTCCCCGGGTCGGACCAGACCTCGACGAGCGCGGCCCGGTCGGCGTCCAGGCGGACTGCCCAGTCGTCGGTCACCAGGGCCGCCGCCCCGGTCCCGTCCGACGCGGCGGGTGCCTCGCGGCGGCCGACGGCGGCGAGGACCGGGGTCCAGTACCGGAGGTGCCCGAGCAGGCCGCGCAGGTCCCAGTCGGTGCACGGGGTCGGCGCGTCGAGCGGGGTCGCGGCCGCCGCCCCGACCAGGCCGGGGTACACGGCCGCGGCGGGCGCGACGAGGTGTGCGAAGGTCATGACCGCACGCTAGGACGCCGGCGCGGCGCCGGGCTTGGACGAACGCGCCATACTCCCGTCGTGGACCGGGACCCGCGCGAGCTGGACGGGGCCTGGACCCGGTCCCAGCGGCACGGCTCCGTACCCCCGCCCGCGGACCTCGCCCCGTTCGTGGAGCGGTTCTGGACCGCGGAGTGGGACTATCCCGAGCCCTACCGGCAGAAGATCGTCCCGTATCCGCACGTGCACCTCACGGTGCGTCCCGGCGCCCCGGCCGAGGTGCACGGCGTCGCGACCCGGCACGTCGTACGGGAGCTCGCCGGTCCGGGGCGGGTCGCGGGGGTGGCGTTCCGCCCCGGTGCCTTCCGCGCGTTCCTCGGACGTCCGGTCGCCGCGCTCACCGACCGGGTGGTGCCGGCGGGGGAGGTCCCGGCCCTGGCCGCGGCCACCGGCCAGCCGGAGCCCGTGGGCGCGGACGGTGTCGCGGACGACGTGGGTGTCCTGCGCGCGCGGGTCCGGGCGGCGCTGCCCGTGACGGTGTCGAGGACGGCCGGAGAGGCGACCGCGCTGGTCGCGCGGATCGCGACCGACCGCGCGCTGACCCGCGTCGACGCGCTCGCGGCGGCGACCGGCACCAGCATCCGCAGCCTGCAGCGGCTCTTCGCCGAGCACGTCGGCGTCGGTCCGAAGTGGGTGATCCGCCGGTATCGGCTGCACGAGGTCACCGAGCGGATGGCGGCGGGGGAGCCGGTGCGCTGGACCGATGTCGCGGCCGAACTCGGCTACGCCGACCAGGCGCACATGACCCGCGAGTTCACCGCCCTGTTCGGCGAGCCGCCGACGGCGTACGCCCGGCGCTACTGATCCTCCAGCGCCCGTAGCGCGTTCTCCACGACCTCCGGCAACGCCGGGTGGATCCAGTACTGCGCATCGGCCAGGCGGGGCGCGGTCGCGCCGAGCGCCATCGCCTGCACCAGCTGCTGGACCAGTGTGGACGCCTGTGGGCCCAGCAGGTGGGCGCCCAGCAGCGTCCCGTCCGGCGCGGCGAGGACCTTGCAGAAGCCGCGCCGCTCCTCCATCGCCCAGCCGTAGGCGACGTCGGAGTACTCGTGCAGGCCCACGCGGTACGCGATCCCCTCGTCACGGCACTCCTGCTCGGTGCGCCCGACGGTGCCGATCTGCGGGGTGGTGAACACCGCGGCCGGGACGAGCGCGTCGTCGAACGCGCGGAGCTCGCCGGGGTCCGACACGGTCAGGTTGTGCGCGACGACCGCGGCCTCGTGGTTGGCGACGTGCTTGAGCGGGTGTGCGGTGCTGAGGTCACCCAGCGCCCAGACCCCCTCGGCGGTGGTGCGGCCGTGGGCGTCGACCCGGACCCGGCCGTCGTCGTGCAGCTCGATCCCGGCCCGGTCGACGTCGAGCCGGTCGGAGTTGGGAGTCCGTCCGGCCGCGACCAGCAGCAGGTCGGCGCGGACCTCGGTGCCGTCGTCGAGGTGCAGCCGGACGTCCCCGGCGGTGCCGGTCACCTTCTCCACCGATCGTCCGGTGTGGACGGTGAAACGCTCCCGGGCCGCGTCGGTGAAGCGCTCGACGACCGTCTCGTCCATCCCGCCGAGCAGCGTGTCGGCGGCCTCGACGAGGGTGACCTCGCAGCCCAGCCCGCCGAAGACGTGCGCGAGCTCGGCCGCGATGTAGCCGCCGCCGAGCACCGCGAGGTGCCGGGGCAGCTCGTCGATCCGCATGATCGTGTCGGAGGTCTCGAACGGCACGCCGGAGTCCGTGACCGGGGGCGGGACCAGCGGGCGTCCGCCGCCGGCCAGCACGATCCGGTCCGCGGTGAACCCGGCGGTCCCGCCGCCGGTCAGGTCCACCGTCATGGCCCGGGGGCCGGTGAACCGGGCCCAGCCGTCGTAGACGGTGCCGTGCTCGCTGCGGTACGAGTGGCCGTCGTCGCCGATCGGGTCGAGGCGGCCGAACACCCGCTCCCGGATGTCCGGCCAGCGGATCCGGTCGACGGTCGCGTCGATCCCGTAGCGGGACGCGGAGCGCACCGTCTCGGCCACCTCGGCGGCGTAGGCGAGCATCTTGGTCGGGATGCAGCCGACGTTCAGGCAGGTCCCGCCGAACCGGGTGGCCTCCACATGGGCCACGTCCAGGCCGGCGAACCGGTCGTCGACGATCGTGTTCCCGGAGCCGGTTCCGACGACGACGAGATCGTGGTGGGTCACGACGGGGAGCCTAGGAAGACCGGGCCCGATCCGCGCGTCGACGACGGGGCCGGTCTCCGCCGGACAAGGTGCCGACCGGGTGATCATCCTGCGCTATCGGGCGATCACGCAGCGATACTGCCATCCTGACCGCGCGGAGGCGCCGCCTCCTCGAGGAGACGGTGTGTGATGACCGGACGGACCGGGGACACCGGTCAGGTCGTGCCCGGCTGGTCGGTCGGGACCGACGGCACCGGAGCACTACGGCTGGAGGCGGTACCGCACCCGTCCGGACCGGTGCTGGTGCACGCGGACGGCGAGGTCGACACGGTCACCGCGCCGTTCCTGTCCGGCCAGCTCCACGAGTGGGTCGCCGCGGCGCCCCGGGTGGTGCTCGACCTGTCCCGGGTGACCTTCCTCGGCTCGGCCGGCCTCGCGGTACTGCTGGACTCCCACCTCTGGGCCACCCGGGCCGGGGTGGCGTTCCAGGTCGTCTGCGGCGAGGCCCGCCAGGTCCGCCGGGTCCTGCAGGTCACCGGCACGCTGGAGCACCTCGACGTCCTCGACCGGATCCTTCCGGGGACGACGGCGGGGGAGCGGCCGCCGCTGTTCGCCGTACCCGAGCAGGACCCCCCGGAGGTCTGATCCGTCCGGCGCAGCAGAACCGGATCTCGGAATCGGGCGTTCGGTGGCATCACCCGGCGCAGACCGGGTACGTGGTGACCAGCCGGTCGTGGGCCGTGGCTGGGGTCGTGGCGTCCGGTGAGGTGGTCGATCGCGCCCGGCCCCGTGGTTGAGCAGCGAGCCACGGCGTACGACCACCGCATCGTCACCCGTCGGGTTCCGCCGGCGGTCCGGATACCCGTGCCGCGATCGTGGGGAACGAGTCGGTCAGCGCGGTGGCGAAGACGTCGAAGTCGTGGCCGCCACCGGGCACGATCCGCAGCGTGCTGGCGATCCCGGCCCGGGTGGCGAGCGCGGAGAGTGTCCGCGCGGCCGCGGCCGGCGCGGTGTCGTCGCCGCCGGCCTCGAACCAGCCGGTCAGCTCCGGGTACCGCCGGTGGCGCAGCAGGTCGGCGGGCTCGTGGGTGTCGAAGCGGCGGACCGAACCCGCGAAGAGACCGGCCACGGTCGCGTCCACCCCGCCGTTGTCGTCGCCGGTCCGCGGACCGATCAGCCCGCCGTAGTCGCCGAAGGTGCCGAACAGGTCCGGGTGGCGCAGCGCCAGCATCACCGCGCAGGTGCCGCCCTCGGACAGCCCGGCGACCGCCCAGTCCCGCCCGGGCGGGCGGGTGTCGAGCAGCCGGGTCACCACCCGCGGGACGTCCCGGGTCAGGTAGGTCTCGACCGCGGCGCCGGGCGCGTCGACGCACTCGGAGTCGGTCAGGTAGTCGCCGTTGATGTCGGGCATCACCAGGACCGGCGCGACGCCGTCGTGCGTGCGTGCCCAGGCGTCGGCGGTGGCGGCGGCCCCGCCGGAGTCGACCCAGTCGGCCGGACGGCCCGGGGTTCCGTGCAGGAGCATCACGACCGGGAGCTCGGGGCGGGGCCGGGTGAACCACGCGGGCGGCACCCACACCTCGGCGGGACGGGCGTCGAACCCGGACAGCGACCCCGGTATCGGGACCCGGGCCACGACCCCGTCGGCCGGCACGGAGCGGCGCAGCAGCAGCTGCGCGACCCCGATGCCCTCGACCGGGCCGGCGCCGAGCACGTCGCCGACGGTGCGCAGGTAGTCGAGCCCCGCGTTCACCCCGACCACCGCGTCGGACAGCAGGACGAGCAGCGTCACCGCGACGGCGGCGCACCGGGCCAGGACCCGCCACACCCGGCGTCGCGCGTGCCCGGCCCGCCGTACCCCGAGCACGACGAGGGCCAGGCACGCGACCCCGGCCAGCGCGTAGCCGAGGACGAACGGCCATCCGGTGACCGGGACCGCCTCGACGTCACGCAGCGCGCCCTGCAGCACGACGACGATCCTCCGCCGCCCGCCCGTGCCGTCCGTGAGAACGCGCTGAGCCGGAGCTGTGAGCGGTCAGCCGGGTACCTCGCCGTACCACCGCCACCGCGCGGGTGCCGGGGTGCCGTCCAGGGCCGCCCGGCCGGTGACGTGCAGCAGCGTCGCGGCCGGGTCGGGGCCGGGGTCGGTGTCCGGCCACAGCCGGGCCAGCGCCGCGGCGCAGGCGTCGGCGGGCGGGGTCCACGACGTACCGAGGCCGCGCGCGATGTCGTGCGTGTGCACCAGCACCTCGACCACGCCCATCGCGGCGAACCCGGCCGGGTCGGAGACGCCGAAGGGGTGCCAGCCGCGCGCGTCCGGGGACGCGGCCGCCACCGACGTCGCCAGCATCGCGCCGCCGGTGCGGATCACGAGCAGCAGACCGTCCACTGTCGCGGCGTCCCCGACGACGATCTCGAACGGTGGGTAGGAGTCGGGCGGGCCGACGGCGACCTGCGCGGCGTAGCCGAAGAGGTCGTCGGCGACGTGCACACCGGTGTCCCGGCAGGACCACTCCAACGGCCCGGCCGGCACCGACCAGTCCCGGTCGGCGAGCCCGGCCAGGAACCCGGTGGCGATCTCGACGGTGGTCGTGACGTCGTCTCCCCGCATCCGGGGATCATGCCGCGGCGGGTGGCGCGGGTGCACCGGCATTAGTCTTCCGCGGTGGCCCACGAGGACGAACGCATCGCCCTGCTGCTCGACTACGAGAACCTCGCGATCGGAGCACGCGACGGTCTGGGGGTCGTGCCGTTCGACTTCGGTCCGGTCGCCGACGCGCTGGCCGAGCGCGGCCGGGTGGTGGTGCGCCGCGCGTACGCCGACTGGTCGGCGTTCGACGAGGACCGCCGGCTGATGGCGCGCGCCCAGGTGGAGCTGATCGAGATCCCGCAGCGGATCGGCGGGTCCCGCAAGAACGCCGCCGACATCAAGCTCGCCGTCGACGCCATCGAGCTCGCCTACGAGCGGGACTTCATCACGACCTTCGCGATCGGCACCGGCGACTCCGACTTCACCCCGCTGATGCACAAGCTGCGCGAGCTGGACCGGCGGGTGATCGGGATCGGGGTGCAGTCGTCGACGTCGGCGCTGCTGCCGCCGGCGTGCGACGAGTTCCTGTTCTACGACCGGCTGCCCGGCGTCGAGCCGAGCCAGGAGCCGGCGAAGCCCCGCCGCCGTCGTGGATCCCGCCCGCCGGCCGCCGCGGCCGCCGAGCCCGCCCCCGTGGCCGCCGTGCCCGAGCCGGCACCCGCGCCGGCGCCGTTCGACATCTCCTTCCGCGACGCCGCCGCCGAGGCGGAGGAGACCGCGACGACCGGCGCCGAGGAGCGCGACGTCGACGGTCTCGTGGTCAGCACGCTGACCGGGCTGATGCGGCAGGCCGACGGCCCGGTCTCGGCGTCCCGGCTCAAGCGCGCGATCCTGCGCAAGGACCCGACGTTCGACGAGTCCGACCACGGCTTCCGCGGGTTCGGCGAGCTGCTGCGCCACCTGGAGGGCCAGGGCGTGGTCACCCTGGCCCAGGGCACCGCGCAGGGCGACCCGGAGATCTCCGTGCCGGAGGACCCGGACGCCGACCACGACGCGTTCGCGCTGCTCGTCGACGTGGTGCGGGAGCTGTCGGCGGCCGCTGGGCCGCCGCAGCTGAGCGGGCTGAAGGACCAGCTCCGCAAGCGGGTGCCGGACTTCTCGGAGAAGCGCTACGGGTTCGGCAGCTTCCTGTCGTTCGCCAAGGCGGCCCGGGCGCGGAACCTGGTCGGTATGGAGTGGAGCGACGACAGCGGCGACTACGTGCTCAGCCTGCGGTCCTGAGACCCACCGGCCCCGCCCACGACCGGGCGGGGCCGATGATCGGCTCAGTAACGGCGGCCGGTGGCCTTGCGGGTGCCCTTCTGGGCAGCTTTGCCGAAGCGGGAGGCCACGGCGCCGGACACACCGAAGGCGGTCGCGACGACCCCGGCGGCGACCCGGCTGCCGAGCCGGATCGGGTTCAGCGGCCGGTAGACCTTGACCACGAGCTCGTCCAGGCGGGTCGCGGCGCGCTCGCCGTTCTCGTGCAGCCGGCGGGCGAGTTCCGCGCCGGTGTCGTCGAGCTCGTCCTCGACGCGCTCGCCGACCTTCGCCGCCCGGTCCGCAGCGCGGACCGCGGAGGTCGCGCCCTGGTCCGCGGCCGCCCGCACGGTCCCGGCCGACCGCTCGGCCGACGCGGCGACCTCGCCGGCGACCTGGCGTCCGGTCCGTGCCGCGGTGCCGGCCAGCTGCTCGCCGGTGGCCTTCGCCGCGGCGGCGGCCGCCTTCCCCGCCTCGCCGGCGTCCTTGCCGTTCTCGGCGACCCGGCGGGCCTGGGTGGCGACCTCGTCCGCGCCGGAGCGGGTCGTGTCAGCGGCCTTCCCGGCGGCGTCGCGGGTCTCGCCGGCGACCTTCCTCCCGGTGGTCCGGGTGTCGTCGCCGACCGCCTGGGCGGTCTTCCCTGCCGAGTCCGCGGCCTTCGAGGCGGTGTCGCGGGCCGCCGTCGCGGTCGCCGAGGCGGCGGCGGCGGTACCGGCGGTCTCGGCGCCGGATTCGACGGTACGGCGCTCGCGCACCGACCCGTCCGTGCCGTGCACGACGAGGCTCCCGCCGCCGTCGTTGGCGATGATCTCCGTCGCCCGGGTGATCGCCTCGGCCTGGGTGGCGACCTTGGCGCTCGGTCGCTTGGCGTTGTTCTTCTCGACGGTCCAGCCGTCGTCGGCCGGCCTCACATGGCGATCGGCCATGGTGGGTTCCTCCCTGTACACCGATCCGGGGGGACGCCGACACTGCCGGCGTCGTCGTCGGGGCCGGATTCCCGGTGATCGCGCTGCGTAAACGCAGGTCAGCCCCCGGTGAACGTCCGAAGCGTGTCCCGGCGCCCGACGGCGACCACGGCGAACAGCACACCCAGTACGACGGGCGTCAGCACGAGCAGCCCGCCGTGCAGCACGAACGCCTGGGTCAGCGCCGCCCCGATCATCAGCAGGACCAGCCCGGCGGCCGCCGGACCGGAGAACCGCCTGGTCAGCAGGCCGATGCCGCCCGCGATCTCCAGGACGCCGACGACGTAGCGCAGCCACTGCCCGACGCCGATGCCGTCGAAGATCGCGATGGCGAACGGGTCACCGTAGAGCTTCGGCACGCCCGAGCCGATCGCGATGAACAGCCCGAGCAGGATCTGCAGCACCCACAGCGCGCGGTGCGCGGTCGGTGACAGTGCGGGGCGGACTGCGGGACGTGTGTTCACTGTGGACCTCCGGTGGCCGGCGCGCGGATCTTCCGTGCTGCTCGCCGATATGACCGGGCCCTCCCGCCGGACTCATCGGTGACGGGGGCATCCCCCCGTTCCCCGACGGCGGCGGTGTGCCACCGTGCAACGGGAAGTGCAACCGAACCCCGTGCGGAGGTCGACCGGGTGGAGCCGTTCGCGCTGTTGGCCGCGGTGCTGTCGAGCCCGTGGCTGGTACCCGCGATGGTGCTCATGGTGGCCGTCGACGGGCCGCTGCCGATGCTGCCGAGCGAGACCGTCCTGCTGTCGGCGACGGCGTCCGCGGTGGTGACCCGCGACCTGGCGCTGCTGTCCGCGCTGTTCCTGGCCGCCGCGTCCGGATCGGTGCTCGGCGACCTCGCGACCCACGCCCTGGGCCGCGGCTCGCACCGGTTGCTGCCGCGCACGGCGCACGCCGACGGCGGGATCGCCCGCTGGGTGCGCGCCAACCTGTTCCGCCGACCGGTCGCCGCGCTGGTCGCAGCCCGGTTCCTGCCGGGCGGGCGGCTGCTCAGCTGCGCGGCCGCAGGTCGGATGGGGCTACCGCGCCAGGTGTTCCTGCGCGCCTCGGCCGTCAGCGCGCTGGCCTGGTCGCTCTACATGTTCGCCATCGGCGCCGCGCTGGGCCCGGTCACCGGCGGCAACCCACTGCTCTGTGTCGTGGCCGGGGGGATGCTCGCGGTGCTGACGACGGGCGCCTTCGCCGTGGCGCAGCGGGTGCGTTCCACCATCCGCCGGACCGGCCCCGCTCCGCTGCCGCAGCCGGCCGGCTAGGACGTACCCACCGGGCACCGGGTCCGTGACCAGCGGTCACGGGGCCCGGTGCCCGAGATGGTGCCGACACCGACAGGGGCTCCCGGTTCTGCAGGTGCCGGCCGCAGGGTTCAACGCGCGAGAGCGCCGCGAGTTGTGGGGTCGGCCCGACTTCGATCACGTGTGATGGCGAGCGGCGCCGTGCCGGCGACGGGCGGTGGCCGATGTGGCCACGGAGCGTGCGTTGGCGATCACCGGTAGCGCGGTGTCGGCGGGCGGAGTGATCTGCCTCATACTGAGCGGCGTGCGCGACGAACGCTGGCGGGTCGACGTCGGCCCGGACAACGCCGCCTGGCTGGCCACCGAGTGCCGGACCGCCCGGCTGGCGCGGGAGTACCGCCCGGTCGACGTCGGCGGGGGAGTGGTCGAGTTCGGCCGGCCCGCGCTCGGTGCGATCCGGGAGCTCGGCGAGGAGGAGGACGGCTACGTCACCGACGACGGCGACGGGCTGCGGATCTGGATCGGCGAGGACGCCTACGACCTCGAACACCACTCGTGAGTGGATGTCGTGGTCAGGACCACGACAACCACTCACGAGCAGCCTGCTGCCTACCCGATCTGGCGGTCCGTCGGGTTGATCGGCCGGGGCAGCACGGTCCGGCCGGTCAGGTAGGTGTCCACCCCGGCGGCCGCGGCGCGGCCCTCGGCGATGGCCCACACGATCAGCGACTGCCCGCGGCCCATGTCGCCGGCGACGAACACGCCGTCGGTCGAGGACATGTAGCTGTCGTCGCGCGCGACGTTGCCGCGGTCGTCGAGGTCGACCTCCAGGTCGCCCAGCAGCGTGCCCTTCTCCGGGCCGACGAAGCCCATCGCCAGCAGCACCAGCTGGGCCGGGAGCTCCTGCTCGGTGCCCTCGACCGCCTCGAAGCCGTTGTCCCCGCGCTTGACCTCGCAGATCCGGATGCCGGCGAGCTTGCCGTCGGCGTCGGACACGAACTCGGTCGTGTTGCACGAGAACAGCCGCTCGCCGCCCTCCTCGTGCGCCGAGGACACCCGGTAGACCATCGGGTAGGTCGGCCAGGGCATGCCCTCGGTGCGGTGCTCCGGCGGCGTCGGCATGATCTCCAGCTGGGTCACCGACCGCGCATTCTGGCGGTGCGAGGTACCCAGGCAGTCGGCGCCGGTGTCACCGCCGCCGATGATCACGACGTCCTTGCCCTCGGCGGAGATCGGCGGGGCGTCCATGTCGCCCTGCTGCACGTGGTTGGCCCACGGCAGGAACTCCATCGCCTGGTAGACGCCCTCGGCATCGCGGCCGTCGGCCGGGATGTCCCGCCAGGCCGTGGCCCCGCCGGCCAGCACGACGGCGTCGAAGTCGGCCCGCAGTTGCTCGACGGTGACGTCGGTGCCGACGTCGACCGAGGCCCGGAAGTGGGTGCCCTCGGCGACCATCTGCTCCAGCCGCCGGTCGAGCCGGGACTTCTCCATCTTGAACTCGGGGATGCCGTAGCGCAGCAGGCCGCCGATGCGGTCGGCCCGCTCGAACACGACGACGTCGTGCCCGACCCGGGTCAGCTGCTGCGCGGCGGCGAGCCCGGCCGGCCCGGACCCGACGACGGCGACCTTCTTGCCGGTCTTGACCTTCGGGGCCTGCGGGGCGACCCAGCCCTCGTCCCAGGCCCGGTCGATGATCTCGATCTCGACCTGCTTGATGGTCACCGCGTCGTCGTTGATCGCCAGCACGCACGCCGCCTCGCACGGGGCGGGGCACAGCGTCCCGGTGAACTCCGGGAAGTTGTTCGTGGCGTGCAGCCGCTCGGTCGCCTCGCGCCAGTCCTTGCGGTAGACGAGGTCGTTCCACTCCGGGATCAGGTTCCCGAGCGGGCAGCCCTGGTGGCAGAACGGGATGCCGCAGTTCATGCAGCGGCCGGCCTGCTTCTCCAGCGCCGGGCGCGGGAAGTCCTCGTAGACCTCGCGCCAGTCCATCAGCCGAAGGTCGACCGGGCGCCGCTTCGGCGTCTCCCGGGTGGTGGTCATGAAACCCTTGGGGTCACCCATGAGCGGCCTCCATGATCGCGGCGTTCACGTCGCGGCCTTCGCGCTCGGCGTTCTCGGTCGCGAGCAGCACGCGCTTGTAGTCCTTGGGCATGACCTTGCCGAACCGCTCCACCGCCGCGTCCCAGTCGGCGAGCAGCGCGTGCGCCACCGCCGAACCGGTCTCGGCGTGGTGCCGCTCCACCAGGTCGCGGATGATCGACCGGTCCTCGTCGGTCAGCGGGTCCAGGTCCACCATCTCGGGGTTGACCCGCTTCGCGTCCAGATCCAGCAGGTAGGCGACCCCGCCGGACATGCCGGCCGCGAAGTTGCGCCCGGTCCGGCCCAGCACGACGACCTGGCCACCGGTCATGTACTCGCAGCCGTGGTCACCGACACCCTCGACGACGGCCACCGCGCCGGAGTTCCGCACGCAGAAACGCTCGCCGACCACGCCGCGGACGAACATCTCGCCCGAGGTGGCGCCGTAGCCGATCACGTTGCCGGCGATGACGTTCTCCTCGGCGGTGAACGGCGCCGACGGGTCCGGCCGCAGCGTCAGCCGGCCCCCGGACAGCCCCTTGCCGAAGTAGTCGTTGGTGTCGCCGACCAGCCGGAGGGTGATGCCCTTGGGCACGAACGCGCCGAAGCTCTGCCCGGCCGCGCCGGTGAGCGTGACGTCGATCGTGTCGTCGGGCAGGCCCTTGCCGCCGTGCACCCGGGTCAGCTCGGAGCCGAGCATGGTGCCGACGGTCCGGTTCACGTTGCGCACCGGCAGGTCCAGGGTCACCTGGTCGCCGTTGCGCAGCGCGCCCTCGGCCAGCTGGATCATGGTGTTGTCCAGCGCCTTGTCCAGGCCGTGGTCCTGCTCGCGGGTCCGGCGGCGCGGGACGTCGTCGCCGTAGTCGCCGACCTGGAAGATCGGGGACAGGTCCAGGTGCGCGGACTTCCAGTGCTGCGCGGCGGCGTCGACGTCGAGCGTGTCGGCCCGGCCGATCGCCTCCTCGAGCGAGCGGAAGCCCAGCTGCGCGAGGTACTCGCGGACCTCCTGCGCGATGAACTGCATGAAGTTGACGACGTACTCGGCCTTGCCGTCGAACTTCTTGCGCAGCTCGGGGTTCTGCGTCGCGACCCCGACCGGGCAGGTGTCGAGGTGGCAGACCCGCATCATGATGCAGCCCGAGACGACCAGCGGTGCGGTCGCGAAGCCGTACTCCTCGGCGCCCAGCAGGGCGGCGATGACGACGTCGCGGCCGGTCTTGAGCTGCCCGTCGGCCTGCACGACGATCCGGTCGCGCAGGTTGTTGGCCATCAGCGTCTGCTGGGTCTCGGCCAGGCCGAGCTCCCAGGGGCCGCCCGCGTGCTTGATCGAGCTCAGCGGCGAGGCGCCGGTGCCGCCGTCGTGCCCGGAGATGAGCACGACGTCGGAGTGCGCCTTGGACACCCCGGCCGCCACGGTCCCGACGCCGACCTGGGACACCAGCTTCACGTGGATGCGGGCCCGCGGGTTGGCGTTCTTCAGGTCGTGGATGAGCTGCTTGATGTCCTCGATCGAGTAGATGTCGTGGTGCGGCGGCGGCGAGATCAGGCCGACGCCCGGCGTCGAGTACCGGGTGGTCGCGATCCACGGGTAGACCTTGCCGCCGGGCAGCTGGCCGCCCTCGCCGGGCTTGGCGCCCTGCGCGATCTTGATCTGGATGTCGTCCGCGTTGACCAGGTACTCGCTCGTGACGCCGAAGCGCCCCGAGGCGGCCTGCTTCACGGCGCTGCGCCGCGAGTCGCCGTTCGGGTCCGGGGTGAACCGGTCCGGGTCCTCGCCGCCCTCACCGGTGTTCGAGCGCCCGCCGATCCGGTTCATCGCGATCGCCAGGGTCTCGTGCATCTCCTGGGAGATGGAGCCGTAGGAGATCGCGCCGGTGGCGAACCGGGTCATGATCGACTCGATCGACTCGACCTCGTCGATCGGGACCGGCTCGCGCACGCCCTCCTTGAAGGCGAACAGCCCGCGCAGCGTCATCAGCTTGCGCGCCTGGTCGTCGACCGCCTTCGTGTACTCCTTGAAGACGTCGTACTTCCCGGCGCGCGTCGAGTGCTGGAGCTTGAACACCGTCTGAGGGTTGAACAGGTGCAGCTCGCCCTCGCGGCGCCACTGGTACTCGCCACCGACGACCAGCGCCCGGTGCGACGCCCGGACCTCGTCCGAGGGGTAGGCGCGACGGTGGTGCGCCAGCACCTCCTCGGCCAGCACCTCGAACCCGACGCCGCCCAGCCGGGACGTGGTGCCGGTGAACGCGGCGTCCATGACCTCCCGGCCCAGACCGACGGCCTCGAAGATCTGCGCGCCGGTGTAGGAGGCGACGGTCGAGACGCCCATCTTCGACATGGTCTTGCGGACACCCTTGCCGAGCGCCTTGACCAGGTTCTTCGCCGCCGTCGGACCGTCGACGCCGGGGATGTCGCCCCGCTCGGCGAGGTCCTCGACGGTGGCCATCGCCAGGTACGGGTTCACCGCGGAGGCGCCGTAGCCGAGCAGCAGCGCGATGTGGTGCACCTCGCGGGCGTCGGCGGACTCCACGACCAGCCCGACCCGGGTGCGCGAACGCTCCCGGACCAGGTGCTGGTGGACGACGCCGGTGAGCAGCAGCGACGGGATCTGCGCGTACTCGGCGTCCACCCCGCGCTGGGACAGCACGATCAGCCGGGCGCCGGACTCGATCGCCCGGGAGACCTCCTGCTTGATCTCGGCGAGCCGGGACAACATGCCCTTGCCGCCGTCGCGGGCGAGGAAGGTCCCGGTGACGACGTGCGAGGCGAAGCCCGGGTACTCCTTGTCCTCGTTGATCCCGACGATCCGTGCGAGGTCGTCGTTGGTGAGCACCGGGAACGGCACGACGATCGTGCGGCAGTGCGCCGGCGTCGCGTCGAGCAGGTTGTGCTCCGGGCCCAGCTGGCTGAACAGCGAGGTGACGAGCTCCTCGCGGATCGCGTCCAGCGGCGGGTTGGTGACCTGCGCGAACAGCTGGATGAAGTAGTCGTAGAGCTGGCGCGGGCGCTCCGAGATCGCGGCGAGCGGCGCGTCGTTGCCCATCGAGCCGATCGGCTCCGCACCCGCGACGGCCATCGGGCGGAGCAGGACGTTCAGCTCCTCCTCGGTGTAGCCGGACGCCTGCTGACGCAGCGTCAGCGCCTGGTGGGTGGGGGTGTGCCGGTCCCGGGCGGGCAGGTCCGCCAGCCGGATCAGGCCGGCGTGCAGCCACTCGGCGTACGGGTGCAGCGAGGCCAGCTCGCTCTTGATCTCGTCGTCGTCGACGATCTTGCCGCGCTCGGTGTCGATCAGGAACATCCGGCCCGGCTCCAGGCGGCCCTTGCGGACGACCTTGTCCGGCTCGACGTCGAGCACGCCGACCTCGGAGGCCAGCACGACCAGGCCGTCCTCGGTGACCCAGTAGCGGGCCGGCCGCAGGCCGTTGCGGTCGAGCACCGCGCCGATCTGGGTGCCGTCGGTGAAGGCGACCAGCGCCGGGCCGTCCCACGGCTCCATCAGCGCGGAGTGGTACTCGTAGAACGCGCGCCGCGCCGGGTCCATCTCGGCGTGGTTCTCCCACGCCTCCGGGATCATCATCAGCACCGCGTGCGGCAGGCTGCGCCCGCCCAGGTGCAGGAGCTCGAGGACCTCGTCGAAGGTGGCCGAGTCCGAGGCGTCCGGGGTGATGACCGGGGTGAGCCGCTGCAGGTCGCCCGGCAGGTGCGCGGACTCCAGCATCGCCTCGCGGGCGGCCATCCAGTTCCGGTTGCCGCGCAACGTGTTGATCTCGCCGTTGTGCGCGACGTAGCGGAACGGGTGGGCCAGCGGCCAGGACGGGAACGTGTTCGTCGAGAACCGCGAGTGCACGATGGCCAGCGCGGAGACGACCCGCTCGTCGTTCAGGTCCGGGTAGAACGCCGCGACCTGCGGTTCGGCGAGCATCCCCTTGTAGACGATGGTGCGCGGGGACAGCGAGGGGAAGTAGGCCTCGGTGTCGTGCTCGATCCGCTTGCGCAGACAGAACGTGCGGCGCTCCAGCTCGATGTCCGACGGCGCGCTCCCGGCGTTCTCGCCGGTCAGCTCGGCACCGCCGACGAACAGCTGCCGGAAGGTCGGCATCGCCGCGAGCGCGGTCGGGCCGAGGTCGGCGGCGTCCGGGTCGGTGGGCAGGTCGCGCCAGCCCAGGACCGTCAGGTTCTCCTCGGCGGCGAGCTCGTCCACCCGTGCGACGGCCGCGTCGGCCTCGGCCGGGTCCTGCGGGAGCATGGCGATGCCGACCGCGTAGGCGCCCTCGGCGGGGAGCTCGAAGTCGGTGACCTCGCGGTAGAAGGCGTCCGGGACCTGGATCAGGATCCCTGCGCCGTCGCCGGTGTTGTGCTCGGAACCACGCGCGCCACGGTGTTCCAGCCGGAGAAGGGCCTCGATGGCCTTCTGCACGATGGCGTGGTCGCGCTTGCCGGTGACATCGGCCAACATGGCCACACCGCAGGCGTCGTGCTCGTGATCGGCGGCATACAGCCCACCGGGCGAGGGGCGACGCGTCTGGTCACTGATCGCGGCCAACTGCTCCTCCTGTCGTCTCGGTGCACCTCTGACACCCGTCTCGGACGACCGTGAACCGGCAGGTCGCTGCGGTCGAGAAAGGGCTTCAGAGTACAGCGCCTCCCCGTGATGGGGGCGTCCGAAGTGGGTCGTTCGGGTGCACCGTGCCGCGTCGGTCGCCATGACCGGATCGTCGTCCGGGCACGGCTCTCGGCCGGGCGCTCGGTTGACGAACCCGGCCGGACTCACCGTGGCACGGTTCGGCCGCACACCCCGGCGAGTGCGGCCTGTCGAGTGCACAGAGTCGCACGGGGTCGCCCGGCTCCGCTACAGATGATCGCGGCGTCGTCCCGTGATGTGGATCGCTGCCGATCCAAACAGGCCGATGTGTCCGTCCTGTGTCCGGACGGTGAGGAGAGCGTGACCGTGTGGTCGTCTCGCCCTGTGGGATCGCTGCGGCGGGGTGGACCGTTACACCGCGACCGCGCCTCCCGCCGCTGTGCCACCGCGCCGACGGCCTCCGCCGCGCCGCCGTCTCGGCGGCGGCCGTGCCGCCGGATGCGGCCGTTCTCCGCCTCGGCGGCGGGTGTCGTGCCGCCGCGACCCGCACGCGGTCGTTCGCCGCCTGCCGCTACCCGCTGCCGCTACCCGCTGCCGCTACCCGCTGCCGCTACCCGCTGCCGCTACCCGCTGCCGCTACCCGCTGCCGCTACCCGCTGCCGCTACCCGCTGCCACTGGCGCGACCTGTCGTCGGGTGCCGCGACCTCTGCGGCGGTCGCGGCGACCGGCGCCGGGTCGCGGCGGTCGGTGTCGGGTCGCGGCGGCGAGCCGGGTGGACCGGGAGGGACGGCGGGGGAGACTGGGCGGCGATGAGATCCGATCGAGGTTCCGCCGAGCCGGCTCCCGTTGCGGGGCCGGACGAGGTCCGTGCCGCGCTGTCGGACGTGGGCCGGATCGGACCGTGGTTCGTCGTGGCCGTGCCGCCGGCGCCCGGTGCCCGTCGCTGGGACGAGCTGTACGCGCCGCCCGGCACCAAAGGCGGCGACCCGCTCGCGGCGCGGATCGCGCAGGTCGCGGCGGCGCTGGGGGCATCCGACCGGGTCGCTGCGTCGATCGCGGTGCAGGGCATGGCGGCCCGCCTGGTCTCCGCGCCGTTCGCGACGGTCGCGTTGCACGGGGTGTTGCCGCGGCTCGCGGACCTGCACCGCGACCCTGCGGCGGACGACCCGTGGGCGCCGTCGCTGCCGAAGGCCGAGGAGGCCGGCGGCCCCGCCACGACGGGCGGCTCCGCTACGACGGGCGGCTCCGCCACGACCGGCGGCCCCGCCGTGTCCGGCGCTTCCGCCACGTCCGGCGCCCGGGCCCTGTCGGGCGCCCCGGCTCCGTCCGGCGTCCCGGCCACGCCGGCGGATCGCTCCGGTCCCGCGGGCGTCCGGACCCCGGACCCGCGCACCGATCCCGCGGGCGCCGCCGACCTGCTGGCCCGGGAGCTGGCCGCGTCCCACCTGGAACCGCTCCACGCCGCGGTCGCCGCGCGGGTCGCGGTGTCCGAGCGGGTGCTGCGCGGCAACGTCGTCTCGGCGATCGGCGGGGCCGCCCGGGTGATGGAGGCCGTGCGGCGCCCGGACCGGCCGGCGTTCCTGGCGCTGCTCGGCGCGCTGGCCGATCACCCGGCGCTGCGCGGTCCGCTGCCGTCGGGCGCGACCGGCCGGGTGCTGCGCCTCGACGACGCGGACCCGGACACCGAGTGGGCGTTCCGGCGCCGCTCCTGCTGCCTCTACGTGCACGTACCGGGCGGGGGGACCTGCGGCGACTGCGTCCTCCGGGCGCTGACCCGGCGCCCGGCGACCCACCGGTCCGCACGGCGCTCGTGATCGACGACCGGGTTCCGGCAGGTGCCGCCGCCGGCATCGATCGGTGCCGGGACAGTGATCAGCTGCCGTGGGTCCCGGGCCGCACCGGCCGGGCGCGGCGCCCGGTCCTCACGCGCCCGCATCCCGAGCCGTGGCCGGCTCCCAGCCGCGCGTTCGATCGGGCGGGCTCGTGGAGTGGCGGGGCGTCAGGCGGGGAGGGCTATGTCGGCGACCGTCACCCGGACGCGGGCGGACAGGCCGGTGACGGTGGTGATCTCCTCGGCGACCTCGCGTTGCACCCGGGCCGCGAGATCGGCACACGGTGTGCCGAGCCGTACGCCGACCGTCACCCTGACCTCGGCGACGTCGCCCTGCACGCTCGCCACGACGCCGTCGGCGCGCAGCTCGTCGGGCACCGGATCGTGCGGCAGCCAGTCCGCCGCGAGCCCGAGCAGCGTCTGCGCCACGTCGCCGACCAGCATCGTCACCCCGGGGACCGTGCGGGCCCGGCGCGCCGCGACCCGGGCCACGGCCAGATCGGAGACGAGGCAGCGGGTCCGCCGCGTACCGCCCGAGCCGTTCACTCCCACAGGTCCTCCACGTGGATGTCCACCCCGGTCACCGGCACCCCGATCGCCCGCTCGCCGACGGTGACGATCATCTGCCGGACCCGGGCGGTGACCGAGGCGAGGTCGACGCCGAACCGGGCGGCCACGGTCACCCGGACCCACACCGGCCGCGGGCCGACGCCCGTGCCGTCCGGTTCACCGGTCTCCTGCTCGACCCGGCAGCGCAGCGCGCGCAACCCGCCCATCGTGTCCACCGCGTGCCGCAGCGCGGCCTCGGCGGCCGGCCGGGACAGCCAGGCGTCGGGGCCGATCTCCAGCAGCTCGTGCGGGCGCAGGTCCGCGACGACCGCGCCCATCACCTGGGCGAGCACCGACGGTGGTGGACGCAGCGATTCCCGTGACTCCTCGGCCATCCGGGTCACCAGTACCCCGAGACGGTCGTGGTCGGCCCACGCCGAGCGGCAGTGCGGGCAGGTCCGCTCGTGGTCGTCGAGGGCGCCGGCGTCGGCGTGCTCCCAGACGTCGGCGGCGTCCCGGCCGCAGGCCAGGGGCTCCAGCTGCTCTACCGCCATGCCCGCATCCTCTCCGCCAGCGCGGTGCGGGCCCGGTGGATCCGGCCCCGCACGGCCGTGCCGGACGCGCCGGTGATCTCGGAGATCTCGGCGTAGCCCAGCCCTTCGAGCTCGCGCAGCACCCAGCAGGTCCGCTGGTCGGCGGGCAGCGTCTCGAGCGCCCGGGACAGCGCGGCCAGCTCGGCGTCGACCTCGGCGGCCCGCTCCGGGGAGCCGCCGCGGTCGGCGATGCCGGGCGCGTCGTCGTCGGGCAGCGGGACGGTGCGCTTCGCCCGTCGCAGCTGCGCGGTGCAGCGGTGGGTGACGATCCGGTACATCCAGGTGG
The DNA here is from genome assembly GCF_040105385.1 of Pseudonocardia nematodicida. Classification (NCBI taxonomy): domain Bacteria; kingdom Bacillati; phylum Actinomycetota; class Actinomycetes; order Pseudonocardiales; family Pseudonocardiaceae; genus Pseudonocardia; species Pseudonocardia nematodicida. Next base: position 196,975 of record NZ_JBEDNQ010000009.1, read on the forward strand.
AGAACGCGGCCTCGCCGCGGAAGGTCCCGATCCGCCGCCAGGCGTCGAGCAGTGCCTCCTGCAGCGCGTCCTCGGCGTCCGCGCGGTGTCCGAGCACCCGGACCGCCACCCGGTAGAGCGCGTCCTGGTGGCGGCGGGCGAGTTCGGCGAAGGCGTGCCGGTCGCCGTCCTGGGCGCGGGCGATCAGGGTCGGTTCGTCGTGCGCGGCGACCGACGGCCGCGCCCCGCCGGTGCCGGTCGCCCCGCCGGCGCGGGTCGCCTTGCCGGTGCCCGTGGTCCCGCCGGAGTCCGCGGACCGCTCGGGCCGGCCGGGGCCGGACGCGGTCCGGCGCGGCTCGTCCTGCGCCCTCGACAAGGTGACCTGCACGTCCGTCCGTCTCGGTGGTGGGGGCCCGGGCCCGCCGGTGGTGATCGGACCGTCACGGTGTGGAGGGCCGCCGGAGCGGGTACCTCCTCCCCGGCAGCGACGGTAGCGAGCGGCACGGCCGATCGCCCGTCGGACACGTTCGTGGAGGCAGGTGTACCCGTGGGTCTGGGCGACAAGATCGACAACAAGACCGAGCAGCTGGCCGGCAAGGCCAAGGAGAAGGCCGGCAAGGCCAACGACGACCCCGCCCTCGAGGCCGAGGGGAAGGCCGACCAGTCGAAGAGCAACCTCAAGCAGGCCGGCGAGAAGGTCAAGGACGCCTTCAAGAAGTGACGCCCGGGGCCCGGGACGGGTCCGGGACCTGACACGACGGCGGCGGTGCACCGGCACGATCGGTGCACCGCCGCCGTCGTGTGTGCCCGTCCGTCCGCCCGCGCCGATACGGTGACGCGGTGAGCGACGACGCGGGGCCGGACCCCGAGGCGGTGGCGGCGGCCGTCCTGACCCATCCGTCGGTGCTGCGGCTCGACGGCGGTCCGTTCGGCTCGATCGCCTCCTACCTGCCCGGCGCCCGCGTACAGGGGGTGCGGCTGGGCGACCCGGTCGAGATCGCTGTCGTCGTGGCCCTGGGCATGCCGTTCCCGGAGATCGCCGAGGGGATCGCCGCCCGGGTGCGCGCGGTGCTGGGTGACGAGGCGCGCGCCGTGGACGTCACCGTCGCGGACGTCGGCGCGGTGGGCACGGAGGTCGTCGCGGGCCGATGAACGCCCGGGCCGACGTGCCGTGACGGGTCTCGCCTAGACTCGCGCGAGCCCCTGCCGTCACCGAGCGCACCCGTGTGCTCGCGACCGGCCCGCCGGGACGACCGGGCGAGGTCGCCACGACTTCTCCGCCGTGTCCGGAGCCGGTCCGGCGGGGGCCCGACAGGAGTCCGGGCCGCGCGCCGCGGCCCGTTCCACAGCCCGTACCGGCAAGGAGTTCCACCGTGAAGAGCACCGTCGAGCACCTCAGCCCGACGCGCGTCCGTATCAACGTCGAGGTGCCGTTCGACGAGCTCAAGCCCGACTTCGACCGCGCGTACAAGAAGATCGCCCAGCAGGTCCGGATCCCGGGCTTCCGCCCGGGCAAGGCACCGGCCCGCATCCTGGAGGCCCGGATCGGTCGTGCCCCGGTGCTCGACGAGGTCGTCAACGCCGCGATCCCGGCGAAGTACCAGGAGGCCGTCGTCGCCTCCGACGACGTCACGCCGATCGGCCGCCCGGAGATCGAGGTCACCGAGATCGCCGACCACGAGCGGCTCACCTTCACCGCCGAGGTCGACGTCCGGCCGGAGTTCGAGCTCCCGGAGCTCGAGGGCCTGACCGTCGAGGTCGACGAGACCGAGATCGGCGAGGACGAGGTCACCGAGCAGCTCGACCAGCTGCGGGCCCGCTTCGGCACCCTGGCGGGCGTCGAGCGCGCCGCGCAGAAGGGCGACTACGTCCAGATCGACCTCTCCGCCGCCGTCGACGGCACGGCGATCGAGGAGGCCACCACCACCGGCTTCTCCTACGAGGTCGGTCAGGGCGGTCTGATCGACGGCATCGACGAGGCCCTCGAGGGCATGTCGGCCGACGAGGAGAAGACCTTCACCTCGACGCTGGTGGCCGGCGAGTACGCCGACCGCGAGGCCGAGGTCACCGTCAAGGTGACCACGGTCAAGGAGCGGCACCTGCCCGACGCCGACGACGAGTTCGCCCAGCTCGCCTCGGAGTTCGACACGCTCGACGAGCTGACCGAGAGCCTGCGTGAGCGGATCGGGCAGTCGAAGCGGATGGAGCAGGCCGGGCAGGCCCGCGACCGGCTGCTCGAGAAGCTGGTCGAGGGCACCGAGGTGCCGCTGCCGGAGAGCGTCGTCCAGGCCGAGGTCGACAGCCGCGCCCACGACGCGGTGCACGCCTTCGACCACGACGAGGACAAGTTCGCGGAGTTCCTGGCCACCCAGGACAAGACCCGCGAGCAGTTCGACGCCGAGACCCGCGAGGAGGCGGAGAAGAACGTCCGCTACCGGCTGGTGCTCGACGCGCTCGCCGACCGCGAGGAGATCTCGGTCGGCGACCAGGAGCTCACCGAGCGGATCCTCTTCCAGGCCCAGCAGTACGGCATGGCGCCGGAGCAGTTCGTCCAGCAGATCCAGCAGGCCGGCCAGCTCGGCGTCATCTACCAGGACGTCCGCCGCTCCAAGGCGCTGATCCAGGCCGTGCGCGCCGCCACGGTGACGCTGCCCGGTGGCGAGGTCGTCGACCTCTCGGACCTGCTCGGTGACGACGACGCCGACGAGACCGTCGAGGAGGTCCCGGGCGAGGTCGTCGCGGAGTCCGCCGAGGACGTCGACGGCGACGCCGCCGACGACGCGGACACGGCCGAGGACAAGGCCGACGCCAAGGCCTGACCTGGGCGTCACCGGAGTCGCCGGGCGCACCCGCACACCTGGCGGGTGCGCTCTCGGCGAACACCGGGCGTCGTTCCCTCCGCGGGCCGGTCGGTCCGCGTAGGGTCGGCCCGGACCGGTTCCCACGGGGACCGTGAACGGGTTCGCAAGACCCGACACCGGAGAACCGAGAGCGATCCAGAGGAAGACTTTCGGGACCCGCCGCCCGCGCGCCGCGCGGGGCGGGCCCGACTTCGGAAAGCAGGGTGAAGTGAGCCAGCAGGACATCGGCCCGCTCGTGGGCCGCGGTGACGGCCCGCAGATGCGGTCCGCGCCCAGCGTCATGTCGCTGTCCGACTCGGTGTACGAGCGGCTGCTCCAGCAGCGGATCATCGTGCTCGGACAGCAGGTGGACTCGGAGATCTCCAACCGGATCGCGGCGCAGATGCTGCTGCTCGCGGCCGAGGACCCCGAGTCCGACATCCAGCTCTACATCAACTCGCCGGGTGGTTCGGTCAACGACGGCATGGCCGTGTTCGACACGATGAACCTCGTCCCGTGCGACGTGTCGACCACGGTGATGGGCATGGCCGCGTCGATGGGGCAGTTCCTGCTGTCGGCCGGCACGCCCGGCAAGCGCTACGCGCTGCCGCACGCGAAGATCATGATGCACCAGCCCTCGGGCGGTATCGGCGGCACCGAAGCCGACATCACGATCCTCGCCGACCAGCTCCGCAAGACGAAGCGGGAGATGGCCGAGCTCATCGCGCAGCACACCGGGCAGTCGGTGGAGACGATCGAGCGCGACTCGGACCGGGACCGCTGGTTCTCCGCGGCGGAGGCCCAGGAGTACGGCTTCGTCGACCACGTCGTGACGCACGCCGGCCGCGTCAACGGCTCGCAGAACGGGAGCGCCTGATGAGCACCTTCGATCCGCGCCACCCGGAGTCGGTCGCCGACCTGCGTGGCCCGGGCGGCTACGCCCCGGACCCGATGCGCGCCCGGTACGTCCTGCCGTCGTACGTGGAGCGCACCAGCTACGGGGTCAAGGAGTCGAACCCGTACAACAAGCTCTTCGAGGAGCGCATCATCTTCCTCGGTGAGCAGATCAACGACACCTCGGCCAACGACACCATGGCCCAGCTGCTGGTACTCGAGTCGCTGGACCCGGACCGGGAGATCTCGCTCTACATCAACTCGCCCGGCGGGTCGTTCACGTCGCTGATGGCCATCTACGACACGATGCAGTTCATCCGGCCCGACATCCAGACCGTCTGCCTCGGGCAGGCGGCGTCGGCCGCGGCCGTGCTGCTCTGCGCGGGCACCCCGGGCCGCCGGATGGCCGTCGAGAACGCCCGGATCCTCATCCACCAGCCGGCCACCGAGGGTGTGTACGGCCAGGCGTCGGACCTGGAGATCCAGGCGAAGGAGATCTCCCGCATCCGCCGCCGGATGGAGGAGGTCATCGCCCGGCACTCCAACCGGACCGCCGAGCAGGTGCACGACGACATCGACCGGGACAAGATCCTGACGGCCGAGGAGGCCAAGGACTACGGCCTCGTCGACGAGATCGTGCAGAGCCGCAAGCTGTCGGCTCTCGGCAGCAGCAACTAGCGCTGCAGCAGGTAGGCACGCCGGGTCGCCGGACGCGCGGGCACCGCGTCCCGGCGACCGCCCGCCGACCCGCCGCCGAATCGGACTCGTCTCGGAGTCCCGGCGGCGGGTCCGGGCAGGTACCGTCATCGGCAGGAGACGGAGCCATGCCGTGCCGGGGAGAGCGAGCGGCTCGCCCCGGACGGGAACGCGAGAAGGCCGTGACACGAGAAGTGCGTGACACGGCCGCGAGACGGTAACGCGCCGGACCAGGACTGGGGATCGACACCTATGGCACGCATCGGCGACGGCGGGGACCTGCTCAAGTGCTCCTTCTGCGGGAAGAGCCAGAAGCAGGTCAAGAAGCTCATCGCCGGCCCCGGCGTCTACATCTGCGACGAGTGCATCGATCTCTGCAACGAGATCATCGAGGAAGAGCTGGCGGAGGCCGGTGAGGTCAAGCTCGACGAGCTGCCCAAGCCCGCCGAGATCCACGACTTCCTCGACCAGTACGTCGTCGGGCAGGCCACGACCAAGCGGACCCTGTCGGTGGCCGTCTACAATCACTACAAGCGGATCCAGGCCGGCGAGCGCGGCCGCGCGAGCGGTGCGGACCCCGCCGACCACATCGAGATCGCCAAGTCGAACATCCTCATGCTCGGTCCCACCGGCTGCGGCAAGACCTACCTGGCGCAGACCCTGGCGAAGCTGCTGAACGTGCCGTTCGCGATCGCCGACGCCACCGCGCTCACCGAGGCCGGCTACGTCGGCGAGGACGTCGAGAACATCCTCCTGAAGCTGATCCAGGCCGCCGACTACGACGTGAAGCGCGCCGAGACCGGCATCATCTACATCGACGAGGTCGACAAGATCGCCCGCAAGTCGGAGAACCCGTCGATCACCCGGGACGTCTCCGGCGAGGGTGTCCAGCAGGCCCTGCTGAAGATCCTCGAGGGCACCACCGCGAGCGTGCCGCCGCAGGGCGGCCGCAAGCACCCGCACCAGGAGTTCATCCAGATCGACACGACGAACGTGCTGTTCATCGTGGCCGGCGCGTTCGCCGGGCTGGAGCGGATCATCGGGGACCGGGTCGGCAAGTCCGGCATCGGGTTCGGCGCCGACATCCGCTCGAAGAAGGACATCGACCCGGCGGAGAGCTTCGCCGAGACGCTGCCCGAGGATCTGATCAAGTTCGGGCTGATCCCGGAGTTCATCGGCCGGCTGCCGATCGTGGCGTCGGTGACCTCGCTCGACAAGGACGCCCTGGTCAAGATCCTCACCGAGCCGCGCAACGCGCTGGTGAAGCAGTACCGGAAGCTGTTCGAGATGGACGGCGTGGAGCTCGACTTCGCCGAGGACGCCCTCGACGCCGTCGCCGACCAGGCGATCCTGCGCGGCACCGGCGCCCGCGGCCTGCGGGCGATCATGGAGGAAGTCCTCCTCCCGGTCATGTACGACATCCCGAGCCGGGACGACGTCGCCAAGGTCGTGGTCACCGCACAGACGGTGCGCGACAACGTCAACCCGACGATCGTCCCCCGCCAGCCGCAGCGCCGGGAGCGCCGCGACCGCTCGGCCTGACATCGCCTGTCGCACACCCTCCGCGACGCCGGTCCCACGCTCCGTGGGGCCGGCGTCGTCGTGTGAACGGACTGTGTCCGAAACGATTTCTCGACAGGTTGCTGCACCGCCCGGCGTTACTTAGCGTTGCGCCGACCGCAATACGAAGGGGAGGGCCATGGCGCCCGGTTTTCTGACGAGAGAGCGCATCGTCGCGCCGCCCGGATGGAGCCGCTGGCTCGTCCCGCCGGCCGCGCTCTCCATCCACCTGGCCATCGGCCAGGCCTACGCCTGGAGCGCGTTCAAGGCTCCGCTGGAGAACGGCCTCGACATCTCGGGTGTCGCCAGTGCGCTGCCCTTCACCCTCGCCATCATCATGCTGGGCCTGTCCTCGGCCCTGTTCGGCACCAAGGTCGACGCGAACGGCCCGCGCTGGGCGATGGTCATGTCCAGCGCGTTCTTCGTGACCGGTTTCATGATCTCCGGGGTCGGTCTGCACCTGGGCCAGTACTGGATGGTGGTGCTCGGCTACGGCTTCGTCGGCGGCATCGGCCTCGGCATCGGCTACATCTCACCGGTCTCCACGCTGATCAAGTGGTTCCCGGACCGCCCTGGCCTGGCCACCGGCCTGGCGATCATGGGCTTCGGTGGCGGTGCGCTGATCGCGTCGCCGCTGACCGCCTCGCTGCTGTCCGGGTACGGCGCGAGCGGTGACTCGCCGTCGGTCGGCGGCATCGGCAACACCTTCCTGACGATGGGCCTCATCTACCTCGTCTTCATGTCGGTCGGCTGGCTGCTCATCCGGGTGCCGGCCGAGGGCTGGGCCCCGAAGGGCTGGACGCCGGAGGGCGCCAAGAAGTCCGGGATGATCTCCACCGGGATGGTCTCGGCGCGCAACGCGATCAAGACGCCGCAGTTCTGGCTGCTCTGGGTGGTGCTGTGCTTCAACGTGACGGCCGGCATCGGCATCCTGGAGCGGGCCAACCCGATCTTCCAGGACTTCTTCGCCGAGACCGGCACGGCCGAGACGCTCGCCGCGGCCGCGGTCGGGTTCGTCGCGATCCTCTCGCTGGCCAACTCGCTCGGCCGGATCGCCTGGTCCTCGCTGTCCGACGTGCTCGGCCGCAAGAACATGTACCGGATCTACCTCGGTGTCGGCGCGCTGCTCTACCTGCTGATCACGCTGGTCCCGAACCAGAGCCGGGCGCTGTTCCTGATCGCGTCGGTGCTGATCCTCTCGTTCTACGGCGCCGGGTTCGCCACCGTGCCGGCCTACCTGCGTGACCTGTTCGGCACCTACCAGGTCGGCGCGATCCACGGCCGCCTGCTGACCGCCTGGTCGACCGCGGGCGTGCTCGGGCCGCTGATCGTCAACGCGATCGCCGACGCGCGGATCGACGCGGGTGTCGAGGGCCCGGCCCGCTACACCACCGCGTTCTCGATCATGGTCGTGCTGCTGATCATCGCGTTCGTCTGCAACGAGCTGATCAAGCCGGTGAACTCGAAGTTCCACGAGCCCGAGAAGGCGCCGGCCGAGGCCACGACGCCGGTGACCGCCGAGAAGGGGGCGCAGTCATGAGCAGTGCAGCGGAGGCCACCGGAGCCGCGACCTGGAGTCCGGTGCAGTGGATCGGCGCCGTCATGGCCTGGATCTGGGTGGGGGTTCCCTTCGCCTACGGGCTCTACCAGCTGGTGCTGAAGATCCCGGCCCTGTTCGGCTGAGGTCCGCCGGGTCGTATCACGTCCGAGCGCCACGTCCCGCCCCGCCCGGGGTCGGACGTGGCGCTCGTTCGCGTCTCAGGCGTGCAGGTCGCGCCAGGCGGTCTCGGGGAACGCCGTCGTGCTGTCGCCCAGCAGCAGCATCCGGTAGGTGGCCGTCGCCGCCTCCTCGAGGTTGAGCGCGCGCCGGAACGCCATACCGACGTCCGGGCCCACCGCCGAGCAGCCGTGGTGGGCCATGATGACGCAGTCGTGCGCCTTGGCCTCGGCCGCCGCGGTGTCGGCGAGCTCGTCGGAGCCGTTGGGGAAGTAGCCGGTCCGCCCGATCGACCGGACGTACGCGGCGTGGTCGAGGGTCAGCAACCGGACCGGGTGGCCCATCGCATCGACCAGGACGGCGTGTTGCGGGTGGATGTGGACGATCGCGTTCACGTCGCCGCGCACCAGGTAGGTGCGCTGGTGCAGCTTCCACTCGCTCGACGGCGACGGGTTCCCGCCGACGACGTCGCCGGCCGTGGTCATGACGCTGAAGTCGTCGGCGCCGAGCCGGTCCAGCCAGGTACCCGAGCCGGTCACGACGAACCGGTCGGAGCCGGGCAGCCGCGCGGACAGGTTGCCGCCGCTGGCGAGGACCAGTCCGCGTTCCACCGCCATCCGCCCGATCTCGGACAGCTGCGCCACGAGCTCGTCGGTGGTCTCGGCCTGCTTCACGTGCTCATCCACTCCTTCTCTCGTTCCCGGCGTCGGCGTCGAGCATCGCCCGGGCGGTGTCGACGTCGGTGACGACCATGTTCATGAGGCCGTGCTGCAGCGCGACGGCGAGCGGGCGCGCCTTGTGTGCCCCGTAGGAGACGGCGATCCGGTGCGGGACGCCGATCATGCGTTCCAGATCCATCCCGACGACGCGGTCGTCGAGCCCGCCGCGGACGGGCCGCCCGTCGCGGTCGAAGTAGCGCGCGCTGATGTCGCCGACGGCGGCGCCCGTGTCGAGACGGCGGCGGTCGTCCTCGCTCAGGGCGTCGATCATCATGCCGGAGCTCTGCTCGATGCCCCCGACCCCGGCGACGAGCACGTCCGCACCCGCCGCGCGCCGTTCCGCGTCCCGCACGGACGGGTCGGCGCGGAACGCGGCAGCGGCCTCCGCCGTCGCGGCCAGGATCGGGGCCGGCAGGTGATAGGTGCGGGCGCCGAACGCCGTGCCGAACCGCAACGCCAGCTCGTGCGGGTTCATACCGCGCGAGACCCCGCCCCAGCTGCCGGCCAGCGGGACGAAACCGAGCTCGGGCCGGGGTGGCACGTGGATGTGCGGGACGACGGTCGCGACGCTGGAGGACAGGCCGACCGCCACGGTCCCGGAACGGGGGACGACGGCCTCGAGGGCCTGGGCGCCGGTCGACCCGACGGCGTTGCGCTCGCGCTCGCCGTCGCGACAGCTCGGCGCCACCCACGCCTGCTGGAGCCCGAACCGGCGCACGAGCGCGGTCTCGAGCTCGTGGAATGGCCGGCTCGTGGTGTGCACACGGATCTCGACGACCCCGTTGTCCCGGGCTGCTGCGAGCAGCCTTGTGACCTTGATCCGGGACAGCCCCAGCAGGTCACCGACCTCCTGGTGGGTGAGGCCGTGCTGGTAGTGCAGCCGTGCGACCCGGCCCTGCAGCTCGCGTTCGTTCATCGGTGAGGCTCCATGGATGTCAGCTCTCCCGTGCCGGGAGTGCTCGCGAGCCGGCACGCATCTCGTCGACCGCCGGATCACGGAGCAGGACGGTGAGCGCGATGCCGACCGCGTAGGTCGCGGCGAGCAGCCACATCATGCCGCTCACTCCCAGCGGTCCGAGGAAGCCGCGCACCATCAGCGGCCCGACCGCGTTGCTGAGTCCGGCGCCGAGGTTCAGGATCGCCACCGCGGCCGCCTTCCGGCTCCCGGCGAGGATCGGCACGATCGCGCTGAGCGGGACGTAGGCAGCCATGGCCAGGCCGAGCAGGACGGCCACCGCGGTCACCGCGGCGAAGTTCGGACCGAGCCAGGCGGGGACGTAGTACATCCCCAGCACCGTCACGACGCAGCCGACGCCGCCGAACCAGGCGACCACGTTCACCGGGCCGAGCCGGTCCCCGAGATAGCCGGCCAGCAGGTTGCCGATGATGTTCGCCAGCAGCATCGTCCCCCAGATGGCCTGCCACTCCGGCAGGGTGAACCCCACGTCGTTGATCATGTGGCCGGCGAGGAAGACGGGGAACGCGTAGAAGCAGAGGGTGTTGATGATGCGGACGACACCGCCGATACCGACCTTCGGATGCGTCTTCACGATCGTGAGGCCGCGGCCCACCTTGCTGAGGTTGCCCAGCGCGCTGCCGTCGCCGCCGCGGCTGTGGGCGCGGACGCCGATGATGAGCAGCACCCCGCCGGCGAGCACGAACCCGAGCGAGATCCACATCGTGGCGAGTTCACCGACCAGCGGGATGACGGCGCCGGCGAAGTAGGCGCTGATCACGCCGAGGCCGGCGGTCGAGAAGAACCAGTACCAGCCCACGGCGCGCCCGAGGACGTGCTTGGGCGTCTCCATCGTGACCCAGACGAGGAAACCGTAGGCGAAGAAGGGGTAGCCCAGGCCGCGGATGCCGTAGGCGATCAGCATGACGTCGTAGTTGCCGGCGCCCACCCCGAACCCGAGGAAGATCACCTCGAAGACCGCCCAGATCGCGAGGCCGATCAGCATGACCCGGCGCGGGCCCCATGCCTCCGCGAGCGCGCCGGCCAGCCAGGCGGCGATGGCGACCACGATGCCGTAGACGCTGATCAGGGTCGCGACCTCGGCCGCGGTGAACCCCTCCGAGGTCAGATAGGGCGCGAGGAAGCCCAGCTCGATGCCGTCGCCGATCATGAACAGCAGCAGGGCCAGATAGCCCCAGGCCAAGGGGCGGGCGATCCCCTGCCGGTCCAGCCATCCGCCGAACCCCGACGCTCTGTCCGCGGTTTCCGTCATGCCAGAACTCCCCATTGAGCTCACTCGAACATCGGTACACACACAAGAACTTCTGATCGGAGTGTGGACAGCGGTCGGCGGGGCGTCAAGAGCGCGTCTGCCCGTTGACGAGAGGTGGTGATGCTTCCTAGCGTGCTGATCGTCTGAGCAATGTGACGTACCGGTGTTCGATGGAGAGCAGATGGTCGATGGCGCACCCGTGGTCCTGGGGATCGATGCCGGCACCACCGCGGTGAAGGCGACCGTCCTCACCGGGGAGGGCGAGGAGATCGCGACCGCCCGGACCGACATCGGCGTCCGGCGGCCGGGTCGGGATCGGGCTGAACAGGACCCCCGGGACGTGTGGGCGGCCGTCGCGCGCACGGTCCGCGAGGCCGTCGCGCGGGCGGCGCCGGCGACCGTGTCCGCCGTCGGCGTCACCGGGCAGGGGGACGGCGCCTGGCTGCTCGACTCCGGCCACGCACCGGTGGGTCCGGCCCTGCTCTGGCTGGACGGGCGGGCCGCCCGCCGGGTGCGGGACTGGCAGTCCGACGGCCGGGGCGAGCTGCTGCGCCGGGTCACCGGAGCGGCACCGTTCTCCGGTGCGCTGCCCGTGTTGCTCGACGAGCTCGCCGACACCGCCCCGGACCTGCTCGTCCGCGCGCGCCACCACGCCAACTGCAAGGACTGGATCCGGTTGCAGCTGACCGGGGTGCTCGAAACCGACAGTTCGGAGGCCTCCCGCACCTATCTCGACGTGGCGACCGGCCGGTACTCGGCGGAGCTCCTCGCCGGGCTGGGGCACGACCGGTACGCGGACCTGCTCCCCCCCGTCGTTCCGGCGGGAGCGCACCGCCCGCTGCGTCCCGGACCGGCCGGGGAGCTCGGGCTGCGTGCCGGCATCCCGGTCGTCACCGGCCTCGTCGACACCGTGGCCGCGGGCGTGGGGCTGGGGGTCCTCGATCCCGGGCAGAGCTACGCGATCATCGGGACCACCGGGTTCGTGGGCACGGTCCACCCGCACGCCGGGCACTGCCGCTCCGGGGTCGGGATCACCGTCGCCACCGGCACCGGGTCCACGGTGGTCGAGAGTCTCTGCCCGATGTCCGGGAGCCCGAACCTGGACTGGGTCCGGTCCGCGACGGGGTCCGCCCACCTGGCGTGGGACGAGGTCTCCGAGCTCGTCCTGTCGGTCGCCCCCGGCGCGGAGGGGGTGCTCTACCTGCCCTACGGCGCCGAGGCGGGGGAGCGGGCGCCGTTCGTCGACGGGGCGGCGACCGCGTCCTGGCTGGGGGTCACGACGACCACGACGCCCGCCCAGCTGATGCGCGCGGTCTACGAGGGCATCGCGCTGAGCATGCGCGAGTGCCGCGAGACCCTGGGCGGGCGGGCCTCGCTGCGGATGTGCGGGGGCGCGGCGTCGAGCGACACCGTCTGCCGGATCGTCGCCGACGTCACCGGGTGCCGCATCGAACGCCCGCGCGCGACGGAACTCGGAGCGCGCGGTGTCGCCGCCCTCGCCCTGACCGCGGTCACCGGCCATGACCTCGCCTCGGCAACCGGGGCGCTGCTGGGTGAGCTCGACGTGTTCGAGCCCGAACCCGCCCACCGGGACCTGCACGACCGCCAGTTCGCCACCTTCGTCGCCGTCCGCGATGCCGTCCGGCCGCACTGGCCGGCGCTGCGCACACTGCGCAGCGGCGCCGCCACCCCGCACCCCACCGCATGAAGGAGCCCACCCGGATGTCCCCGCGACACGACCCACCCCGCGTGGTGATCACCGCCGACTTCGACCGGAGCATCGCCGCGGAGCTCTCGGCCGACTTCGACCTGACGGTGCGGCCTCCGGACGGTACCGGCCGCTCCCTCGCCGAGGCCGATCTCGGGGACGCGCTCGCCGGGGCCGACGCCGTGGTGTGCGAGCTGGACCGGGTGGACCCCGCGACGCTCGCCGTCGCGACGAGCCTGTCGCTCGTCGTGTCCTGCCGGGCGGCGCCGGTCAACGTCGACATCGACGCCTGCTCCGCGCGCGGGGTCACCGTGGCGACCACGCCGGGGCGCAACGCCGACGTCACCGCCGACCTCGCCGTGACCCTGCTCCTCACGACGCTGCGCCGGACCTCGGCGGCGGAGGCGTGGGTGCGGTCGGGAGCCTGGTCGGACGACGACGTGTTCGAGCCCTACCGGCTCTTCCGCGGCCCCGGCCTGGCCGGTCGGACCCTGGGACTGCTCGGCGGGGGAGCGGTCGGCCGGCGCGTCGCCCGGCGGGCCCGTGCCTTCGGGATGTCGGTGCTCGTGTACGACCCGCACCTGTCCGACGGCGCGCTCGGCGACGACGCACGTCTGGTCCCGCTCGACGAGCTGCTGGCACAGTCCGACGTGGTGAGCGTGCACGTCCCGCTGGCGGAGTCGACGATCGGACTGGTCGGCGCCGCCGAGATCGCGGCGATGAGACCGGGCAGCTACCTGATCAACGCGGGGCGGGCGGCCGTGGTCCGGGAGGACGCCCTGCTCGACGCCCTGCGCAGCGGCCACCTGGCCGGAGCCGGTCTGGACGTGTTCTGGACCGAGCCCCTCGCCGCCGGCCACCCGCTGCTCGATCTCCCGTCGGTCGTGCTCACCCCGCACATCGGCGGCGCGTCCGACGACGTCGTCGTCGAGCACTCACGGCAGGCGGCGGCCGCGCTGCGGGCGTGGGCGGCGGGGGAGGTACTCACCGCGGTGGCGAACCCGGGGGCGTAGCCCCGGGCTGCACCGGCTGTTCATCCGCCGGACGCCCGGAGGGACGCTGCGGCTCACCCTTTCGGGTTAGAACGGCAGGTGTGGTTCCCGAACGACGCTCCCTGACCCGACGCTCTCTCCTCCGCACCGCGGCCGCCGGCGGTCTCGCCGGCGCCGCCGCCCTCGCGCTCCCCGCCACCGCCTCCGCCGCCCCGTCGCTCCTGCGGTCCGGCCGCCCCGTCCTCACCCACGGCGTGCAGTCCGGCGATGTGCTCCCCGGATCCGGACTGATCTGGACCCGGGCCGACCGGCCGTCCCGGATGCTGGTCGAGGTCGCCGACAACCCCGACTTCCGCCGGGCCCGCCGCATCCCGGGGCCGGTGCTCACCCCGGACACCGACCTGACCGGCAAGCTGCGCGTACCGGCCGGCAGCGGGCGGGTGCACTACCGCGTCCTTGCCGAGGACCTCGACGGCGGCGGCACCAGCGAGCCGCTGACCGGGTCGTTCCGCGCGGTCCCCGGCGGCGACGAGCCGGTGCGCATCCAGTGGTCCGGCGACGTCGTCGGGCAGGGCTGGGGCATCGACCGCGACCTCGGCGGCATGACCATCTTCTCCGCGATGGCCGACCGCGAGCCGGACCTGTTCCTGCACTGCGGCGACACCGTCTACGCCGACGGCCCGCTGGAGGAGACCGTCGCGCTGCCCGACGGCCGGATCTGGCGCAACGAGACCACGCCGGAGAAGCTCAAGGTCGCCGAGAGCCTCACCGAGTTCCGCGGCCAGTTCGCCTACAACCTGCTCGACGACCACCTGCGCCGGTACGCCGCGTCGGTCGCCCAGATCAACCAGTGGGACGACCACGAGGTCACCAACAACTGGTATCCCGGCGAGATCCTCACCGGCGAGGTGGGGGAGTCCTACGTCAACGAGAAGCGGGTCGACGTGCTCGCCGCCCGCGGCTTCCAGGCGTTCCACGAGTGGGTGCCGCTGGACCCGCGCACCGCCGTCGACGGCCGGGTGTTCCGGAAGCTCCCGTTCGGGCCGCACGTCGAGGTGTTCGTGCTCGACATGCGCACCTACCGCGGCACGAACACCGCCAACACCGGCGCCGACGAGCGGATCCTCGGCGAGAAGCAGGCCCGCTGGCTGGTCGAGTCGCTGGCGTCGTCGACGGCCACCTGGAAGATCGTCCAGTCGGACATGCCGATCGGGGTGCAGGTCCCGGACGGCGACACCGCGTGGGAGGCCGTCGCCAACGGCGAGCCCGGCCCGCCGAGCGGGCGGGAGTCCGAGATCGCCGGCGTGCTGACCGCGATCGCCCGCAAGGGCGTCCGCAACGTCGTCTGGGTGACCGCGGACGTGCACTACACCGCCGCGCACCACTACTCGCCGGACCGGGCCGCGTTCGACGGCTTCGACCCGTTCTGGGAGTTCGTCTCCGGGCCGCTGCACGCCGGCGCGTTCGGGCCGAACGACCTGGACCCGACCTTCGGGCCCCGGGTCGAGTTCGTGCGCGGCCCGTCCCGGCAGGGCGCCTCGCCGGCCGAGGGGTTCCAGCACTTCGGGGAGATCGACGTCGCGCCCGGGGGCGGGGAGCTGACCGTGCACCTGCGCGACGAGGCCGGCGCCTCGCTCTGGACCACCACCCTGACCCGCGCCTGAGCAGGTCCCTCACCCGCGCCGAGATGCAGTCCTGGGCAGTCGCGACGGCCTGTTGCGAGCCGTGGGCTGCATCTCGGCGCGGATATCCGGTCAGGGGCGGGATGGGACGGGGCGGGGAGCCGGGCCCTCCAGCGTGGGGGTGATCCGGCCGAACAGGCCGTCCGGGGTGATCGGCAGCGGGTCGATGGTCACCTCGCGGTGGTAGCCGTCGCCGCCGTCGACCGCGTGCCGGTGGTAGGCGTAGTACCAGTCGTCGGTGGTGGGGATGCGCAGCACGGAGCCGTGCCCGGTCCCGCGGATCCCCAGCTCGTCGTCGCGGGACAGCAGGAGGCCGCGGTTGGTGAAGGGACCGCTCGGGCTCGGGGCGGTGGCGTAGGCGACCCGGTAGTCGGGGCTGCGGAAGTCGCCGATCGACCAGGTGAGGTGGTAGGTCCCGTCCCGCTTGGCCACGTCCATCCCCTCGCCGAAGCCCTCCAGCCCGCCGATCACCGTGATCCGCGCGGGGTCGAACGAGGTCATGTCCGGGTTCAGCGGGACGACGTGCGCCTGCCCGTTGCCCCAGTACAGGTACGGGGTGCCGTCGTCGTCGACGAACACAGCGGGGTCGATCGGCACGCCGACCCCGCCGGGGTTCTCCGCGATCAGCGGCCGGCCGAGGTCGGTGAAGGGGCCGCCCGGGTGGTCCGCGACGGCGACGCCGATCTTCTCCTCGGCGGTGAAGTAGAGGTAGTAGCGCCCGTTCCGCTCGACGACGTCCGGGGCCCAGGCGTTGCGGTCGGCCCACGACACGTCCGGACCGAGCCGCAGGACCTCGCCGCGGTCGGTCCAGTTGACCAGGTCCGGCGAGGTCCAGACGACGAACGACCCGTTCCGGGCCGGGTTCGAGTCGGTGGTGGGGTAGATGTGGTAGAGCCCGTTGAAGTACACGATCGTCGGGTCCGCGTGGAAGCCGTCGAGCAGGTCGGCCCCCTCGGCGTGCCCGACCGGGTCGGGCGGGTCCGGGGGAGGGCCTCCGGCCGCGGCCCCGGTGCTCAGGACGAGCGCGGCGGCGATGCAGGCGGTGACGGCGGGACGCACGAGGGAGCGGGTTCGGAGCGGCACGGGCGATACCGTGTCGGCAACCGGTCACCTGCGGCTACGGAGGACACCCGGACGTGACGCGAGCGCCACACGCCCGGGCGACACTCCGTCGCGAACGGCTCCCGCCGTCCGGCGCCGCGAGTGGGCTGCCGCCGGCCGGTGCGGTCAGGCCGGGGTCGGGCAGGTGGCCTCGAGCGGCGGGGTGTCCGGGTCCTCGTCGGCTGTGATCCCGGCGGCGGCGGGCGTCGCGTCGCGGTAGGCCGCGGAGACCCGGCGGTAGGGCCGCGAGGCCAGTGCCGCCAGCGTCGCCACCAGGCCGAGCAGCCCGGCCGCCACGAACACCAGCGCGATGGCCCGGTCCGTGCCGGTGCCGAACCAGCCGCCGATCGCCCGGGCGCCGGCGCCGTCGGTCATGAACGGCACCACCCAGAGCTCGGTGACCGGGGCCAGCAGGAACGCCGTCAGCGGGGACGCGGCCTGCTCGACGCTCTGCGCGAACCCGAACACCCGGCCCTGCCGCTCGTAGGGCACCACCCGCTGGAGCACGGTCTGCTCGGCCGCCTCGGCGTAGGGCATCAGCAGCATGAACACCGCCATCCCGATCGTCAGCAGCACGATCGAGGCCTGCAGCGGGAACAGCATCGTCGCCGTCCACAGGGTCGCGTTGACCAGCAGCAGCGTCCGCACCGGGCGTGAGCCCAGGCCGGTCCGGGCCACCAGCAGGCCGCCGATGATCACGCCGGTGGACAGCGCGCCCCACAGCAGGCCCCACGCCTGTACCGACATCATGGTCAGGCCATAGGGGTCCATCAGCGCCATGAACACCCCGCCGAGCAGGTTGTTCACACACGAGAACACGATCAGCGCGGGCAGGCCGGGCACCGAGCCGACCACCCGCAGCGTGCCGCGCAGGTCGACCTTGCCGCGCCCGCCGTCGTCGTGCACGCGTGCGGGTTCGGGCACGGCGACCCGGGACAGGTGCACCAGCGACGCCGTCAGCACGACGACGCCGAGCACCAGCGTCGAGCGCATCCCGTCGTAGGCCACGAGCAGGCCGGAGATCACCGAGGTGACCAGGAACGAGACCCCGGTCGCGGTGCCGACGAGGCCGTTCGCCCGGTCCCGCACCCCGGCCGGGACGAGCAGCGTGACCAGTGTCGGCAGGGTGATCGTCCGCAGGTTCCCGGCGATCACGCCGAGCATCAGCGCCACGACGAAGCCCCACAGCAGCGGGCTCGCCGGGTCGCGGAACACCTCGGCCGGCGTCGCCAGGTAGATCCCCAGACAGGCCAGGTAGAACACCAGCGACACGGCCGCCGAGGCCTGCATGACCGCACGCTTGCCGTAGCCGTCGACGATGCTGCCGAACCAGATGCCGGTCAGGCTCGTCGCGGCCAGGAAGATCCCGGCGATCAATCCGGTCGCCATCACCGACTGCGTCTCGATGTAGACCCAGAACGTCACGGCGAACCACACCGTGAAGTTCACGACCGACACCGTCAGCGTGCTCACCAGCAGGTGCGCGAACACCCGCTGCGTGCCGTCCCGTAGATCCAGCTTCTCCGTCACCGGAGGAGTCACAGTCCTCACCCGTCCTCTCGCGGGGTCCGACCGGCCCCGCCTCCGGGACTCATCGGTCCCGGTCGGACGGTAGAGACTGAACCTGGCTTCAGGTCAAAGGAAATCAGGCGGTCATGTCGGTGTGCGCGATCACCTTCGTCGGACGGATCCGGACGACGAGCTCGCCCGGCACCCCGTTGCGGCGGCCGAACTCCTCGGCCCGGTCGGCACCCATGTACCGGCCGGCGAGCGCGGTCGCGGTGCGGAGCAGCTCGCCGGGGTCGCCGCTGGTGTCCGCGACCCCCTGGACCTGCACGAACCCGTACGGCGGCTCGGGCAGGTCGGCGGTCAGCACCACCCGCGGGTCGCGGGCGATCGCCCGCCCCTTGGCCGAGCCGGGACTGGTGTTGAACACGATCGCGCCGTCCTCGGCGAGGAACCAGACCGGGGCGACCAGCGGACGGCCGTCGCCCGCCGTGAAGCCCAGCATGCCGGTGCGGGTGCCGTGGTTGAGGAACTCGACGACCTCAGGGGTCAGTGTGACGTCGCTCATGGCGGTGAGGGTAGGCGCGGAAACGGGATGATCGTGCGCCGCGCAACTCGTTAGCGTGCCGGGCGGGGCCGTCGGAGCCCCGTCACGGTCGGGAGGTGCGATGGTCGGCGCGAGCGGTGCCGTGGTCGCCGCCCGGCGGGAGCCGGTGCCCCGGGTGGTCACCGTGCTGGCCCTGAGCATCTTCGTGCTCGGCACCAGCGAGTTCGTGATCACCGGGATGCTGCCGGAGATGGCCGTCGACCTCGGCGTCACGGTCCCGCAGGTCGGCTACCTGATCTCCGCGTTCGCCGTCGGGATGATCGTCGGGGCGCCGGCGATGGCGGTCGCGACGCTGCGCCTGCCCCGCCGCACCACCCTGGTCGTCATGCTGGTCGTGGTGGCCCTGGCGCACGTCGCCGGTGCGCTCACCGACAGCTACCCGGTGCTCGTGGCGATACGGGTCGTGTCGGCCGTCGCCACCGGCGGGTTCTGGGCGGTCGCCGCCGTCGTCACCGTCTCCTCGGTGGCCGCCGGGGACCGGGCGCGGGCGCTGTCCCGGCTGCTCGCCGGCCTGACGGTGTCCAACGTGGTCGGCATCCCGCTGGGCACGCTGATCGGCCAGCACTTCGGGTGGCGGACCACGTTCTGGCTGATCGCGGTCCTCGCTCTGGTCGGCCTCGCCGGCGTCCTGGCGATGGTGCCGCGCGGCTGGGGGACCGGCGAGCGGCGACGGCTGTCGGCCGAGGCGGCGGTCTTCCGTCGTGGACGGCTGTGGGTGGCGCTCGGGACGACGGCGTTCTACCAGGCCGGGATGATCGCGATGCTGGCGTACCTGACGCCGCTGCTGGTCGACGTCGCCGGCGTCGCCCCGGCCCGGGTACCGCTGGTGTGGTTCGCGACGGGGCTGGGGTCGCTGGCCGGGATCATGGTGGGCGGCCGGCTCGCGGACCGGTACCCGTGGCGGACGCTCTACGCCGCGCTGGCCGGGGCGGCGGTGCTGCTCGGCGTGCTCGGGCTCACCGCGCCGCTGACGGGTGCGGCCCCGGTGCTGGCGATCGGGCTCGGGTTCATCGCCTTCGTCGCCGCGGCGCCGCTGAACGCGCGGGTGTTCGCCCTCGCCGGGGCGGCGCCGACGCTGGCGAGCGCCACCAACACGTCGGCGTTCAACGTCGGCAACACCGTGGGCCCGGCGGTCGGCGGGCTCGCGATCGCCGCCGGCTGGGGGCTGACCGCGCCGTCGCTGATCGGGGTCGGGCTGATGATCGTGGCGATCGGACTGGCTACCGTGTCGTTCGTGCTGGATCGCAGGCTGGGAGCGCCGGAATGACGGGGCCGCTCCCCATCGGACCGCTCCGGACCGGCGACGGACCGGCGGTCCAGGCCGACGGCGTCTCCTGTGGACCGTCGGTGCTGGTGGTGACGGCGGCGCTCACCGGCGCCGGATGGCCGGGAGCGGTCGGGCCCCGGTTCGCCGCCGCGCAGGCGCTGGCGCACCGGCAGGCGAACCGCGTCTGGCCCCGTGCTCTGGGGACGACGCCGTGGGGGATGCGGGCCTGGCTGCGCCGGCACGCGCCGGCCGCGGGGCGATACCGGGTCCGGCGGTGGACCGGCGAGCTGCCGTCGGAGATCACGGCGGCCGTGGCCGACGGCCGGCCGGTGCCGCTGCTCGTCGGGTCGGCGTCGTTGCCCCGGCACTGGGTGCTGGTCACCGGGCTCGACGGTGCCCACGGCCCTGATCACGCGGGCGGCCGAGACGGTGCGACCGGCCCCGGCCGTGACCGCGGCGACGGTCGGGCCGGCGGCGAGGCCCCGGCGAGGGGCGACCGGAGCGGCAGTTCGACGACCGGAAGCGACGGACGTCCGGCCTGGCGGGTCTATGACCCCGCGGCCGGCCGGGTGCGCGTCCTCCGGCCGGACGACCTGCTCACCGGAAACGCGACGCGCGCCGTCTCCTGGCCACGACCGTGGGCCGCCCTGCTGCCGGTCCGGTGAGCGCCCCTCGTCGGACCGAGCCGGCCTCTCGCACCCCGGACGTCGAGGTCGCACCGGCTCCAGTCCGTGCGCGAGCCGCGCAGGGGTGCGAGAGCGAGCCGACGTGGTGGTCGCCGTAACCGGATGCGACACCGCCGGTGATCCGCACGTAACCCGGTCGGGTGAGGGTCGCGGGCATGTCCGCCCCCGACGTCCGCTCCCTGATCTCCGCACTCGGCCGCCGCGACTTCCTGCGCGCCGCCGCCGCCGTCACCGCCGGGGGCGGGCTCGCCGCCTGCACCGGCCTGGCCGCCGCGCCCCCCGCCCTGGCCACCACCGGCACCCCGGTGCCCGGCGGGCCGCTGCAGCCCGGGCAGGGCGACATCACCGGCGACCACTACCTCGACTCCACCCCGGACGCCGTCCGGTGGGGCTACGTCCCGGCGATCGGCGCCGAACCCGTGCTGACCGTCCGATCCGGACAGACCGTCACCATCGACACCGTCTCGCACGAGGGGATCCTGGAGGACCAGGGCCGGGACCCGGTCGCCTGGTTCGGTGAGCGTGGCGTGGCCGCGGACGGGGTGCTGTCGGACGCGGTGGCGATCGCCCGGGACTACCGCCGCACCCCGCGCGACTTCGACACCGACGGCCCGCACGTCATCACCGGCCCGATCTTCGTCGAGGGCGCCCGCCCCGGGGACGTCCTGAAGATCGAGACCCTGGCCGCGGTCCCGCGGGTGCCCTACGGCGTCGTCTCCAGCCGGCACGGCAAGGGCGCGCTGGCCCGCACCCGCGACGGCGGTCCGCCCGCCGGGATCACCCTCGACGAGGTGATGCCCCCGGTCGCGACCGACGGCCGGGCCCTCGGCGACCCGGTGCGGCAGGGGAATGTCTCGATCTTCACCTCGGTCCGGCCGGGCAAGGACGGCGCGCTGCACGGCGTCATGCCGTTCGGCGACGGGAACGAGGTGAGCTTCCCGCTGCGGCCCTTCATGGGGACGATGGGCGTCGCGCACCTGCCCGGCGGCGCCGAGAACGCGCCGGAGCTCAACTCGATCCCGCCCACGCTGGGCGGCGGCAACATCGACATCCGGCTGCTCGGCGAGGACTCCGCGTTCTACCTGCCGGTCCGATCCGAGGGGGCGCTGTTCTACGTCGGCGACCCGCACCTGGCGATGGGCGACGGCGAGGTGGCGCTCACCGCGCTGGAGGGGTCGCTGCGGGCCACGTTCCGGCTGACCGTCTGCCGGCCGGGGGAGGGGACGGCGCCGTCGGTCGCCTTCGGCTACCCGTTCGGTGAGACCCCCGACGCGTGGCTGCCGATCGGGCTCTCCGACCCCGACGGCGTCGTCGACGGGCAGGGCACCGACCTGAACGTGGCGATGCGTCGCGCCGTGGTCAACGCGCTGGACTTCCTGGAGGCGGACAAGGGGATGGACCGGGCCACCGGCTACGCCTACCTGTCCGCGGCCGCGGACTTCGCCGTCTCACAGGTGGTGGACCGGACCGTCGGCGTCCACGGGGTCATCCCGAAGGCGCACTTCCACGGCTGAGGGGCCCGGAAAACTGTCGGTGGCGACTCGTAGACTTGACATGTGACCGAGACCCTGCCAGCGCGTACCGCCGACCTGCCCGCCAAGTGGACCCCGGGCGAGGTAGAGGGCGACATGTACCGCCGCTGGGTCGAGCGCGGGTACTTCCAGGCCGACCCGTCGTCGGACAAGCCGCCGTTCTGCATCGTCATCCCGCCGCCGAACGTCACCGGCAGCCTGCACCTGGGCCACGCGATGGACCACACGCTGATCGACGTCCTGACCCGGCGGCGCCGGATGCAGGGCTACGACGCGCTGTGGCTCCCCGGTATGGACCACGCCGGCATCGCGACCCAGTCGGTCGTCGAGCGCCGGATGGCCGCCGCCGGTGAGCCCGACCGGCACGCGATCGGCCGTGAGGCGTTCGTCGAGAAGGTCTGGGAGTGGAAGGCCGAGTCCGGCGGCTCGATCCTGGGCCAGATGGAGCGCCTCGGCGACGGGGTCGACTGGTCCCGCGAGCGCTTCACCCTCGACGAGGGCCTGTCCCGTGCCGTCTCGACGGTCTTCAAGCGGATGTACGACGACGGGCTGATCTACCGGGCCGAGCGCCTGGTCAACTGGTCCCCGGCGCTGCGCTCGGCGATCTCGGACATCGAGGTCGACCACGCGGAGGTCGAGGGCGAGCTCGTCTCCATGCGCTACGGGGACGGGGACGCCTCGGTCGTCGTCGCCACCACCCGGGTCGAGACGATGCTGGGCGACACCGCCGTCGCGGTCCACCCCGGCGACGAGCGCTACGCCCACCTGGTCGGCACCGAGATCGAGATGCCGATCACCGGCCGGAAGATCCCGGTCGTCGCCGACGACTACGTCGACCCGGAGTTCGGCTCCGGCGCCGTCAAGATCACCCCGGCGCACGACCCGAACGACTTCGAGCTCGGGAAGCGGCACGACCTGCCGATGCCGACGATCATGGACGAGACCGGCACGATCTCCGGCTCCGGCACCCGGTTCGACGGCATGGACCGGTTCGAGGCGCGCCGCGCGATCCGTGAGGAGCTCGCCGCCGAGGGCCGGATCGTCGCCGAGAAGCGGCCCTACCTGCACTCGGTCGGGCACTGCTCGCGCACCGGCGTCCCGATCGAGCCGCGGCTGAGCCTGCAGTGGTTCGTCCGGACCGAACCGCTGGCCCGGGCCGCCGGGGACGCGGTCCGGTCCGGGGAGACCGTGCTGCACCCGAAGGAGCAGGAGAAGCGCTTCTTCGACTGGGTCGACAACATGCACGACTGGACGATCAGCCGTCAGCTGTGGTGGGGGCACCGGATCCCGGTCTGGTACGGCCCGGACGGCGAGGTCGTCTGCGTCGGGCCGGACGAGCAGCCGCCGTCCGGCGAGGGCTGGCGGCAGGACTCCGACGTCCTCGACACCTGGTTCTCCTCCGGACTGTGGCCGTTCTCCACGCTCGGCTGGCCGGACGAGACCCCGGACCTCCGGAAGTACTATCCGAACTCGGTGCTGGTCACCGGCTACGACATCCTGTTCTTCTGGGTCGTCCGGATGATGATGTTCGGGACGTACGCGATGGGGAGGTCCCCGTTCGCCGACGTCTACCTGCACGGGCTCATCCGTGACGAGCACGGCAAGAAGATGTCGAAGTCCAAGGGCAACGTCATCGACCCGCTCGACCTGATGGACACCTACGGCGCCGACGCGCTGCGGTTCACCATCGCCCGCGGTTCCAACCCGGGCACCGACATGTCGCTGTCGTCGGACTGGGTCGCGGCGTCGCGCAACTTCACCACGAAGCTGTGGAACATCACCCGGTTCGCGCTGGCCAAGGGCGCGACCGCCGACGCGCCGCTGCCCGCCGAGGCGGACCGCACCGACGCCGACCGCTGGATCCTGGGCCGGCTGGCGGAGGTCCGCTCGCAGACCGACGCGCTGCTCGACGCCTACCAGTTCGCCAAGGCCACCGAGGGGCTCTACCACTTCGCGTGGGACGAGCTGGCCGACTGGTACGTCGAGCTGGCCAAGACGCAGTTCACCGAGAGCAGCGACAGCGGAACGAGTACGGGCGCAGACCCCGCCACCGAGGCCGGGACGCAGGCGGTCCTCGGCCACGTCCTGGACGCGCTGCTGCGGATGCTGCACCCGATCACCCCGTTCGTCACCGAGGCGCTGTGGACCGCGCTGACCGGCCGGGAGACCGTCGTGACCGCGCCCTGGCCGACCGCGGACGGCACCGGCGCCCCGGTCGACCCCGCCGCGTCCGCGCGGGTCACCGACGCGCAGAAGGTGATCACCGAGGTCCGCCGGTTCCGCACCGAGCAGGGCCTGCCGGACCGCAAGTCCGTCGCGGCCCGGCTGGTCGGTCTCTCCGAGGCCGGCCTCGCCGCGCACGAGCGGTCGCTGCGGTTCCTGAACCGTCTCGACGAGGCGGGCGAGGACTTCTCGGCCACCGCCACCTTCGAGGTCGCGACCACGGGCGGGCCCGTCACGGTCGAGCTGGACACCTCCGGCGCGATCGACGTCGCCGCCGAGCGGGCCCGGCTCGGCAGGGACCTCGCGGTCGCCGAGAAGGAACGCGACCAGGCGGACAAGAAGCTGAACAACCCGAAGTTCACCGAGAAGGCGCCCGCCGAGGTCGTCGACGGGATCCGGTCCCGGCACGCCACGGCGCTGGCGGACATCGAGCGGATCGCGGCGCGGCTGGCCGCGCTGCCGGAGGCCTGAGTACCGCATGTCCAGGGAGTACGACCAGTTCGACGAGGAGGACTCGCCGACCTACGGCGGGGACCGCTGGGCCGAGGGCGGCTTCGGCGACGATTCCGGTGACGACCCCGATGCCGTCGACGGTGGTCCCGCCGGCCGGACGGGGCGCCGTCCGGCCGGAACGGACACCGACGACGAGGTCGGCGACACCGATCCCGCCGGCGACGGGGGAGCCGGTTCCGACTGGACCGGCTCCGACGGGGACGGGGACGGGGACGGGGACCGGGACGGCCCGGACCGCTCGGACGCCGCGTCCCGGGACGACGAGCCCGCCGAGCGCGACGCGCAGGAGGCCGTGATCGCGGCCGTCCTCGACGAGATCCGCGGCGGCGACACCCCGGACGTCGTACCCGCCCAGACCTCGGTGGCCGAGTACGCCGAGTTCCTCGCCGTCGAGGCGGCCCTGGACCGGCGCTGGCCCGAGTCGCGGATGGAGCCGTCGCTGGACCGGATCACCGCGCTGTGCGACGCGCTCGGCGAACCCCAGCGCGGCTACCCGGTGGTGCACCTGACCGGCACCAACGGCAAGACCTCGACCTCGCGGATGATCGACGCGCTGCTCACCGAGGTGGGCCTGCGCACCGGCCGGTACACCAGCCCGCACCTGCAGCGGGCCACCGAGCGGATCAACCTGGACAACCGGCCGATCAGCCCGGAGCGCTACGTCGCGGTGTACCGCGAGGTCGAGCCGCTGGCCGAGCTGGTCGATGCCGCGCGCGGTGACGAGCCGGCGCTGAGCAAGTTCGAGATCCTCACCGCGATGGCGTTCGCGTCGTTCGCCGACGCCCCGGTCGAGGCCGCGGTGCTGGAGGTCGGGCTCGGCGGGCGCTGGGACGCCACCAACGTCGCCGACGCGAACGTGGCCGTGATCCTCCCGATCGGTGTCGACCACGCCGACTACCTGGGCGACGACGTGCTCGGCATCGCCCGGGAGAAGGCCGGGATCATCAAGGAGGGCTCGGTCGCGGTGCTCGCCGCGCAGGACAAGAAGGTGGCCGAGGTCCTCATCGAACGCTGTGCCGAGGTCGGCGCGCAGGTGGCCCGGGAGGGCGCCGAGTTCGGTGTGCGGGAGCGCGAGATCGCGGTCGGCGGGCAGCGCCTGGAGCTGCAGGGCCTGTCCGGCCGCTACGACGAGATCTTCCTGCCGCTGCACGGCGAGCACCAGGCGTCGAACGCGGCGGTCGCGCTGGCCGCGGCCGAGGCGCTGGTCGGCGCGGGAACGGCGCAGCCGCTGGATCCCGACGCCGTGCGCGCCGCGTTCGCCGGCATCCGGTCGCCGGGCCGGCTCGAACCGGTACAGGGCGGGCCGGACACCCCGACCGTGCTGCTCGACGCCGCGCACAACCCGGCCGGGGCGAAGGCCCTGGCCACCGCGCTCACCGCCGACTTCCGGTTCACCCGGCTGGTCGGGGTGCTCGGCGTGCTGGAGGGCAAGGACGCGCGGGGCATCCTGGAGGGCCTGCAACCGGTCCTGCACGAGGTGGTCGTGACCACCAACTCCTCGCCGCGGGCGATGGACCCGGACGCCCTCGGTGCGCTGGCCGCCGAGGTCTTCGGGTCGGACCGGGTCAGCGTCGAGCCGTCGCTGCGCGAGGCCGTCGAACAGGCCGCGGAGATCGCCGAGGAGGCGGGCGGGTCCGGTGTCGGCGTCGTCGTCACCGGGTCGGTCGTGACGGCCGGCGAGGCCCGCGCCCTGTTCGGCAAGGAGCCCGAGTGAGCGACCGCATCCCCGGCGTCCCCGACGGCGTGCGCCCGCCGCCCACCGACCCGATGAAGGGTGCGCGCGGGGTGTTCGCGGCGACACTGATCCTCGAGGCGATCGTCGTCCTGCTCGCCCTGCTGGTGCTCCCGCGGTTCGGCAGCGGCTCGACCGCGCTGGGCCTCGGCGTGATCACCGGCCTGGCGGTGGCGATGATCGTCGCCTCCGGTCTGCAGCGGCGCCCGTGGGGGCTGCACGCCGCGCTGGGACTGCAGGCGCTGCTGCTGGTCGCGGCGATCGTGTTCCTGCCGTCGCTGGCGATCGTCGCGGTCACCTTCGGGATCGTGTGGGCGATCCTGGTGTGGATGCGGCGCGAGGTGGCCCGGCGGATGGCGGCCGGGACGCTGCCGTCGCAGCAGCAGGACGGCTGACCCGCACCCGCGGCGGGCCGATCACCCACCGTCTCCTACCCTGACGCCCGTGACTGAACGCACTCTCGTCCTGGTCAAGCCCGACGGTGTCCAGCGCAAGCTCGTCGGTGAGGTGATCTCCCGGATCGAGCGCAAGGGCCTCGACCTGGTCGCCCTGGAACTGCGCACGGTGGACCGCGAGCTGGCCGCCCAGCACTACGCCGAGCACGACGGCAAGCCCTTCTTCGAGAGCCTGCTGGAGTTCATCACCTCCGGCCCGGTGCTGGCCGCGGTCGTCGAGGGGCCGCGTGCGATCGCCGCGTGGCGCCAGGTCGCCGGTGGCACCGACCCGGTGGAGAAGGCCGCCCCGGGCAGCATCCGCGGCGACCTCGCCCTGGAGACCGGCTCCAACCTCGTGCACGGCTCGGACTCCCCGGAGTCGGCCGACCGGGAGATCAAGCTCTGGTTCCCCGGGCTGTGACCGCGCAGGTCGGCGTCACGGAGGGGGTCGAACTCCCGCACCGGGTCGCCGACCCGCGCCCGGACGCCGCCCGCGCGCTCGCCGAGCTCTGGATCGCGGTCACCGAGGCCGGTGGCGCCGTCGACTTCGTGCCCGGCTGGGACCCGGAGGAGATCCGGGACCTGGCCGTGGCCACCGTCGACGAGGTCCGGACCGGTGGCGCGCGGATGCTCGTGCTCGGCGACGACACCGACCCGGTGGGCACGGTGTTCGTGGTCCCGGGCACCGGGATCGCGGCGCACCGCGCCGACGTGCAACGGCTGATGGTCCACCCCGGCGCGCAGGGCCGGGGGATCGGCACGACGTTGCTGGAGGCCGCCGTCGCCGAGGCGCGGGACATGGGCGTCGAGATGGTGACGCTCGGCGCCCGCGGCGGGACACCGCTGCCCGGCTTCTACGCCGCCCGCGGCTTCGTCGAGTACGGCCGGCTCCCGGGCGGGGTCCGGCTGTCCCCGGACGACGCCCGCGACGTGCACCTGTTCCACCGCGTCCTCCGACCGTCGCCCGGTTGGGCGGGGTGATCGACGACCCCCGCCCGCCGGATGGCCCGAGCGGCCGCGGCGCGCCACCATGTGCACCATGACCGTGCTCACCCCGCACCCCACCACGGCGGACCTGATCCGGAGCGTGGTCGTGGCACTGCTGGCGATCCTCCAGGTCCTGGTCGCCGCCCTCGCCGGCTCCGCGATCGGGGAGGTCGCCCGGTCCGTGGACACCCCGCTACTGGCGGCGAGCTGGGCCTTCTCGATCTGGAGCCTGATCTACCTCGGGTTCGTCGTCTACGCGGTCTACGCGTTGTTGCCCGGCCAGCGCGGACGCGCGATCCACCGCCGGGTCGGCTGGTGGCTGGCGGCGACCGCAGTCGCGAACGCGCTGTGGATCCTGGCGTTCTCGCACCGCTGGGTGGTCACCGCGGAGCTGCTGCTGATCGCGCTCGTCGTCGCGCTCGCGGTGACCTACTCCCGGCTGTCCCGTGACCACGCCCAGGACCTGACCGAGCAGCTCGCGTTCCGGCTGCCGCTGTCGATCTACCTGGGGTGGTCGTCGGTGGCGCTGGTCCTCGGCCTGATGGCCGCCGGGGTGTCGGTCGGCCTGCCGGCCGAGGGCGTGCTGCCGCAGGTCGGGGCGATCCTGCTGCTGGTGATCCTGACCGCCGTCGTGCTGTCGGTGATCGGCTCGTCCGCCGGGTTCGCCGGGTTCGCCGCCGCCGTCGTGTGGGCGCTGGTCGGGATCGTCGCGAACGACCGGCCGATCGCGGTCACCGCCGTCGCCGCCATCGCGGCCGCCGTGGTCGCGGTGCAGGCTGCGCGGCGGATCGGGCGGTCGGTGCAGCCGCTGCGGCTCGCCCTGGGCTGACCCTCACCGACCCCGCTCGGGGCCTTGCTACCGTCGGCCCGCACCACCGGGTCGAACCAGGGAGGCCAGCCGTGATCACCGGAAGCATCGTCGCGATCGTGACCCCGATGCGGGAGGACGGCGAGGTCGAGCACAAGGCACTCGGCGAGCTGGTGGAGCGCCAGATCGACGCGGGGACCTCCGCGATCGTCTCGGTCGGCACCACGGGGGAGTCGTCCACCCTGTCGGTGCTCGAGCACACCGAGGTGATGCGCCGGACCATCGAGGTCGCCAACGGCCGGGTCCCGGTGATCGCCGGGACCGGCGCGAACTCCACCGATGAGGCGATCCACCTCACCCGGGCCGCCCGCGCGGCCGGTGCCGACGGCGCGCTGCTGGTCACGCCGTACTACAACAAGCCGCCGCAGGAAGGCCTCTACCAGCACTTCAAGCGGGTCGCCGAGGCCGTCGACATCCCGCAGTACCTCTACAACGTCCCCGGTCGCACGGCCTGCGACATGCTGCCCTCGACCGTGGCCCGCCTCGCCGAGATCCCGAACATCGTCGGGCTCAAGGAGGCCAAGGGCGACCTGGACCGGGTCCGCGAGCTCGTCGCGCTGGGCCTGACCGACTTCGCGCTCTACTCCGGCGACGACGGCACCGCCCGCGCGTCGATGCTGGCCGGCTTCCACGGCGACATCTCGGTCACCGCCAACGTCGCGCCGGAGACGATGGCCCGGATGTGCAAGGCCGCCGTCGCGGGGGACGCCGAGACCGCGTCCGCGCTGGACGCCGACCTGGCCGGGTTGCACTCCGCGCTGTTCTCCGAGCCGAACCCGATTCCGGTGAAGTGGGCGCTGGCCGAGCTGGGGCTGATGCCGGGCGGGATCCGGCTGCCGCTGGTGCCGCTCGACGAATGGCACCACGAGGATGTCCGGGCCGCGCTGCGTACCGCCGGGCTGCTGAGCTGACACCCCGCTCCTCGAGCGGCACCCGATCGCTGTTCGATCTTCCGGCGACGATCCTGCCGTACCCCTCGAGGGTGGGCCTCAGGCGTCCGGCGGGGGTGCGCTCGTGGTGCGCACATTGCGGACGATGTCCCGGCCGAAGGTGACGTCCACCCGCTCCGCGACGGCCAGTTCGAGGACCGCGATCATCACCTCGCCGGAGATCCGCCGCATCCGCTCGATCGTCTCGTAGACCCGGGGCCACTGGTCGTCGGGCCGGCCCTCGGCGTCGAACGGCTGCCAGATCTCGCCGAGGAACAGGTCGACGTAGAGCTTCGCGACGCCGTCGGCGTGCTTGCGCAGCTGCTCGACGACGTCGAGCGAGCGGCCGATCGGGATCCCCAGGCCGGTCAGCTCCGCGGCGGCGTTCATCAGCCGCGGGCTGATCTCCTCGTAGGTGTCCTCGCCCAGCTCGCGCAGCAGGCCCATCTTGACCCCGCGCTTCGCGAGCCCGGCGTCGGTCGTCTCGTACCGCTCGGCGAGCTCGGCCAGCTGCACCATCTGCCGGTCCTCGGGGGCGAACAGCGCCCGCACGGTGCGGATGAACTGCACGACCTGCTCGGTGGAACCGCCCGTGGTGTCGAGCAGCTTCTTGACCGTGTCGAGCTTGACGCCCTCGTCCTGCAGGTCCTTGATCAGCTCCAGGCGGGCGGCGTGGCCGGGCCCGTAGTACCCGGTCCGGGCCCTGACCTGCGGCGGAGGGAGCAGGCCGCGGGCCTGGTAGGCGCGGATGTTGCGGACGGTGACGCCGCTGGCGCGGGCCAGCTCGTCGATCGTCAGCCAGCCGTCCGGATCGTCGGGGGTCGGGACTCCCTCCGTCATGACACTGAGGTTAGCAGGGGTCGATGTGACACGAGACTCCGGCTAGCTGCACTTGCCATGTGACATCAATACGCGCAGAGTTGATGTCATGATCCGACCCGCGGCACCGAGAACGCCCCGGCGCCTGCTGTCCGCCGCGCGCGTGCTCACCACGCCGCTGCTGCCCGAGGACTTCCTGACCATGATCGATCCGCTGTGGTCGACGCGCACGCTGCGGGGCCGGGTCGTCGCCCGTCGTCGCGAGACCGGCCGCGCGGTCTCGGTGACGATCGAGCCGGGCCGGCTGTGGGCCGGGCACCGGGCGGGGCAGTACGTCGGCGTCGGGGTCGACGTCGACGGCGTCCGGTACCGCCGCAGCTACTCGCTCTCGTCGCCGGAGTCGGCGGACCGGCTGACGATCACCGTGCAGGAGGTGGCCGACGGGACCGTCTCGCCGACGCTGGTCCGGGACCTGCCGATCGGGACGATCGTCGACCTGGAGCAGGCGGCCGGGGAGTTCACGCTGCCGGACCCGCTGCCGGCCAAGCTCCTGTTCGTCACCGCGGGCAGCGGCATCACCCCGGTGATGGGCATGCTGCGCACCCTCGACGAGCGCGGCCGGATCCCGGACACCGTGCTGGTGCACACCGCCCGTACTCGTGCGGACACGATCTTCGCCGCCGAGCTGGCCGGGCTCGCGGAGCGGCACCCGTCGCTGCGGGTGGTGCTGCGGCACACCGCGGTCAGCGGGCGGCCGACCCCGGAGTCGCTGGACGCCGCCGTCCCGGACCGGGCCGACCGCGCCGTCCACGCCTGCGGCCCGGCCGGGCTGCTCGACGCCCTCGACGAGGCCTGGGACGGCGTCGTCGCCGAACGCTTCACCCCGCCCGCCCGGGAGGCCGAGGGCACCGGCGGCACCGTCGACCTCGACGGCACCGAGGTCGAGGTGGCGCCGGGCCAGAGCCTGCTCGAAGCCGGCGAGGCCGCCGGGAAGCTGATGCCGCACGGCTGCCGGATGGGGATCTGCTTCGGCTGCGTGCTGCCGCTGCGCGAGGGCCGGGTCCGTGACCTGCGCACGGGCGAGGCGCACGGCGAACCCGGCGACCTCGTCCAGACCTGCATCAACTCCGCCTGCGGGCCCGCCCGCATCGGCACTCCCGCCCCCGATCCGAGGAGGTCACCATGACTGCCACCCAGGACCGTCCCGTCGCCGTCGAGCCCGGGCCGGAGGAGACCGGTCGTGAGCAGCACCCGCAGCGTCCGGTGCTGGAGCTCGTCCCCTCCACCCGCCGGGAGGACGTCGAGGCCACCACGAACCTCACCGCCGGGCAGATCGAGGAGCTCGGCCGCCGGCTCGACGCGATCCGCGACCGGGTGCTGGCCGAGCGCGGCGCCTCGGACGCCGCCTACATCCGCGGGGTGATCCGCAAGCAGCGTGCGCTGGAGGTCGGCGGGCGCGCGCTGCTGTTCGCCGGCGTCCTGCCCCCGGCCTGGATCGCCGGGACCGCCATGCTCTCGATCGCCAAGATCCTGGAGAACATGGAGATCGGGCACAACGTCATGCACGGCCAGTGGGACTGGATGCGCGATCCGGAGATCCACTCGTCGACCTGGGAGTGGGACAACGTCTCCTCGGCGGCCGAGTGGAAGCACTCGCACAACTACCAGCACCACACCTACACCAACGTCGTCGGCAAGGACCGCGACGTCGGGTACGGCATCCTGCGGCTGTCCGAGGAGCAGCCCTGGCGGCCGTACTACCTGGGCAACCCGCTCTACAACTTCCTGCTGTCGATCGTCTTCGAGTACGGCGTCGCGCTGCACGACCTGGAGGTCGAGAAGCTCGTCGCGGGGGAGAAGCCCTGGTCGCGGGTGTGGCAGCAGATCAAGTCGATCGGCCGCAAGACCGGGCGGCAGGTGTTCAAGGACTACCTCGCGTTCCCGGCACTGGCCGGGCCGTACTTTCTGCCGGTGCTGGCGGGCAACGTGACCGCGAACGTCGTCCGGAACCTCTGGACGCACGCCGTCATCTTCTGCGGGCACTTCCCGACCGGGGCGGTGCAGTTCACCGAGGAGCAGCTGGAGGACGAGAGCCGCGGCGAGTGGTACGTGCGGCAGCTGATGGGCTCGGCGAACCTGGACGGCGGCCGGACCTTCCACCTGATGACCGGCCAGCTGTCGTTCCAGATCGAGCACCACCTGTTCCCGGACCTGCCCAGCAACCGCTACGCCGAGATCGCGCCCGAGGTGCGGGAGCTGTGCGCCGAGTACGGGCTCGAGTACACGACCGGTCCACTGTGGAAGCAGTACCTGCAGGTGCTGGGGACGATCAACCGGCTGGCGCTGCCGGACGGGAGACGCTGACCGGTGCCGCCCCGGGCCGCGCGGTCGCGACCGACCGAGTCGCCGGAAAGCGACCCGCACCCGCCCGTGATCCATTAGCGTCGGTGTTCGTCCAGGTCGGACGGATCCGGGGGAGACGGCATGCGGGTGGCGGGAATGACCGCGGGGCTGCTGGGCGCGGTGGTCGCGGTGGCCCTGATGGGGGCCGGGACCGAGCGGGTGCGGCGCGGGGCCGCGTTGCTCGACCACTCGTACCTGTACCCCGGGGCGGCCCTGATGCTGGCCGGAGGTGCGGTGGTCGGAGTCCTCGCCGCGCAGGCCGGGCGGTCGCCGGCGACACCGGCGACGGCGGGTACCGTCTTCCTGCTGGGCAGCCTGTACGCGCTGGTGGACCCGAACTCGGCCTACCGGATGATGGGCCCCGGGATCGGCGACCTGCTGTTGCTGCAGTTCGGGACCGTGCTCGGTGCCGTGCTGCTCGTGGCCGCGGTCAGGCGCCGCCGCGCCCCCGCCGTCAGCGGGCGCCCGTCGCCGCGGACGGCGCCGCCCTCACCGGGCAGCGGGCCGGTCGTGCACTGAGCGGTCGGGGGCGGGCGGTCGGGCGGTGGGGCGGTGGGGCGGTCGGGGGCGAGGCAGTGGCACTGTCTACCCCGCCCCACACGATCGGCGTGCTCCGGACGCGGCTACCCTGGCGCAGCGTGGCACCCACCTCCGTCTTCCCTGTCCTGGAGCCGATCCTGCCCCGCGTCTCCAAGCCGGTGCAGTACGTCGGCGGTGAGGGGAACTCCCAGGTCAAGCCGTGGGACTCCGCGGCCGTCCGGTGGGCCCTGCTCTACCCGGACGCCTACGAGGTCGGCCTGCCCAACCAGGGCGTCCAGATCCTCTACGAGGTCCTGAACGAGCGCGGCGACGCGCTGGCCGAGCGCTGCTACGCGGTCTGGCCCGACCTCGAGGCGCTGATGCGTGAGCACGACGTCCCCGCCTTCACCGTCGACGCCCACCACCCCGTGGGAGCCTTCGACCTGCTCGGCGTGTCGTTCTCCACCGAGCTCGGCTACACGAACCTGCTCACCACGCTCGACCTGGCCGGCATGCCGCTGCACGCGCGCGACCGGGACGAGACGCACCCGGTCGTCGTCGCCGGTGGGCACGCGGCGTTCAACCCGGAGCCGGTCGCCGACTTCGTCGATGTCGCGGCGCTCGGCGACGGCGAGGAGGTCGTCGGGGACATCACCGACGTCGTCCGGGACTGGAAGGCGGAGGGCCGCCCCGGCGGGCGTCGTGAGCTGCTGGTCCGGCTGTCGTCGACGCCGGGCTGCTACGTGCCCTCGCTCTACGACGTCTCCTACGGCGACGACGGCGCGATCACCGCGGTGACCCCGGCCGACGACCGCGTCCCCGCCACCGTGCAGAAGCGCACCACCATCGAGCTCGACGAGTGGCCGTACCCGAAGAAGCCGCTGGTCCCGCTGGCCGAGACGGTGCACGAGCGGGCGTCGGTGGAGATCTTCCGCGGCTGCACCCGCGGCTGCCGGTTCTGTCAGGCCGGGATGATCACCCGCCCGGTGCGGGAGCGGTCGCTGCAGGGGATCGGCGAGATGGTCGACGCCGCCGTGCGCTCGTCCGGGTTCGACGAGGTCGGCCTGCTGTCGCTGTCCTCCGCCGACCACTCGGAGATCGCCGAGGTCACCAAGGGGCTCGCCGACCGCTACGAGGGCACCAACACCTCGCTGTCGCTGCCGTCCACCCGGGTCGACGCGTTCAACATCGACCTGGCCAACGAGATCTCCCGCAACGGCCGCCGCTCCGGCCTGACCTTCGCTCCGGAGGGCGGGTCCGAGCGGATCCGCCGCGTGATCAACAAGATGGTCTCCGAGGACGACCTCATCCGGACCTGCTCGGAGGCGTTCGCCCAGGGCTGGCGGCAGGTCAAGCTCTACTTCATGTGCGGGCTGCCGACCGAGACCGACGAGGACGTCCTGGAGATCGCCGGGATGGCCTACCGGGTGATCGAGGCGGGCCGGCGGGCGTCCGGCCGCAACGACGTCCGCTGCACGATCTCGATCGGCGGGTTCGTGCCGAAGCCGCACACGCCGTTCCAGTGGGCGTCGCAGACCAGCCCGGAGGTCGTCGACAACCGGCTGCGCAAGCTGCGCGAGGCGGTGAACTCGAACCGGAAGATCGGCCGCAACATCGGCATGCGCTACCACGACGGCGAGCCCTCGCTGATCGAGGGACTGCTCGCCCGGGGCGACCGGCGGGTCGGCGCGGTGATCGAGACGGTGTGGCGCGACGGCGGCCGGTTCGACGGCTGGTCGGAGCACTTCTCCTACGACCGCTGGGTCTCCTCGTCGGCGGCGGCGCTGGAGCCGGCCGGGGTGTCGCTGGACTGGTTCACCACCCGCGAGCGCGGCCGGGACGAGATCCTGCCGTGGGACCACCTCGACTCCGGCCTGGAGCGGGACTGGCTCTGGGAGGACTGGCAGGAGGCGCTCGACGGCCGCGAGCAGGACGACTGCCGCTGGACCCCCTGCTTCGACTGCGGCGTGTGCCCCTCCACCGGCACCGACATCGAGGTGGGCCCCAGCGGGACCACACTGCTGCCGCTGACGGTGGTGAACCCGACCGCGGCCGGTAGCACCTCCGCGGTCCCGGGCCCCGGTGCCTGAGCAGGGCCTGTCCTCGATCCCCGACCCCACGACGGCAGGTGACGCCGCCGGGTCGGCCTGGGAGTTCGGCGGCCGTCGGCTGAGGGTGCGGGTCGCCGACGAGCGCGACGTCGCCGGGCTCGCCCGGCTGCGCCGGGAGTGGCTGGAAGAACGCGCCGGACGCCCGGTGCCCGACCCCGGCTTCGAGGAGGCCTTCGCCGCCTGGTGGCGGGTCGAGCAGCCGCGCCGGGCGTTCTGGATCGCCGAGGCGGGCAGCGACCGGGCCGGGTACACGCCGATCGGGTCGATCAACGTGCTGGAGACGGTCCAGATGCCGCGCCCCGGCGGTCGCGGCGCGCGGACCGGGCAGGTCGGCAACGCGTTCGTGCTGGCCGCGTTCGCCGAGGCGGGGGTGCCGCGGGCGCTGCTGACGGCGGTCGTCGCGCACGCCCGGGACCGCGGGTACCGGCGGCTGATGCTCGCCCCGACACCGGGCAGCGCGTCGTTCTACCGGCGGGCGGGGTTCCGGCCGGCCGGGGAGTCGTTGCTGGTCGTGGACCCCCGCGAGGGCTGAGCCCCGTCGGGGACCGGAGCCCGCCGGTAGGCTCCGCCCCATGACGGCCACGCCGACCGATACCGCGGACGCCCTGCGGTCGGCCGCCGAGCGGGCGGCGGCAGACATCCCCGCCGAGGTCCGCTTCGCCTACCTCTTCGGCTCGCGGGCGACCGGCCGCGCCCGCCCGGACAGCGACGTCGACGTCGCCGTGCTCCTCGACGACGGGCTGCCCGCTCACGAGGCCGACCGGGTCGCCGCGAGCGTCGGGGAGCGGCTGTCGGCGGAGTCCGGCCTCGCACGGATCGAGGTCGTCGTGCTGAACGACGCCGAGCTGCGGTTCGCCGGGAGGGTCCTGCGGGACCGCGTGGTGATCTTCAGCCGGGACGAGGAGCGTCGCGTGGCCTACGAGTCGCTCGTCGGGCGGATGGCCGACGACGTCGAGGTGTGGGCCGCGCCGCTGGACCGGGAACTGCTCGCCGCGATCGCCGAGGGGCGACGCTGACGTGGTCGACCCGCTCCGGTTCCGCGCTCTCCTCGACCGGCTCGGCACCGAGATCGTCGCGCTTCGTCGGCTGTCCCGGCGCGACGCGGCAGAGCTGCTCGCCGACGAGGACGTGCTCGCCGCGATCAAGTACCGGTTCGTGGTCGCGATCGAGGCGTGCATCGCCGCCGGGCGGCACCTGGTGGCCGCCGGGGGACTGCGCACTCCGCGTGACTACGCCGACGTCTTCACCGTCCTGGGCGAGGCGGGAATGCTTCCTGCCAGACTGGTCAGCGATCTCCGGGAGATCGCACGGTTCCGGAACCTGCTGGTGCACGGGTATGCCGCCGTCGAGGACGACCGCGTCGTGCAGATCCTGCACACCCGGCTCGACGACCTCGAGAAGGTGCGCGCCGCGCTCGCCGCGGCCGCGGGGCGCGGCGGACCGGAGCCTGCCCGGTAGATGAAGGTTTCCTCACCCTGCGTCGATCGTCATCGGGGTACCGTTCGGCGGTCATGACCGTTCACCGGCCCCACTCCGCGGACGCGGAACCGCAGGCGGGGCCCGGTACGGGGACCGTCCGCGCGACCAGCGTGCGCGCCCCCGACCGCCCCGCGTCGCGACCGGTACGCCGCCGGCTGTTCCTCCCGGCCCGCCTGCGCATCGTCGGCTGGTGCACGCTGCTGCTGATCGTGACGCTGTTCAGCGTCGGGCTGGCCGTCCGCAACCTGCTGCAGGCCGACGCCGTCCGGTCCGTCCACGACGGACTCGTCCAGGAGACCCGGGAGTTCCTCCGGGTCGCCGAGAGCGGGCGCGACCCGATCACCGGAGCCCCGACGGTCGATGCGGTGCAGCTGATGGAGGGACACCTGCTGCGCCAGTACCCGCACGACGGCGAGCTGCTGTTCGGCATCGCGGGCGACGGGCGCGTGCTGACCCAGCCCGACCGCCCACCGAGCGAGGCCGAGCAGCGCGAGGTGATCGCGCCGATCGTGGCCGAGGCCGGGGAGGGCGGCCGGCTCGAGACATCCGCCGGACCGGTGCTCTGGTCGTCGGTCCGGGTGGTCGACGACTCCGGCGAGCCCGCCGGTACGTACGTGATCGCCTCCGAGGTGACGCCGCACCTGGCGTCGGCGGAGGCGGTGACCCGGGCCGTCATGATCGTCTCCGGCGGCGGGGTGCTGATCGCCGCGCTGGCGTCGTGGATCATCGCGGGGCAGATCTTGCGGCCGGTGAACGCCGTCCGCAAGGCCGCCGAGCGGATCACCCACGAAGACCTGACCCAGCGGATCGAGGTCGTCGGGCACGACGACGTCGCCGCGCTCGCGATGCAGTTCAACGCGATGCTCGACCGGCTCGAGGGCGCGTTCCGGGTGCAGCGCGAGTTCCTCGACGACGCCAGCCACGAGCTGCGCACCCCGATCACGATCGTCCGGGGCAACCTGGAGCTCCTCGGCGACGACGACCCCGCCGAGCGCGCGGAGGTCGTGCGGCTGTGTGGCGGCGAGCTGGACCGGATGAGCCGGATCGTCGAGGACCTGCTGCTGCTGGCGAAGTCCGAGCAACCCGACTTCGTGAGCCCGCGCCGCACCGACCTGCTGGAGCTGACCACCGACGTCGCGGCCAAGCTGCAGCGCCTCGGCGACCGCCGCTGGCGCATCGACGACCTGCCCGAGGGCGAGGCGATGCTCGACCCGCAGCGGATCACCCAGGCCCTGGTGCAGCTGGCGCAGAACGCGGTGCAGCACACCGGGCCGGGCGACCGGATCGCGCTCGGTGCGGTCGTCCGGGGCCCCGACGTCGTCTTCCGGGTCGCCGACACCGGCCACGGGGTCACCCCGGACGACGCCGAGGCGATCTTCCAGCGGTTCTCCCGCGGGGCGACGCACGGCGGCTCCCGCGGACTGCACACCGGCGCCGGCCTCGGGCTCGCGATCGTCACCGCCATCGCGGAGGCGCACGGCGGGCGGGTGGAGCTCGATTCGCGGCCCGGCGCGGGTGCGACGTTCTCGATCCGGCTGCCCGGCGCGGCCGGCGGCGCCGGCGACGTCCCGACCGACCGGATCGAGGGGGGCGCGTGGACCACATCCTGATCGCCGAGGACGAGGAGCACATCGCGCGCTTCGTCGGGAAGGGCCTGCGCGCGCACCACTTCCACACCACGGTCGTGGCCGACGGGCAGGACGCCGTCGCGCACGCGGCGACCGGCCGGTACGCGCTGCTGGTGCTGGACCTCGGGCTCCCCGGTGTCGACGGCTACGCGGTGCTGCGCGCCCTGCGCGAGGCCCGCAACCCGATACCGATCATCATCCTCACCGCCCGGGACGGGGTGCGGGACACCGTCGCGGGCCTGGAGGGTGGCGCCGACGACTACATGACCAAGCCCTTCCGGTTCGAGGAGCTGCTGGCCCGGGTGCGGCTGCGGCTGCGGACGTCGGGCAACGGTCAGGGCGAGGCGTCGGTGCTCTCGGTCGACGGGGTGACCCTCGACCTGCGCACCCGTCGCGCGACCGTCGCCGAGAAGTCCGTGGACCTCAGCACCCGTGAGTTCGCGCTGCTCGAGCTGATGATGCGCCACCCCGGTCAGGTGCTGTCCCGCGAGCAGATCCTCGACCGGGTCTGGGGCTTCGACTTCGACCCCGGGTCCAATGTGGTCGACGTGTACGTGCGGCAGCTCCGCCGCAAGATCGGCGCCGAACGGATCACGACGGTTCGCGGCGTCGGCTACCGGTGTGGATGAGGTGACGATGAGCGAGCTCCCCGACTCCCGGCGCCGCACGGTCAAGGCGGTGCTGATCGCGTTCCCCGTGTTCGTGGCCGCGGTGACCTGCGGTTATCTCGGCGGCTGGTTCGGCGACGACGACGCGCGGTTGCGGGCGGAAGGCTCGGCGGCGCGACCGGAGCGGGCGACCGAGGTGCCGGTGCCGACCTTCCCCGCGGCCCCCGCTCCGGGGGCTCCGCCCGCACCCGCACCCGCACCCGCGGACGCGGCCCCGGGCGCCGGTCCGGCCGCCGAGGGTCCGGACCTCGCGGGCGGCGTGGCCGCCGCGCTCGCGGTGCCCGCCGCCCCGCCCGCGCCTCCCGCGGCCCCGGCTCCGGCCGCGCCCGCGCCCGCCCTTCCGGCGGAGGTGCCGGCGGCGCTGCCGCCCGAGGACGTGCCCGACCCCGCGGACGACGGAGACGGAGAGGACGGGCCAGGGCCGGGAGACGAGCCGCTCCCGCCGGGGGAGGACGACGGTCCCGGCGTTCCGGACGACGAGGGCGGCGGCGACGCGGCCGGTGACCCGGACGACGGCGACGACGCCGGTGACGACGATGCCGGTGATGACGACGCCGGTGATGACGACGCCGGTGATGATGACGACGCCGGTGATGACGACGGCGGCGATGACGACGCCGGTGACGGCGATGACGATGACGGCGGCGATGACGATGACGCCGATGACGCGGATGGCTCCGACCCCGACGACGGCGGTGATGAGGACGACAGCGGCGACGACAGCGGCGACGACGGCGGCGACGACGGCGACGACGGCGACGGCGACGGCGACGGCGACGGCGACGATGTCCCGGACGGCGATGCCGCCGATGTCACGACCGGCGATGACGCTCCCGACACCGACGACAGCGCCCCCGCCGACGCACCTCTTCCCGACGCCTGACGGCGATCACCCCCGGCGTGTGACGCTGCGAGCCCGACGGAACGCCCGACACCGGGACGATCCCCGCCGAGATACGCGTGAGCGGGAATTGTCGATCTCTGCGGCCCGCTGAGGCGTATCTCGGCGGTTCGGTCGGAACGGGCAGGCCCCCGGGCCCGGCCGCAGGATCGAACGTCACGAGTCGCGCCGAACGTCACGAGTCGCGCCGCGGCGGCCGGGGCGGAGGGCACCCGTCCGACGCCGCAGAGGAACACCCGTTGTGGAGCATCCCATGCGGTCAGCGCACGGTCCGCTCCTCAGCCGGCGATCATCGGCGAGGCCGCGGTCGGTCACCGGCGACGCCAGGATGAAGATTCCCTCACGGACGGCTCAGACGTCGTTCATGTTCCGTCCCGATGGTGGACACCATGGACGAACGAGGCGCCCGGATCGCGCTGTACGGGCACGACACCATGGGATTGGGGCACCTGCGCCGCAACCTGGCGCTGGCGTCGGCACTGTGCGCGGACCAGGGCGGGCCGGGGCCGCAGGTCCTGCTCGTCAGCGGCGCCGCGGAGGCCGGCCGGTTCCCGCTGCCCGACGGCGTCGACCTGCTCGTGCTCCCCTCGGTCGCCAAGGGGGCCGACGGCGGGTACCGGGCGCGGCGCTGGGACCTGCCGCTCGACGACGTCGTCCGTATGCGGTCCGAGATCCTGGCGGCCGGGCTGCCGGCGTTCGCGCCGGACCTGCTCGTCGTCGACAAGGTCGCGCGCGGTTTCGCCGGTGACCTGGAGGCGGCGCTGCCGCGGCTGCGCGCGGCCGGTACCCGGACGGTGCTGGGCCTGCGCGACGTGCTGGACACCCCCGCCGTCGCGGCGACCGAGTGGCGTCGCGACCGCACCACCGAGATCGTCCGCGAGCACTACGACGCGGTCTGGGTCTACGGCGACCCGCGGGTGGCCGATCCGGTCGGCGACCTGCGACTGCCGCCGTCGGTCCGCCGGATGGTGCGGCACACCGGCTACCTGGCGCCGCGGCACCGGCCGGCCGCGACCGCGCGACCGGTGCCCGGTCCGTACAGCCTGTGCCTGCTCGGCGGCGGTGAGGACGGCGAGGCGCTGGCCCGCGCCTACGCCGCCGCACCGCACACGGCCGGGGTGACGCCGGTCGTCGTCGCCGGGCCATACCTGCCCGGCCGGACCCGGGATCTCCTGCACGCCGCGCCCGGGCTGCACGTCGTCGACTTCTGCGAGGACCCGGCGCGCTGGGTGGCCGGGGCGTCCGCGGTGGTGGCGATGGGTGGCTACAACACCGTCGTCGAGCTGCTGGGCACCGACACCCCGGCGCTGATCGTGCCGCGGGCCGTGCCGCGCGCCGAGCAGGTCGTCCGGGCCCGGCGGCTGTCCGAGCTGGGCGCCGTCGACGACGCCGACCCCGCCGACCTGAGCCCGGCGCTGCTGGGGCGCTGGCTGGCCGGGGCGATCGGGACCCGCACGCCCCGGGACGGCCTGGACCTCGACGGCCTGGCCCGCGTCCCGGCGCTGGCGGCCGAGCTGGTGGCGGAGGCGCGTCGTGCGGCCTGAACCCCGGATCGGGTACGTGCTCAAGCGCTACCCGCGGCTGTCCGAGACGTTCGTCGTCCAGGAGATCCTCGCCCGCGAGGCGGCGGGGGAGCGGATCGCGATCGCCGCGCTCCGCCCGGCCGGCGACCCCTGTTTCCACCCGGCCGTCGCCGCGGTCCGCGCGCCCGTCACCTGGGTGCCGCGGCCGACCGGCAGCGAGGCGCTGTGGGAGGCGATGGAGCGCGCGCTGCCCGAGCTGCCCCGGGTGCTGCCCGAGCTCCTGGCGCTGCGGCCGGCCGACGCCGTGCAGGTCCTGCACGTGGCGCAGTGGGTGCGGGAGACCGGCGTGACCCACCTGCACGCGCACTTCGCGACGATCGCGACGACCGTCGCGCGGCTCGCCGGCCGGCTGGCGGGGGTGCCGTACTCCTTCACCGCGCACGCCAAGGACCTCTACCACCACGACGTCGACCACGACGCGGTCCGCGCGATGCTGGCCGAGGCCCACCACGTCGTCACGATCAGCGACCACAACGCCCGCTGGCTCGCCGACACCTTCGGTGCCGCGGCCGCCCGGGTCGCCCGGGTCCACAACGGACTCGACCCGGCGACGATCCGGTTCCGTGAGCCGCGGGACCGCGAGGCCCGGGTCGCCTTCGTGGGCCGGCTCGTCGCCAAGAAGGGGCTGCCCGACCTGATCGACGCGATGGCGCTGCTGCGTGAGCGCGGACGGCCGACCCCGCTGGACGTCGTCGGCTCCGGTCCGCTGTCCGAGACCGCGCGGCGGCAGGTCGACGAGCTCGGCCTCACCGGGCTGGTCCGGTTCCACGGACCACTGCCGGCCGACGCGGTCGCCGGGATCGTCGGTGCCGCGAGCGTGTTCGCCGCGCCCTGCGTGCATGCGCCGGACGGCGACCGCGACGGCCTGCCCACCGTCCTGCTGGAGGCGATGGCACTCGGCACGCCGTGCGTCGCGACCACGGTCACCGGCATCCCGGAGGCCGTCCGGCACGACCGGACCGGCCTGCTGGTCCCCGAGCGCGACCCGGCCGCACTGGCGGACGCGATCACCGTGCTGCTCGACGACCCGGCGCGCGGGATCCGGCTGGCCCGCGCGGCCCGGGCCCTGGTCGAGGACCGCTTCGACCGGGCCGACCAGGCCGCGGCGCTGGCCCGGCTGGTGCGCGGCGAGCGAACCCCGGACCCGGCGTCGCTGCCGGTGGAGGTGCCGGCATGAACGACGCCGCCGTCTACGTCGTCACGGACCCCGGGGTTCCGGTGTTCGGCACCAAGGGGTGTTCGGTGCACGTCCGCGAGGTGCTGGCCGAGCTGCGTGCCCGCCACCACGAGGTGCACCTGGTCACCACCCGGCCCGGCGGTCCGGTACCCGCGGGGTGGGACGACGTCGTCCTGCACGCCCTCCCGCGTCCGGCCGGCGACGACCCGGTGACCCGCGAGGCCGCCCAGCGCGCCGCCGACGTGCAGGCGGGGCTCCGGGTCGCCGCCCTGTGCGCGACCGGCCGGGTCGCGCTGGTCTACCAGCGCTACGGGCTGTGGGGCGCCGCGCCGCTGGAGGCCGCCCGCATCACCGGAACGCCGACCGTGCTGGAGATCAACGCACCGCTGGTCGACGAGCAGCGCCGGCACCGCTCACTGTCCGATCCGGACGGAGCGCTGGCGTACACCCGCCGCGCGCTCGCCGCCGCGAGCGCGCCGTTCGCGGTCAGCGGGCCCGTCGCGGACTGGGCGGCCGCGCTCGATCCGGCGGGTCGGGAGATCCCGGTCGTCCCGAACGGCGTCGACCCGGGCCGGTTCCTCCCGGCCCCGGTCCGCGACGACCGGGAGCGGCTGGTCGTGGCGTTCTCCGGCACCTTCCGTCCCTGGCACGGCACGAGCCTGCTGGTCGACGCCGTCGCCGCGGCCCGGGCGGACGGGGCGACGCTGGAGCTGCTGCTGATCGGTGACGGCCCCGAGCTCGCCCCGACGGTCGGCCGCGCCGACCGGGCCGGGGTGCCGCTGCGTGCCACCGGGCGGGTCGACCCGTCGGTGGTGCCGGAGCTCCTGCACACCGCCGACCTGGCCGCCGCGCCCTACCCGGCCGGCGAGCACTACTTCTCGCCGCTGAAGGTCGCCGAGTACCTGGCTGCCGGGCTACCGACGGTCGCGAGCGCGATCGCGGACCTGCCCGGCCTGGTCCGCGACGGCGAGGAGGTCCTGCTCGTCCCGCCCGGCGACGTCACCGCGACCGCCCGCGCCCTGCACCGGATCGGCACCGACCGCGCCCTGCGGGGCCGGCTGGCCCGGGCCGGACGGGCGGCGGCGCAACGGCGGATGTCCTGGTCGGCCGTCGTCGACGCGACACTGGCCCTGCCCGGCGCCGGGCGGGCGGCATGAGCCGCCGCGCGGCCCCGCCCGG
The DNA here is from genome assembly GCF_040105385.1 of Pseudonocardia nematodicida. Taxonomy (NCBI): domain Bacteria; kingdom Bacillati; phylum Actinomycetota; class Actinomycetes; order Pseudonocardiales; family Pseudonocardiaceae; genus Pseudonocardia; species Pseudonocardia nematodicida. The sequence goes on from NZ_JBEDNQ010000009.1 coordinate 240,842, forward strand.
CGGCGCGCACCCTCCCGCGGGTCCGCCCGGCGACGCGCACCCGTCCGCGGGCCCGCCCCGGCCGAGCGCACTGCGGGCCACGCTGCGCCACCTGCTGCCGCTGCTGCGCGGCCGGCGCGCGCTGATCGCGCTGGGCCTGACCGCGGTGCTGGTCGAGGTGCTCGCCACGCTCGCCGAGCCGTGGCCGCTGAAGATCGTCATCGACGACGTCATCCCGGCCGTGCTGGCCGGGGCGCCGGTCCCCGGCGGCGAGCTGTTCGGCGTCCCCGTGCTGGCCCTGGTCGCGGCCGGGGGCGTGCTCGCGGCGGCCGCGCTGCGCGCCGGGGCCTCCTACCTGGCGACCGTCTGCTTCGCGACCGTCGGCTCCCGTGTGACGGTGGACCTGCGGGCCGCCGCGTACCGGCACGTGCTGGCCCAGTCCCTGCGCTACCACCAGAGCGTCCCGTCCGGGGACCTGCTCGCCCGGCTCACCGCCGACGTCACCCGGCTGCAGGAGGTCGCCGTCACCGCGGGCCTGCCGATGCTCGCCAGCGTCGCCACCTTCGCCGGGATGACCGTGGTGATGCTGATCCTGGACCCGCTGCTCGCGCTCGTCGTCCTCGCCGTGATCCCGCTGTTCCTGCGCGGCGCGAAGCGCGCCGGAGGCGAGGTCACCGACGCCGCCCGCAGCTCCCGCAAGGCCGAGGGCGCGGTCGCCGGCCTGGTCGGGGAGTCCCTCGGCGCCGTCCGCGTCGTGCAGGCCTACCGGCTCGAGGAACCGCTGTGGCAGCGGTTCGCCGCGAGCAGCCGGAAGGGACTCACCACCGGGGTCCGGGCACAGCGCCTCGCCGCCGGGCTGGAACGGCGCACCGACCTGCTGATCGGTGCCGCCACCGCGGTGGTGCTGCTCGCCGGGACGCTGCGGGTCACCGGCGGTGCGCTGACCCTCGGCGAGCTGGTCGTGTTCGTCAGCTACCTCAAGTCGGCGTTCAAGCCGATGCGCAACCTGGCCAAGTACACCGGCCGGATCAGCCGCGCCACCGCGTCCGGGGAACGGATCGCCGAGCTGCTCGACACCGAGCCGGACCTGCGGGACTCGACGGGCGCCCGGCCGCTGCGCCGGGTGGTCGGCGACCTGCGCCTCGACGCCGTCAGCGTCGCGCACGGGGCCGGGCCGCCGGTGCTGCGCCGGGTGGACCTGCACGTCCGCCCGGGCGAGCGGGTCGGGCTGACCGGTCCCAGCGGCGCCGGCAAGTCGACGGTGCTGGCGCTGTTCCTGCGGTTGCTCGATCCCCGGGCGGGCACAGTCCGGCTGGACGGCCACGACGTCACCGACCTCACGCTGGCCTCGGTGCGGTCCTCGTTCGCCGTCGTGCTGCAGGAGGCGGTGCTGTTCCACGGCTCGGTCGCCGACAACATCCGGATGGGCCGGCCCGGCGCCACGGACGAGCAGGTCCGCGCCGCCGCCGTCGCGGCCGACGCCGACGCGTTCGTCCGCGCGCTGCCCGACGGTTACGACACCGTCCTCGCCGAGCGCGGCGACTCACTGTCCGGCGGGCAGCGGCAACGGATCGCGATCGCCCGCGCGATCCTGCGTGACGCCCCCGTCGTGCTGCTCGACGAGCCCACCACCGGGCTCGACGCCGCCTCCCGGCGCGCGGTGCTCGGCGCGCTGGAACGGCTGACCGCCGGGCGGACCGTGCTGGTCGTCGCGCACCACGACGAGCTGCTCGCGTCCTGCCACCGGGTGCTGCACGTGGCCGAGGGGCGGGTCGACGAGCGCCCGGCCGCCCCCACCGTCCGCCTCGAGCCGGCCGGGGAGGCGCGGTGAGCGCCCCCGTCGATGCCGCGCTGCCCGGCGCGGCCACGATCCTCGACCCGGCCGCCCGGGACCGGCTGCTGGCGCGGCACGGCGCCGGGGACCCGGTGGCGCTGCGGCTGCGCTGGAAGCCGGGCACGAACCTGCGGCTCGGCGTGGTCGGCACCCGACGTTCCCTGCTGGTGGCGTCGTTCGCCGACGCCGGGAAGGCCGACGCGCTCGCCCGGCGCCCGGGCGCCGTCCGGGACGCCACCGGGCTCGTCGTGCTGGACGCGGTGCGCGATCCGGCCCTCCGGCTCCGGGGCGCGGAGCCGGTGCCGGGCATGTCGGTGCTGGCCTACAACCCCGACCGGCGGATCGTGCTGCGCTCCGGCGACGAGGTGCTCAAACGGCACGCCGCACCGCCGCCGCGGGCGGTGCTCGACCTGCTGACCGACCCGCCCGGCCCGCTGGCCCCGCACCTGCCCGGCACCGTCGTCCACGGCACCGGGCGCAGCGTGCGGTCGTCCTGGGTGGACGGTCGTGCACCAGGGCCGGACGACGGCGACGCGGTGCGCGACGCGCTCGCGGCGCTGCGGTCCTGCGTCCCGCCGGCCGGGCTCCCGGTGCTGCGCGGGGGAGACGTCCACGCGGCCGCCGCGGCGGCCGTCGCCGCCCTGACCCGGATCCTCCCGGACAGCGCGGCGCGGACCCGGCCCGCGCTCGACGTGCTGCGCCGGGCCCCGTGGCCGGATCCCGTCGAGCCGGTGCACGGCGACCTCTCGGTGGACCAGGTGGTCGTCGACGGCGACCGCGCGGTGCTGCTCGACCTCGACCGCGCCGCGGTCGGCCCGCCCGGCTGGGACGCCGCCCAGTGGACCGCGGCCGCGCTGACCGGGCCCGGGCCCGCGTGGCCGGGCCCCGAGCCCGACCCGGTGCTGCTGCTCGCCGCGCTGCTGCAGCGGCTGCCGGAGCCGTTCAAACGGCTGCGCGACGGCTGGGAGGCCGACACCGGACGGCTGCTCGACGCGGTCGAGGAGACCGCCGCCCGGGTGGCGGACCGGTCCGACCCGGCGCCGCCCGCGGACCGTGCCCTGCGGCGCCTGCCGTCCGGGCTCCGCACGGCCCGCGCCTGGCCGATCGACCGGCCGGGCAGCCGGGCCCCGGTGCTGGCGGTGGAGGCGACCGCGGCCGACGGCCGGGTGGTCGGTGTGCTGCTCCCGGTCCGGTTGCGCCGGCCGGTGGAGGTCCTCGACGGCGCCGACCCGGCGCTCCCGGACCTGGCACCGGCGCTGGCCCGGCCGGGCGCGGTGCTGCTCGGGCACCGTCCCGGCAAGCGTGCCGTGCTCCGCGACGGCGACGGCGGCTATCTCAAGGTGGTGCGGCCGGGACGGGCCGGCCGCGTCGTCGCCGTTCTGGACACCGCGCGGGAGAAGGTGCGCGGACGTCCGGGCGCGCCGGTGATCCCCGATGCCGTGCCGCTCACCGACGGGACGGTCCGGCTCGCACCGCTGTCCGGGCCGTCGCTGCACGCGCTGCTCGCGCGGGACCCCGGCGGGCGGGCCGCCGAGGCCTGTGCCGGCCTGGTCGGGGCGCTCGCCGCGCTGCGGGACGCCGACCCGTCCGGGCTCGCCGTGCACACCGGGGGCGACGAGGCCGCCGTCCTCACCCGGTGGGCCGCCGACGCCGACCGGCTCACCGGCTCGTCGCTGTCCGGTCCGGCCCGGGCGGTCGCGGCCGCGCTCGCCGCGCTCGGGCCCCGCCCGGCCGTCCCGTGCCACCGTGACCTGCACGACAAGCAGGTGATCGCGCTGTCCGGTGGCCGCACCGGGCTGCTCGATCTGGACACGCTGTGTGCCGCCGACCCGGCCCTCGACGCCGGGAACCTGCTGGCCCACCTGCGGCTGCGCGCCGAGCAGGGGCACACCTCCGCCGGGCGGGCGCGGGAGTGCGCGGCCGCGCTCGGGCTGCCGGACCCGTACTCGGCCGTCCCGGGCGGCCGTCCCGACGGGCACGCCCTCGCGGTGTACACGGCGGCCGCGCTGCTCCGGGTGGCGGCGGTGCACCGGTTCCGTCCCGAGCCGGCCAGGCTCACCGGCCGGCTGGTGGCCGCGGCGCGGGAGGTCGCCCCCGGGCCTCCTAGACTGGCGGCATGGCGCGCGTGAAGGCGGGAGCGGCGGCGAACCCGGCACCTCCGGTGGTGCAGCGGGTACGCCTGCGGTTCGCCAAGCGCGGACGGCTGCGGTTCCTGTCGCACCGCGACGTCGCCCGCAGCTTCGAGCGGGCGGTGCGCCGGGCCGGCGTCCCGGTCGCGCACTCGCACGGGTTCAGCCCGCACCCGCGGCTGTCCTGGGTCGGCGCCGCACCGACCGGTGCGGCCAGCGAGGCCGAGTACGTGGAGATGGGCCTGACCCGCGAGGTCGACCCCGAGGTGCTGCGCGCGGCGATGGACGGGGTACTGCCCGACGGGCTCGACGTGCTCGAGGCCGTCCCGGCCGCGCCGCCGTCGCTGGCCGACCGGATCGACGCCGGACGCTGGCGGCTGGAGATCCGTGGGATCCCGTACCCGGACGTCGCGGCGGCCGTCGCGGAGCTGCTCGGTCGGGACTCGGTCGTCGTCACCCGGGTCACACCGTCCGGGCGCAAGGAGATCGACGTGCGGGCCGCGCTGGTCGCGCTCGCGGTCGACCCGGCCGGGACCGGCGGGCCGGGCGCGGACCCCGCCGAGGGCCCGGCGGGTCAGCCGGGTCCGGCGGCGGACTGTGCGATACTGACGGCGGTCGTACGGCAGACGACACCGACCGTCCGACCCGACGACGTGCTCAGTGCACTCGGCGTTGTCGCAGGCCTGACGCCACCGGTACCGGTGACGGCCACCCGGTTGGCGCAGGGCCTGCTCGACGACGGGGGTGACCTGGTGGATCCGCTCGGTGCGGTCCCGGTGACCCGGGAGAGCCCGGCCGGATCCTGAGCCGGCGGGACCCCTCCCGCCGCCACGCCGTCGAGGGCACCACCCCCCGCCTGGCGCGGGGACAGCGACACCGATGTGCCGTACCGCGCACCCGCGCGAGCTGCGGAACGAGAACGCGCAAGGTCCCTGCGCGGCCGCCTCCGACGTGAGGCGCCCGGGGGCGAAGGAGCTGAATGTCAGTGAAGGACACGCCCGCCGGTGCAACCGGCGGGCCCCCGGGTGTGCCGGGCGGTACTGCGGACCTGCCGGAGAAGATGCGGGTCCACGCCCTCGCGAAGCTGCTCGGCCGGGCCAGCAAGGACGTCCTCGACACGCTGACCGGTCTCGGCCACGAGGTCCGCAGCGTCCAGTCGAACATCACGCGTGCGACGGCCGAGCAGGTCGTCGCGGCGTTCGGCGCGGGGAACGAGGAGGTGGCCGCCGAGGCGCCGGTCCCCGAGCCGACTCCTGAGCCGGCCCCCGAGCCTGTCGCGGAGCAGCCCAGGCCCCGGCGGCGGACGCGGAAGAAGGCCGTCGCGGAGGAGGTCCGGCCCGAGGCCACGCAGCCCGACGCCGCCCAGCCCGACGCCGCCCAGTCCGACGCCACCCAGCCCGACGCCGCCCAGCCCGAGGTCGTCGACGCGCCGTCCCCGGCCGCCGAGACCCCCGAGGGCCCCGGCACCGCGCCGTCGTCCGCCTCGGAGCCGGCCGGCCCCGGGCTCGCCCCGGTGTTCGCCGTGCCGATGTTCCAGGCGCCCACCGCCCCCGCCGCGGCGCAGCCGTCGGCACCGGCGCCGGAGGCCGCCGAGACCGGTGACTCCGGTGACGGCGGCGGCCGCAAGGGACGCAAGACCCGCAAGCGCAAGCGCGACGACGACGCGGTCGCCGAGACGGCCCCGCAGCCCGCCGGCGACAAGGCCGCCGACACCGCCGACACCGGGACCGCCGACGGCCCGGACACCGGCGACGGCCCCGACGCCGACGACTCCGACGACGACGGCGCCCGCCGCCGCCGGCGGCGTGGACGGCGCGGACGTGGTCGCGGCAAGGGCGGCGACGAGCAGGCCGACGACGACTTCGACGGCGACGACACCGCCGACGAGGACGACACCGAGACCTCCGCCCCCGGGACGTCCGACTCCCAGAAGTCCGGGAAGTCCGACTCCGACGACCGGGACAACGACTCCGACGACTCGGCCGACGACTCCGACGATGCCGAGGACCAGGACCGGTCCGACCAGTCCTCCGGCGGGTCCCGGCGGCGTCGCCGGCGCCGCCGCCGCGGTGGCTCGGACGCCGAGGACCGCTCGGACGACGACCCGCCGAACACCGTCACGAAGGTGCGGGAGGCGCGGAGCAGCGACTCCGGTTCCTCCTCGTCCGACGACCAGGTGCAGGGCGTCCGCGGTTCGACCCGGCTGGAGGCCAAGCGCCAGCGACGCCGGGACGGCCGCGACGCCGGCCGCCGTCGTCCGCCGATCCTGTCCGAGTCCGAGTTCCTGGCCCGCCGGGAGTCCGTCGACCGGCAGATGGTGATCCGCCAGCTGGCCGACCGCACCGAGATCGGGGTGCTCGAGGACTCCGTCCTCGTCGAGCACTTCATCGCCGGTGGCGGCGTCGGCAGCGCCGGCATGGTCGGCAACATCTACCTGGGCCGCGTGCAGAACGTGCTGCCGTCGATGGAGGCCGCCTTCGTCGACATCGGCCGCGGCCGCAACGCCGTGCTCTACGCCGGTGAGGTCGACTGGGACGCCGCCGGGCTGAACGGCAAGGCCCGCAAGATCGAGCAGGCGCTGTCGTCCGGTGACCAGGTGCTGGTGCAGGTCACCAAGGACCCGGTGGGGCACAAGGGTGCCCGGCTCACCACGCAGATCTCGCTGGCCGGCCGGTTCCTGGTCTACGTGCCCTCCGGCGGCGCCGCCGGCATCTCCCGCAAGCTGCCCGACGTCGAGCGCAAGCGGCTCAAGGAGATGCTCAAGGAGATCGTCCCGGCCGAGGCCGGCGTGATCATCCGGACGGCGTCCGAGGGGGTCTCGCACGAGGCCCTGGAGCGCGACGTCCGCCGGCTGCAGGCGCAGTGGGAGGTCGTCAAGGAGAAGTCCGAGCGGACCGGCAAGGGCGCCCCGAAGGCGCCGACGCTCCTCTACGAGGAGCCGGACATGCTGGTCAAGGTCGTCCGCGACCAGTTCAACGAGGACTTCTCGAAGCTGATCGTGTCCGGCGACGGCGCCTGGGAGACCGTCTCCGGCTACGTCTCGCACGTCGCCCCGGAGCTGGCCGACCGCATGCACCGGCACACCGGCCCGACCGACGTCTTCACCGAGTACCGGATCGACGAGCAGCTGCTCAAGGCGCTGGACCGCAAGGTCTGGCTGCCCTCGGGCGGCACGCTGGTGATCGACCGGACCGAGGCGATGACGGTCGTCGACGTCAACACCGGCAAGTTCACCGGCTCCGGGGGCAACCTGGAGGAGACCGTCACCCGCAACAACCTGGAGGCGGCCGAGGAGGTCGTCCGCCAGCTCCGGCTGCGGGACATCGGCGGGATCATCGTCGTCGACTTCATCGACATGGTCCTGGAGGCCAACCGGGACCTGGTGCTGCGCCGGCTCACCGAGTGCCTGGCCCGCGACCGCACCCGGCACCAGGTGGCCGAGGTGACCTCACTGGGCCTGGTGCAGATGACCCGCAAGCGGGTCGGCGGCGGGCTGCTGGAGCACTTCTCGACCCCGTGCGAGCACTGCCGCGGCCGCGGCGTGATCGTGTCCACCGACCCGTCCGACGGCGGTCACCAGCACGGTGGCGGGAACGGCAAGGGCGGTGGGTCCGGGTCCGGCGGCTCCGGGAACGGTGGCTCCGGGAACGGTGGCCAGGACAACAGCAACGGCAACGGCGACGGCGGTGGGCGCCGCCGGCGCCGGCGCGGCGGTGGCGGTGACGGCGGCAACGGGCGTTCCGCGCACGGCAACGGTGACGGGGTGGACGTCGAGGCCGCCGGGACCAACGGCTCGGCCGGATCCGGTGACGCCGGGCGCCCGGTCGACACCAGTTCGGTCGTGGCCGGGGTGGCGGCGGTCGCCGCCGGCCTGCCCCGCGGCGACGACGGCGCCTCCGCGCCGGCTGGTACCGACACCCCGGTTGGTACCGACACCCCGGTTGGTGCCGACACTCCGGGCGATACCACGGCTGATTCCGATGGCCCGGGCGGCGACGACCGGCCGGCCGGCATCGGCAGCCCGGCGAGCGCCGACGGGTCGGCGAGCGCCGACGGCACGGTGGCCCCCGCCGGACCGGCGACCGGGGACAGCACCGTGGCCGACGCGGCGCTTGCTCCGGAGCCCACGGCGGATCCGGACGCCGACCCGGCCGTCGCCGAACCGGCCGGCGCCCTCGCCGCCGCGACCGCGCAGCCGACCGGACCGGCCGACGTCGCGGAGGCGGAGCCGGCCCCGCGCCGCCGCCGGGTGAGCCGGTCCGCCGGCGCCCCGGTGAAGGGCGCCGACCCGGTCGTGATCACCACGGCGAGCACGGACGGCGCCGCCGCCCCGGCCGCCCCGACGACCCCGGACCCCGCCCCGGCGGTCCCGGACAGCACCGGGACGCCCGCGGGCGCCCCGGAGCAGCCGGAACCCGCCGCGGTGGTGTCCCGGCCCCGCCGCGCACGGCGGGCCGCCTCGCGTCCCGCGGGACCACCGCAGGACGGGGGGTGAGTGCGGCCCCGCCAGTGGGGTCGCGTACCCTTGACCGACAGAAGCCACGCCTGGAGTGCGCAAGTTATGGGGCGGTGGCGTGCGCGCCGGGAACCGGTGCGAGCTGTGAGAGACCCGAGCGCGCGAGTCGCGCCCCCGATGTTCAGGAGTCGTGCGTCAGCGATGTACGCGATCGTCAAGACCGGCGGCAAGCAGTACAAGGTGGCCGTCGAGGACAAGGTCACCGTCGAGAAGATCGACGGTGAGCCCGGTGCCGAGATCGTCCTCCCGGCCGTGATGCTCGTCGACGGCGACCAGGTGACCACCGACGTCGCCGGTCTCACCACCGCGGTGACCGCCACCGTCGTCGAGCACACCAAGGGTCCGAAGATCCGGATCCACAAGTTCAAGAACAAGACCGGGTACCACAAGCGTCAGGGCCACCGCCAGCCGCTGACGACGGTCCAGGTCACCGCGATCGGTAAGTGAGGAGCCTGCGTCATGGCACACAAGAAGGGTGCATCCAGCTCCCGTAACGGTCGCGACTCGAACGCCCAGTTCCTGGGTGTGAAGCGGTTCGGCGGCCAGGTCGTCAAGGCCGGCGAGATCCTGATCCGCCAGCGCGGCACCAGCACCCACCCGGGCGTCAACGTCGGGCGGGGCAAGGACGACACGCTGTTCGCGCTCGCCGCGGGCACCGTGCAGTTCGGGTCGAAGCGCGGTCGCAAGACCGTCAACATCGTGCCGGCCGAGGTCTGAGCGACCCGCCAGCACAGCGACGCCGACGGCGGGTCACCCGGTCATCCGGGGGCCCGCCGTTCGTCGTGTCACCAATGATCAAGTAACTCAGTGACCGAGTAGAGGAGCATCGCCATGTCCCGGTTCGTGGACCGCGTCGTGCTGCACGCGACCGCGGGATCCGGGGGCAACGGCTGCGCCTCGGTGCACCGCGAGAAGTTCAAGCCCCTCGGCGGTCCGGACGGCGGTAACGGCGGGCGCGGCGGGTCGGTCCTGCTCGTCGTCGACCCCGGGGTGCACACCCTGCTCGACTACCACCACCGCCCGCACGCGTCCGCGAAGAGCGGCGCGCAGGGCCAGGGCTCGTTCAAGCAGGGCGCAAACGCGCCGGACCTGGAGCTGCGGGTCCCGGACGGCACCGTCGTCCTCGACGCCGACGGCGAGATCGTCGCCGACCTCGTCGGGTCCGGCACGCAGTACGTGGCCGCGCAGGGCGGTCGGGGCGGGCTCGGCAACGCCGCACTCGCCTCCGCCGCGCGCAAGGCGCCCGGGTTCGCGCTGCTCGGCGAGCCCGGCGACGAGGTCGAGCTGACCCTGGAGCTCCGCTCGATCGCCGACGTCGGACTCGTCGGCTTCCCGAGTGCCGGCAAGTCCTCGCTGGTCGCCGCGCTGTCCGCGGCCCGGCCGAAGATCGCCGACTACCCGTTCACGACGCTCGTCCCGCAGCTCGGCGTGGTCAGCGCGGGCGACGAGACCTTCACCGTCGCCGACGTCCCCGGCCTCATCCCGGGTGCGGCCGACGGCCGCGGGCTGGGCCTGGAGTTCCTCCGGCACGTCGAGCGCTGCGAGGTGCTGGTGCACGTCGTCGACTGCGCGACGTTCGAGACCGAGCGCGACCCGGTGGGCGACATCGAGGCACTCGAGACCGAGCTCGCGCACTACGCCGACCAGCTCGGCACCAGCGCGCTGGGGGAGCGGCTCGACGAGCGGCCCCGGCTGATCGCGCTCAACAAGATCGACGTCCCGGACGCGGCCGACCTCGTCGACATGGTCCGCGCCGACCTCGACGAGCGGTTCGGCTGGCCGGTGTACCCGATCTCCACCGCGTCCCGGGCCGGGCTGCGGGAGCTGACCTTCGCGATGGCCGAGCGGGTGGCGGCGGCGCGCGCGGCCCGGCCGGTCGTCGAGGCGACCCGCACCGTCATCCGTCCGAAGGCGATCGACGACGCCGGGTTCACCATCGAGCGGGACACCGAGATCTCCGACGGCTTCGTCGTCCGCGGCGAGCGCCCCGAGCGCTGGATCCGGCAGACGAACTTCGAGAACGACGAGGCCGTCGGCTACCTCGCCGACCGACTGGCCCGGCTCGGGGTCGAGGAGGCGCTGGCCAAGGCCGGCGCCGTGCCCGGCTGCCCGGTCACGATCGGCGACGTCACCTTCGACTGGGAGCCCTCCACTCCCGCCGGTGCGGCGGCGCTGCTCACCGGGCGCGGCACCGACGTCCGGCTGGAGAGCAACGAGCGGGTCGGCGCGTCGGACCGCAAGCGGGCCCGCGCCGCGCGTCGGGCCCACCTGTCCGACGCCGAACTCGCGGCCGGTGCGCGGTACTCCTCCGACCACGAGATCGACGAGTGAGCACTCCCGCAGCGAGTACCGCGTGACCACCCGGGCCGCGCTCGGCGCGGCGCGCCGGGTCGTGGTCAAGGTCGGGTCGTCCTCGCTCACCAGCCTCACCGGTGGGCTCGACCCGGCCCGGCTCGACGCGCTGGTCGACGCCCTGATGGTCCGCCGCGCGACGGGCGGCCAGGTCGTGCTCGTCTCCTCCGGCGCGATCGCGGCGGGGCTCGCACCGCTGAAGCTGCGCAGGCGCCCGCGCGACCTCGCCACCCAGCAGGCCGCCGCCTCGGTCGGGCAGCTGCTGCTCGCGCACGCCTACTCGGCGTCGTTCGCCCGGCACTCCCAAGGCATCGGGCAGGTGCTGCTCACCGCCGACGACATGATCCGCCGGTCCAACTACCGCAACGCCCAGCGCACCCTGGAACGGCTGCTGCAGCTCGGCTCGGTGCCGGTGGTGAACGAGAACGACACCGTCGCCACCGCCGAGATCCGGGTCGGCGACAACGACCGGCTCGCCGCGCTGGTCGCGCACATCGTCGGCGCGGACGCCCTCGTGCTGCTCTCCGACGTCGACGGCCTCTACGACGGCCACCCGGGCGACCCGGCGTCGTCGCTGGTCGGGGAGGTGGCCGACCCGGCCGAGCTGGCCGGGGTCAGCATCTCCCGCCCGGGCTCCGGGCTGGGCACCGGCGGCATGGCCACCAAGGTCACCGCGGCGGCGATGGCGTCCGCGGCCGGGATCCCGGTGCTGCTGACCTCCGCCGAGGACGCCGCCGCCGCGCTCGACACCGGACCGGACGGCCCGAAGGTCGGCACCGCGTTCCGAGCGGCCGGGGCGCGGATGGGCGCGCGCCGGTTCTGGCTGCGGCACGCCGCCGACGTCCGCGGCGCGCTGGACCTCGACGACGGCGCCGTCGAGGCCGTCCGGAAGCGGCGGCGCTCGTTGCTCGCGGCCGGGGTGCACGGGATCTCCGGCGACTTCGTCGCCGGGGACGTGGTGGAGCTGCTAGCCCCGGGTGGGCGGGCGATCGCCCGCGGCGTCGTGTCCTACGACGCGACCGAGCTGCCGTCGATGATCGGCCGGCGGACCCGCGAGCTGCCGCCGGAGCAGCGCCGCGAGCTGGTGCACGCCGACGACCTGGTGCTCGTCTGACCCGTGAGTGCTTGTCCTGGTCACAGACACGTGGTCAGGGCCACGACGACCACTCACAGGTAGCGTCGGCTGCATGGCAACCGCCGAGGACGCCAGGTCCGGCCTGGTCGCCGGGCTGGTCCGGGACGGCCGCGTGCACAGCGGGCGGGTGCGGGCCGCGTTGGAGGAGGTGCCCCGGCACCTGTTCCTGCCCGGGCTCGAGCCGCCGGCGGCCTACGCCGACGAGGCGGTCCCGCTGAAGTTCGACGACGGCGTCACCGTCAGCTCGGTGTCCCAGCCCTCGATGGTCGCGATCATGCTGGAGCAGCTGGACGCCGGGCCGGGGCACCGGGTCCTGGAGATCGGCGCCGGGTCGGGGTGGAACGCGGGGCTGCTCGCCCACCTCGTCGGACCGGCGGGTGCGGTCACCACGGTGGACATCGACGAGGACCTGGTCGAAGGCGCGCGCGCCAACCTGGCCGTGGCCGGCGCGCACGGCGTGGCGGCCGTCACCGCCGACGGCGCCGCGGGCTACCCGCCCGGCGCGCCGTACGACCGCATCGAGCTGACCGTCGGCAGCACCGGGGTCCGGCCGGAGTGGGTCGCCCAGCTCGCGCCCGAGGGCCGGCTGCTGCTGCCGCTCACGGTGCGCGGCAGCCAGCTCTCGGTGGCGTTCCGGCTCACCGCACCGGGCCGGTTGAGCTCGGCGTCGGTGCGCAGCTGCGCGTTCGTCCGGTTGCGCGGGGCCGGCGCCACCCCCGGTCCCGACGCCGCGCTGGCCGACTCGGGATGGACGGTGCAGCCCGCGGACCCGGGCGTCGTCGACCCCACCGTGCTGGCGGAGGCGCTGCGTGCACCGGGTGCGGACCGGCCGGCGGCCTCGCCCGGGTCGGTGTCCGACCTCTGGGACGGGCTCGGTCTGTGGTGCGCCCTCGCCGACCCCGCCACCCTGCGGCTGATCGGACGGCCCGACGACGGGCTCGCGCCGGCGCTGTTCCCGCTGGCCGGGGGCCGGGCGGGGCTCGGCGTCGCCGCCGGGACCGGGTGCGCCCTGCTGCTCGCCGAGCCGGGCGCGACGATCCGGTCGTTCGGGTCAGGCGGCGACGTCGCCGCGCTCCGGCTCGCGGCGCTCGTCGAGGGTTGGGTGGCAGCCGGCCGCCCGCACGCCGCGGACCTGCGGATCGACGCCGTCGTCCCGGAACTGGCGGGCGGCGGCGATCCGGTTATCGGCGGCGCGGGCGGGCAGGTCGTGGTGGACGGGGCCGGCACGGTCCTGACGGCGTCCTGGCACCCGGTCGCGGGCTGAGCACCCGGCCGCGACGCCGATCCCCCGAACGCATGGGCGATGTGTACGCGCAGCGGACCTCGAATCGAACCGTACAACTCCGGCCCCCGGGACCTGCGGAGGTCCCGGACGGTCGCTGCGCTCCCGGTGCGACCGTCCGGCCCTCACCCCGCGGATCAGGCGTCCACGATCTCGAAGTCGACCTGGCCGCCCTGGATGCCGGTCACGTGGACCGCGACCGGGATCTGCTCCCCGGAGGTGTTGAGGGTGCAGGCGACGCGGCCGTCGGTGGATGCCGGGAGGTCGCCGTCGCACTCGGTGGAGTCGATGAAGGCGACCGGGACGCCGGCCTCCGCGGCCACGGTCGAGGCGACCGTCTCCTCGAGCAGCGCCCGCGGCACCGGCCGGGCCTCGGTGGTGATGTCGAAGGAGACGTCGTCGTCGTCCACCGCGGTCACCGTCACGACGGCGCCGACCGGCTGACCGCCGGTGCGGAACTCACAGGTCTGGCCGGCGCCGACCTCGGCGTCGAGGTCGCCGGGGCAGTCCGCCGTCCCGCCGTCGAACGAGACGCCCTGCGCACCCAGCTGGGTGACGATCTGCTCCTCGACGCTGTCGGCCGGCACCGAGAAGATGGTGCAGGCGGTGGTGGAGAACAGCACCGCGGTCGACGCGGCGCCGATCATGGCCAGGCGGGTGAGGGTGCGGACGGTGGTGCTGCGGGCCGTGCTCACGGCGGTCCTCCTGAAGGCGGTGCCCGTCGGCCGGGTGGCCGGTGGGCTGATGAGGAGGACTCTGCGCCGGGGCACTCGCAGCCGACTTGCAGTCGCATTGCAGGCGGCCTGCAGGGAGGCGTTCAGGCGCTGCGGCCGGCTTCCCGCAGCACCGCAGGGGTCCCGCCCAGCTCGTCGAGCACCGAGTCGACGGCGGCCCGCCCGCCGGCGACCCCCTCGCCGAAGGCCGTCGCGAACCTTTCCGCGGGGTGCGGCCCCGTCCCGAGCGCGGACCGGACCAGCGCCAGGTTCCGCTCGGAGTCCTGCGGGTCCATCTGCGCCGGCTGGAAGCCGACCTCACCGCCGACCGCGGAGACCGCGCCGAGCAGCCGTGCGCCACGCTCCCCGTCGCCGGCCAGTCCCAGGGCGCCGGCCAGCGCGTGCAGCCCGACCAGCCAGGACGTGACGTCCGGCTGGCCGCCCATGAACTGCACCATCGGGAGCGCCTCGGCCAGCGCCGCCGTCGCGTCCCCGCGGTCCAGGTGCACCTTGACCAGGTTCCAGCGGGCCGAGCCCTCGGCGAAGCCGTGCCCGCAGGCGTGGGCGACGGCGGCGCTCGCCCCGAACCGCTCGAGCGCCGTGCCGGGGTCGCCGCCGAGCCGGGCGAGCTGCCCGAGCGCGGCGAGCGCCTCGGACTCGCCCGGACCGTCCGCGGCGGCGCGGGCCACCGCGTAGGCCCGCTCGATGAACGCCGGCGCGGCGGCCGGGTCGGTCGCCGCGGCCAGGTACGCGCGGAACGCGAGCCCGCGCGCGACCTTGGTGGGCTCGACCGCCGGGTCCATCCGCTCCAGCCCGGCGACGACGTCGGCGCGCGCACCGGCGTGGTCCCCGGCCAGGTAGCGCAGCGGCCCGACGGCGAAGTGGGCGGCGCCGAGCGCGGCGGGGTCGGCGTCCGGCCCGGCCGCCGCGATCACCGCGGACGCCCAGCCGATGCCCTCGGCGATCCGCCCGAAGCGGTACCAGTACCAGCCCAGCGCCCCGGCCAGGCGCAGCGCGTCGTCCACGGCGTCGGCGGACCCGTCGGCGAGCGCGGCGGTGAAGGCGACGCGGACGTTCGGCTGCTCGATGCGCACCCGGCCGAACCAGCGGGCGGCGTCGTGGCCGAGCCAGTGCCGGTCGGCCTCGGCGACGAGGCCGGTCACCCACCGGCGGTGCCGGGTCGTGGCGTCCGGCCGGCCGCCGTCGTCCAGCACCGTGCCGCCGAATGCCCGCAGGGTCTCCAGCAGGTCGAACCGGCGCGGGCCGGACCCGGTGACGTCGGACCGGACCAGCGACTTCGCCACCAGCGCCGCGAGCTCGTCGTGCACCGGACGGCCGGCGACGGCGGCCGCGGCGGATGCGTCGAAGCCGCCGGCGAACAGCGACACCCGTCCGAAGAGGTCCCGCTGGCCGGCGCTGAGCTCGTCGACCGAGAGCGCGACGGTCCGCGCCACGCTGCGGTGCCGGGCCGGCGCGGTCCGCGGACCACCGACGAGCAGCCCGAACCGGTCGTCGAGCGCGTCGGCGATCTCCGCGACCGAGAGGGTGCGGCTGCGGGCCGCGGCCAGCTCGACGGCCAGCGGCAGCCCGTCGAGGGCGCGGCAGACCGCGGCGACGCGGGTGCGCTCGTCGTCGCTCGGGATCCAGCCGGGCGCGGCCGCGCCGGCCCGCTCGACGAACAGGGCCTCCGCGTCGGCCGGGGTGAGCGGGGCGAGCTCGTGCAGGTGCTCGCCGGGCAGC
Organism: Pseudonocardia nematodicida; assembly: GCF_040105385.1. Classification (NCBI taxonomy): domain Bacteria; kingdom Bacillati; phylum Actinomycetota; class Actinomycetes; order Pseudonocardiales; family Pseudonocardiaceae; genus Pseudonocardia; species Pseudonocardia nematodicida. Next base: position 256,522 of record NZ_JBEDNQ010000009.1, read on the forward strand.
GTCACCGGTTCCCGGCTGGTGGCCAGCACCCGCAGACCCGGGCAGGACGGCAGCAGCACCGCGAGCAGGTCGGCGACGGCGTCGAGCACGTGCTCGCAGTTGTCGAGGACCAGCAGGGCCTCGGAGTCGCCGAGCGCGGCGGCCAGCGCCGCCGGCGCCTGCGCGGTCACCACCCCGGCGGTCTCGGCGACCACCGCGGCCAGCAGGTTCCCGCCCCCGGCGGACAGGTCGGCGAGCTCGGCGAACCACACCGTCCCGGCCCGCTCCCGGGCCGCGGCGAGAGCGAGCCGGGTCTTGCCGACCCCGCCCGGCCCGACGACGGTGACCAGCCGGTGCGCGTCGAGGTCGGCGCGCAGGCCGTCGAGGTCGGCGTCCCGGCCGAGCAGCGACGTCAGCGGGGCCGGGAGTGCCCGGCGCGGGGCCGCGGCCGCCGGGGCGGGCGCGTCGGCGGCGGGTGCGCGGTGCAGGAGCGCGGGATCCTGGGCGAGCACCGCCCGCTCGGCCTCCCGCAGGCCGGGACCGGGGTCGACGCCGAGCTCGTCGGCGAGGACCTCGCGTGCGGCGCGCAGCGTGGCGAGCGCATCCGCCTGCCGGCCCGCCCGGTAGAGCGCGCGGGCCCGCAGCTCCCAGGCGCGCTCGCGCAGCGGGTGCTCCCGGGTCAGGGCCTCCAGCTCGTCGAGCAGGGTGCTGTCCGCGCCGACGGCGAGCCCGGCCGCGGCCCGGTCCTCCCGGACGCCGGTGCGCAGCTCGTCCAGCGCGGCGGTCTCGGCCTGCAGGAACGCGCGCCCGTCGAGGTCGGCGAACGGGGCGCCGGCCGCCGTCGCGATCGCCCGGTCCAGCAGGGTGATCGCCTCGTGCGGGCGCTGCTCGGCCAGCGCCGCGGCACCGCGGGCGGCCAGGTCGCGCAGGGCCCAGGCGTCGACCCGGTCCGGACCGAGGGCGAGCGCGTACCCCGCGGCGTTCCGGACGAGCACGGTCGCCGCGGTGCGGACCGACCGCCCCGGCTCGAGGGCCCCCCGGAGCCGCGCGACGTAGGTGTGCAGCGCCTGCCGGGCCGCCGGCGGCGGGGCCCCGTCCCACGCGGCCTCGATCAGGGCGTCCTCGCCGACCGGCCGCCCGCCGGCGACGACGAGCGCGGCGACCAGCGAGCGGGGGCGCGGACCGCCCAGGGCGAGCGGCTCGCCGTCCCGGGTGGCGCGCACCCCGCCGAACACGGAGATGCGCAGGCCGGACACGGTGATCACAGTAGGAGCCGGGATTTCCCAGCGGAATCATCGATCCTGACGATGCGCGGGTGATCAGGCCGGCTCGAGGTGCACCAGCGGGATCTCCCGCTCGGTGCTGCGCTGGTAGCCGGCGTAGTTGCGGTACTTCCCGGCGATCTTCGGCCACAGCTCGGCCCGGTCGTCCGGCTCGGCGATCCGGGCCCGCATCGGGGTCCGCGGCCCGCCCCGCACGGCGACCTCGACGTCCGGGTTCGCCCGCAGGTTGAGGAACCAGGCCGGGTGCTTGTCGTCGCCGCCCCGGGAGGCGACGACGACGTAGCGGCCGTCCCCGTGGATCGGCGCGGTGAGAAGCACCGTGCGGGGCTGCCCGGTGCGGCGGCCGGTGGTGGTCAGCTCGACCACCGGCATGTCGCCGGCGGAGTAGCCGACCTTGCCGCGGGTCACGGCGATCACCAGCCGGTGGGCGGAGTTCATGGCCTTGAGCAGGAAGTCGGGAGGGTTCACCGCAGGAGGTTACCGCGGGTAAGTTTCTCCGTGCACGATCAGCCTGCGGCTTGTTCGAGTGCGGGCCGGATGCGGTCGATCAGCCAGCCGGTCGAGACCACGCTCGGCGCCTGCAGGGCGACCGCCTCGTCGAGGTCCACCGGCCGGTAGCGGTCCTCCCGCACGATGGACAGCCGCTGCACCAGCTCGTTGCCCTCGAACCGGGACCGGTCGCCGTCCGCGGCGAAGGTCATGAACAGGAGGTCGGCGTCGTCGAGCCGGGACGCCTCCTCGTAGCTCAGCCCGACCGTGCCCGGCGCGAGCGCGTCGGAGGCCGGGGCGTCCCGGAACGACCCGGGGACCTGCAGGCCGAGGGAGTTCATGAACACTGTCGAGAGGTTGTCGTCGCCGACGACCAGCGGCAGGACGTCGCCGCGGGCCTGGCCGTAGAGGTAGGTTGCGCCCTGCAGGCCCGGCAGCTCCTCGCGGACCTCGGCGATCCGCTGCTCGGCGTCGGCGATCAGGCCCTCCACCGCGTCCTGCTCGCCGAGGGCGCGGCCGATCTGGCGGGCGTCGTCCTGCATCGACGAGCCGTAGAGGGACTTCTCGAAGGTCACCACCGGGGCGATCGCGGTCAGGTCGTCGTAGATCGACTGCTCGAGTTGCGGGTAGGAGACGGCGAGGATCATGTCGGGCCGGTAGGCCGCGACCTGCTCGAGCCCGACGACCGGGTCGAGCTGCAGGCCGACGACGTCCTCGGGGAGCGGTTCGAGGTAGGGCAGGTTCGGTTCGCCGGTCACGTTGCGGATCGCGCCGACCAGCGGGGCGCCGACGGTCTGTGCGACGGCGACGTCGTTGAGACCCAGTGCCACCACCCGCTGCGGCTTTGCCGGGATCGTCGTCTCGCCGAACGCGTGCGGCACGACGACCGGGAACCCCGCCCCGTCGCCGGCGGTCGGCGAGCCGGCGGCCGGCTCGGCTTCCGGCGGGCCGCCGCACCCGGCGATCAGGGCGGTGGCGGCGAGCAGCGCCGCGACGAGGGGGAGCCTGGGACGGGGCATGGCACGCACTCTCCATAGTTAGGTTAGGCGAACCTTTGTCGATGGAGGGCGTGTCGTCAAGATCCTCAGCCCGCGACCGCCAGCGCCAGCGGTAGCACCGCGGGGGCCCCGGCCCGCCGCACCGCCCGGGCGGCCACCGTCATCGTCCACCCGGAGTCGACGAGGTCGTCCACCAGCAGCACCGGACCGCCCACACCGGACAGGTCCGGCAGCCCGGCGGTGTCCAGCCCCTCCCACACCGCGGCGAGCCGCTGGGCCGAGTTCTCCTTGGCGCCGGGACGCTCCCCGGCCGGGGCCAGCGTGCCCAGCAGTTCGAGGCGGCCGATCTCGGCGATCCGCCGGGCCAGGTGATCGAGCTGGTGCGGCCGGGTCCGCGAGCCGATCCCGATCACGCCGACCGGCCGCTGCTCCCACTCCCAGCCGGCCAGCACCCGGACCAGCGCGTCGAGCACGTCGGCGGGAACCGGGTCGTCCGCCCCGGACACGAGCTCGCGCAGCCGGGTGCCCCAGCCGATGTCCGAGAGCCGTCCGATCGCCCGCCCCCCGGCGGCCTGCTCGCCCGGCGGGATCCGGCCGGACAGCGGGACGCCGATCTCCTTCATCCCGGACGGCCACATCTTGCGCGGCGCGACCTCGATCCCGGGCTTGGCGAGCCGCTCCGCGGCGTCCCGCTCGCCGTCGGCCGGGACGTCGTCGGACCAGACCGTTCCCGTACAGGTGTCGCAGCGCCCGCACGGGGTGGGGTCGGGGTCGTCGAGCTGGCGGCGCAGGAACACCAGGCGGCACTCGGTCGTCGCGAGGTAGTCGAGCATCGCCTGCTGCTCGGTGCGGCGTGCCTCGTTCACGCGCTCGTGCCGCTCGGTGTCGTAGACCCAGTCCTGCCCGGTCGCGACCCAGCCGCCCTTGACGCGCTTGGCCGCGCCGTCGGCGTCGAGCACCTTGAGCAGCATCTCCAGCCGGGTCCGGGACAGGTCCACCCGCGTCTCGATCGACGCCGTGGACTGCGGGTGGTCGGAGAGCACGCCGAGGGTCTGGCGGACCAACGGCTCGGGCGGGAACGCCAGCGAGGCGAAGTAGGCCCAGATGTCGCGGTCCTCGCGGCCGGGCAGCAGCACCACCTCGGCCCGGTCCAGCGCGCGCCCGGCACGGCCGATCTGCTGGTAGTAGGCCACCGGCGAGGCCGGGGCGCCGAGGTGCACCACGAACCCGAGATCGGGCTTGTCGAAGCCCATGCCCAGCGCGGACGTCGCCACCAGGGCCTTGACCCGGTTCTCCTGCAGGTCCGACTCCGCGGCCAGGCGCTCCTCGGGGTCGGTCTTGCCGGAGTAGGACCGCACCGCGAACCCGCGCCCGCGCAGGAACTCGGCCACCTCGTCGGCGGCCTGCACGGTGAGCGTGTAGACGATCCCGGCGCCGGGCAGCTCGTCGAGCTTCGCCGCGAGCCAGGCCAGCCGCCGGGCGGGCGAGGGCAGCGTCACCACGGCCAGCCGCAGCGACTCGCGGTCGAGCGTGCCGCGCAGCACCAGGGTGTCCTGCTGGTCGCGACCCATGCCCAGCTGCTCGGAGACGTCGGTGACCACCCGGTCGTTCGCCGTCGCCGTGGTCGCCAGGACCGGGATCCCGGACGGCAGCTCGGCGATCAGTGTGCGCAGCCGTCGGTAGTCGGGCCGGAAGTCGTGCCCCCAGTCGGACACGCAGTGCGCCTCGTCCACCACGAGCATCCCGGCGCTCGCCGCGAGCTTCGGCAGCACCCGGTCCCGGAAGTCGGGATTGTTGAGCCGCTCCGGGGACACCAGCAGCACGTCGACGTCACCGTTCGCGATGTCGGCGTAGACCGCGTCCCACTCGTCGGCGTTCGCCGAGTTCACCGTGACCGCGACGATCCCGGACCGGATCGCGGCGTCGATCTGGTTGCGCATCAGCGCCAGCAGCGGGGACACGATCACCGTCGGCCCGGCGCCCTGCTCGCGCAGCAGCGCGGTCGCGACGAAGTAGACCGCGGACTTGCCCCAGCCGGTGCGCTGCACGACCAGCGCCCGGCGGTGTTGGGCCACCAGCGCCTCGATCGCCGTCCACTGATCCTCGCGCAGCCGCGCGCCCTCCCCGGCGAGCTGGGAGAGCACGGCCTCGGCCCGGTCGCGCAGTGCCGTTCCCGATGGCGCGGTCCCTGATGCGGTGGTCACGGGCACCATGGTGGCCCCGACCCCCGACAGTTCCGCACGCCGGTCGGAACTGCCCAGGTCAGAGGTGCTGCGGCGAGTTGCGGGCGAGGTGGGCGGCGATGCCGTCGAGCACGACCGTGAGGCCGAACTCGACGTCCTCGGTGGCGCTCGCCGTCGCTACCGGCGGCTCGGCGGCCATCGCCCCGGCCAGATCGGGGTAGGCGGCGGGGTCGGCGAGCAGGCGCAACGCGGTCACGAAGTCGTGGAACGGGTTCGCCGCGACGACCTCGGCCGGATCCAGGTCGGACTCCGGGGCGTCGGCGGGGAGGCCACGGGAGTGCCGGACCGTCGCGGCCGCCGCGCGGGCGCTCTCCAGCTGCACCCGGGCCTCGCCGAGCACGTGCTGGGACAGGAGTCCGACGACCGCCAGCTTCGTGTCGGCCGGCACGGGCACATCACGCAGGATCCGGAACGCGTCGTCCAGCCAGCGGACCCGGTTCGGTCCCGGTTGCACCGCGGCCAGCGGCAGGTCCAGGAACCACGGCCGGGCCAGCAGCCCCTCGATCTGCGCTCGCGCCCAGGCGTGCAGCCCCTCCCGCCAGTCGCCCGGGTACTGCGGGGTGGGGATCTCCGCGGCGATGTGGTCGGCGAGCAGGACGAGCAGCTCGTCCTTGCCGTCGACATGCCGGTACAGCGCCATGGCCGAGTACCCGAGCGCCTCCCCGATCCGCGCCATGGAGACCGCGGCCAGACCGTCCGCGTCGGCGATCGCGGCCGCGGCCCGCAGGATCTGCTCGGTGGTCAGCGCCGGTCTCGGACCGCGCCGCGGGCGCGCCTCGTGCCCCCACAGCCGGCGCAGGGTCGGCGGGAGGTCGGCTGCCGGATCGTGCTCGCCCATGCCGCCATCCTCTCCGACGCCGGCGGGAGGCTGGTGCTCGCTCAGCGCTTACGCTATAAACAGTTTATGTCATACACAGATGAGGTGCTGGTCCGCGCCGCCGGCCTGCGCAAGAGTTACGGGCCGGCGCGGCGGCCGGTGCGGGTGCTGGACGGCGTCGACCTCGAGCTGCGGGCCGGGGAGGTGCTGGCGCTGCTCGGGCCGAACGGGGCCGGGAAGACCACCACCGTCCGGATCCTGGCCACGCTGACCCGCCCGGACGCCGGGTCCGCGCACGTCGCCGGGTACGACGTCGTCGCCGAGGCCCGGCGGGTGCGCGAGATCATCGGCCTCACCGGCCAGCACGCGGCGGTCGACCTGAAGCTGTCCGGCCGGGAGAACCTGACGACGATGGCCCGGCTCGCGCACCTGCCCCGGCGCGCGGTGCGCGGTCGCGTCGCCGAGCTGCTGGAGGCCTTCGGCCTCACCGACGCCGCCGACCGGCGGCTGGACACCTACTCGGGCGGGATGCGGCGGCGGCTCGACATCGCGGCCGGGCTGGTGCGCCGGCCCCGGGTGCTGTTCCTCGACGAGCCCACCACCGGCCTCGACCCGCGCAGCCGGGCGTACCTGTGGGACGTCGTCCGCGACGTCGTCGCCGGCGGGACGAGCCTGTTCCTGACCACCCAGTACCTGGAGGAGGCCGACCGGCTCGCCGACCGCATCGCGATGATCGACGACGGCCGGGTGGTCGCCGAGGGGACGCCCGCGCGGCTCAAGCAGGCGGTCGGCGACGCGGCGATCGAGCTGACCTACGGCACCGGCGCGGAGGCCGGGTTCGCGGCCGCCGCGCTCGGGACCGGGACGCCGGAGGACCGGACGGTGCGGGTGCCCACCGACGGCTCGGTCGGGCACGTGCGGGGCGTCCTCGCCGCGGTCGAGGCGGCCGGCCCGGCGCCGGTGCGCTGGGAGGTCCGCGCACCCAGCCTGGACGACGCGTTCCTGGCGCTGACCGGGCAGCCGACCGCGCCCGCCGCGGCGGTGGCCGCGTGACCGCCGTCGCCGCTGCCGAGGCCGGGCCGCACCCCTGGCGCCGGTTCGGCCCGGACGTGCTGACCATGACCGCCCGGGTCCTGCGGCTGGTGCGCCGCGACCCGGACGAGCTGGTGCTCGCGCTCGTCCTCCCGACGGCGATGATGCTGCTGTTCGTCTACGTCTTCGGTGGCGCGATCGAGGTCGGCACCGACTACCTCGCCTACGCCACGCCGGGCGTGCTGCTGCTGTGCGCCGGGTTCGGGGCGGCGAACGCGGCGATGGCGGTCAACTCCGACGTCTCCGGTGAGATCATGGACCGGTTCCGGGCGATGCCGGTCGCGAGCGCGACGGTGCTCGTCGGGCACGTGCTGGCCAGCATGGCGAAGAACCTGGTGACGACGGCGGTGGTGCTCGGCGTCGCGATGGCGATCGGGTTCCGGACGGTGGCCGGCCCGCTCGGCTGGCTCGCCGCCGTCGGCGTCGTCGCGGTGTACGTCTTCGCGATCACCGGCGTCGCCGTCCTGGTGGGGGTGCTGGTCCGCACGCCCGCCGCGGCCGGTGGGTTCGGGTTCGTGATGCTGTTCCTGCCGTACGTCTCGAGCGCGTTCGTCCCGCCGGAGACGATGCCGTCCTGGCTGCGGGGTTTCGCCGAGGTCCAGCCGGTGACGCCGGTGATCGAGACCGTCCGCGGGTTGCTGGTGGGCATGGGGTCGGACGGGATGCCGGTGACCGGCCTGGCCGGCACCGCGACCGTCACCCTGGGCTGGTGGCTCGGCGTTGCGCTGGTGGCGCTGTCCGCGGCGTCCTGGGCGTTCGCCCGGCGCGGCCGCTGAGGCGGCCCGGCCCCGCTGATCGGCCGAGCGGCGCGGCCGGTGCGCGGTTCCCAGCCGGCGGCCGTGCAGGGCAGGATGATCGCCGTGGCGGACAGCAGCGGGACAGGGGGAGGCGTGGCGCACCAGCCCGTCTTCGGCTCCGTCGACGACGTCGCCGAGCGGCTCGCCGGGATGGGCTACCTGGCGTCGACGGCGGTGGCGACGACGGTGTTCCTCGCCGACCGCCTCGGGCGGCCGCTGCTGGTCGAGGGCCCGGCCGGCGTCGGGAAGACCGAGCTCGCGCGGGCGGTCGCCGAGGCCACCGGATCGGGGCTGGTCCGGCTGCAGTGCTACGAGGGCATCGACGAGGCCCGCGCGCTCTACGAGTGGAACCACGCCAAGCAGCTGCTGCGGATCACCGCCGCGCAGGGCCGGGAGGAGTGGGACGCCACCCGCGACGACGTCTTCTCCGAGGAGTTCCTGCTCCCGCGCCCGCTGCTGACCGCGATCCGGCGCACCGACCCGACGGTCCTGCTGGTCGACGAGGTGGACAAGGCCGACGTCGAGGTCGAGGGGCTGCTGCTGGAGGTGCTGTCGGACTTCCAGGTCTCGATCCCGGAGCTGGGCACGGTCACCGCGAACCGGCGCCCGTTCGTCCTGCTGACCTCGAACTCCACCCGCGAGCTGTCCGAGGCGCTCAAGCGGCGCTGCCTGTTCCTCCACCTGGACTTCCCGGACCCCGAGCTGGAACGGCAGATCGTGCTGACCCGGGTCCCCGAGCTGACCGGGCAGTTGACCGACGCGCTGGTCCGCACGGTCGGGGTGCTGCGCGCGATGGAGCTGCGCAAGGTCCCGAGCGTGGCCGAGACGATCGACTGGGGGCGCACGCTGCTGGCCCTCGGGCTGGACACCCTCGACGACGACGCGGTGCGCGCCACCCTCGGCGTCGTGCTCAAGCACCGGTCGGACGCCGAGAAGGCGGCTGCCGAACTCCGGCTGAACTAGCAGCATGGACACATGAGTGACGCGTCCGGGACCGGACTGCCCGGCCACCTCGTCGACTTCGTGGCGGCGCTGCGCCGGCACGGTGTCCCGGTCGGGCCCGGCGAGTCCGTGGACGCCGCCCGGGTCCTGGGTGCGCTGGACCTGCTGCAGCGCGAGCAGGTGCGCGAGGGGCTGGCGGCGGCGCTGCTGCGCCGCTCCGCGCAGCGGGACACCTTCGACGCGCTGTTCGACCTGTGGTTCCCGGCCGCGCTGGGGGCCGGGGTGTCGCTCGTGGACGTACCGCGGATCGACGACGGCGACGACGACGGCGAGGGCACCGGCCCGGTCGACGTCGAGGCACTGCGGGACCTGCTGGCCGACCTGCTCCGCGACGGCGACGAGCAGACCCTGCGCGAGCTGGCGAGGGCCGCCGTGGACGCGATCGGCACCGCCGGCGCGTCCGGCCGCGGCCTGCGCGGCCCCGCCGCCCGGCCCGGCTGGTCGGCCTACCAGGTGCTCAACGCGATCTCCCCGGAGACCCTGCTGGCCCGGGTCCTCGACGGCCTGCGCTCCGAGGGGGAGAGCGACCACGTCTCCGAGGTGCGCCGCCGCGAGATCCGGGACCGGATCGCCCGGTTCCGGGACGCGATCACCGGCGAGGTGCGCCGCCGGACCGCCGAGCAGCGCGGCCGCGAGCAGGTCGCGCGTTCCTCGACGCCGGCGCAGCCCGACCAGCTCGAGTTCCTCACCGCGCACACCGCCGCGCTGGCCGAGCTCCGCCGCACCGTACACCCGCTGGCCCGGCGGCTGGCGTCCCGGCTCTCGGCGCGCCGCCGTCGGGCCCACCGGGGCCGGCTCGACCTGCGCCGCACGCTGCGTCGCTCGATGTCCACCGGCGGGGTGCCGATGTCCCCGGCGTACCGCACCCGGCGTCCCGGCCGGCCCGAGCTGGTGGTCCTCTGCGACGTCTCCGGCTCGGTCGCGGGGTTCAGCCACTTCACGCTGCTGCTGGTGCAGGCCCTGCGCGAGCAGTTCTCGAAGGTACGGGTGTTCGCGTTCATCGAGCGGACCGACGAGGTGACCGACCTGTTCGCCCCCGGGGTCGAGCCGGCCGGGGCCATGGCGCGGGTGCTGCGCGAGGCCCGGCTGACCGCCTTCGACGGGCACTCCGACTACGGCGGCGCGTTCGGCGACTTCCTCGCCCAGCACGCGGACGCGGTCACCCCACGGGCGTCGCTGCTCGTGCTCGGCGACGGCCGGACCAACTACCGGGACCCGAACCTGCGCGCGCTGCGGGCGGTCGTCGGGCAGGCCCGGCACGCGCACTGGCTCAACCCGGAGCCCCGGCGGATGTGGGGGAGCGGGGACTCCGCCGCCACGACCTACGCCGAGATCCTCCCGATGCACGAGTGCCGGACCGCAGCGCAGCTGGCCGACGTCGTCGAGGGGCTGCTGCCGATCTGACCCGACCGGCGGAAGCCCGGTCGGGTGATCCGTTGCGCGCCGCAGCCCGATCTTGTGGAGGGTGGGTCGCATGTGGACTTCACGGACACCTCTCGCGGCCGGCCTGCTCGCCGGCGCGCTCCTCCTCACGGCCTGCGGCGGCGACTCGGGCACGCAGATGGCACCCCCGTCCGCCGCCTCCGCCGCGCCGTCCTCCCCGGCTGCGCCCACATCGGAGGAGTACGAGGTGCCCGGTGCCGGCCAGGAGCCCGGTGCGATGTGCAACTACGACGCCCTGACCGCCGCGCTGGGAGAGACCACCGGCGAGGCGGGGCAGCGGCACACCATCGTGGTGTGGACCAACGGCACGACGACGCCGTGCACGATGACCGGCTTCGGCGGCGTCGACCTGCAGGGCCCGGACGACCCGATGGGACCGACCTACTCGCTGCCGCGCGCCGAGAAGGAGCCCGCCACCGTCGACCTCGGGCCGGGCGACACCGCGCACACGACGATCACCTGGCTGCCGCCGCAGGACGGTTCCGGCTGGACGCCGACCGAGCTCGTCGTGACCCCGCCGGACGAGACCCGCTCCTTCACCCTCGACTGGCCCGGCGGCGCCGTGCTCCGCCAGGACGGCGCGACCCGGCCCGGCACCTACATCGACCCGGTCGCACCCGGGAACGGATGATCCTCTGCCGCTAGATTGCCCCCGTGGGAGACGTGTCGATGCGGGTCCTCGGCCCGCTGCACGTCACGGCCGGGGGTGCGGCGGTCCCGATCGGGTCCGGACGGCAGCGTGAGCTGCTCGCCCGGCTCGCCGTCGCCGGGGGAGACGTGGTCGCGGTCGACGCGCTCGTCGACGACCTCTGGCACGGCGAGCCGCCGCCGCGCGCACACGGCGGGCTGCAGGTGCACGTCTCCCGGCTCCGCCGGCTGCTCGAACCGGGCCGCTCACCACGGGCGGCCGCCACCGTCCTTGTGAGCCGCCCGCCCGGGTACGCGCTCTCCCTCGACCCCGGGGCACTGGACGCCGACGCCTTCACCACGCTGGTCGACCGCGCGGTGACCGCCGAGCCCGGCGACGCCGACGTCCTGCTCGGCCGGGCGCTGGCCCTGTGGTCGGGCCCGGCCTACGCCGAGTTCGCCGACGCCGACTGGGCCCGCGCCGAGGCGGGCCGGCTGGACGAGCTGGGCCGGGTCGCCGTCGAGCGGCGTGGGCGGGCGCGGCTGCTGGCCGGGCGCGCCGACGCCGTCGTGCCCGACCTGGAGGCGCTGCTGGGCGCGCACCCGCTGCGGGAGGACGCCGTCGCGCTGCTCGCCGTGGCCCTCTACCGGACCGGGCGGCAGGCCGACGCGCTCGCGGTGCTGGCCCGCACCCGGCGGCAGCTCGGCGACGAGCTCGGGATCGACCCGGGGCCGCGGCTGCGGGAGACCGAGGCGGCGGTGCTCGCGCATCGCGACCCGGGACCGGAGGCGGGGCTGACGACGGGGCCCGGCCCCGGCACCCCGGGCGCGGTCGGCTCCGGGGGGACCGGCCGGGACCTCGGTGCCGCAGCGCCCTCCGGCCCGGTCCCGGCCGACCCGTCGCGGCCCGCCGGCCTCGTCGAGGCCACGACCGGGGCCGCCGCTCCGGAGCACGGCCTGCTCGGTCGCACGGCCGAGCTCGCCCGCCTGACCGCCGCCGCGGCGTCCGCCCGCAGGGGGGCCCAGCTCGTCCTCGTCGCCGGGGACGCCGGCGCCGGCAAGTCCGCGCTGCTCGCCGCGTTCGCCACCGACTTCGCCTCGGACGGCTGGACCGCGGTGACCGGCCGCTGCCCGGGGATCGACGGCGCTCCGCCGGGGTGGGCGTGGCGGGAGGCCGTCGACGCCCTGCTCGCCACCCACCCGGCCACCGGCGATCTCCTCGAGCGCCTCGCCCCGTTGCGTTCGCCGACCGGCCCGGCCGGTGCCGGGGAGACGTTCTGGCTGGCCCGCGCCGTGATCGAGCTGCTGGCGTCGCCCGGCCGGGAGCGTCCGGTCCTGCTGGTCCTCGACGACCTGCACCGGGCCGAGACCGAGACCCTGGCGCTGCTGCGTTCGGTGGTGACCGGCCTGGCCGGGTCCCCGGTGCTCGTCGTCGCGGCGCTGCGGCCCGGGGAGGTCTCGGCGGAGCTGGAGGCTGCGCTGGCCGCGCTGGCCGAGCCGACCGTGGACCGCATCGAGCCGGGGCCGCTCACCGGGCCGGAGGTGGCCGGGTTGCTGGCCCGGCACGGCGTCGCCGAGCCCGACGCCGGCACCGTCTCCCAGGTCGCCGACCGCACCGGCGGGAACCCGCTGTTCGTCCGGGAGCTGGCCCGGCTGGTGGCCTCCGAAGGATCCGCCGCGGCGGCCGAGGCGGTCCCGGCGGGTGTGCGCGACGTGCTGCGCCGGCGGCTGGCGCGGCTGCCGGCGGGCACCCGGACCGCGCTGGCCCGGGTGGCGGTGCTCGGCCGGGACGTCGACACCGACGACGCGCTCGACCTCGTCGGCACCCCGGACGGCCCGGACCCGCTGGACGCGCTGGAGCCCGCGGTGCTCGGCGGCATGCTGGTCGAACCCGGCCCGGGGCGGCTGCGGTTCTCGCACGCCCTGGTCCGCGACACGCTCTACGCCGACCTCCCCCAGCTGCACCGGGGCCGGCTGCACGCGGCCGCGCTGGAGATCCTCGGCCGCCGCCGTCCGGACGACCCGGTACCGCTGGCGCACCACGCGCTCGCCGCGGGACCCGCGGTGGAGCCGGCCCGGGCGCTGGATCTCGCCACGGACGCAGCCCGGGCGACCGCGGCGTTCGGCGCACACCGCGAGGCCGCCCGGTTGCTCGGCCGCGCGGTCGACCTCGCCGGTCCGGCCGGTGCCGGGCCCGGCGCGGAGCTGTCCCTGCGCTGCGGGCGGGTGACCGAGCTGGCCCGCTCCGGCGACGGCACGGCCGCGGTCCGGGAGCGCGGCGTCGCGGTGGACCGGGCGCTCGCCGTCGCCCCCGACCGGGTAGGCGACGCCCTGACCAGCTACGACGCCCTCGTCAGCTGGACGATCCGGCCCGGCCAGCACCTCGACCCGAGGATGGTCGCGCTGCTCGAGGCCGAGCTCGCGCGGACCCCGGCCGACGACGTCGCCCGCCGGGTGCGGCTGCTGGCCGCGCTGGTGTTCGAGGTCGAGGGGCAGGACGACGACCGGACCCGCTCGGCGAGCACGGAGGCCGTCCGGCTGACGACGGGGGACGACGCCGACCCGCTGCTGCGCTGCCGCGCGCTCAACGCGCGGTTCTTCGCCGTCCTCGGACCGGACCTGTGGCACGAGATGGCCGGCGTCGGCGCCGAGCTGCGCGACCTCGGCGGGCGCATCGGGCACGCCGGCTACCGCAGCCAGGGCCACCACCTGCTGTTCATGGTCGCGGCGGCGGACGGCGACCTCGACGGCGCGCAGCGCGAGGTGGACGCCGCCGTCGCCACCGCCCCGGGCGGCGGGCTGGCCGCCACGCTGGGCTGGGCGGCGATCTTCGCCGCGGTCCGCGCGCTGGTCGCCGGAGACCTGGACCTGGCCGAGCGGCGCTACGCGGAGGTCACCGCGCGGCTCGACCGCGGCGGGGACGTCAACAGCGCGCTGATCGGCACCGTGGGCCGGTTCGCGGTCCGGCACGCGCAGGGCCGCCTGGGCGAGATCGCCGGGGAGTTCGACGCGATGGTCCCGCTGCTCCCGCCCGCGTTCGGCGACTTCGCCGCGCTGACCCACCTGCGGGCCGGCGACGCCGACCGGGCCCGCGCCGTGTGGCGGCCCGACGTGCCGCTGGCCCGCAGCTACTACTGGCTGCCGTGGACCTGCGTGCGGGCCGAGGTCGCGGTCGGGCTCGGCGACCGGGACGTGGCGGCGGCCTGCCGCGACGAGCTGGCGCCCTGGTCGGGGACGATCGCGGGACTGTCCAGCGGGACGATCGCCCTGGGTCCGACCGACCTCGTGCTCGCCGAGCTGGCCGGGATGCTCGACGGCCCGGGTGCGGCGCGCGAGCACCATCTGCGGGTCGCCGCGGACGTCGCCGACCGGCTCGGTGCCGGGCACTGGGTCGCCCGCGCCCGGCCGGGGGAGCGCGCTCAGCCGCCGAACACCAGCGTGCAGCGGCGCCGGTAGCCGCCCCGCACCGCCCGGGCCAGCACCATGAGCAGCGGTCCCGCCTCGGTGCGGATCCGGGCGAGCTCGTCGTCGGACAGCACGTCCATGATCCGCGGCAACATGAACCGCAGCCCGGGCCCGGACTTCTGCACCTGCGCCTCCACGCCCTCCCACTCGCGCGCGGGCACGTAGCGCTCGATCACCGGGAAGAGCTCGCCCTCCTCGGCGTCGAGGTGCTCGTCGATCTCGTCCCGGACGGCGGCCAGGCGGTCGGCGAGCACCCCGGCCGGGGCTGCCCGGCCGGGCTCGGGCGCCGCGACGAGCGCGAACGAGGCCTCGCGCACCGCGGTCAGCAGCGGGTCGAGCCGTCCGTGGTCGTCGCTGAGCTCGGCCAGGTCGACCGCGTGGCCGGCGTAGCGGGCGATCACCGGCCAGGCGACGTCGTCCTCGGCGGTGTGGTGGCCGTGGATCTCGTGCTCCAGGTTCGCCAACCACCTGTCCAGCGCGCGGGCGCGCCGGTCCGGGCAGGGCGACCCGTCCGCGATCGCGCGGGCGGCGTCGGTGAGCCGGTGCAGGTCGCGGCGCATGACCCGGTGCGCGAGGGTGATGCCGAGCAGGTCAGGGGTGGTGCGGCGGGCGGTCGTCATCGTCGTGGGGTCCTCTGGGTGATCGGTCGGGTGATCGGGCGAGGACACCGTGCGCCGGGTCGCTGTAGAGCGACTTGCAGCACACTTGCCGCAGTCTTGACCGGCCGGCCAATCAAGCGTAGACCGGAGGTATCCCCACAGGGACCTCACGGAGAAGGTGAATCGCGATGGCAGGGACCTCTCAGCAGTCGTGGCAGCGGTGGCAGGACTGGGCCGCGCTGGTGATCGGTGTGCTCGTGGCGCTCTCGCCCATCGTGACGGCGACGAGCGTCGCTGCCGCGTGGACGATGGTCGTACTGGGCGTGGTGCTCGCCGCCACGTCGTTGTGGTCGCTCGCGCAGCCCGGTTCCGTGGCGAGCGAGTGGGTGCACGGCGTGATCGGCGTGCTGCTGTTCCTCGCGCCATGGGTGATGGGGTACTACGACACCCTCACCGGCGCGGCCTGGACGTCCTGGGTCGGCGGCGTGCTCACGGTGATCGTCGCGGCGTCCGCGCTGCCGGCGGCGACCGAGGCGCACCGCGGCGTGATCGCCCACTGACCCCCCACTCGGGGACCGCGCCCCCGGTGTTGTCCCGACTCATGACGCTTTAGTTCGGTATGACCGAACTAAAGCGTCATGAGTGGGCCTCCTCCCGGTCGGGTCGCGGTCCGCTTCATGTGCGCGGCAGGATCGACTCGTGCAGCCCACGCCGCCTCCCCCCGAGGACGCCCCGGCCCGCGACCGCATCCTGGACGCGGCCGAGTCGCTGTTCGCCCGGGACGGGTTCGACGCGACGCCGACCTCCCGGGTCGCCGAGCGGGCCGGGGTGCCGAAGGGGCTCGTGCACTACTACTTCCGCCGCAAGCCCGACCTGCTCGAGGCGTTGGTCGAACGGCTGCCGCACCCGGTACGCGGCCGGGACGTGCTCGTCGAGGGCGACCTGCCGGCGAGCCTGCGAGCGCTGGTGACCGCACTGGACCGGACGCTGGAGTCGTCGGCGACGCTGTCGCACCTGCTGTGGCGGGAGGCGGACACCCACCCGGCGGTGCGGGAGGCGCTGGAGCGGCGTACCGGGGAGCTGGACGACACCGTCTTCGAGATGCTCTCGGGGGCTGCTCCGCACCGGGACCCGGAGGTCGTGCGCGGTGCGGCCCGGCTGCTGGCCGCGGCGATCGGGCACCGGCACGCGGTCGCGCGGCACGCCGACGACGACCGGGACGCGATGGAGCCCGAGCTGGCGTTCGTCGTCGCGGCGCTGAGGTAGCCGCCGCGGTCAGCTCCCCGAATCGCGGAACTCCGGCAGCGCCCCGGCCCGCGCCGCCGCCGAACGGAGCGGCAGGTCCCACAGCGCCCGGAGCAGGGTGCCGGCGATCAGCGCCACACCGGCGAGCACGAAGGCGGTCAGCAGGCCGTTCAGCGGCCGGGTGGTGTTCAGCACCACCATGGACCCGACGGGGGCCAGCAGCATCGGGAGCTGTCCGACGTGGACGTACCACCGCGTCACGGCGACCTCGACGGCCCGGCGGGCGCCCTCGTCGAGCCGCCGTCCGGCGAGAAGATCTCCTCGCGCGGCCCGACGCCGGCTCCGGGACACCTGATGCACCACCGAGCGGGGGACCGACTCGGTCGGCAGGCGCCCGCAGAGCACCCAGGCCGTGGCGACGGCCAGCGCGACGGCGGTGAGGCCGGTCCACCACAGCACGGGGTGCCATGTCGGTAGGCCGTCGAACACGTCCGGCTCGACGAACCCGTTCCCCGCCCCGAAGACCGTGATGAGGCCGAACAGCGTCGAGCCGCCACGCTGTACCCACAACGCGCCCGGACCCGCCCGGGCCAGCGCCGGCCGGGGTGTGGTGTCTGTCTCCATTGTCCGACGGTAAGCGATATGGACCCCTCTCGCAGGCAGGTTAGGCTCACCTTGTTTGTGATCGAGAAGGGGAGACTTCGTGCCCGCAGTACCGCCGTCCGCCCGCACCGTCAGCCGTCGCGGGGTGCTCTCCGGGGCCGCCGGGCTCCTGCTGCTCGCCGGATGTGGCAGTGGTGCGGGGGAACCGGGCGCCGGCGGCGGAGGGGAGGTCGCGGAGGGCTTCCCGGCCACGATCACGCACGCCCTGGGCGAGACCGTCGTCCCGGACCGCCCGCAGCGGGTCGTCACGCTCAGCGCGGCGAACACCGACGTCGCGCTGGCGATGGGCGTGCTGCCGGTCGCGATCCCGCGGACCGACTACGGCGGCGACGCCGAGGGCGTCCTGCCCTGGGTGCGGGACGCGATCGTCGCGCACGGCGGCGAGTTCCCTCGGGTGATCGGCTCGGACGACCTGGCCGTGGTCCCGCTGGAGGAGGTCGCCGCGGCGGAGCCCGATCTGGTGCTCGCCACCTACTCCGGGCTCACCCCGGCCGAGTACGAGCAGCTGTCGGCGATCGCGCCGACCATCGCCTACCCGGACGCCCCCTACTCCACCGGCTGGGAGGACCAGACCCGGATCGCGGGCGAGGCCCTCGGTGACCCGGCACGCGCCGCGCAGCTGATCGACGAGACCCGGGCGACGCTCGCCGGCGCGGCGCGGGAGTACCCGCAGCTCGCCGGAAGAACGTTCGTCTACACCGGAGGGATCGACGGCGGCGCGCTCGGCGTCTTCCGGGCCGGCGACGTGCGCGTGCAGCTCGTCACCGACCTCGGCCTGACCCTGGCCCCCTACGTCGAGGAGAACGCGCCCGGCGGCGACGAGGTCTACTACACGGTCAGCCCCGAGCTGCTGTCCGGTGTGGACTCCGACCTGGTGATCGGGTTCTTCGCCACCGACGAGGAGGTCCGGGCGTTCCGTGACGCGCCCGCGGTCGACACCCTCCCGGCGATGGCCAGGGGCGGCTTCGCGCCGGTCGTGGGCGCCGATCGGGTGGTGGCGAGCTCGGCACCCTCCGTGTTGTCGATCCCGTGGGTGTTCGACTCCTACCTGCCGATCCTCGCCGACGCGGCGATCCGGTCCGGTACCTGATCATCACCCGTCCGAAACCTGAGTCACTCGATCGTGTGAAGTGACGTAGCGCAGAGCAACCGTCTTCGTTGTGTGGTCGAGGCCATTTGCGATGGCCTCTCGGCCGACGAGGAGGGAACGCCATGCGCAAGACGCTGCGCACCGCCGTGGTCGGTGCCGTCGCCGCCGTGCCGCTCGCGATCGGGAGTGCCGGACCGGCGCTCGCCGGTGGAGCCGGTCATGACGGGGGACCGCACAAGGGCGGGCACGACCGGGACCACGGGCACGAGCACGACGACTGTGACTGCGACTCCGGCGCTCCGGTGGACGCCATGCCGGAGCTGCCGCCGACGATGGAGGTCCCCGATCTGACCGATCTGCACCCGGGTGGGCTTCCGAAGGAGAAGCCCGGGGAGGAGTGCTCGGGCGAGAACCCCGGCGGCTCCGGCGGTGGGTCGGTGGATCCGGTCGACCTCGTGGACCCGGTGAAGCCGGGCGACATGATCGACCCGGCGGTGCCGGATCCGGAGGACGTGCTGGACCCGGTGGTCCCCGACGTCCCGATGGAGCCGGGCGAGCCGCAGGACCCGGATCCGGGCGACCCTGCGCTCCCGATCGATGCGCTCCCGATCGACGTCGACCCGGACCCGGACCCGGAGGACGAGACGGGCCCGGAGCTGCCGGACCCGACGGGCGTCCTGGATCCGCTGCTCCCGGGGGGACCCGGGGAGCTGCTCGACCCGGAGCTCCCGGAGATTCCGGGGCTCCCGGGTGGACCGGGGGAGATGCTGGACCCCGTGCTGCCGGGTGAGACGGAGGACCCGGTCGACGTGGTGCCGCCCGTCGAACTGGACGATCCGGTGGGCCTGGGCTCCCCCGAGGTCCCGACGGTTCCCGTCGAGCCCGGTGATCTCGACGACCTCGTGGACCTGCCGGAGACCGGGGACACGGAGCTCCCCGCGCTGCCGAGCGACCCGCCGGTCGGCGAGGACGACTCGGACGACTCCGGCGAGGGCGAGGGGCCCGGGGGTGACGACGACTCCACGGGTCCCGGGGACGAGGACGACTCCACGGGTTCTGTGGACGGCGACGACTCCTCGGCGCCGGAGGACGAGGACGACACGACGGAGCCCGGGGACGGCGACGTCGTCGACGGGATCGTCGACGGTGGGCCCGATCCCGACGAGTCGGGGTACTCCGACTCCGGCTCCGACGGCGTCGACGACTCCGACTATCCGGACTCCGAGCACACGGACCCGGACGACGTCTCCGGCTCGATCCCGTTCGACCCGGGCCCGAGCGACGACGCCGGGGGCGAGGACTCCCGGGGCGACTCCGGGGGCGACGACTCCGGGAGCGAGGACTCCGGCGACCGGGACGGGGAATCCGACATGGACGGTCAGGCCGGCACATCGGGACAGGTGCCTGCCATGGCCATGCTCGCACCGTCGTTCTGACGACGGTCGCGCCGGCGCCGGGGAGCGGGCGTCGGAGGGGTGCCGGCCCGATGGAGTGCGCTATGACGCTTCGTGTCGATCTCCAGAGCTCAAGATCGCTCTGACCTGGGATTCTCGGAGATGGCGGATCTATCGAGTGACGCTCCGTTGCGGCTGTTGGTGCTTCTCGTTGAGTCGGCAAGGCCCTTTGCGATGGCCTGTCGATCGACGAGGAGGTTGTGAGATGCGTAAGTCCGTTCGCGGTGTGATCGTCGGCGCGGCCCTGATGCCGCTGGCGTTCGCCGGCCCCGGTATGGCGTTCGCCGGTGACACCGGCTACGACGACGACTCGTACGACTCGTCCAAGGACCACTCGTCCTACGAGAAGGACGACGACCACGGGTACGACAAGCACGACCACGGCAAGAAGAAGCACGACAAGCACGACAAGAAGAAGACGTACGACCACGAGTACGAGAAGTGGGACATGGACGAGGGCGACCCGGCTCCCGAGCCGGTGTCCGAAGGTCCGCTCCAGGTGGAGTCGCTCGTCAGCATGATCGTCGGTGGCGGAGAGCCCACGGCGATCGGCTGAGACGCTCGGCGACGCAGCAGGGCCGGTCCGGAACCGAGGGGGTGTCCGGACCGGCCCTGACTGTGCGTTGCGCATTCCGTCTTCAGGTGAAGATCCGTTGCGTGTCGTGCGAGGCCCTCGTTGGCCCGAGCGAGGCCGTGATCAACGGCCGTTCGACCAGCGAGAGGTTGTGGACCAGATGCGGAAGAGCCTGCGCGGCGCGATCGTCGGGGCGACGCTGATGCCCCTGGCCTTTGCGGCTCCCGGAATGGCGTTCGCGGGTGACGAGCACGGCGGTGACCACAAGAACAAGCACGACCACGGCCACCACGAGGACACGGCCGGTAGCCCGGTGGACGGCATCGACGCGCCGTCCGACGTGGCTCCGGAGCTTCCGACCACCCCGCTCGACCCGATCCTCGACATGGTCGGCGACGACCTCGACCTCGACCTCGGCCTGCCGGGTGACTCCGACGACGCGACCGAGGCCGTCGACGACGTCGTCGAGGAGGGCGAGGACGTCCTCGACGAGATCGACGAGGCTGCCGGCGAGGCGGACGAGGCTGCCGGCGAGCTCGACGAGGCCGCGGGCGAGGTCGTCGAGGAGATCGAGAACGCCCTCGACGAGGCCACCGAGGGCGTCGACGCGCCGGAGGCCCCCGAGGCGCCCACCGACCTCGAGACCCCGGACGCGCTCGACGCGATGCCCGAGTTCCCGACCGTCGACGACGTCGTCGCGCTCTGACGCACCGCGTCGTCCCGGCTGTGGCCCGCCCGGTCTCCGGGCGGGCCACAGCCGTGCCGGGGCCGGATCAGACCGCGGGCGCCGGATCGGTCGACGGCGGGTCCTTCAGCACGGTGTCGCCCTTCACGAACCACGCGACGCCGAACGCCACGATCCCCACAGCCTCGATCCAGAACAGCGTGTTCCAGCGCACCGCCAGCTCGTCCGGCAGGAACGCGGCGTCCAGGGCCGCGACCACGAGACAGGCGATGATCGTCCACCCGCAGATCCGGTAGACGACGTTGCGCGAGGCCTTCCGCGGGTTGGTCACCTCGCCGCGGGTGAACAGGCCCAGGCAGAACGCCGCCAGGCCGGCGAAGAAGACCAGCGCCGCGACCAGGTGCAGGACGCCGACGACGTACTGCGTCGTCGTCGCACCGACCTCGGGCCGGGTCGGCAGCAGTGCGACGGCGATCGCCGCCGTCCCGGTCACGTTGGCCAGCAACCGGTCCGGACGTTCGTAGCGGTAGCAGAAGAGGAACACGCCGACCGCGCACATGCTGCCGACGAACACGTCGCGCATCGGGGTGTAGTAGTAGCTGCTGATCGAGGGACGCAGCCCGTCGTCGCCGAGCACCCAGTCGCCCACGACGAGGACGAGCGGCAGCAGGATCCCGATCACACCGACCGCGCGGCGCAGCCCGAGGTAGGACAGCGCGGCCCCTTCGGTCCTGGGTGACGACGGGGAGCTCATGATCGACATCATTCCAGTGATGGACTCCACGCACGGTGACGACTCGCGCGTCGGCCCTGTCGACCGGGTGACGGCGAGCCTTGATCGTCGGCTCCGGAGCGCGGCGCTCACGTCGCGAACGCTCCGCTCCGGAACCGGTGATCACGCAGCATGATCGGGATCGAACACGGGTTCGATCGGGCGTAGTCTCCGGACGGTGGACGCCAGCTGGCAGGGATCGCTGTTCGCCGCCCTCGACGAGGATGCGGCCCACGGCGCCGGCCTGCACTCCGCGTACCGGCACGAGCTGGCGCACGGGGCGTGGGTCGACGTCGTCCCCGGCTGGGTGCCGGATCCGGACACCCTGTTCGACCGGCTCCGGGAGACGGTCCCGTTCCAGGGGTACACGCGCCGGATGTACGACCGGATGGTCGTCGAGCCCCGGCTGACCCACCGCTGGGTGCTCGGTGGCGGCGACGAGCCCCCGCGGCGCCTGCGGGACATGGCATCCGAGCTCGGTGGGCACTATGACGTGGCCTTCACCCAGGTCGGCGCGAACCTCTACCGCGACGGTGCGGACGGCGTCGCCTGGCACGGCGACCGGGTCGCGCGGGAGCGCCCGGAGGCCGTCGTCGCACTCGTGTCACTGGGGGCGACGCGGCCGCTGCGGCTGCGCCCGACCGGGGGAGGGACCTCGGTGTCGTTCCCGCTCGCGTCCGGCGACCTGCTGGTCATGGGCGGGACGTGCCAGCGGACCTGGCAGCACAGCGTGCCGAAGGTGGCCGCGAGCGGACCGCGGATCAGCGTCCAGTTCCGCCATCTCTACCCCGGGGCACCGGAGGTGCCGGCGCCCAGGACGTCATAGTCTGCGCTGATGCAGCGCAAGATCGGCGTGATGGGCGGGACGTTCGACCCGGTCCACCACGGTCATCTCGTCGCAGCCAGCGAGGTGGCCGACCGCTTCGCCCTGGACGAAGTGATCTTCGTGCCGACCGGCGAGCCGTGGCAGAAGACGGGCCGGCCCGTGTCACCGGCCGAGGACCGCTACCTGATGACGGTCATCGCGACGGCGTCCAACCCACGGTTCTCGGTGAGCCGGGTCGACATCGACCGCAAGGGCCCCACCTACACCGCCGACACCCTCGCCGACCTGCACGACGCCATGCCCGACGCGCAGCTGTACTTCATCACCGGTGCGGACGCGATCCAGCAGATCCTGTCCTGGCGCAAGGTCGGGGAGCTGTTCCGGCACGCGCACTTCATCGGCGTCACGCGGCCCGGGTACGAGCTCGCCGACGGGCACCTGCCCGACGGGTCGATCACGCTGGTGGAGGTGCCGGCGATGGCGATCTCGTCGAGCGACTGCCGTGAGCGCGTCGAGGCGGGGCGGCCGGTCTGGTACCTCGTACCCGACGGGGTGGTGCAGTACATCTCCAAGCGCAGCCTCTACGTCGACCCCAGCGCCTGAGCACCGAGCGACCACCCTCAGAACGTCGCGATCGGATTGACCGGACTCCCTGACGTCCCCGCGAGCCGCAGGGGCGCGACCGACAGCTGAAAATCCCACTGCCCGAGCTCACCCGCCGTCTTCGCACATGCCTCCAGATCGCAGTTGTCGAGCAACCACAACCCCATAGCCACGAGCCCCACGGCATGCACCGGCATCAGGACGTCGTCGTACCCCGACGGCTGCACGTCCTGCGGGGTGTCGGCACCGATCATCGCGACCTCGCGCTCCTGCAACCACGGCAGGCACGACGCGTGCCAGCCGGCCTGCGTGAACCCGCCGCTCGGACCGGTCTCGTGCCGGGCCCGCCCGTAGCCGGTCCGCAGGAGCACCGCATCGCCGGAGCGCACCCGCACCCCCTGACTACGCTCGGCCTCCTCGAGGTCGGCGGGGAACACGCCCTGCCCCGGTTCCAGCCACGGCACGTCGCGGACGCGGGCGATGTCCAGCAGGACACCGCGCGTCGAGATCCCGTCCGCCGCCGCCGTGACGGCCGCCCACGACGATCCGGACTCCGGGTCGACCCGCGAGTGCGGCCGTCCGTTGTACATCGTGCCGTCCCAGAAGATGTGGCACGGCGAGTCGAGGTGGGTGAGCGTGTTGCCGTGGAAGCTTAGGCCGAGCCGCTCGGAGGAGAAGCCCCAGCGCCGGTCGTTGCGGAATCCGGGCAGGGGCATGTCGTCGGCGCCGGGCATGTCCGCGGCGCACGGGCAGGTCGTGGTCGAGCGCTCCATGTCGTCGGGCGCGGTGACCTCCCACGCGCACGACACGCTGCGGCCATGTCGCACGGTCCGGGCCGCCGCCAGCCGGACGTCGTCGGTGATGTGGTTCAGGGTGCCGCGCTCGTCGTCGTCGCCCCAGCGTCCCCAGTTCGACAGCGTGCTGAAGTACCCGAGCACGTCGTCCTGTGTGGGCATCGGTCGTCCGGCCGTCATCCGACATCGACTCCTCCGGCCGCGCGGTCGTCGGCACCGCGGGCAGCGTAGGGCGCCGTCGTCGGTCGCGGCACGGCGTCGGCGCCGGTGGCTACGATCGAGGAGTGACCGGGCGCCCGACCGTGCTTCCACCGATCCCGCGGTGAGGCCGTTCTCCGAACTGCCGGTGTTCCGGATGCTGGGCGTCGTCGTGCTGCTCGGGGGGCTCGTCGGCGCGGCGGCCAACCTGGTCGTCGTCCAGCGGACGGCGGAGAGCGTCACCGGCGACGTGTCTCGGTTGCGCCCGGCCCAGGTGGCGATCGTGCCGGGCTCCCTGGTCCGGTCCGACGGCAGCCTCGGCGAGATCGTGCGCGCGCGGGTCGAGGCGGGCGTGGCGCTCTACCACCGCGGGACTGTCGACGCGCTGCTCATGTCCGGGGACAACAGCACGGCCTCCTACGACGAGCCCGGCGCGATGCGCGACGCCGCCCTCGCCGCCGGCGTGGCGCCCGAGGATGTCTTCACCGACTACGCCGGCTTCAGCACCTGGCACACCATGCGCCGGGCGAACGAGATCTTCCAGGTCACCTCGGCGGTCGTCGTGACGCAGGACCTGTACGCCGCGCGGTCGGTCGACCTCGCGCACGCGGCGGGGCTCGACGCGCAGGGACTCCTGATCGGCGACGGCGGCCGGGCGGGTCGGGAATGGCTCGCCCGCGTTCGTGGGCTGGCTGAGGCCACCATCCGGCCGAAGGTGACAGCCGGACCCGCGATCCCGATCGACGGCGACGGCCGCCGCTCCTGGGCGGAGCCTCTCTCATGACAGGCGCACTGCAGCGGCGGCTCTGATCCGCGCATCGGACCTCCTGCGCCTCCGGGGGGTCCGACGGCCCGTCGACGGCGCTCTCGACCCGTTCGCGCCGGGTCCGATGTCGATGTGCTGAGGGGTGCCGTGGCTAAGCTCGAGGTGTGCCTCGACCTCTGGCCGTGTACCACCTCGACCTGACGTGACGTCCCCCGCCGCGGTGCCGGCGTCCCGGGTCCTCGGGGTCGTCGTCGGGGTGCTCGCCCTGCTCGGCGGGCTCGTCGTCGCGGTGGCCAACGTGATCGTCGTCCAGCGGGCCGCGGAGGATCTGACCACCCAGGTGTCCCTGGTGCGACCGGCCCACGTGGCGATCGTCCCCGGCTCGCACGTCCATCCCGACGGGAGCCTGGGAGCGGTCGTGGCCGAGCGCGTCGATGCGGCCGTGGACCTCTACCACCGCGGCACGGTGGACGTGATCCTCATGTCCGGCGCCGCCCGTGCCGGGTACGACGAGCCCGGACCGATGCGCGATGCGGCCCTGGCAGCCGGCGTCGCCCCCGAGGACGTCTTCACCGACTACGCCGGGTTCGACACCTGGCACACCATGCGCCGGGCGAACGACGTCTTCGGCGTGACCACGGCGGTGGTCGTGACGCAGGACCTCTATGCGGCCCGGGCGGCACTGCTCGCGGACGCCGCGGGGCTCGAGGTGCAGGTGCTCACGACCGGCGGCGGCGATCTGTTCGTACGGGAGTGGCTGGCCCGGGTCCGTGGATTGTGGAGCGCGACCGTCCGCCCGGACGTGGCGACCGGACCTCCGATCCCGATCGACGGCGACGGTCGTGACTCGTGGGTGTCGCAGCGGTAGAACGCTCGACGCTTCGATGTCGGACCCACTCCCTAGTCTCCGCGGTATGCGCGAGCACGAGGCCGTGGAACGGACGCGTCGGGACTACGACGACGTCGCCGAGCTGTACGACGACCTGGTGCGGCGAGGGCGTGACGACGTCATCGACGCCCTCTCCGCCGCGATGATCAACGCCTTCGCCCGTCTCGTCCGCGCCGGTGGATCGGACAGTGCGGTGCTCGACGCGGGGTGCGGTTCCGGACAGTGGACCGATCACCTGGATCGGGACGGCACCCGGGCGTACGGGATCGACCTGTCACCGGCCATGGTCACGATCGCCCGCCGGTATCGCCCCGACCTGCGCTTCGAGGTCGGTTCCCTGCTCCAGCTCGACGCACCGGACCGGTCGGTGGCCGGCGTATTCGCCCACTTCTCGCTGATCCACACTCCGCCGGATCTCCTTCCGGATGTCCTGGGCGAGTTCGCCCGGGTGATCGAACCGGGCGGGCCGCTGCTGATCGGTGTGCAGATCACTGACAGTGCGGGTGACGACGGCTGGATCCCGTACGACCACAAGGCGTCGCCGGCGTTCCTGTGGAGCCTGGACGCGCTCGCCGGACGGCTGCGGGCACACGACTTTGCCGAGCTCGGGCGCATGCGCATCGCCGCCCCGTCCCCGGGAAAGCCACCCGGCGGCTACCTCCTGCTGCGCCACGTGGACGGTGCCGACCCGGCGCGAAGCGCCCGGATCGAGCCTTGACCTCGACCCGGGTCGAGTTTCTACCGTCCTGATCGGAAGGTCGAAGCAGGGAGAGGGAGTGCGTGATGATCGTGACCGTTGCCAGGGTCTCCGACCTCGATCGCTTCATGGAGGTCTTCGAGGGCATCGGCGCGGAGAAGCGCCGGGAGCACCGTTGCCGGAGTGCCCGCGTCTATCTCGATCCCGACGACGAGCACCGGGTGTGGTCCGTGTTCGACTGGGATCCGGCGGACTACGAGGGCTTCCTCGCGGACCCCGGGATTCCGGAGATCGCACGCGCCCTCGGGCTCGAGGGGGCGCCGGTGCACGTCGACGCCGCGACCGAGCTCGACGCCTGACCAGGCGGGGTCTATCCGGCCGCCTCCAGCGGCAGGTCGGCGCCCCGCCACGTCGCCGCCAATTCCTGTACCGGCACGTCGAGCGCCTCGCTGAGACAGATGATCGTCCCGAACCCCGGCGACGGCAGCCGGCCGGTCTCGATCTTGCGCAGCGTCTCCGGCGAGATCCCGGCCGCCTGTGCGACGTCGGTAAGGTCGCGCCCGGCCCGCGCGTGCCGGATCAGGGCGCCGAGACGCCGGCCGGCGTCGATCTGCTCGGGCGTGAGCGGCTGACGGACCATGCCACGAGGGTAGGGGTGGTATTACTATCCCGGCAAGCGTTAGAGTCGAGCGGTATAACAATACCGACATCCTGTGACGCGAGGTACGTAGTGATCGAGCTGAAGACGCCCGCGGAGATCGACCGCATGCACGTGACCGGGCGTTTCGTGGCCGAGGTGCTGACCGAGGTCGGCCGGCTCGCCGACGTCGGCGTGAACCTCATGGACCTGGAGCACCACGTCCGCGACATGATCAAGCAGCGCGGCGCCGAGTCCTGCTACTGGGACTACGCGCCGTCGTTCGGGCGTGGCCCGTTCCACAACGTCATCTGCCTGTCGGTCAACGACGCCGTCCTGCACGGCCTGCCGCACGACTACACGCTGCGTGACGGCGACGTGCTCTGTGCGGACATCGCCGTCAGCATCGACGGCTGGGTCGCCGACTCGGCCCGCACCGTCATCGTGGGCACCCCCGCCGAGGAGGACCTGCGGATCATCCGCGCCACCGAGGAGGCCCTCGAAGCCGCGATCGCGGCCGCCCGCCCGGGCAACCGCCTCGGCGACATCTCGGCGGCGATCGGAGCGGTGGCGAAGTCCTACGGCTACCCGGTCAACACCGAGTTCGGCGGTCACGACATCGGCCGCACCATGCACGGCGGGCTGCACATCCCCAATAAGGGCAAGGCCGGCCGCGGGCTGCGGTTGCAGCCGGGGTTGACCCTCGCCCTCGAACCGTGGCTCGCGCGCACGACCGACCGGGTCGTCTACGACCCCGACGGCTGGACCATCCGGTCGGCCGACGGTTCCCGCACGGCACACTCCGAGCACACGGTCGCGATCACCGAGGGCGCAGCGAAGGTGCTCACCCGGCGCGAACCGTAGGCGCGGAGAACTGCCGATGACGGAGTTCAGGTTCGAGCAGGACCTCGTGCGCGCGCTGCTGCGGGAGCAGCATCCGGATCTCGCGGACCTCGAACTTCGGGACGTTGACGGAGGCTGGGACAACCAGCAGTGGCGACTCGGCGACGAGCTCGCCGTCCGCATGCCGCGCACCGAGCGCGCACCCGTGCTGCTGGTCATCGAGCAGACCTGGCTGCCGGTGCTGGCCGGCCGCCTCCCGCTCCCGACGCCGACCCCTGTGCGGATCGGCGCGCCGTCGTCGCTGTTCGAGCACACCTGGACGATCGCGCGCTGGGTCGAGGGGGAGCCGGCCGACCGGACGCCGATCACCGGTGCCGACTCCGCCGAGATCCTCGCGGAGTTCCTCCGCGCCCTGCACTCGCCGGCGCCCGCCGACGCACCGGTCAGCCCCACTCGCGGCGTCCCGCTGGCCGGGCAGGAGAACCGGGAGGGCGGCTTCCGCATGATCGCCGACCACCCCGGCGTAGCACGTGCGCGGGAGATCTGGGAGAACGCGGTGGCGGCGCCGGCCTGGCACGGAGCGCCGGTGTGGCTGCACGGCGACCTGCATCCGGCGAACGTCGTCGTCCGGGACGGGACGCTCACCGGCGTCATCGACTTCGGCGACATGTGCGCCGGCGATCCTGCGACCGACCTGTCCGCCGCCTGGATCCTGTTACCCGCCGGCGCGGCCGGCCGGTTCTTCGAGGCCTACGGACGCGCCGACGACGCGACGATCACCCGGGCCCGCGGCTGGGCGATGCTCCGGGCGTTGGGCCTGATCCACGTCGGGCGGAACGGGCGGCTCGGTCTGCCGGGAGGCAAGCCGACCTGGGAGCCGGCGGGATACGCGACGCTGGACCGGGTGCTGTCGACGAGCTGATCGGCCTGCGCACGCTCGGCGGTGTTCTCAGTGCCGGAGCAGTGCTGTGCGCGAATCGCAGCGGTACGGGCACCACGACCGGGTTCCCACCGGCTCGCCGCCGACGATCACGGCTCGCCGTGCGATCCGGGTCCCGCAGACCCGGCACCACACCGTCATCCGCATCGCCCCGCGCAGCTCGTCTCGCCACGCCGGGCCGGGGGTCACAGGCACGGTGGCGGGGCCGGGCCCGGCCGGAACCGGACGGGCCCGGCCAGGTTCGGCGCGGTGAAGATCAGCGAGTCCGGCCCGGTGCGGGTCACGACACCGGTCGTGTATCCGTCGACGGTCACGGTGCCGCCGGCGGGATCGGGCAGCGGTGCCGGTTCGGGCTGCGGGTTCTCCGCGGTCCACGACCGCCCCTGCCACTGCATCCACCGCACACCACAGTGCGACAGCACCCGCACCGGCTCCCGCACCTCGGATTCCGCGACCGGCACCGGTGCGGGCCCGCGCTCGCCCGCCGAGCAGCCCGCGACGGCGAGCAGCACGCCGAGAACTGCGGCTGACCGTGAGCCCATCGCCGCAGCATCGCAAGCAACACTTCGGTCTCGCGGTCGTCGCCATCCGCTGGACGTACTGCCCGGAGAGATCATCGCCCGGAGATATCGGAGAGGTCGACGACCTCGACCCGGGCGGACTTCCGGGCCAGCATCGCCTCCACCCGGTCGACCCCCTCGAACTCGTTGCACAGCAGGAACAGCGTGCGCCCGCCCGGACCGCCGACAGCACATGAGAAGCAGGACAACTGGGTCTCGACGCGGTGGGTGATCTCCCCGCCGTCCCGCACCCGCAGGCAGACCCCGCCACCCGGCTCGAAGGGCATCTGCGCCCACACCCCGAGACCCGCGTCGAGGCAGATCCCGTCCGGGCCGAGGCCGTCCGCCCACACCCGCCGTCCGCCGAGCGACCCGTCCGCGCCGACGTCGAACGCGGTGAGCCGCCGGGCCATCGACTCCGCGACGACGAGCGTCGAGCCGTCGGGGGTCAGCACCATGCCGTTCGGGAAGTGGATGTCGTCGGCGACCCCGGTCACCGTGCCGTCCGGATCGATGCGCCGGATCCAGCCGGGCTCGGGCACTCCGCCGCCGAGGAAGTCGAAGTCGAACCCGTTGACGTAGACCTGCCCGTCCGGATGGACGACGACCTCGTTCCCGCCCTGCGTGCTCCAGGTCGAGCGGGTCCCGTCCCCGTGGTGGACGGTCGTCTCCGGGCCGGTGGTGATCAGCCGGCCGTCCGGGAGCCAGTCGATCGACCAGCCCAGTCCGTCCGGCCCCGGCGCGACCACCTCGGCGTTGCCGTCGAGGTCCACGGCGACGACCTCGCCGGCGCCCCAGTGGGCGAACCAGAGCCGGCCGTCGTGCCAGCGGGCGGACTCGACCATCGTCAGGCCGTCGAGCAGGGTGCGCGGGGCGGGCAGCAACTCCATGTTCGTCCGACCGGCCCGGGCCGCCGAACTCATCGACGGCGGTCGGCGAGGAGGCCGGACATCAGCCCTGCCGCATCCGGTCGACCGCCTGCTTGGCCTCCACCAGACCGGCGCCCGTCGCCTCCCGGTAGGCCTTGACCGCCTCGACGACCTTGTCGGCCGCCGCCAGCTCCTCGACGCGGCGCAGCTCGGCGGCATCCGGCTCGCGACGGGCGACCACCTCGGAACGGTTCCGGCTGTTGATCCAGGCCGCGCCCAGGAGGAGGGCCAAGCCGAGTATCAGGACGATGAACACGTACTCCACGCTGCGCACCCTAGAGCGGACCGGCGCGGCGATCAGCGCGGCGGCATCAGCCGGGCCAGCACCGGCACCAGCGCGCCGACGAGCGTCACGTGCATGAGCAGCAGCGCGAACCCCTCGGCCGGGCCGCCGTGCGCCAGCGGCAGGGTGCCCGTCATCACCAGCACGTCCGGGATCGCGGTCAGCACGAACAGGACCGGGACGAGCACGGTGAGGGCCTGCCTCGACCGTCGCACGAACCGCACGACGAGCGTCCACCCCAGCACCGACGCCGCCGCCCCGACGAGCGTCAGCGTGACGATGCCGCCGGGGGCGAAGGCCTCGAACCGTGGGTCGGCGCCGAGCGCCGGAGCGACCAGCGCGATCAGCAGGTTGAGCGCCAGGGTCAGCGCGGTGGCCCCGGCGACGAGGGCGACGCCGGTGAGAGGGCGGGTGCGGGCAACGACAGTCATGATCATCTCCAGTGGACGGTTACTCGTGACGGAGTGCGTCGATGGGGTCCTTGCGTGCAGCACGGGTGGCGGGCAGGGCACCGGCGACGAACGCGATGCCGACGACGAGCAGGGTCGCCGCGGCGAGCGCGACCGGGTCGAAGGCGATCACCGTGAGCCCGGTGAGGTCGGCGAGCGGTCCGCGGGCCAGCACGTCGCTCAGCACCGTCCCGGCCAGCACACCGAGCCCGGTCCCGATCGCGCTGCCCATCAGGCCGATCACCACGGCCTCGGTGCTGAACAGCGCGAACACCCGCCCGCTGCCCAGCCCCATCGCCTTCATCAGCCCGATCTCGCGGGTCCGTTCCTGCACCGACATGAGCAGCGTGTTGACGATCCCGAACCCGGCGGCGAGCAGCGCGATCACCGCGAAGCCGTTGAGCACGAGCACCAGGCCGTCGATGACGGTGGTGAAGGTCCCGAGCAGATCCTCCACAGTGGTCGCCGTCCAGCCGGCGTCGGCGAGCCGCTCGGTCAGCGCCGATAGATCCTGTTCGGACATCGAAGGGTCGAACCAGACGGTGGCCTGGGCGTAGCGCGGTTCCTCGCCCGCCGGCAGGCCGGTGCGGGCCAGACCGTCGAGCTCGGTGGTGAGCGCCTCGTTCGCCGACGCCGAGGTGTTCGGCCCGAGACCGGTCCCCGAGATCCCGGTGACGACGGCGCCCGTCTCGTGCCGGGTCCCGGCGGCGTCGGTGACGGCGAGGGTCACCGGGGCACCGACCGCGTCCTCGGCGCCGGCGAAGCCCAGCGGCTCCAGGTACTCGGCCGGCAGGACCATCTGGGGGGCGACGACGGCGTCGTCGGGCTGGGAGCCCGCCTCCAGCTGCAGCCGCGCACCCGGCACCGCGCTGCCGAACGACAGCTCGTAGGCGGTGCCCTCGCCGCGTCGCACGTAGTCGACCGGCAGGTCCACGACGGGCGCGACCCGGGTGACGCCCTCGACCTCTGCCAGCGTCGTGAGGTCGTCGTCGGTGATCGGCTCGACCTCGCTCATCCCGCCGCCGGGGCCGAACCCGGGCCCGGCCTCGAGCCGCTCGGGGTCCCATGCGGTCGGGCCGTCGGCCGGGGCGTCGTCGACGGCCCGGGTCACGGTCGCCACGCCGGACGCGCCGAGCGAGTCGACCGTGTCGGAGATGTAGCGGTTGATCCCGGTGCCGAGCCCGTTGGTGATCGTGAGCGTGAAGGCGCCGACGACGATCGCGATCACGGTGAGCGCGGTCCGCGCGCGGGCGCGGACCGCCCCGACCGTCGCGCGGCGCAGCAGGTCGAGCGGGCTCACACGGCCACCGCCTCGGCCACCAGGCCGTCGCGCAGCAGCACCTGGCGGTCGCAGCGGGCGGCGAGCTCGGCGTCGTGGGTGACGACGAGCAGCGTGATGCCGCGCTCGCGGTTCAGCCCGAACAGCAGGTCCTCGACGACCGCACCGGTCGTGCTGTCGAGGTTGCCGGTCGGCTCGTCGGCGACGATCACCCGCGGCGATCCGACCAGCGCGCGGGCGATCGCGACGCGCTGCTTCTGCCCTCCGGACAGGTCGGTGGCCCGGTTGCGGGCCTTGTCGGTGAGCTCGAGCCGCTCCAGGGCCTCCATGCCGCGACGCCGGCGGTCCCGGGCGCCGAGTCCGGCGATCTCCAGCGGCAGCACGACGTTCTCCAGCACGGTCGCGCCGGGGGAGAGGAAGAACTGCTGGAACACGAACCCGAAGGTGCGGTTGCGGACGCGGTCGAGCGCGCCGCCGCGCAGCGCGCCGGTGTCGTGGCCGTCGAGGTCGATCCGGCCGGCGGTGGGGCGGTCGAGCAGCGCCAGCAGGTGCATGAGCGTCGACTTGCCGCTGCCGCTGCGGCCCACGATCGCCAGCGCCTCGCCGTCGTCGACGTCGAGATCCACGCCGCGCAGCGCGTCGAACCGGCTCGCGCCGCGTCCGTACGTCCTGCGCAGCGCGCGGGCGGTGATGATCGGCCGTGCCATGCGTCCTCCGTGGTCTCGCCTGGGGGGTGTCCCCAGCCAAGCCGGATCCGTCCGGAGAGGAATCAACCCGGCGCCGTCTCACCGGGTACTGCGGGTGCAGTACGCCCGGCTACCGCGGTGGGTGGCCGCGCGCCGGGGCGCGGGTACGCGATGCTGTGCGACGAGAAGGAGGTGCGCGTGCGCGAGCCCGACGCCGGAACGGTGCGCCGCCCGCTGCTGTCGTGCTGGCTGCAGGACGTACTCGTCACCCTCGTCGTGCTCGCCGCGACCCTGGCGTCGCTGCGGCGCTTCGGCGACGGGTTCACGACGGTGCCGGTGCTGCTCGCGCTGGCTGCGGTGGCGGTGCTGCCGCTGCGCCGCCGCTACCCCGTGGCGGTGCTCGGCGTGACCGGGGTGCTGTTCGGCGTGGGCGCGGTCCTCGGGTCCACGACGCCCGGTGCGACCCTGCCGCTGATGGTCGCCGGCTACGGCCTCGCCTCCCGCCGTCCGCGGCGCCTGGCGTTCTGCGCGGGCACCGGGGTGGTCACCGGCATCGTGCTGGTGAGCCTGCTCGTCCCGCCGAGCACGTACTTCGCCGCGCCGGCGGTGCCGCACGTGCTGTCGGTGGCCCTGGCCGTCGTCGCCGGGGACGCCACCCGCTCCCGCCGGGAGGTGCTCGACGCGCTGGCCGAGCGGGCCCGGCGGGCCGAGGAGGGCCGGGAGGCCGAGGCGCGACGGCGGGTGGCCGAGGAGCGGGTGCGGATCGCGCGCGACCTGCACGACACCGTCGCGCACCGGATCGCGGCGGTGAACCTGCACGCCGGCGTCGCGGCGTCCGCGCTGCCGGACCGGCCGGAGGTGGCGCAGGAGTCGCTGCGCACGATCCGCGGGTCGGCCCGCACCGTGCTCTCCGAGATCGGGGCGCTGCTGTCGGTGCTGCGGTCCGACGAGCCGGGCGAACAACCGTTGGGCGGGCTGGCGAACCTCGACGCGCTGCTCGACGGCGTCGAGGGGTCCGGGCTGGCGCTCACCCGCCGGGTCGGGCCGGTGCCGCCGGACCTCGGCGAGCCGGTGGACCGGGTCGCCTACCTCGCGGTGCGCGAGGCGCTGACCAACGCGCAGAAGCACGGCACCGGCCGCGCGCACCTGCTGCTGGAGCGCGACGGCGACGAGCTCGCCGTCGTCGTGCTGAACCCGCTGCCTCCCGAGCCGTCGTCGCCGGGCGGGTCCGGGTTCGGGTTGCTCGGCCTGCGCGAGCGGGTCGAGTCGGTCCGCGGCACCGTGTCGGCCGGACCGGACGGCGAGGACTGGCGGCTCGAGGTCCGGCTGCCGCTGCGGGGAGGAACCCTGTGACCGGTCCTGTCCGGGTGCTGCTCGTCGACGACCAGGCCCTGATCCGGTCCGCGGTGCGCGCGCTCGTCGCGCAGCACCCCGGGATGGAGGTGGCCGGCGAGGCGGCCGACGGCGCGCAGGGCGTCGCGCTGGCCCGGGAGACCCGCCCGGACGTCGTGCTGATGGACGTCCGCATGCCGGTCCTGGACGGCATCGCCGCCACCCGCGCGATCTGCGCCGAGCTACCGGGTACCCGGGTGCTGGTGCTGACGACGTTCGAGGAGGACGAGTACGTGGTGCGCGCGCTGCGGGCCGGGGCGAGCGGGTTCGTCGGGAAGGGCGCCGAGCCGGACGAGATCCTGCGGGCCGTGCTCGCCGTGCACGCGGGGGAGTCGCTGCTCTCCCCGGCCGCGACGCGCGGGCTGATCGACCGGTTCGTGCTGCCGGTACCCGAGGACGCGCCCCCGCCGGTCGGGCTCGACCAGCTCACCGACCGGGAGCGTGAGGTGCTGCTGCTGGTGGCGCGCGGGCGCAGCAACGCCGAGATCGCCGGGGCACTGGTGATCTCGCCGCTGACGGTGAAGACGCACCTCAACCGCACGATGGCCAAGCTGCACGCGCACGACCGCGCACAGCTGGTGATCGTCGCCTACGAGTCGGGACTGCTGCGACCGGGCGGGGGCTGAGCCGGACGGGCACAGCCGACCGCCCCGCCCGCAGGGTCGCGGACGGGGCGGTCGGTCGTCGTCAGGAGAGGGGTGTCAGCCCATTCCCGGCATCCCGGGCATCGCCGGCAGCGCGGGCGGCGCGGCGAACAGGTCGAGGTACATCCCGCCGGACACCAGGAGCCCGAGCACGCCGAGCACCAGGCCGCCGGTGGCGAGCGCACGACCCCACACCGGGGCGCCCGGCTTGCGGGCCGGACCGAACACCAGGATCGCGCCGATGATCGCGGCGACGAACCCGAACCCGCCGTTCACCAGCGCCGCGGTGTGCCAGGGATCGGTGTAGAGGGCGTCGATCTGGTTGCCGCTCCCGCCCGTCACGG
This sequence comes from Pseudonocardia nematodicida, assembly GCF_040105385.1. Classification (NCBI taxonomy): domain Bacteria; kingdom Bacillati; phylum Actinomycetota; class Actinomycetes; order Pseudonocardiales; family Pseudonocardiaceae; genus Pseudonocardia; species Pseudonocardia nematodicida. The sequence goes on from NZ_JBEDNQ010000009.1 coordinate 291,598, forward strand.
CCGCGATCTGCCCGAGCAGCTCCGTGCGGGCCCGCATCATGTCGCCGAGCCCGCTGCCGCCCAGCGCGACCAGTCCCAGACCGGCGCTGACCAGGCCGCCGGCGCCCAGCAGCATCCCGCTGCCGGAGTCCTCGCGGTCCCATGCCGGGCCGGTCCCGATCGCCCCGTAGCCGCCCGCGGTCGCCGCCGCGGCGGCCGGCTCCGCGCCGGTGCCGGAGACGGCGGAACCGGACGCCGACGTCTCGGCAGGAGCCGCCGCGGCGTCGGTGGACGCGGGCGTCTCCGCCGGCGTGTTCTCCGCCGTGTCCGCCACCACGGTCTCCGGGGTGTTCTCCGGAGCGTTCCCGGTAGCCCCCGTGTCGTCGGCGTCGTCCGTCTTTCCCTTGGCCGTTGTCTCGGAAGCCATGCCCCGCACCGTACGGGAGAACCGTTGCGTCCCGCCGGGGACGGGGCGCGGCGTCACCTGGCCGGATCCTTGCGACGCCCGTCCGGACGACGGTCGTACGGCGCGTGTCGCGCGCGCACGCTCGGAGTCATGACCGAGTTCCGTGTACCCGCCATCGCCGTACCGGCCGTCGTCCTCGTGCTCGGCGGTCTCGCACTCCTCCTGACCCTGCCGCCGGCCGCGTCGCTGGTCACCGGGGTCGTCGTCGCCGGGGCCGCCGTCGCGGGCGCCTGGTCGGCCCGGTGGCTCGGGCTGGGCCCGGACGGGACGACCGCGGCCGTGCGGGCCGCCGCCGTCGCACTGGTGGTGGTCGGCGGTCCGATCCTCGCGGCGGTGCAGCTCGGGGCGCGCTCGGTGCCGCTGCTGATGGCGGCGGGCGCGGTCGCCGTGCTCGCCGCGCCGCTGCTGCCCGGTCTCCTGGGCGCGGACGTCACCGACCGTCGTCGGCCGGACCCCGGAACGTCGCCCGGTAACTGCGGGGCGACATCCCGATGACGGCGGTGAAGTGCCGGCGCATCCCGGCCGCCGTCCCGAACCCGCTGCGCGCCGCGATCTGCTCGACCGGCAGGTCCGTCAGCTCCAGCAGTTCGCGGGCGTGACCCACCCGCTGCCGGACCAGCCAGTCCAGCGGGCTCTGCCCCACATCGGCCCGGAACCGGCGGGTCAGCGTGCGCGGGCTCACGTGCATCCGCGCGGCCAGGTCCTCGACGGTGACCTGCCGGGTCAGGTCCTCCAGCATCCACTCCTGCAGCGTCCTGGTGCTGCTGTCCACCCCGTCCGCCACGGCTCCGGGCCGCGGGATGTAGGGCGCCTGCCCGCCCTCGCGGAACGGCGGCAGGACGGTGCGGCGGGCGACGTCGTTGGCCACCGCCCGCCCGCAGTCCCGGCGGATCAGGTGCAGGCACAGGTCGACGCCGGCGGCTTCACCGGCCGAGGTGAGGATCTCGCCGTTGTCGACGAACAGCACGTCCGGATCGAGCAGCACCTGCGGGAAACGCCTGCGGAAGTGCGCCGCGGACTGCCAGTGGGTCGTCGCGCGACGGCCGTCGAGCAGGTCGGCCGCGGCGAGCGCGAACGCCGCGGTGCAGATCGAGGCGATCCGGGTCCCCGGCGCGAGGCCGCCCAGTGCGTCGCCGAGGCCGTCGTCGAGCACCCCGGGCTCCTCGTCGGTCCGGTGGGTCGCCGGCAGGATCACCGTGCCGGCCTCGCGCAGGATCTCCGGCCCGTGGTCGACGACGACGGTGAAGTCGGCGTCGGTCTCGAGCCGTCCGGGTCGCAGCGCGCACGACCGGACCCGGTAGTACGGCTCCCCGGCCACCGAGCGGGCGCGGGTGAAGAGCAGGTTCGCCAGGCTGAGCTCCACCGGGATGACGCCGGGCCGCGCGAGGACCACCACGTCGTGCGTCATGACTCGATCCTTCCAGCGATCGAGGCCGGGGCCCACTGCGCTGTCCGGGGGGTGTGGGTCACGCAAAGTGGCCGTCCGTGTGGCCGTAGTGGCGTCCGGCTGGTCCAGCGGGGTCACGATCGACACGAGCCGCGACAAGGATCTTTCACCGCGACACGTGGGGCTGGACCGGTGTCTCCTGCGTTTCGATCGCGCGTTGGACCGGTCATGAACGTGAACACCGACGACCTGACCGTCCCGATCATCGACAGCGAGCAGACCACCGTCCTGCGCCGCCGGGGGGCCCACCGCGCACCGGATCCGGAAGAGATCCTGAGCGAGCCGATGGACCGGTTCCCGGACGTGCCGAGGCGGGTCCGGGTGGAGTGGCCGCCACGCCCGGCCGATCGCCGTGAGGCACCCGCGGACCCGCAGCCGGCGCCGCCGGACCCGCAACCGGAGTCGAGGACCGACGCCGAGTCCGCCCCCGAGACCGACGCTGCCGCCGAGGCCGACGCCGAGGTCTCGCCGGAGCCGGTCGCGGTGCTCGAGCCGGACGCCACCCGCCGGATGGTCGAGGCCGCGCCCACCTTCTGGATCGGCCTGCTCGTCGCGGGCAACCTCCTCGTGCTGGTGATGCTGACGCTCGTCCTCGTCTGGCGCTGAGGAGCTCCGGCCACCGGCCGGGGTTTCGCGCGGACCCCGGCCCGCCGGGCCGGCCGGCCGCTCTGTCGATCGTGTTCTTGTGCGTCCGGTCACAACGGGGGAGAGTCGCAGCGAGGCCACATCGTCTGCGGCAGCCGAGGAGTCCGAGGATCAATGGCGATCGACAACCCCTACTACACGTCCGAGTTCCACGGTGAGTACGACCTGATCAGCATCGGTCCGTTCGACCTCGAGGAGGGCGGGTCGATCCCGGACCTGCACCTCGCCGTCACGACCTTCGGAACCCTGAACGAGGCCCGCGACAACGCGATCCTGGTGACCACCTGGTACTCGGGCAGCCACCAGATCTTCCGCGACGTCTACATCGGACCCGGGCACGCGCTGGACCCGGACCGGTGGTTCATCGTGGTGGTCAACCAGATCGGCAACGGCCTGTCGACGAGCCCGCACAACGCCTCCGGCGCGAACGCGGGCATCGCGATGTCCCGGTTCCCGCACGTCCGGATCGGCGACGACGTCGTCGCCCAGGAGAAGCTGCTGCGCGAGCACTTCGGGATCGAGTCGCCGGCGCTCGTCGTCGGGGGGTCGATGGGCGCCCAGCAGACCTACGAGTGGATGGTCCGCTTCCCCGGGAAGGTGCGCCGGGCCGCGCCGATCGCCGGCACCGCGCAGAACACCCCGCACGACTTCCTCTACACCCAGGCGCTGATCGAGGCGATCACCTCCGACCCGGGTTTCAAGGACGGCGAGTACTCCTCGAACGCCGACGTCGAGGCCGGGCTCAAGCGGCACGCCGGCATCTGGGCGGTGATGGGCTTCTCGACCGAGTTCTGGAAGCAGGAGCTGTGGCGCGCCCTGGACTTCGGGTCCCGGGAGGAGTTCATGGCGGGCTTCCTCGAGCCCTACTTCACCCAGATGGATCCCAACGACCTGCTGTGCATGGCCTGGAAGTGGCAGCGCGGGGACGTCGCCCGGCACACCGGCGGCGACCTCGCCGAGGCGCTGGGCCGCAACGAGGCGGTCACCCGGATCATCCCGATCAACGAGGACATGTTCTTCCCGGTCCGGGACCACGAGGCCGAGCTGGAGCTCACCCCGCACGCGACGATCCGGGTGATCGACGACCTGCTGGGCCACCTGGCGCTGTTCGGCGTTGCACCGACCTACATCGGCCAGGTCGACCAGTACCTCGCGGAGTTGCTGAGCGAAAAGCCCTTGTGAGTGGTTGTCGCGGCCCCAGCCGTGATAAGCACTCACGAGGGCGCGTCAGCGTCCTGTCACTGAACGACCTCAGAGAGCAGTGACTCCCACGCGCCGACGGGCGCGGGGGAGTTGCTGCTCTTTTTTCGTGGAGGGGGAGCGACGACCGCTGTGGACATCCGCGACTTCTCGCTGGACCTGTTCTCGCTCGCCGGCCGGCGGGCGATCGTCACCGGCGGCAACTCGGGGCTCGGGCGGGCCTTCACCGTCGCGCTCGCGAAGGCCGGCGCCGACGTGTTCGTCCCGAGCATCGCCGACGACGACGGCTGCACGGCCGAGCTGGTCGGGGCCGAGGGCCGGCGCTACGGGTTCCTCGAGATCGACCTGACCGCCCCGGGCGCGCCGCGGCGCGTCGTCGAGGAGTGCCTGGCCCGGCTCGGCGGCCTCGACGTCGTCGTCAACTCGGCCGGGATCTGCCACATCGCCGACGTCGACGAGTTCGGCCGCGGGCACTGGGACCCGATGCTCGACGTCAACCTCACCGTGCCGTTCGAGCTCGCCCGGGCCGCCGCCGGGCACCTGGTCGCCCAGGGCTCCGGGAAGATCATCAACGTCGCGTCGATGTTCTCCTTCCACGGCGGGCGCGGCTCGCCCGCCTATGCCGCGACCAAGCACGGGATCGTCGGGTTCACCAAGGCCTACTGCGACGAGCTCGCGCAGCACGGGGTGCAGGTCAACGCGATCGCCCCCGGCTACTTCGCCACCGCGATCACCGAGACCACCCGCGCCGATCCGGCGGCGAACCGGCGGGTGCTCGACCACATCCCGGCCGGCCGGTGGGGCGAGGTCGCCGACCTCATGGGCGCCACCGTCTTCCTCGCCTCCCGCGCCTCCGACTACGTCAACGGTCACGTCCTGACCGTCGACGGCGGCTACCTCGTCCGCTGAAAGGAACCCCCACCAGTGTTCGCATCGAACGCGACCCTCGACCGCGCCGACATCCCCGCCCGGCTCGCCGGCCTGCTGCGGCCCGACCAGATCGTCACCGACGAGGCGCAGCTGCGGGAGGCGAGCGTCGACCGGTTCAAGAAGTACCAGGCGGTGCACGGCGTCTGGACCGCCCCGCCGCCCGCCGCGATCGCCTACGCCGAGTCCACACAGGACGTCTCCGCGGTGCTCCGGTTCGCTGACGAGCACCGGGTCAACATCGTCCCGCGGACCGGCCGGACCGGCACCGAGGGCGGGCTGGAGACCGCCGTCGCCGACACCGTCGTCCTCGACTGCTCCCGGATGGACCAGGTGCTGTCGATCGACGAGGAGAACATGCAGGCCACCGTGCAGGCCGGGGTGCCGCTGCAGGTGCTGGAGGACCGGCTGCGCGCCCGGGGGCTCACCACCGGGCACTCGCCGCAGTCGAAGCCGCTGGCCCAGTACGGCGGGCTGGTCGCGACCCGCTCGATCGGCCAGTTCTCCACGCTCTACGGCGCGATCGAGGACATGGTCACCGGGTTGGAGGCGGTGTTCCCCGGCGGCGGGGTCCGGCGGATCAAGTCGGTGCCGCGGCGCTCGGCGGGACCGGACATCCGGCACGTCGTCATCGGGAACGAGGGCGCGCTGTGCGTGATCACCGAGGTGACGGTGACGGTGTTCCGCCACCACCCGGAGAACGACGAGTTCCACGGCGCGCTGGTCGACGACATGCGCACCGGCGTCGCGATCCTGCGCGAGGTCGTCACGAACGGCTTCCATCCGTCGGTCGCGCGGCTCTACTCCCCGGAGGACGCGAACCAGCACTTCGCGCACTTCTCGGACGGGAAGTGTGTCGTGGTGTTCGTCGCCGAGGGTCCGAAGGGGATCGTCGCCGCGACCAGCGAGGAGATCACCCGGGTGCTGGACTCGCACCCGCACGAGAAGGTCGAGCCCGCGCTGATCCAGGACTGGTTCGCGAACCTGAACTGGGGCCAGGACAAGATCGACGCCGAGAAGGCGGCGATGCTGGAGCACTCCCACCTCGGCTACACCACCGAGGTGTCGGCGGACTGGTCGGCGGTCGCCGATCTCTACGACGCGGTGATGCACCGGATCCGCACCGAGTACCCGCACGCCGGGGACCTGACGATGCTCGGCGGGCACTCCTCGCACAGCTACCGGACCGGCACCAACATGTATTTCGTCTACGACTACCGGATCGACTGCCCGCCCGAGCAGGAGATCGACAAGTACCACCTGCCGATCAACGCGATCATCGTCGAGGAGGCGCTGCGGCACGGCGGGTCGATGGTCCACCACCACGGCATCGGCAAGTACCGCACGCCGTGGACCGAGGCCGAGCACGGGTCGGCCTACCCGGTCCTGGCCGCGCTGAAGGAGGCCTTCGACCCGAACGGGATCATGAACAAGGGGACCGTCTTTCCCGTGGTCGGGGCCCCGGCATGACCCGGTACCTCGTCGGCATCGACAACGGATCACAGTCGACGAAGGTGTCGATCCTCGATGAGCGCGGCGGCGTGCACGCGCAGGGCCGGGTCCCGTTGCGCCCCGACGACACCCCGCGCCCCGGCGTCGTCGAGCACCCCGGCGACGACCTCTGGGACTCCGTCGCGGCGGCCTGCCGGGCGGCCGTGGCGGACTTCCACGGGGATCCCGCCGACATCGCCGGCGTGGGCCTGTGCACGATCCGGTTCTGCCGGGCGATGCTGCGCGCCGACGGCTCCCTGGCTCAGCCGGTGCAGTCCTGGATGGACGCCCGGGTCGGCCGGCCCTTCGCGGCGGAGACCGGCGACACCGCGTGGGTGACGACATCGTCGGGGTACCTCACGCACCGGCTCACCGGCCGGTTCGTCGACACCGCCGCGAACTACCGGGGGATGTGGCCGATCGACACCGCGACCTGGCGGTGGGCGGCCGGCGACGAGCCCTACCGGGCGACCGGGATGTCCCGCGGGCAGCTGTTCGAGCTCGTCGACCCGGGCGAGGTGCTGGGCACCGTGACGGCCGCCGCCTCCGCTGCGACCGGCCTGCCGGAAGGGCTCCCGGTCGTCGCGACGGCGAACGACAAGGCCGTCGAGGCGCTCGGCTGCGGGCTGCGCGAGCCGTCCACGCTGCTGCTGTCGCTGGGCACCTACATCGCCGGCATGACGGTCGGTGACCGGCACGTCGACGACGCGCGGGACTTCTGGACGAACTTCGGCGCCGAACCGGGCCGCCACCTCTACGAGACCGGCGGCATCCGCCGTGGCATGTGGACGGTCAGCTGGTTCCGCGACCTGCTCGGCGTCCCGGCCGCCGACGCCGCCGCGGTGGCCGGGGTGTCGGTCGAGGACGTCCTCAACGCCGAGGCCGACCGGGTCCCGGCCGGGTCGGACGGGCTGCTCACCGTGCTCGACTGGCTGGCGCCCGCCGACGCCGGGTTCCGCAAGGGCACGATGCTCGGCTTCGATGTCCGGCACGGTCGCGCGCACGTCTACCGCTCGATCCTGGAGGGGATCGCGATGACCATGCGGGACAACGCCGGCGCGATGGCGGCCGAGCTGGGGACCGGCGTCGACCGGGTCGTCGTCTCCGGGGGCGGGGCGTCCTCGGAGACGATGATGCGGATCGTCGCCGACGTGTTCGGGCTGCCCGCGGTGCGGATCGCCGGGGACAGCGCCGCCGGGCGCGGGGCCGCGATCTGCGCGGCGGTCGCGACCGGGGTGCACCCCTCGTTCGACGACGCCGTCGCGGCGATGGTGACCGAGCGGGACCGGCACGAGCCGGAGAAGGCGCACACCGACCTGTACGACGCGCTGCGGGCCGTGCACCGGGATGTGCGGTCGCACACCGACGACCTCTACCGGCGGACGCACGCGATCGTCGGGTGAGCCTTCACGGTGCCGGGACGTGCTCCCGCAGCCAGGCCGTCACGGCGTCGAGCACCTCCGGGGCGATCGTGGTCCCGATCAGCGGGTACTCGTGGACGGCGCCGGTCTCCGCGGGCTGCATCAGGTGGTTCAGCTCGGGGAAGGTCCGCACGGTCGCCGCCGGGTTCCCGGCGAGCAGCTCCCGCATCACCGGCTCGCTCTGCGCCGACGGGACCTGCAGGTCCTTGTCCCCGAAGAACGCGAACACCGGCACGTCCAGCGCCCGCAGCGACGGGCCCGGATCGTGCCGGAGGAACGACCGGAAGTACGGGGTGGGGCCGATCCCGGCCACGAGCTGCTCGACGTCGCCGCGCTGCTCCTCGGGGAGCCCGGCCTGCTGCTCGGAGACCCGTTCGCGGGCCAGCGCCCGGGCGCCGTCGACGTCGCCGGCCCGGACGAGGGCGCCGTAGCGCCGGACGAAGGCGACCTGGTCCTCGACCTGGTCGGCCGCCCCGGCGGCCTCGAGCAGCAACCGGTTCTGCAGCTCCAGCACCTCCTGGCCGCCCACCGCCGCCCCGGCCATCAGGATCGCGAAGGCGGCGCCGGCCGCGTCGGCCGCCAGCGGGGCGAGGTAGCCGCCCTCGCTGTGCCCGAGCAGCCCGATCCGGTCCCCGTCGATCTCCGGTCGTCCACGCAGGAACCGCGTGCGCGCGACGACGTCGGCGGCCAGCACCCGGTAGTCGGCGTCGGCGAGCACCCCGCCGGTGCCGCCGACGCCGCGGTCGTCGGTGCGCAGGACGGCGTAGCCGGCGCGGGTCAGGGCGTCGGCGAGCACCAGGAACATCCGGTGCCCGGCGATGGTCTGGTCGCGGTCCTGCGCGCCGCTGCCGGTGATCAGGACGACGGCCGGGAACGGACCGTCGCCCTCGGGCAGGGTGAGGGTGCCGGCGACGGTGATGCGGTCGCCGTCGAACGTGACGTCCTCGGCGCGGTAGGGGAACGGCGGCCGCGGCTCCTGCGGACGCGCCGGCCCGGCGAGCCCGCCGCGTTCCAGCACGAGCGGCAGGTCATGGCCGCCCTGGGTCCAGGTGCCCGCGATGCGCTCACCGGACCGCGTGCCCGCGAACCGCGCACCGCCCGGCAGCGCCGGGACCGCGAAGGTGAGCAGGTCGCCGTCGAGCACGATGTCCTCGACGGGGATCCCGCCCTGTCCCTGGGCCGGCACGGCGAGCGAGCCGCCGTCCGGGGTGAGGGTCAGGCCGAGATCCAGCGGCGAGCCGGGCACCTCGATCGTCCCCGACCACTCGCCGACGATCCCGTCCGGTACGGCCCCCGGAGCGGTGGGCGCGGGAGCCCCGCATCCGGCGAATCGGGGGAGGAGGATCAACGGGACGGATCGGCGCACGCTGCCGACCCTAGAGCGCCCGGACCTACATCGCCCACACGTCACGGTTCGACGACGCGACCGCGCAGGCCCCGGCGGCCAGCGCGGCCATGACGTCGGCCTTGTCGCACACCAGCCCGCCCGCGACGATGGGTGTGCCGACGTCGTCGCGCAGCCAGCTGATCACCCGCGGCACGCAGCCGGGGAGGATCTCCAGCAGGTCCGGCTTCGACTGCTCGACCAGCCGGGGCACCTGGTCGTAGGAGAACGAGTCGACGAGGAACGCCCGCTGCACGGCGATCAGACCGGCCCGGCGTGCGGCCTTCACCAGCGTCGACTTCGTGGACAGGATGCCGTCGGCGGCGGTGTGGGCGGCCAGCCAGGTCACGACCACCTCGCGGGCGGCGAACCCGTCGAGCAGGTCGGCGTTGACGAGCACGATCTTCCCGGCGTCCTTGCCCCGCCGCACCGTCTCCGCGACGTCGAGCACCGACCCGTACAGCAGGAACAGCACCGGCCGGTCCGAGCGCAGCGCCGCCTCGAAGCCGTCGGCGTCCTTCACGCTGGCGACGACCGGGTCGTCGCGCAGCAGGGCGAGGAGCTCCGCCGCGGTGGTGCCGGCGCGGTCCTGCTGTGCGGTCATGGCCGCAGTCTCCCGGCTCCGGGGCTCCCGGTCCTCAGGCGGTCCCGACGTCGCGCAGGATCTCGGCCAGCCGGTGCCGGTGGCCGTCCAGCGTGCCGGCGGTGATCCCCCCGGCGGCGGCACCGGCGACGTCGTCGGTGACCACCCGGAACGCGGCGTTCACGCTCGCCGCGCGCAGCCGTGCGGAGAGCCCGCCCGGGTCGATCCCGAGCCGGGGGGCGAGGACCTCGGCGATCGTCGGCTCGGCCCGCTCCTGCAGCACCAGCCAGACCGCGCGCAGCGCCGGGTTCTCCCGGGACATCCGGACGACGGCGAGGACGGCGTCGATGTCCTGCATGTCGACGTCCTGCATGTCGACGTCGCGGGTGTCGACGTCGCGGGTGTCCGCACCGGCCCCGCCCGGCGCCAACCGGTAGGCCACGCGCAGGTGCTCGTCCAGCTCGACGCCGTCCGGCCAGCTCCGCAGCACCGCGCAGAACCCGTCCAGCGCCTCGGTCAGCAGCGGCTCGACGCACGCCTCCTTGGTCCGGAACAGCCGCCACAGGGTCCGCTCGGAGACCCCCGCCGCACGGGCGATCTCCGCGCCGGGGGTGTCGGCGACCCCGCGGTCCCGGAACAGCCGGACCGCCTCGCGGGAGATCGCCAGCCGCTGCCGGCGCCGGTCGGAGTCGCTGGTCGGCGGGCGTCCACGACGGGCGCTCCGTTCCTCCATCCGTCCTCCGATCCGGGCGTTCACGACCTCGCCACCCTAAGCGGGCATCTTTATTGGCGGTAACTGCCAGAAAACCGTACCGTCGGGGACATGACCGTCACCCCCGAGCGTCCGCAGATGCCCTTCGCCCGCCCGAACCTGCTCGACCTCGCGCCGTTCTACGAGGTGCTGCGCCGCGAGGCGCCGATCGCGCCGGTGACCACTCCGGCCGGCGATCCGGCGTGGCTGGCGACCCGGTTCGCCGAGGTCCGCGAGTTGCTGGGGGACAAGCGGTTCGGCCGATCGCACCCGGAGCCGGAGCAGGCGTCGCGGATCAGCACGGCGGCGGTCCAGGACGGCCCGAGCGGGGACTACGAGTCCGAGGAGGCCGACCACACCCGCATGCGACGGCTGCTGACCCCGGCGTTCTCGGCCAAGCGGATGCGCGCGCTGTCCGGGCACGTGCAGGAACTGGTCGACGGCTACGTCGACGACATGCTCTCCGCGCACGACCGGGCCCCGGACGGGGTCGTCGACCTGCACGCCCACCTCGCGTTCCCGCTGCCGGTCGCGGTGATCTGCCGATTGCTCGGGGTGCCGGAGTCCGACCGTGACCACTTCCGCGCGCTGTCGGACCGGATGGCGACCTACTCCGGGCAGGACGCGCACGAGGCGCTGGTGGAGTTCGGCACCTACATGGCGGGCCTGGCCGAGGCCAAGCGGACCGACCCGGGCGAGGACGTGATCACCGACCTGGTGCGCGCCCAGGAGGAGGACCCGACGTTCGGCTACCCGGAGATGATCCGGCTCTGCGTCGGCCTGCTGTTCGCCGGGCACGAGACGACGGTCAACCGGATCGGGCTCGGCATGCTGTTCCTGCTCACCCGGCCCGACCAGTGGGCCGCGCTGGCGGCCGACCCGGACGGGCGGATCGAGGCCGTCATCGAGGAGGTCATGCGGCTCGGCGCTCCCGGGGACCTGGGCCTGCTGCGCTACGCGCACACCGACGTCGAGATGGCCGGGGTGACCATCCGCCGCGGCGACGCGGTGATCATCTCGGTGAACGCCGCGAACCGGGACGCGGGTGTGTTCGCCGACGCCGAGGAGTTCGACCCCGACCGCTCCGAACGCGGGCACGTCGGGTTCGGCCACGGCCCGCACTTCTGCATCGGCGCGAGCCTGGCCCGCACCGAGCTGCACGCCGTGTTCGCCACGCTCGCGCGCCGGCTGCCGGACCTGCGCCTGGCCGTCGGGCTCGACGACCTCGACGTCCGCACCGACCACCTCACCGGCGGCGTCCGCAGCCTGCCGGTCGCGTGGTGACGGTCTCGAGATGAAGGGAGACATCATGGACGTCGAGGTGGACCAGCACGCCTGCGTCGGCTCCGGGCAGTGCCTGCTCACCGCGCCGGAGGTGTTCGACCAGCGCGACTCGGACGCGATCGTCGAGCTGCTCGACGCGCACCCGCCGCCCGCGCAGCACGAGAAGGTGCGCCGTGCGGCCACGGGATGCCCGGCGACGGCGATCACCGTGTCCGGGGACTGACCCTCACGACCCGACGTACTCGTCCAGCCAGTCCGCGACCGCGTCGAGCACCTCGGGGTCGATCGTCGTCGGGATCCGGGTGTACTCGTCGGGGTCGCCGGTCCCGGCCGGCTGCATCAGGTGGTTGAGCCCGGGGAACGTCCGGACGGTCGCCACCGGGTTCGCCGAGAGCAGGTCCCGCATCAGCGGCTCGTTGCGCGCGGCCGGGACCTGCGGGTCCCGGCCGCCGTAGACGGCGAGGACCGGCACGTCCAGGGCGCGCAGGGACGGGGCCGGGTCGTGCAGGAGGTACGAGCGCCGGTACGGGCCGGGGACGAAGCGCTCGGCGAGTTCGGCCGGATCCTCGAGCTGCTCTCCCGGACCGGCAGCCCGCTGCTTCTCGAACCACGCGCGCCACAGCGCCCGGATGCCGTCGTCGTCGCCGGTCCGGATCAGCTCGAGATGGCGGCGTCTCAGGGTCCGGCTCTCCTCGACCTCGCCCAGGGACGCCTCGCTCGCCGCCGGCCGCTCCCGGGCCTCCAGCTCGGTGGCGGCGGCGCCGTCCATCGCGGGCGAGGCCAGCAGGATCGCGAACGCGGCGCCGGCGTCGGGGGCGGCGAGCGGGGCGAGGTAACCGCCCTCGCCGTGCCCCAGCAACCCGATCCGCCCGCCGTCGATCTCGGGCCGCGCGCGCAGGAACTCCGCACCGGCGGCGACGTCGCCGGCCAGCTGCGGGTAGCCGGTGTCCTCGACGAATCCGCCGGTGCCGCCGACGCCGCGCCCGTCGGTGCGCAGCACCGCGTAGCCGGCCCGGGTGAGGGCGTCGGCGAGCACCCGGAACGTCCGGTGCGTCGACTGGGTCGCGTCGCGGTCCCGCGTCCCCCGGTCGGAGATCAGGACGACGGCCGGGAACGGCCCGTCGCCGTCCGGGACGGTGAGTGCCCCGCCGACCGCGATGTCGCCGCTGTCGAACCCGACCTCCTCGACGCGGTAGGGGAAGGGCGGCCGCGGCTCCTGCGGGCGGTCCGGCCCGGGCCGGAGCGAGCCGGGCTCCAGCACCAGGGGCAGTTCCTCGCCGGCCCGCGTCCACGTCCCGTCGATGCTCCCCGCGCCGAGCGCACCCTCGAACCGGACGTCGCCCGGCAGGTCGGGGACGGTGAAGGTGACGACGCCGTCCCGCACGCCGACGTCCTGGACCGGGGTCGCGTCCGGCCCCTCGGCCGGGACGACGAGGGAGCCGCCGCCGTCCGGTGTGAACGTCACCTCGACCTCCCGCGGCGAGCCGGGCTCCATGACCCGGCCCGACCACGCACCGGAGATCGTGCCCGGCAGGTCGGGGAACGACGGCGCCGCGCACCCCGCGCCGAGTACTGCGAGCAGCAGGATGAACGGGACGAATCGGCGCACCGGGGCAGGTTAGGGCGTTTCCGATGAGTTCTCACGATGTGCGCGGTCGGCCCTGTGGACGACGACCCGAAGGAGCGGCCCATGCGCACGCTGGCCATCACCCAGAACATCACCGTCGACGGCGCCGTGGAGATGCTCGGCGACTGGTTCGACCCCACCGACTCGGCGGACGACCTGCAGGCCGCGATGCACCGGCAGGACGCCACCTGTGACGCCGTGCTGCTCGGCCGGCGCACCTTCACCGACTTCCGCGGGTACTGGCCCGAGCAGACCGACGACACCACCGGCGTCACCGAGTTCCTGAACCAGGTCGCCAAGTACGTGGTCTCGTCGACGCTGACCGACCCGGAGTGGAAGAACTCGACGATCCTGTCCGGCGACCCGGTCGACGACGTCGCCGCGCTCAAGGAGCAGCCCGGCCAGGACATCGTCGTCACCGGCAGCGTCAGCCTGTGCCACACGCTGATCGCCGCGGGCCTGGTGGACGAGTTCCGGCTGTTCGGCTACCCGGTCGTGCAGGGCCGGGGGCGCCGGCTGTTCCCGGACGGCTGGTCGGCCGACCGGCTACGGCTGCTGGAGGCGACGTCGTTCTCGAACGGGGTCACGCTGACCCGCTACGCAGCCGCCTAGCCAGTGCGTCTGCTCCGGGGCTGGTGAGCTCGCCGAGCGCGTCCGCCCGCCCGGCCGCGGCCATGACCAGGGCCTCGGCCGGTCCGGTGACCTCCGGGCCGTCGCCGGACCGGAAGTCGAGATCGGTGGCGACCAGCCGCAGCCCGCGCACCCGGCGCCGGGCCCCGAGCGGCGGGGCGAACAGCGTGAAGGGCAGCACGACGGCCAGCCGCTCGGCCGGCACGACCCGCGGCAGGCCGAGGGCACGCCGGATGTCCTGGTGGTGGATCAGCGCGTCGGTGAGCCCGATCCGGCCGCCGAACAGCGCCGTGACACCGCGCGGTCGCAGGTGCCGCCGCACGTCGGCGACGAGCTCGCCGGTGGGCCACCCGGCCCGGTCGGCGACCACGAGCGCGTTCATCCGCCCCAGGCCGAACCGGCCGCGCACCGCGCAGGACAGGGTCTCCCGGGCGCCCATGCCCTCGTAGCCGATCAGGTGGGCGACGACGTCGCGCACCCGCCACCCGGTGCACAGCGACCCGGCCTCCCACTGGTCGGGGGTGAGGTCCTCGAGCAGCCCGGCCAGGTCGGCGCGCTCGGCGACGGCGAGCGCGGGCACGTCGGGCCCGCTCACCCGGCCTGCTCCGCCGCCGCGGCGCGCTCGACCCGCCTGCTGACGTGCCGGGAGACCAGGAACCCGGTCACGAGGGCGAGGACGAGTCCGATCCAGGAGAACCGCTTCAGCCAGGTCTCGGCGACGATGCCGATGGTGTAGATCAAGGTGACCGTCCCGCCGGCCCACAGCACCGCGCCGGTGACGTTGGCGGCGAGGAAGGCGGGGTAACGCATCCGCATGGCCCCGGCCAGTGGCCCGGCGAAGATCCGGAGGATCGCGACGAACCGTCCGAACAGGACGGCCCAGACACCGTGCCGGTCGAACACCCGGCGGCCCACCGCCAGGTGCGCCGGGCCCAGGTGGCGCGGGAAGCGCCGGCCCAACCGCTCGAGCAGCCCGGTGCCGTAGCGGCGCCCGACCGCGTAGCCGATCGAGTCGCCGGCCGCCGCACCGGCCGCGGCCGCGGCGGCGAGGACCACCGGGTCGACCTGCGAGCCCGGGCGGCTGGCCAGCAGCGCGGCACCGACCAGCACGATCTCACCGGGCAGCGGTACGCCGATGCTCTCCACCCCGACGATCCCCGCGCAGAGCAGGTAGACCACCAGCGGCGGGATCGTCAGCAGGACCGTGTCGACGTGCACCCCGTCATCATGCCTGGTGAACCCGGCTGCGCCGAGGGCCTTGGGCGGGGCATCATCCACCCACGTGAGCACCGCACTCGAGCGCGCCTTCCGGGCCGCCCACGAGGACCTGCCCCGCGAGGCACCCGGTTCCGAGGAGACGACGGCCCTGCTGCTGCAGCTGGTCGGCGCGCTGCCCGACGCGCCGCGGATCGTCGACATCGGGTCCGGCACCGGGCCCGCGACGCTGCCGCTGGCCGCCGCGACCGGCGGCCAGGTCGTCGCGGTGGACGCGCACGGCCCGTACCTGGAGCGGCTCAACGGCCGCGCGGCGATCTCCGGGCTCGGCGACCGGGTCCGGACGGTGGTCGCCGCGATGGACGACCTGCCGCTGGCAGACGGCTCCGCGGACCTGGTCTGGTCCGAGGGCGCCGCCTACATCATGGGGTTCGACGCGGCGCTGGCGTCCTGGCGGCGGCTGCTCGCCCCGGGCGGCGCGCTGGTGCTCACCGAGGCCGAGTGGACGACCACCGACCCGTCACCGGGGGCGCGCGCCTTCTGGGACCCCGGCTACCCCGGGATGCGCACGACGGCCGGCAACGTCGAGGCCGCCCAGCGGGCCGGGTACCTGGTGCAGGCCGTCTACCTGCTGCCCGACGCCGACTGGGACGCCTACTACCGCCCGCTCGCGCACCGGATCGCGCAATTGCGCGAGGAGGGGGTGGATCCGGCGGCGCTGGCCGAGGTGGGCCGGGAGATCGAGGTCCGCGCCGAGTTCGGCACCGAGTACGGCTACACCGGCTACGTCCTGCGGCCGCGCTGAACCGGGCCGGACCGGAGGCTCCGGGCGCTACGATGCGCCGATGAGCGCGACCTACTCGGTGGACGACACCGTCCCGGACGGCTCGCTGCGGCGCGGAGCATCGCCCCGAACGATCCGGGCCGCGCTCATCCCCGAGGACCGGACCAGGTTCGACGCCGCCTACGCCGATGAGCTGGCGACGGCTCGCGACAACCTGGATCTCACCGGATTGTTCGCGATGCTCGAACGCTGGCGCCGGGTCGCCGTGCTTCAACGGGATCCGGACCGCTTCGACGCGCTCGTCCGCCGCGCCGCAGAGCTTCGCACCGGCGAGCCGGCCTCCCCGGACGAGACAACCGCGGAGACCCGGCGCAGGGCCGGGCTCTGACGAAGGCTCAGCGCGGCAGCGACATCCCCGCGCACACCGTGATCGTCTGCCCGGTGATCGCCCCACCGTCCGGCCCGACCAGCAGCTCGACGAGCGCGGCGACCTCGCCCGGACGCACCCGACGGCCCAGCGGCGGCACGATCGGCGGGGTCGCGGCCCGTCCCGGATCGGCGAGCATCGGGGTGTCCGTCGGCCCGGGCGCGACGACGTTCACCGTGATCCGCCGCCCGACCAGCTCCGCGGCCCACGACCGGGCCATCGCCTCCAGTGCGGCCTTGGTCGCCGCGTACTGGCTCTTGCCGGGCGACCCGCCGGCGGTCCGGCTGCCGATCAGCACGATCCGGCCGCCGTCGGCGATCCGGTCCAGCAACGCGCCGGCGAGCTCGGCGGCCGCGGCCACGTGCACCCGCCACATGTGCTCCCCCGCGGCCGGGTCGAGCGCGCCGAGCCGGCCGGTGCGCTGCAGCCCCGCGGCGTGCACGACGGCGTCCAGGGCCCCGACCCCGGCGACGACGCCGGGCACCGACGACGGGTCGGACAGGTCCGCCTCGATCCACTCCAGCCCGTCCCGGGGCGGCGGGGCGCTGCGGGACAGCCCGGTCACCCGCCAGCCCCGCCCCAGCAACCGCTCCACCACCGCCGCGCCGATCCCGGAACTGACGCCGGTGACCAGCGCGTGCGGCGCCGGATCAGGCATCCGGGGCGGCCAGGTGCACGTACCGGATCGCCTGCCGGTAGTAGGTGTAGGCGATGTGCAGCCCGCCGTCGGCCCCGGCGCGGATGCTCGGGTAGGAGAACTCCCGGTTCCGCTTCCCGCGCGAGTCGTTGACCAGGCAGAACCCGTCGCCGGTCTCCAGGTCGCGGCGGACCGGCCAGGTGGCGCCGCCGTCGTCGGAGATCGCGAGGGTCATCGGGGCCCGGGGTGCGCCCCAGAACGCGCCCTCCCGGAGCGCGTCGGCGGAGCCGGCGTCGCCGACCGAACCGGAGTCGGAGATCTCGTCGTAGAGCGAGGCCCGGCGGTCGGTCGCGTCCGCCCGCGAGCTCGGGTTCCCGACCAGGGCGAGCCGCCCGTCGGGCAGGCCGACGACCTGGACCGAGGAGTTGTTGTTCGGCAGCTCCACCGGTTCGGGCACCGACCAGCTCTCGCCGTCGTCGGTGGAGACCGAGCGGTGCACCGCGTCGGCCCGGCGGCTGCGGTAGAACGCGGCGAGCGTGCCGTCCGGCCGGGCGACGACGTTCATGTGCACCTGCCCGGTGCTGTCCGGCACCGCGACCTCGCGCCAGGTCGCCCCGTCGTCGTCGGAGACCATCACCGCGGAGGTGTCGAGGTCACCGACCCAGCGGCCCTCCGGCGGGGTCACGCAGTGCCAGATCGGCAGCAGCCACCGTCCGGTCGACGTCACCACGACCGGCTGGCGGACGAACACCCCGCCGGCCGGCCCGGCCGGGAACAGGGTGCGCTGCGCGCTCCAGGTGACCCCGGCGTCGCCGGAGGTGCGGACGCGGACCTCGGCGGTGTCCTGGTTGCCGGCGATCTGCGCGGTCCACAGCAGCCACACCGTGCCGGACGGGGCGACGAACAGCAGCGGGTTCTGCTCGGACCGCGCGCCGTCGTCGGACAGCGTCACCGGGTCGGTCCACCGCTCGCCGCCGGCGGGCAGCCGGGAGAAGCGGACGCCGATGTCCGGCACGCCCTCCTGGGTACCGGCGAACCACACGCACGCCAGGTCGCCGCCGGGCAGCTCCATCAGGTTCGCGGCGTGGTTCTGCACGTCCGGGGCGGGCAGCAGCGCGTCGCGCCGGTCCGGCTCGCCGTCGTGCGGGCGCAGGACGCCGTCGGTGGGGCCGGGCAGCTCGGCCGGCGTGGTCGTCGAGGTCGGTGCGGCGCTCACCGGGCCGCGCCCGGGACGGCGCCGGCCAGCGCGGCCCGCGGCTTGCGCCCGGAGATCCGGGCCGGGTCGAGCGCGGCGGCCCGCAGCCGCTGCGTCACCTCGTGCGAGGGGGAGTCGAGCACGTCGGCGGTGCGGCCGGTCTCGACGACCTTCCCGTGCGACATCACGACGATGTGGTCGGTGATCTCCCGGACGACGCCGAGGTTGTGCGCGATCACGACGAAGGTCAGGCCGGTGTCGCGCTGCAGCTCGCGCAGCAGGTCGAGCACCTGGGCCTGAACCGAGACGTCGAGCGCCGAGGTGGCCTCGTCGCACACCAGCAGCTCGGGGTCGCTGGCCAGCGCCCGGGCGATGCCGATCCGCTGGCGCTGTCCGCCGGAGAACTCCGACGGTCGCCGGGCCGCCGCGCTCGCCGGCAGCCCGACCCGGTCGAGCAGCTCGACCGCGCGCCGCTCCCGCTCGGCCCGGCCGCCGATCCCGCGCACGGCCAGCGGCTCGGCGACGATCCGGCCGGCGGTCAGGTGCGGGTCCAGCGACCCGTACGGGTCCTGGAAGATCATCTGGATCTTCCGGCGGTGCGGGCGGAGCTTGCGCTCGGGCAGCTGCGCGACGTCGACGCCGTCCAGCTCGATCGACCCGGCCGTGGGCCGGATCAGCCGGACCAGGCAGCGCGCGATCGTCGACTTGCCGCAACCCGACCCGCCGACCACGGCCAGGGAGCCACCGTGGTCGACGGACAGGTCCACCCCGTCCACGGCCGTGAAGTCACCGAAGGTGACGGTGAGGCCGCGGACCTGCAGGTGCGGGGTCGCGGCCGTGCCGGTGCTCGTACTCATGCGGATGCCCCTTCCAGGCTGGGGACGGCGGCGATCAGCTTCCGCGTGTAGTCCGAGCGCGGGTTCCCGACGACCTGCTCCACCTCGCCGGACTCGACGAACACCCCGGAGCGCATGACGTGGATCCGGTCGGAGACCAGCCGCGCGACGCCGAGGTCGTGGGTGATCAGCAGCATCCCGATGCCGGTGCGTTCCTGCAGCTCCAGCAGCAGGTCGAGGATCCCGGCCTGCACGGTCACGTCGAGGGCCGAGGTCGGCTCGTCGGCGACGAGCAGCCGCGGCTCACCGGCGAGGGTGATCGCGATCAGGACCCGCTGCAGCATCCCGCCGGAGAGCTGGTGCGGGTAGGCCTGCCACTGCTTCTCGGGTCGCGGGACGTGCACCTGGTCGAGCAGCTCGATGCCGCGGTCGCGGATCTGCGTGCGGGACAGCCCGGGGGAGCGCAGCCGGATCGCGTGCCCGAGCTGGGAGCCGACGGTGTGCACCGGGGACAGCGCGGTCATCGGGTCCTGCGGGATCAGCGACACCCCGCGGCCGCGGACCGCGGCGAGCGCCTTCGGCGTGGTGAGGACGTCCACCGGCGTGGCGTCCGGGTCGATCGCGTAGCGGACCACCCCGGTGACGACGGCGGTGCCGGTGGGCAGCAGCCCGAGCACGGCCATCGCCGTCGTCGACTTCCCGGAACCGGACTCGCCGATCAGGGTGACCGTCTCGCCGGCGCCGACGTGCAGGCCGACGCCGTCGACCGCGCGGACGACGCCGCGGTCGGTGACCAGCTCCACCTGCAGGTCCGCGACCTCCAGCAGCGGTGTCATGCCTTCGCCCCCTTGGCGTCACGAGTAGCTCCGAGGCCGAGGAACCTCGGCCGGCCGATGCCGCCGGAGCGGTCGCGCAGCCCGTCGCCGAGCAGGTTCACCCCGACCACCAGCAGCACGATGACCAGGCCGGGCAGCGTGGCGATCCACCACGACGTGGTGATGTAGTCCTGGCCGTCGGAGACGATCCGGCCCCAGGTGGCGAACGGGCGCTCCGGCCCGGCTCCGAGGTAGGACAGCGCGCTCTCCAGCAGTACCGCCTGGGCGAGCAGCAAGAGCACGACCAGCGACGCCGGCTTGACCACGTTCGGCACCACGTGCCGGAGCAGGATCGCGAGCCGGCCGAGCCCGAGCGTGCGGGCCGCGTCGATGTAGGGCTTGCCGCGTTCGACGAGCACCAGCGAGCGGGTCAGCCGGAACACCTCCGGCCACTGCGCGATCGCGATCACCGCGGTGATCACCGGGATCGACGAGCCGAACAGCGCGACCACGAGCAGCAGCATCATCAGCAGCGGCAGCGCCAGCTGCGCCTCGGCGAGCCGGGACGCCACCGCGTCGACCCACCCGCCGTGGAACCCGGCGAGGCACCCGAGCACCAGGCCGATCAGGCCGGACACGCAGACGGCCAGGATCCCGACGGTCAGCGACACCTGGCCGCCGGACAGCACCCGGGCCAGCAGGTCGCGGCCGAGCTGGTCGGTCCCGAACAGGTGCCCGTCGGTGAGTGGGGCCAGCCGCCGGGCGGAGAGGTCCTGGGCGTTCGGGTCGGGGAGCGGCAGCACCGTCGCGAGCAGCACCGGCAGCACCACCAGGGCGCTGCAGATGCCGCCGATCCAGATCTTGACCCGGGCGGCCCGCGCGCGCCGGTGCGCGGGGGACCTCGCGGCGAGTGCGGGGGTGACGGCCGAGGGGCGCTCGCCGAGGGTCTCGTCCGGCCGGGTGGGGAGCGTGGTGCTCATCGCGCGGACTCCTTTCCGAGCCGGACCCGCGGGTCGAGCAGCGGGTACGCGAGGTCGATCAGCAGCTGGACGGAGATCGCGAGCGCGGCGGTGACCAGCACCGTCGCCTGGATCAGCGGGTAGTCGCGGGTCTCCAGGGCGCGTACGACGAGCGAGCCGACGCCCGGCCAGGAGAACACCACCTCGACCACGACGACGCCGTTGAGCATCGCCGCGAACCGGGTCCCGAGCGCGGTCAGCACCGGGATCGCCGAGTTGGACATCGCGTAGCGCCAGACCAGTGACCGTTCCGACGCGCCGCGGGAGCGCGCCACGGTGAGGTACGGCGAGGCGAGCGCGCCGGTCATCTCCCGGCGCACCAGCCGGGAGATCAGCGCGATCTGCAGGATCGCGACGGTCAGCGTCGGCAGCACCAGCCCGGACCAGGTCGCGAAGCCCGACGCCGGCAGCACCGGGATCAGCACCGCGAACACGGTGAGCAGCATGATGCCGCTCCAGAAGTCCGGCATGGACTGGCCCGCGATGGTGACCACGTTGGCGCCGACCTCGCGGCCGGTGTCGGCCCGCCGGGCCATCCAGACCCCCAGTGGTACCGCGACCAGCGTGGTCACCAGGATCGCCGAGACGGCCAGGGTGATGGTGTAGGGGAGCCGGTTCAGCACGACGTCGAAGGCGGGGGCCTGGAACGAGTAGCTCGTCCCGAGGTCGCCGCCCAGCAGGTTGCGCAGGAACGTCAGGTACTGGACGAACACCGGCTGGTCGAGGCCGAGCTGGGTCCGGATCCGCTCGAGATCCTCCGGGCTCGCGTTCGGCCCGGCGTAGGCGGCGGCCGGGTCGCCCGGGGCCAGGCGCAGCAGCACGAACACCGTCGAGACGGTGAGGAAGATGGTCAGGAAGCCCTGCCCGACGCGCATCGCGGCGTAGCGGGCGAGCCCCGCGCCCTTCGAGGACCCGCGACGGCCCGCCGTGGCGGGCGGGGGTGCGGTGGTGGTGTCCGCGCTCATGCCGATGCCCCCAGCCCGACCGTGGTGATCTCGTAGGAGTTCGTCGGCAGCAGGTCGATGCCGGACACGCGTTGCCGGCTGGCCTGGACGACGTCGGGCACGAACGCCCACATGCAGGGCCAGGTGTCCCAGATCTTGCGCTGGGCGTCGGCGAGCACCGCCTGACGGCGGTCGGGGTCGATCTCGTCGGCGGCGGCGTCGAGTGTGCGGGTGACCTCGGGGACCACGTAGCCCTGGTAGGTGTCCCGGGTGGCCTCCTTCTCGGGGGTGCCGCCGTACATGCCCTGCAGCACGGTCGCGGCCTCACCGGTCGGGCCGGCGAAGCCGTTGCCCAGCACGTCCCAGTCGCCGCCGCGGCCCTGCCGCCAGGCCGAGATGTCGCCACCCGGCTGGAACTGCTGCAGCCGGGTACGGACCCCGACCTGGCCGAGCATCCCGGCGACCGACTCCATCACCGTGGTGTCGGCGGGGAACTCCCCGGACTCCCAGATGATCGTCAGCTCCAGGTCGGTCACCCCGGCGGCGTCGAGCATCTGCCGGCAGCGCGCCGGGTCGTAGCGGTACTCGCCGACGTCGACCGCGCCGGTCAGCACCGAGGCGACCGGCCCCGTCGCGGGGGTCACCGAGCCGACGAGGACGTCGCGGGCCAGCGCCTCGCCGTCGATCGCGAAGCTCAGCGCCTCCCGGACCCGGGCGTCGGCCAGCGGGTGCCCGGCCGGCTTGCGGAAGTTGTAGAAGAGCTGGTTGGTGCGGGTGCTCGGGGCCCGGTCCAGCCGCACGGACGGCAGGCCGGCGAGCTGCTCGGCCGAGTCCGGGGTGATCGAGTCGATCACGTCGAGCTCGCCGGAGCGCAGCGCGACGACCCGGCTCGACTCCTCCGGGACGAAGCGGACCTGCACCGAGTCCAGCGCGGCCGGTGTGCCCCAGTAGTTCTCGTTGCGGACCAGCGTGTAGTCACCGGTGCCGCCGTCGCCGGAGGCGACCCGGAACGGGCCGGAGCCGATGCCGTCGAGCAGCTGCTCGGGCCGGTTCGCCGCGGCCGGGGTGATCAGGATCTGGGCCATCAGCAGGTCCAGCACCGGTACCGGGTGCACGGTCCGCAGGACGAAGCTGCGGGAGTCGATCTGCTGCACCGTCGGGAGCTCGGGGAACAGGCTGGAGATGAACGAGCCGTCGACGCCGCCGTAGCACTCCAGGGCGACGGCGACGTCCTCCACGGTGACCGGGCTGCGGTCGGCGTAGTGGATGCCGTCGCGCAGCCGGACCGTCCACTCGGTCGGTGCGGTGCGCTCGAACCGCTCGGCGAGCACCGGCTGGGCGACCAGGCCGGGGCCGACCTTGGTCAGCGCCTGCCGGACGGCGCGCTGCACGGTCACGGCGGCGTCGAACTGGTTGAGCTTGTTGTCCAGGCTCGCGAGCGAACGGTTGAGACCGAGCACGAGCGTGTCCGGGCCGGGGGCGCCGGTGGGGCCGGCGCAGCCGGCCAGCGGGGCGGCCGCCACCCCGGCGGCGGCCAGTGCGGACCACCGCAGGAACGCCCGGCGGTCGAGCCGCGGGCCGGCCTGGCGGTACAGGGTCATCGTCGACCTCCGAATGGGGAGTGTGGAAACGGTGGGAGACCACCGATCCCGCGCTGAGTCTCACGCTCGCATGGACTGCGTGTTTCGCGCAAGATGCAGATCAGAGCGCGTATTACGCGCACAGGCGAGCAAGGCAGATCACAAACGGGCATGACGGACACCGTTCGATGCGCGAAACGCGCAGAGCGAGCGACCGGCGTCAGTCGGTGATCAGGCGGCGCCGTCGATGTCGGCGACCGACACCGCGATGCCGGACGAGCGGAGTGCGGCGAGCTGTGCCGCGTCCGCGTCCGGGTCGGTGATGAGCGTCCAGCCCGGCTCGAGCCGGGCCCACGCGTGGAACGGGCGGCGGCCGAGCTTGTCGGCGTGCGCGAGCACGTAGACCGCCGACGCCCGGCGTGCCATCAGCTCCTTGAGCCGGGTCTGGGCGAGCTCGGCCTCGCACAGCCCACCGTCGGTGGTGACGCCGTCCGCGCCGAGGAACGCGCGGTCGAACGTGACGTGCTCGAGCGACGCCTCGGCGATCGGGCCGACGAAGCCCTGGCTGACCGGGCGCAGCGTGCCGCCCAGGCAGTGCACGGTGACGCCGTCGGCGTCGGCGAGCTCACCGAGTGCGGTGAGCCCGGTCGTCACCACCGTCAGGCCGGGGACGCCGCGCAGCTCGTGCGCCAGCGCGCCGACCGTCGACCCGGCGTCGAGCAGCACCGTCTCGCCCGGCCGGACCAGGGCCGCGGCCACCCGGGCGATGGCCCGCTTGGCCGCGAACGCCTCGCCGATCCGCTGCCGCAGCGTCGTCTCCGGGTGGGCGGACAGCGCCATCGCGCCACCGTAGGTGCGGGCGAGGCGGCCCTCGGCGGTCAGCTGCGCGAGGTCGCGCCGGATCGTCGAGGCGGTGACGTCGAAGATGCCGGAGAGCTCCTCGACGCTGGCCAGGCCGGACGTCGTCGCGAGCCGGACGATCTCGTCCCGGCGGGCACCGGATCCGCGCGGCGGCATGCTCCTCACGCTACCGGTCGCGACGCCAGCTCCACGGCCTGGCGCAGCGCCTCCACCATCGACCCCGGGTCGGCCTTGCCGGTACCGGCGATGTCGAAGGCGGTGCCGTGGTCGACCGAGGTCCGGATGACCGGCAGCCCGACGGTCAGGTTGACCCCGTTCTCGATGCCCAGCACCTTGACCGGGCCGTGGCCCTGGTCGTGGTACATGGCCACGATGAGGTCGTAGTCGCCCCGGCCGGCCAGGAAGAAGGCGGTGTCGGCGGGCAGCGGGCCGTGCACGTCGATGCCGTCGGCACGCAGTACCTCCAGCGCGGGGACGATCTTCTCGTCCTCCTCGCCGTAGCCGAACAGGCCGTTCTCCCCGGCGTGCGGGTTGATCCCGCAGACACCGATCCTCGGCGTCGGGTTCCCGGACCGGACCAGCGCCTCGTGTCCACGCCGGACGGTCCGCTCGACCAGACCCGGCTCGATCCGCGCGACGGCGTCGATCAGGCCGATGTGCGTGGTCACGTGCACGACCTTCACCGTCGGCGTCGACAGCATCATCGACACCTCCTCGGTGCCGGTGAGGTACGCGAGCAGCTCGGTGTGGCCCGGGTAGCGGTGCCCGGCCGCGTGCAGCGCCTCCTTGTTCAGCGGCGCGGTGCAGATCGCCTGCACCCGCCCGCCGACGGCGAGCTCGGCGGCCGCCGCGACGTAGCGGTAGGCGCCCTCACCGGCGTCGGCGGAGACCGCGCCCCACGGCAGGTCCGCCGGCAGCTCGCCGACCTGCAGCACGCAGACCCGGCCGGGACCGGGCTCGGCGGACTCCACGTCGTCGACGGTCACGATCTCCGCGGAGTGCCCGAGGACCTCGGCCGCCCGGCGCAGCCGCGCGGCGTCGCCGACCACGACCGGCCGGCAGCGCGCGAGGACGTCGGGGTGCACGAGCGCGGGGACGATCACCTCGGGCCCGATGCCCGCGGCGTCGCCCATGGTCACGGCGACGGTGGGCAGGGGAGCGGCGGTCCCGGTGGGGACCGGCGGCTGGGGGGCGGTGGCGGTCATGCGGCTGCCTTCCGATCGCTGCGTCCGGTGTGGATTCTCCCGGACCGGGTCTTCGACGTGGGTGTGATCGTGGTCGGCGGTGACGGCTCGGGTCATCGCGACCAGCGAGCCGTCACCACCGAAGCTTCCGGGGCGGGTCACCACCTGGCGCCCGCCGGCCGTCCGGCTGCGGACCGCGCCGTGCTCGACCTGGCCCAGCGGTTCCAGCCGGTCGATGCCGAGCGCGTCCAGCACCCGGCGGGCGGTCTCGCCGCCGGTGAGGACGAGGTGCGGGCCGTCCGGCCCGCCGGCCAGGACCGCCGCGGCGGCGGCCAGGTCGGCGGCGACGGCGGCGGGGTCGCCGCGCAGGTCCGGGTCCGGGCGCAGGACGGTGACGCCCGGCCGTCCCGCGCCGTGCGCGGCGGCCGGCAGCGGATCACCGGGGCGGCGTCGCAGCTCGCCGGCGCCCGCGCCGAGCAGCCGGGTCACCTGGCGGGCCGCGGCCGGTTCCGCCGAGCCGACGACGGCGAGCACGGGCCGGGCCGGGCCGGCGGCGACCGGACCGCCGTCCAGTCCCGCGCGTCCGGTCGCCCGGCCGAGCGCGGCGGCGAACCCGCCCGATCCGGCCGTCGCGATCCCGGCCGCGGCGGCCGCGCCGGCGATCAGGTCCAGGTCCGCGTCGCTCTCGGCGTCGCACAGCACCACCGGCGACGTCCGCAGCGCCGCGGCCAGCGCGGCGTCCGGACCGGCCCGCAGGGTGGCGACCCCGAGCACCGCGGCGCCGGTGACCCCGGCGGCCGCGCGCAGGTCCTCCGGGGGCGGGTGCGGCTCCATCCGCCAGGCGGTGGTCGCGTGCAGCGGCACCCCGTCGAGGTGGACGACGCCGTCGCACACCGTCCGTCCGGCCTCCGGCAGCGCCGCGGCGAGCACGACCGGGCCCCGCGCGGCGAGCGCGCCGACCACGGCCGCGACGTTGCCGCGCAGCAGGGAGTCGATCTTGACGAAGGTGCGGGTCCCGGCCGGGGCGGCGTCGAGCGCGCGCTCGGTACGGGCGGCCGCCTCGGCCGGCGCGGCGGTCCGGCAGTGCAGGTCGACCACGGTCAGGTCGGCACCGCCGTGGTGGTCGCGGTCGTCGTCGCCGCCGTCGGGCTCGCGGTAGCCGGCGTCCGGGTCCAGCAGGATCGTCGCGGTCGCGCCCGGAACGGCCAGGACGGCCGCGGTCTCGGCGGCTCCGGAGAGGTCGTCGGCGAGGACGAGGACGGGCTGTCGGGACACGGGACACCTCCTTCGACGGGGCGGTCGCGGCCAGGGCAGCGATGCGGGAACCGTGCACATCATGCATGAGATGCGCGGCGAACGCGAGGTTCTCTGCGCGATATGCGCACAACGTTCGCCGAGTGCATCCGGCCGACTTCTGGATAACAGCACGTCAGATCGCATTCTGGCAAGGATTGCCGTGAGGGCAACGTGCGACGGGTGCGTCGTTGTCTTGCGCGAATCACGCACGATGTGCCATCGTCGCCGCGGCGCTGCGGCGCCCTGCACGTTCCCCCGGTGGCCGCCCGGCGCGGCCCTTCCCGCCCCCGGACAAGGACGGATGTCGATGGCGACGACCGACGCGCACACCGGTGCGCACGATCCCTACCGGCTGGACCCCGCCGACGTCCGCACCCCGCCCACGACCTTCCGCGGACGGCTGCGACACCTCGGCCCCGGCCTGATCCTCTCCGCCGCCGTCGTGGGGTCCGGTGAGCTGATCACCACGACCGCACTCGGCGCGAAGGCCGGGTTCGTCCTGCTGTGGCTCGTGATCGTCAGCACCGCGGTCAAGGTGTGGGTCCAGATGGAGCTCGCCCGCTGGGCGATCCTGACCGGCAAGCCCGCGCTCGAGGGCTACGCCCAGGTCCCGCCGCGGATCGGCCGGGTCAGCTGGATCAACGTGCTCTGGATCCTGATGGACGGCGCGAAGATCCTGCAGCGCGGCGGCATCATCGGCGGCACGGTCGCGGCGCTGTCGCTGCTGTTCCCGCTGATCGGGGAGCCGCTGTCGTTCCCCTCGCTGCTCACCTGGACCGTGATCACCACGGCCAGCGTGTTGTTCATGCTGCGCACCAACCGCTACGGCGTCGTCGAGAAGGCGTGCTTCGTCGCCGTCGTGCTCTTCACGCTGATCACCGTCGCGCTCGCGCTCGGCCTGCCGCTCACCCCGTTCGGCTACGGGCCCGGTGACCTCGCGCTGGGCATGGAGTTCCTCATCCCGGCCGGCACGCTCGGGTTCGCGATCGCGATGTTCGGCATCACCGGCGTCGGCGCCGACGAGATGACCACCTACACCTACTGGTGCCTGGAGAAGGGCTACGCCCGCTGGACCGGGCCGGACGACGGCACCGAGGAGCGGGCCCGGCGCGCCGAGGGCTGGCTGCGCGTCATGCGGCTGGACGTGTTCGTGTCCTGGCTGGTGTGCACGATCTGCACGCTGTCGTTCTTCGTGATCGGTGCGGCCGTGCTGCACCCGCAGGGCCTGGTGCCCTCGGGCAACGAGATGATCACGACGCTCTCCCGGATGTACACCGACACGCTCGGCGAGTGGGCGATGTACGTCTTCCTGGTCGGCGCGGTCGCGGTCCTGTTCTCCACCTTCGTCGCCTCCACCGCCAGCGTGCCGCGGCTGTGGAGCAACACCCTGGCCCTGCTCGGGGTGTTCGACTGGTCCGACCGAGCCGCCCGCGAGCGCTGGATCCGGATCTTCACGATGGCCATGCCCCCGGTCTGGGCGCTGGGCTTCCTGCTCGTCCAGTCGCCGGTGCTCATGGTGCAGATCGGCGGGATCGCCGGCGGGATCTTCCTGCTCGCCGTGGTCGTCGCCGTCTGGTACCTGCGCACGACCGAGGTGGACCGTCGTTTCCGCTCGAACGCGCTGCTCACCGCCGCGCTGGTGCTCTCCAGCGTCGCGGTGACCGCGCTGGCCGCCTACTCGCTGCTCGACACGCTCGGCGTGGACTTCGGAGGATGACCCGCATGCCCCGTGTACTGATCACGACCCCCAGTTTCGGTGCCCGCTCCGACGCGCCGTGGACGGCGCTGAAGGAGGCCGGGCTCGAGGCCGTCGTCCGGACCGACCGGCACCCGCTGCCGGCCGCCGAGCTGGCGGAGCTGTTCGCCGGGGTCGACGCCGCCGTCGTCGGCCTGGACGAGGTCACCGCGTCGGTGATCGAGGCCGCCGGCGACCTGAAGGTGCTGGGCAAGCACGGGGTCGGGGTCGACAACATCGACGTCGCCGCCGCCACCGCCCGCGGGGTGACGGTCGTCAACACCCCGGGGGCGAACACCGGCGCCGTGGCCGACCTGGCGTTCGGCCTGCTGCTCGCGGTGGCCCGCCGGATCCCGCAGGCGCACGCCTCGACCGCGGCCGGGAACTGGGAGCGGTTCTACGGCCCGGAGCTCGCCGGGCGCACCCTGGCGATCATCGGGTTCGGCCGGATCGGCCGGTCGGTGGCCCGGCGCGCCGCCGGCTTCGACATGACGGTCGTCGCGCACGACCCGTACCTGTCCGGCCCGGACGCCGACGGCGTCCCGCTGCTGTCCCTGGACGAGTGCCTGGCCCGCGCCGACGCCGTCAGCCTGCACCTGCCCGGCGGCTCCGGAGCCCCGTTGATCGGCTCCTCGGAGCTCGCCGCGCTGCGCCGGGGCGCGATCCTGATCAACACCGCCCGCGGTGACCTGGTCGACGAGGCCGCGCTGGCCGCCGCGCTGCGCGACGGGCACCTCACCGGCGCCGGGGTCGACGCGTTCGCCGTCGAGCCGCCGTCCGGCAGCCCGCTGATGACCGCGCCGAACGTCGTGCTCACCCCGCACGTGGGTGCGGCCAGCGACGACGCCAACGCGGCGATGGGCACGACGGTCGTCGCCGACGTGGCGCGGGTACTTCGCGGCGAGACACCCCGCAATCCGGTCAGCTGAGAGCGAGAGGGAAACCATGCAGACCACCGAGGTCCCCGGCACCGGCCTGACGGTGTCCCGCCTGGTGCTGGGCACCATGAACATCGGCGACACCGTCGACCGGGACGGCGCCGCCGCCATGCTCGACGCGGCCGCCGAGGCCGGCATCACGATGATCGACACCGCGAACGGCTACGCCGGCTCCCGCTGCGAGGAGATCCTCGGCGGGCTGCTCCGGGAGCGGCCCGGCCGGTTCGACGTCGCGAGCAAGGTCGGGATCCCGCACCCGGACGCCGGCGGCGCGCCGCCGCTGTCGGCCAAGGCGATCCACGCCTGCGTCGAGGGCTCGCTCACCCGCCTCGGCGTCGAGAAGCTCGACGTCTACTACCTGCACCAGCCGGACCGCGCGACCCCGTTCGCCGAGACCCTCGAGACGGTCGCCGCGCTCGCCGACGCCGGCACCATCGGTGCGCTCGGTGTCTCGAACTTCGCGGCCTGGCAGATCGCCGAGCTGCGGCACGCCGCCGTCGTCGCCGGGGCCCCGCAGCCGACCTTCTCCCAGCCGCTCTACAACCTGCTGGCGCGGCGGATCGAGGAGGAGTACGCCGAGTTCTCCCGGACCGCGGGCCTGTTCGACGTCGTCTACAACCCGCTGGGCGGCGGCCTGCTGTCGGGCCGGCACTCGTTCGACGCCCCGCCCGCCGACGGCCGGTTCGGCTCCTCCGGGCTGGCCACCATGTACCGGGACCGGTACTGGAGCGAGGGCCTGTTCCGCGGCGTCGAGGCCCTGAGCCGGGTCGCCGCCGACGCCGGGATCGGCCTGCCCGAGCTGGCGCTGCGCTGGCTGGTCGGCAACGACGGCGTGGGCGCCGTGCTCATCGGCGCCTCGAAGGTCGAGCAGCTGCACGCGAACGTGGCCGCCGCCGAGCGCGGCCGCCTGCCCGACGACGTCGTCGCCGCCTGCGACGCCGTCTGGACCGACCTGCGCGGGCCCGTTCCCGCCTACAACCGCTGAGTCACGTCACTGCTGAGTCATCTCACTGCTGAGGGGATCGTCATGAGTTCCGCTGAAGGTTTCGCCGCCCGGCTGCGTGCGGGGGAGAAGATCGTCGGCTACTGGGTGGTGCTCGACAACCCGGTCGGCACCGAGCGCATCGCCCGCACCGGCTACGACTACGTCTGCATCGACGCCCAGCACGGGCTCGTCGACTCCCGGGCGGTCCTCTCGACCGTCACCGCGGTCGACACCTACGGCGTCGCCAGCATGGTGCGGGTCCAGTCGAACGACGCGTTCTGGATCGGGCAGGCACTCGACACCGGCGCCCGCGGCGTGATCGTGCCGATGGTCGACACCGTGTCCGACGCCGAGTCCGCCGTCGCCGCGTGCCGGTACCCGCCGGTCGGGCGGCGCAGCTACGGCCCGATGCGCGCGCAGCTGCGGGTCGGCCCGACGCCCGCGGTCGCCGACGCAGAGGTCGCCTGCCTGGTCATGATCGAGACCCCGGACGGCCTGGCGAACGTCAAGGACATCGCCGCGGTCCCCGGTGTCGACGGCCTCTACATCGGACCGTCGGACCTGCGCCTCGCGCTCGGCGGGAAGACCTCCACCGACCCGGACCTGAACGACCGGTTCGAGGAGGCGCTGACCGAGATCCTCGCGGCGGCCACCGCCGCCGGCATCGCCTGCGGCATCCACTGCCCGGACGGCGCCACCGCCGCGAAGCGGCTGGGCCAGGGCTTCTCGTTCGCCAGCGTCGCCTGCGACGTGGTGCACCTCGAGCAGGCCGCGAAGTCGCACCTCGACGCCGCGCGCGGCTCGGCTTCCTGAGGGGACGACGCGTGAAGATCGAGCGCATCCGCATCGACAAGGCGAAGTTCGACATGGTCGACTTCGCGAAGCACCCGACCGGCTTCTCGCTGGTCTACGAGCCGGGCAGCCGCAAGCCCACCAGCGCGTACGCCATCCGGATCTACACCGACGACGGCGTCGTCGGCGGCTACGTCGGCGGCAACTCCATCTCGACCGCCCAGGTCGCGATGTTCGGCGACTACCTGATCGGCAAGGACCCGCTGCAGCGGGAGCTGATCTACAACGACGTGAAGCGCCAGCTGCGCAAGTTCGACAAGATGGGCATGGGCTTCGTCGACATCGCGCTCTGGGACCTGGCCGGCCGGGTGCACGACGCGTCGATCCGCACCCTGCTCGGTGGCTGGAAGACCCGGGTCCCGGCCTACGCCTCCACCGCCGCCGGTGACCGGAACGGCGGCCTGGACAGCCCCGAGGCCTACGCCGACTTCGCCGTCGCCTGCAAGGAGCTCGGGTACAAGGCCTACAAGCTGCACGTCTGGGACGTCTACGAGGTCTCCGAGGTCGTCGAGACGATCGCCAAGGTGCGCGAGGCGGTCGGCCCGGAGATGGACCTCATGCTCGACCCGGGCTGCAAGCTGGAGACCTTCGCGCACGCCGTGCAGGTCGGCCGGGCCTGCGACGAGGCGAACTTCCTCTGGCTCGAGGACCCCTACAAGGACACCGGGATCTCGATCTTCGGTCACAAGCGGCTGCGGGAGCTGATCCGGACCCCGCTGCTGCAGACCGAGCACGTGCGCGGGCTGGAGCAGCACGTCGACTTCGTGGTCGGCGGCGGCACCGACTTCGTCCGGGCCGACGCCGAGTACGACGGCGGCATCACCGGCGCGATGAAGATCGCGCACGCCACCGAGGGCCTCGGCCTCGACGTCGAGCTGCACACCCCGGGCCCGGCCCAGCGCCAGCTGATGGCGTCGCTGCGGAACACGAACTACTACGAGATGTCGTTCGTGCACCCGAAGTCCAGCGAGATCGGGCGCAGCCAGCTCATCTACGCCGACGACTACCGCGACGGACTCACCGCGATCGGGTCCGACGGCTGCGTCCCGGTCCCCGAGGGCGTCGGGCTGGGCATCACCTACGACTGGGACCGGATCGAGGCCCACACCGTGGAGACCATCGAGTACCGCTGACCGGCCCCCGCCCACCCCCCACCGGCGACTCATGGAGCTTTGGTTCGGTATCGCCGAACCAAAGCTCCATGAGTGGGGCACGGAACGGGCGGATCGCCGCCCCACGCGATCTCGTCACGCACGCCGCGGCCTCGCGATCACGCACCGCCGAGCGGGTGACGACACAGCGCGACGATCGACCGTGTGTCACGTCGACCTGCACCGAACGGGCTACCGTGGGCTCGTGATCGCCGTCCCGACCCCGGCCGTCGCCGGTCTGCTGCTCCGCGCGGTGCCGCGACCCGTGCGGCGGGACGCGCACGCCGCGATGCAGGCCCTGGCCCCCTGGGGCGCCGTCTCGGCCCAGCTCGTGCAGGACAGCGGCGGCGGCATCGCCGACCACGACGTCGTCGTCGACGGTGAGCCGCTGCAGATCCCGTACCGGATCGCGTTCCCGTGGCCGGCGGCCGCGTCGACCGGCGGGCTGACGCCGCGCCGCCGGGCCGTCGTCGCCGCGTGGATGTCGCGCAGCGAGAACACCGGCCTGCGCCAGCGCGCGGTCCGCGAGCTGTTCGGCGTGCCCGAGCCGTGGGTGGTGCCGTTCGTGGTGCAGCTGTGCGGCGAGTACGTGTACGAGATCGCCGCCGACGTCGACCGGTTCGTCCGCACCGAGCTGCCGCAGCGCCCGGAGATGCGCGCGGCCTACGCCCGGTTCCTCCGGGACAACCCGCACTACCTGGCGACGACCCGGCACCGCGCGGCCGTGTTCCGGCACCTGGACCACCGCTGGGCGCACCGCTACGACCCGCTCCGCAGCTACCCGCAGATCGCGGCGCTGGACGCGCTGGAGGCGCTGCTGGTCCCTGGTGAGCCAGGCGACACGGCGTCCCCGCCCGTCCCCGCGGTGGCCTCCTGACGCTTGCCGCCCCGCTGCCGCGGCGGTCAGCGGGTACCGGAGCGGCCGCCCGGTGGGTCAGGGCGCCAGGACGGCGGTTCCGTGGTCCAGCACGACGACGCCGTCCGGGCCTCCCGCGGTCGTCCGGAAGGCGGTGCCGTTCCCGCCCGTCCGCCACACCGCGACGGTCAGTTCCTGGCCCGGCACGACGGGTGCGGTGAACCGCGCGTCCATGCCGAGCAGCCGGGTCGCGTCGCCGTCGCACACGGTCGCGACCAGTGCCCGCGCGGTGACGCCGTAGGTGCACATCCCGTGCAGGATCGGCCGGTCGAAACCGCCGCGCGCGGCGAACGCCGGGTCGCTGTGCAGCGGGTTGCGGTCCCCGGTCAGCCGGTAGAGCAGCGCCTGCCCCGGCGACGTCCGGTAGGTCACCTCGAGGTCCGGGGCCCGGTCCGGGACCGGCGAGGGCACGGTCTTCCCGCGGGACCCGCCGAACCCGCCCTCGCCGCGCAGGAAGACCGACCGCGTCGTCGACAGCAGCGGCGCCCCGGTCTCGGCGTCGACGGCCTCGGCCGCGCTGCGGACCAGCGCACCCGACCCCTTGTCGAGCACCTCGGTGACCGTCGAGGTCACCCGGGCCCGGCCCTCCAGCGGCAGCGGTCCGGCCAGCCGGAAGGACTGCTCGGCGTGCACCACCCGGGTGGGGTCGATCTCGCCGAGGTCGACCCGGGCACCCCTGGTGATGATCTCCGCGAAGGACGGCAGCGCCGTCGTCCGGACGCCCTCGGTGTTCTCGGTGGTCAACGCCAGCTCGGCGGTCGGGTCCTCGGCGCCGGCGCCCACCGCCACCGCGTACAGGAGCACGTCGTCGCGTGCCCACGCGACGTTGACCGGTTCGCTCTGCGCGCCCTCGAGGTCGGCGGCCAGGGCCATGGGGAGTCTCCTTCGACGATCCACCGGGAGCGGCGAACCTATCCCGCGTGGTGCCCGGCGCCCAAGCCCCCGGCGCGAGGCTGACACACTGGGCGTCACCGGGCGTTTCCGCCCGGGCTGGATCCGAGCACGCGGGAGACGTGAGACGCAGTGACGGCATCACCCGAGGCGATCGAGCTGACGAAGGTCGCCGCGGCCGCGGCCGCGGACAAGAAGGCCGCCGACATCGTCGCGCTCGACGTGTCCGAGCAGCTGGTCCTCACCGACTGCTTCATGCTCGCCTCCGCACAGAACGAGCGGCAGGTCCAGGCCATCGTCGAGGCGGTGGAGGAGAAGCTGCGCGAGCGCGGCGCCAAGCCGACCCGGCGGGAGGGCGACGCGGACAACGGCTGGGTGCTGCTCGACTTCACCGACATCGTCGTGCACGTGATGCACACCGAGCAGCGCGGCTTCTACGGCCTGGACCGGCTCTGGAAGGACTGCCCGGTGATCGAGGTGCCGCAGCCCGGGCCGGACACCTCACCGGACGTCCAGGGCCGCGCATGACGCTCCGCCGGATCACGCTGCTGCGGCACGGGCAGACCGAGTACAACGCCGGTGGCCGGATGCAGGGCCACCTCGACACCAAGCTCACCGCGGACGGCCGCGCGCAGGCCGCCGCGGCCGCCCCGCTGCTCGCCGGGTTCCCGTTCGACCGGATCGTCACCTCGGACCTGTCCCGGGCCTACGACACCGCCACCGCCGTCGCCGAGGCGACCGGGCTGCCGCTGGCGGTGGACAAGCGGCTGCGCGAGACGCACCTCGGGGACTGGCAGGGCCGGACCGTCGCCGACATCGAGGCCGGCGATCCGGGCGCGATCGCCGACTGGCGCTCCGACCCGCGCTGGATCCCGCCGGGCGGGGAGTCCCGGATCGACGTCGTCACCCGCTCCATGCCGGTGGTCGACGAGCTCGACGCCGAGTACGCCGACGACCCGGCCGAACGGTCCGTGCTGCTCGTCGCGCACGGCGGGATGATCGCTGGTCTGGTCTGCGGCCTGCTCGAGCTGCCCGAGACGGCCTGGCCGGTGATCGGCGGGATGGGCAACGCCAAGTGGGCCGTCGTCGCCCGCCGTGCCGACCACCCGCGCTGGCGGCTCTCGGGATACAACATCGGTGCCTGACCTGCTGGTCGTCGCCGACTCGCTGGCCTTCCACGGGCCGGAGCGGCCGTGCCCGGCCGACGAGCCGCGGCTGTGGCCGAACGTCGCGGCGGAGCTGCTCGGCGGCGACGTCGAGCTGGTCGCCCGGGCCGGCTGGACCGCCCGGCACGCCTGGTCGGCAATCGCCGGGGATCCGCGGGTCTGGGCGGCGATGCCGCGGGCCCGCGCCGTCGTCCTCGGGGTGTCCGGGATGGACGCGCTCCCCTCGCCGTTGCCGACCGCGCTGCGCGAGCTGATCCCGGTGCTGCGCCCGCCGGCGCTGCGCCGCGCGGTGCGGGCCGGGTACCGGCGGGCCCAGCCGGTGCTGTCCCCGGCGCTCGCCCGGCTCCCCGGCGGCGGACCGGCGACCCTGCCGCCCCGGCTCACCACGCACTACCTGGAACGCTGCCGCGCCGCCGTGCACGCGCTGCGGCCCGGGCTGCCGGTGGTGGCGCTGCTGCCGTCGGTGCACCGCGCGGCCGACTACGGCTACGTCCACCCGCACCGGGCCGCCACCGAGGCCGCCGTCCGGGACTGGGCGGCCCGGTCGCCGGACGTGGCCGTGCTCGACGTCCCCGCGCTGGTCGGCGCGCACGTGCTCGGCGGGCACGGCAACCCGGACGGCATGCACTGGGGCTGGGCCGGGCACCGGCTGATCGGCGAGGCGCTGGCGGTCCTGCTGGAGGGGGTGCCGCGGTGACCCTGCTCGGGATCGACCTGGGCACGACGTCGGTGAAGGCCGCCGTGTACACATCGGACGGATCGCGGGTCGCCGCGGCCGCCCGCCGGCACGTGACGCGCCGCCCCGCGCCCGGGCACGCCGAGCAGGACCCGGCGGACTGGTGGGCCGGGCTCACCGGCGTCGTCGCCGAGCTCGACGCGTCCGGCGCGCTGCGCGACCTCGACGGGATCGGGGTCTGCTCGCAGGTCAACACTCACCTGGTGACCGATGTGGACGGCGTCGTGCTGCACCCGGCGATCACCTGGCAGGACGGCCGGTGCGCCGCCGTCGCGGGGACGCTGACCGAGCGGCTGTCCGAACAGGACCGGACACGGGTGCGCGGCGGGCTCGGCACCGTCGACGCGTCGCACCCGGCGGCCCGTGCGGCCTGGCTCGCCGAGCACCGCCCGGACGTGTGGTCGCGCACCGCGTCGTTGCTCGCGCCCAAGGACTGGCTGCTGGCCGGGCTGACCGGCTCGGCAGTCGCCGACCCGATCTCCTCGATCGGCCTGGTCGGGCCGGACGGCACCCACCCGGACTGGCTGGACCTGCTCGTACCCGGACTGCGCGCGCTGCTGCCGCCACTCGCCGACCCGGCCTCGGTCGCGGGGTCGACGACGGGCGCGGGCGGGCTCCCGGCGGGCGTGCCGGTGGCCGTCGGCACGATGGACGCCTGGTCGGCGCTGCTCGGCGGCGGGGTCGCCGCGCCCGGGGACGCGATCGACGTCGCAGGGACGTCCGAAGTGGTCGCGATGGCGGCTCCCGGCCCCGGTGGGACGGCGCCGGGGATCGTGACCTTCCCGGAGTGGCGCGGGCTGCACGTGCATGCCGGGCCGACGCAGGCCGGCGGGGACGCGCTGACCTGGGCCGCCGGCGTCCTGGGGGGTACGCCCGGTGACCTGATCTCGCTCGCCGCGACCGCCGAGCCCGGCGACCTGCTCTTCCTCCCGCAGCTGGCCGGAGAGCGCGCCCCGGTCTGGGACCCGGCGCTGCGCGCGCACTGGCTCGGTGCCGGGTTCGGCACCGGCCGCGCGGAGCTGGCCCGGGCGGTGCTGGAGGGCGTCGCGCACGCCGCCCGGCACGTCCTCGGTCCACTGGAGACGGCGGCCGGTGGGCCCGCGGCGTCGCTCGCCGCGTGTGGCGGCGGGGCGCACAGCGACCTGTGGTGCCAGATCAAGGCCGACGTGCTGGACCGGCCGCTGCGGCGCACCACCGAGCGCGACGCCGGGGTGCTCGGCGCCGCGATGCTCGCCGGGCTGGCGGTGGGCACCGGTACTTCGGTTCCCGAGCTCGCGAGCCGGATGGTGCGGGTCGAGCGGGAGTTCATCCCCGACCCCGCGGAGCGTGGACGGCTGGACGACGCCCACGGGCGCTACCTCGCGGCCCAGCAGGCCCTGGGCCCCCTGTTCCGCTGAGCCCGCCGCTAGGGTCCGATCCGTGCCCTGCTCGCCGGTCGCCGTGGTCACCGACTCCACCGCCCACCTCCCGCCCGGTGTCGCGCTGAAGCGCGGGGTGCAGGTCGTCCCGCTGGAGGTGCGGCTCGGCGGGCGGATCGCGCGCGACGGCGTCGACATCACCCCGGCCGAGCTGGTCGCCGCGCTCGCCGACCGCAACCTGCTGGTACAGACATCGAGGCCGGCGCCCGCCTCGTTCGCCGCGGTCTACCGCGATCTTCTCGACGACGGGGCCGAGGAGATCGTCTCGGTGCACCTGTCCCGGGAGCTGTCCGGCACCTGGGACGCCGCGCGGGCGGCCGCGCAGGAGGTTGCGCCGGACCGGATCCGGGTCGTCGACTCCCGGGCGATCGCGATG
Organism: Pseudonocardia nematodicida; assembly: GCF_040105385.1. Taxonomy (NCBI): domain Bacteria; kingdom Bacillati; phylum Actinomycetota; class Actinomycetes; order Pseudonocardiales; family Pseudonocardiaceae; genus Pseudonocardia; species Pseudonocardia nematodicida. The sequence goes on from NZ_JBEDNQ010000009.1 coordinate 329,390, forward strand.
GGCCTCGGGTTCGCCGTGCTCTCCGCCTGCGACGTCGCCGACGCCGGGGCCGACGGCGCGGAGGTCGAGGCCGCGGCCGTCGCGGTCGCCGCCCGCTGCCGGGTGCTGTTCGGGGTGCAGGACCTGGAACGGCTGCGCCGCGGCGGACGGATCGGTACGGCGGCGGCGCTGGTCGGGTCGGCGCTGGCGGTGAAGCCGCTGCTGCATCTGTCCGGGGGCCGGATCGCGCCGCTGGAGAAGGTGCGGACGACCTCGCGGGCCACCGAGCGGTTGGTCACGCTGGCCGCGGAGAGCGGCGGCGCCGGCACCCGGCTGGCGGTGCACCACCTGGGTGCCGAGGACCGTGCGCTGGACGTCGCGGGCCGGTTGCGCGAGCGGGTCCCCGACGCGGCCGAGGTGCACGTGTCCGAGGTCGGCGCCGTGATCGGCGCGCACGTCGGGCCCGGCCTGATCGGTGCCGTGGTCGTCCCACCCGCGCCGTAGCGGTCCCGGCACCCGTCGTTCCGGTGGCGGGGCGGGGTTGTCCACAGGCGAACAGATCGTGGGTGCAGCGGGCTCGTCCGGACCTAGCGTCGAGGGCGTGACCAGGTCGGACGGCAGACGTGACCCGGCCCGGCGGCTCGCCGGGCTGAACGGCTCGCTGCGCTCGACGGCCGGGCCGGTGGCGGTGACCGGGGACCCGCCGCCGTCCCGGCACCACGACGCGGCGGCGGGGCGTTCGGCCGATCCGCCGACGGTGCCGATCCCGCTCGGTGCGCCGGGTGTCGGCGGGCCCCCTGCATCGTGGGCACCGCCGCGACCGCCGCATCCGCGGGTCGCGGGCCACGGCGCGCCCGGGTCGTGGGAGGGCCGGGCCCCTGCGGCATCTGGTGACAGGGGTCGTCGCAGGGGCGCGGACCAGGACGATCCGGCGGCGCCTCCCGTCGGGCCCGCCGACGACCCGGCGGAGGCGGAGGGCGACCACGAACCCGGCGGTCGCCCACCCGCGTGGCGACGCGTCGCGCAGCGCTGGCTGCCGCCGTCGCTGGCCGGAGCCCGGGTGGACCCCGGGCGGCCGGGGGCACTCGCGCTGGTCACCGTCGTGCTGCTCGGCGCGATCGCGGCCGGCGTCGGCGTGTGGTCGAACCGGCCGACCACGCAGCCGGTCGCCGGGCTGCCGGCGGTCACGGCCGCCCCCGGCGAGGCGTCCGCGGAGCCCGGGACCGACGGCGCGCCGGCCGATCCGGAAGCCGCCGCGCCGGTGACGGCGGGGCCGCTGGTCGTCAGCGTCGTCGGCAAGGTCGCGCAGCCCGGTCTGGTCCGCGTCCCGGACGGCTCCCGCGTCGCCGACGCCCTCGACGCCGCCGGGGGAGCGCTGCCGGACGTGGACCTCAGCGTGCTGAACCTGGCCCGCCGGCTCGGCGACGGCGAGCAGATCGCGATCGGGGTGCCGCCCGCGCCGGACGCCGCTCCGGTGCTCCCGGCGCCGGGTGGCGAACCGGCCTCCGGCGCGGAACCCGGCACCGGGGACGGCGTGTCCGGGCCCGCACCGGGTGGCGCGGCCGGCGGGAAGGTCGACCTCAATGCGGCGACCGCCGAGGACCTCCAGGCACTGCCCGGGATCGGCCCGGTGACGGCGAAGAAGATCCTCGACTGGCGCACGGCGAACGGCCGCTTCGAACGCCTCGAGCAGCTCCGCGAGATCGAGGGGATCGGGGAGAAGCGGTTCTCCCAGCTGCGCGAGGCGGTGACCGTGTGACCAGCCGGCGCGCGATCCGGGACACCGAACCCGACCCCGACTCGCCCGACCGGCCCGCGCCGCCGGACCTGCGGCTCGTCCCGGCGGCGCTGGCGACGTGGGCCGCGGTGCTGAGCGGGCTCGTCGGCGGCCCGGCCGGGGGAGTGGCCGCGGCGCTGGTGAGCGCCGCACTCGTGCTGACGGTCCTCGTGCGGGCCCGGCGCAGCGCCCGGGCCGCCGCGCCGGCCACCACGGTCCTCGCGGCCGGGGGCTGCGCGCTGGCGGCCGCGGTGCTGGTGACGGCGCACGCGTCGGTGCTGGCCGGGCACCCGCTGCGCGAGGCCGCCGAACGCGGGGCGTCGGCGGAGGTGCGGATCGTGCTCGCCGACGATCCGCGGGCGCTGCGGACGGCGGTCGGCGGGGACGAGGCGGGGTCGCCGCGGGCGATGGCGGTGGTCCGCGCCCGGCTGCTGACCGCCACCACCGGCGACCGGCGCTGGGACACCGGCGGCCGGATCGTGCTGCTCACCCCGGCACAGGGGTGGATGGATCTGCTCCCCGGGCAGGCGGTGACCGCCGAGGGGGTGCTGGCACCGGCGCAACGCCCCGACCTGACGGTGGCGGTGTTGCGGGTGCAGGGCCCTCCGGAGGACGTCGAGCCGCCGCCGTGGTGGCAGACCGCGGCCGGGTCGCTCCGGGACGGCCTGCGCGACGCCGCGGCGTCCGCGCTGCCCGAGGCACCCGCGGGTCTGCTCCCCGGGCTCGCGATCGGCGACACCCGCAACCAGCTCGCGGAGACCGAACAGGACCTCCGCACCGCCGGGCTCGCGCATCTCGTGGCGGTGTCCGGCGCGAACGTCGCGATCGTCACCGGCGCGGTGCTGCTGGTGTTCCGCGGGTTCCGGGCCGACCCGCGGCTGGCCGCCGCGGCCGCGATGGTCGCGCTGGTCGGGTTCGTGATCCTGGCCCGGCCCTCGCCGTCGGTGCTGCGGGCGGCGGTGATGGGCTCGGTGGTGCTGCTCGCGCTCGCCGCGGGCCGGGCGAGATCGGCGCTGCCCGCGCTCGCCGCGGCGGTGCTGGGGCTGCTCCTGGCCGCGCCCGCCCTGGCCGTCGACGTCGGGTTCGGGCTCTCGGTGGCCGCCACCGCCGCACTCGTGCTGCTCGCCCCCGGCTGGGCTGCGGGGTTGCGGGCCCGTGGCGTCCCACCCGGGCCGGCCGAGGCTCTGGTGGTGCCGGTCGCGGCGGCGCTGGCGACCGCGCCGCTGATCGCCGGGCTGAACGGCCACATCGGACTGGTCACGATCGTCGCGAACCTGCTCGCCGCCCCCGCCGTGGCGCCGGCGACGGTGCTCGGCGTGCTCGGTGCCGTGCTCTCACCGGTCAGCCCGCACGCGGCCTGGCTGTGCGCCTGGCTGGCCGGGCCCAGCGTGCACTGGCTGGTCCTGGTCGGCGACCGGGCGGCGGCAGTGCCCGGTGCCCTGGTGCCCTGGCCGGCCGGGACCGGCGGGGCGCTGCTGCTGACCGCGCTGCTGCTGCTCCTGCTCGCGATGGGCCGGGTGCCCCGGCTGCGCGCCCTGCTGGTGGCCGTCCTGGTGGGGCTGCTCGTCGTGCTGGTCCCGACCCGTTTCGTGCCACCGGGCTGGCCGCCGGCCGGATGGCGGGTCATCGCCTGCGACGTCGGGCAGGGCGACGCGTTCGTGCTGGCCACCGGCGATCCGGGACACGCGGTGCTGATCGACACCGGCCCCACCGACGACGCGGTCGACGCCTGCCTCGACCGGCTCCGGATCCGCGTCCTGGAGCTGGTGGTGATCACGCACATGCACAGTGACCACGACGGCGGCACCGCCGGTGCGCTGCGCGGGCGGGCGGTGGCCGGAGTCGCCGTCGGCCCGGTGCGCGAACCGGTCGCACGCCTGGCGCGGCTCGAGCGGCGGGCCGCGGCGGCGGGCGCACCGCTCGTCGGGCTGACCCGCGGCGCGGTCCTGGAGTGGCCGGAGCTGCGCCTGGAGGTGCTCGGGCCGGTGCACCCGCCGTCCTCCGTGGACGGTGAGGACGGCACGGCCCTCAACGACGGCTCGGTCGTGCTGCACGCGTCCACGCCGGCCGGGTCGGTGCTGCTCACCGGCGACATCGAGCTCGCGGCCCAGGACGACCTGCTCGCCTCCGGCAGCGACCTGTCCGCCGACGTGCTGAAGATGCCGCACCACGGCTCGCGCACCTTCACCCCGCGGCTGCTCGACGCGGTCGCGCCGCGCGCCGCGCTGATCGGGGTCGGTGCCGACAACACCTACGGCCACCCGAACCCGGAGCTGATGGACCGGCTGCACGGGGCCGGGATCGCCGTCGGGCGCACCGACGAGTCCGGTGACGTCGCGATCACGGGCGACGACCCGGCCGGGCTGAGCCTGGTCGCCCGGGGCGCTCCGCAGCTGGCACCGGGCGGACGGGGCCGGCGCGCGCCCGGCCGCCGAGCACGATGTGCCCGGTCGGCCGGACAGAGTGCCCGGGCGGTGCGACCGCCCGGCGGTCGGCACGCGCCGCGGTGCGCCCGGTCCGGGGATGTGCCCTCGCCGTGCTCGTACCCGCCCGCCCCGGGGTCAGCCGCGCTGGGCCAGCGCCTCCCGCACGGCAGCGCTGGTCGAGGGCACCGTGGCGGTCGGGCCGACCTCGCCGGACACGGCGTCGAGGGTCTTCAGCCCGTCGCCGGTGATCATCAGGACGGTCTCGGCGTCCGGGTCGATCTTCCCGGCCTCGATCAGCTTCTTGGTGGTCGCGACCGTGACGCCGCCCGCGGTCTCGGTGAACACGCCCTCGGTGCGGGCGAGCAGCCGGATGCCCTCGACGATCTCGGCGTCGGTGACCTGCGCGATGGAGCCGCCGGTGCGGCGGACCGAGTCCAGCACGTAGGGGCCGTCGGCCGGGTTGCCGATCGCCAGCGAGCGGGCGATGGTGTCCGGCTTCTGCGGCTGAATGACATCGTGCCCGGCCTCGAACGCCGTCGCGACGGGCGAGCAGCCGGTGGCCTGGGCGCCGAACACGGTGTAGGGCGTCGGCTCGACCAGGCCGAGCTTGCCGAGCTCGGTGAACCCCTTGTCGATCTTGGTGAGCTGCGAGCCGGACGCGATCGGGACGACGACCTGCTCCGGCAGCCGCCACCCGAGCTGCTCGGCCACCTCGAACGCCAGGGTCTTCGAGCCCTCGGCGTAGTACGGCCGGACGTTGACGTTCACGAACGCCCAGTCCTCGTGCTCCGCGGCGAGCTCGGTGGCGAGCCGGTTGACGTCGTCGTAGTTGCCGTCCACCGCGAGCAGCGTGCCGCCGTACACCGCGGTGGTGACGATCTTCGGCTGCTCCAGGTTCGACGGGATGAGCACGACCGAGTCCCAGCCGGCGCGGGAGGCGGCGGCCGCGACGGCGTTGGCGAGGTTGCCGGTCGACGGGCAGCACAGCACCGAGAAGCCGAGCTCCCGCGCGGCGGCCAGCGCGACGGCGACGACGCGGTCCTTGAACGAGTGGGTGGGGTTGCCGGTGTCGTCCTTGACCCACAGCTTCCGGACGCCGAGCGCCTTCGCCAGGTTCTTCGCCTCGATCAGCCGGGTCAGGCCCGGCTCGGTGTTCGGGTGCTCCTGCACCGTCGAGGGCACCGGCAGGAGGTCCTTGTAGCGCCAGATCGACGTCGGACCGGCCTCGATCGACGCGCGGGTCACGGCCGGGAAGTCGTAGGCCACCTCGAGCGGACCGAAACACCGCGGACAGGCGAACTCCGCGGCCAGCGGGACCTCGTTCCGGCACTCGCGGCAGGACAGCGCCCGGGCGGAGCCCAGGTCGTAGCCGGAGGTCGTTTCGGGCGCAGCAGTGAGAGTCACGTGATCTCCTCATCTGTCCCGCCGAGGAGGCGGGTCGGAATTGGCACCGTGTTCGTCGACGTCCTCACCGCGGGCGTGCGGTGTGGGCGGATCGTCGTGCGACGCCGGTTGCCGGGGCTTCTACGGGCCGTTCCCTCTGCCCCTCTGGATGAGCCATATGTTGTTGTCCGCCCGGGATCGAGATCACCGGAGCAACGCGGACGGTACGGGAGCCGGGGTGGTCCTGGCCAGCCGATGCTCGCGGATCGGGACGCGGCTCACCGCCTGTCGGGGGTCTGGGCCACGATGGGTTCCGTGAGCAGGACGCGTGACACCGGCCCGCCCGCCCCGCTGCAGCTGGTGGTGGGTGACGAGGAGTTCCTGGCCGAACGGGCCGTGTCGGAGCTGGTCCGGCAGGCGCGCGAGCACGACCCGGAGACCGAGCTGCGCCGGTTCCGGACCTCCGAGGTCGTACCGGGGGACCTGGCCGGTCACCTGAGCCCGTCGCTGTTCGCCGAGGGCCGGGTGATCGTGCTCACGCACGCCCAGGACGCGACGAAGGACATGGTCGCCGCGGTCGCGGAGTACGTGAAGGATCCGGCCGAGGGCATCGTGCTGGTCGCCCAGCACGCCGGCGGGGCGAAGGGCAAGGCCCTGCTGGACCTGCTGCGCAAGGCCGGGGCCAAGGTCACCACCTGCAACCGGATCACCCGGGCCGACGAGCGCTCGGACTTCGTGCACGCCGAGGTCCGCCGGCACGGCGGCAGCATCACCGGCGGGGCACTGGCGGTGCTCGTCGAGGCGGTCGGCTCGGACCTGCGCGAGCTCGCCTCGGCCGCTGGCCAGCTCGTCTCCGACACCGGCGGGAAGATCGACGAGGCGGGGGTGCGCCGCTACCACCGGGGCCGCGCCGAGTCGTCCGGGTTCGCCGTCGCGGACGCGGCCGTCGCGGGGGATCGTCGTGGCGCGCTGGAGGCGCTGCGCTGGGCGTTCGTGCTCGGCGTGCCGCACGTCCTGATCGCGGACGCGCTCGCGGACTCGGTCCGCACGCTGGCCAAGGTCGGCTCGGCCGGGCGGGGGGACCCGAACCGGCTCGCCGGTGACCTCGGGATGCCGCCGTGGAAGATCCGCAAGGCGCAGGGCGTCGTGCGGCACTGGCGACCCGAGCAGCTGGCGGTCGCCGTGGCGGCGACGGCCCAGGTCAACGCGGACGTCAAGGGCGTCGCGGCCGACGCCGAGTACGCCCTGGAGCGCGCCGTGCTCGCCGTGGTGTCGGCCCGCAGCACCCGCTGACCCACCCACCGCCGGACACGGCCCGGCCCGCGCGGTCCCGGCCACCGCGCAGGCTCGGCCCCTGGCTCGGAGCGCGCCCGGGCCGGCAGCGGCCGAGCGGGCGCGACGTTCGCGCGGTGATCCGGAGTCTGCGCGCCGATCCGGAGCTCGCGCGCGCCATGACGCGCGCGTCCGCCGAACCGGCGCGCGGACACGTGGTCACCACGCGGCCGGGTGAGGATCGTCCGCGATCCCCGTCGAGATACGCCTGAGCGGGCGTCAGAGATCGACAACTCCCGCTCGTCCGCATCTCGGCGGATCCGGCGCCGGACGGGCCGGGGGTGCGCGCCGGAACGAGGCGGTCGGCGTCACCGCGCGGACGAACCGCGAGCGACGACCGCGCGAGTGCCGGTCCGCCCAGCCAGGCGTCCTGATACACCCCGACACACGACGACGGCGCCGCCCCTGGAGCGGGGCGACGCCGTCGTGCGGTGGTGCGAAGGCTCAGGCGCCGACCTTGTTCAGGCGCTTGGCCATGGCCGACTTGCGGTTCGCGGCCTGGTTCTTGTGGATGACGCCCTTGCCGGCCGCCTTGTCCAGGGCCTTCGCCGCCTTGCGCTGCGCCTCGGTGGCCGCGTCGCCGTTGCCCTGCTCGACGGCCTCGCGGAAGCGGCGGATCGCGGTCTTGACCGTCGACTTCACCGACTTGTTGCGCTGACGGCGCTTCTCGTTGGTCTTGACCCGCTTGATCTGCGACTTGATGTTGGCCACGTCTGCCTCTGGTCTTCCTGCCTGCTGGGTTCGGCTGGTCTGCTCGAGTCCGGTCCGCTCCGGCGGCACCGGATGGGAGTACCGTCCCGGTCGAGCACGCCGAGCGCTCAGCGGCCAAGGTTACCAGCGGCGTCGCGGCACCCGGGTCCGGGTCCGCGTCGCTGCCGAGCGGGCGCCGCGGACGACGCTGCCGACCTCACCAGGTGCGGTACGGGAGGAACCTACCGTCGAGCGTGATCACGGCGCGGTCGCCCTCCGGATCCGCGCCGCGTGGCAGGTCGGGGTCCGCGCCCGGGCCTCGTGACCCCGCAGGCCTTCGTCACCTCGCAGGGGCGTCCGCGACCTCGCAGGAGCCGCCACGCCTGCGAGGTCACCGGGAGCTCTGCGAGGTCGCCGGGTGTGACGTCGCGCGGCGCGCGCCTCCACCCGGGGGTGCGCCGCGCCGACATGGGACGATGGAGCGAGTGCCTGCAGCCCCGACGCGACAGCGAAAGCCGAGTACAGCCGAGTGACGACGTACGCCGACCGCACGTTCACCCCGCCGGAGCGCATCCGGAACTTCTGCATCATCGCGCACATCGACCACGGCAAGTCGACGCTGGCCGACCGGATGCTGCAGATGACCGGCGTGCTCGGGACCCGCGAGTACCGGGCCCAGTACCTGGACCGGATGGACATCGAGCGCGAGCGCGGTATCACGATCAAGGCGCAGAACGTCCGGCTGCCGTGGTCGGCGAAGAACGCCGACGGTGTCGAGCAGGACCACGTCCTGCACCTGATCGACACCCCCGGCCACGTCGACTTCACCTACGAGGTCTCCCGCGCGCTGGAGGCGTGCGAGGGCGCGATCCTGCTGGTCGACGCCGCGCAGGGGATCGAGGCGCAGACCCTGGCCAACCTGTACCTGGCCATGGAGAAGGACCTGCACATCATCCCGGTCCTCAACAAGATCGACCTCCCGGCGGCCGACCCGGACCGCTACGCCGCGGAGATCGCGCACATCACCGGCTGCGAGCCCGAGGACGTCCTGCGGTGCAGCGCGAAGACCGGTGAGGGCGTCGAGGCGGTGCTGGACGCCGTCGTCGCGCAGGTCCCGGCCCCGGTCGGCGACGCCGACGCGCCGGCCCGGGCGATGATCTTCGACTCGGTCTACGACACCTACCGCGGCGTCGTCACCTACGTCCGGGTCGTCGACGGCACGCTGTCCCCGCGCGAGCGGATCAAGATGATGTCCACCGGCGCCGAGCACGAGCTGCTGGAGATCGGCATCGTCTCGCCGGAGCCGAAGCCGTCCGAGGGGCTCGGTGTCGGCGAGGTCGGCTACCTGATCACCGGCGTGAAGGACGTCCGCCAGTCCAAGGTCGGCGACACCGTCACCTCCAAGCGCCACGGCGCCACGACGCCGCTGACCGGCTACCGCGAGCCGCAGCCGATGGTCTACTCCGGGCTCTACCCGATCGACGGCTCGCAGTACCCGGACCTGCGCGAGGCGCTGGACAAGCTCCAGCTCAACGACGCCGCGCTGACCTACGAGCCGGAGACCTCGGCCGCGCTGGGCTTCGGGTTCCGCTGCGGGTTCCTCGGCCTGCTGCACCTGGAGATCACCCGGGACCGCCTGGAGCGCGAGTACGACCTGGACCTGATCTCGACCGCGCCGAACGTCGTCTACGACGTCACCACCGACGACGGCACCGAGATCGTGGTCACCAACCCCAGCGACTGGCCGGAGGGCAAGGTCGCCGAGGTCCGGGAGCCGATCACCAAGATCACGATCCTGGCGCCCTCGGAGTTCGTCGGCACGATCATGGAGCTGTGCCAGAGCCGGCGCGGGCAGCTCGGCGGGATGGACTACCTGTCCGAGACCCGGGTCGAGCTGCGCTACACGCTGCCGCTCGGTGAGATCATCTTCGACTTCTTCGACGCGCTGAAGTCCCGCACCCGCGGCTACGCCAGCCTCGACTACGAGGAGGCCGGGTCGCAGGCCGCGGACCTGGTCAAGGTCGACATCCTGCTGCAGGGCGAGCCGGTGGACGCGTTCTCCGCGATCGTGCACAAGGAGTCCGCCTACTCCTACGGCACGATGATGGCCTCCAAGCTGCGCGAGCTCATCCCGCGCCAGCAGTTCGAGGTGCCGATCCAGGCCGCCGTCGGCTCCCGGATCATCGCCCGGGAGACCATCCGCGCGATCCGCAAGGACGTCATCTCCAAGTGCTACGGCGGCGACATCTCCCGCAAGCGCAAGCTGCTGGAGAAGCAGAAGGAGGGCAAGAAGCGGATGAAGACGATCGGCCGGGTCGACGTCCCGCAGGAGGCCTTCGTCGCCGCGCTGTCCACCGGCGGCGGGCAGGCGACCGAGAAGCCCAAGAAGTAGCCGCACCCACGCATGAGAGCGGGCCCGGATCCCTGAGGGGTTCCGGGCCCGTGGTGTACGTGGGGGCGACGTTCGTGGGGGCGACGTTCGTGAGGGTGAGGAGCTAGAGGATCGAGCCTGCGCGGGGGCCGGGGATCGTGCTGTCGCACGCGGCGGTGCGGGCCGCGGGGGCGCGGCGCGGGGAGAGGATGCGCTGCACCCGCTGGCAGACCGACTCGACCACGGTCCGTCCCTCGGCGGACAGGTGCACCAGCACCCGGCGGCGGTCGAGCGGGTCGGCCGACCGGTAGGCCAGCTTCTTCTCCACCAGGCGGTCCACGATGCGGGTTGCGGTCGGGGCCGGCAGCGCGGTGTGGCCCGCGATCTCACCCATGCTGCGGCCGGTGCCGCGGGCGAGCATCAACAGGACCCGCCAGCCGTCCCGGCTGACGTCGGTCGCGGATGGTTGGCTGGACAGGGCAGTGGCCACGGCGTGGTCGACCCGGTCCAGGAACTCGACGACACCCGCGGCTCCAGGCGCCGGGGAGGCCATGGTGGCCGTCCCCGACGCCCGTCGACTGTAAGGCTCGGTCACGATGACGGACTGTACTTGTCAAAGCGCCGAAATCCGACAGCGTCCTGCGAAAACTGCGTCAGAGCGCCGGGCGGTCGTCACACTGCGATGACGGACACCTCGTGGACCTGCGGATTCGCCCACCGAACGGCGGATCCGACCGGCATCACGACCTCATCACATCCTGATCTCGTTAACGGATCTTGGGGGGCGAGCGATCACCGCGTCAACACGATCTTCCCGGCGGTGCGTCCGGCGGACATCGCCTCGAACGCCTCGGCGGCGGACTTCATCGGGAGCTCGGTGCCGATCTCGGGCTGGATGCCGGTGGTGGCGATGAAGTCCATCAGGTTCACCAGCTCCTCGCGGGTGCCCATCGTGGAGCCGATGACCTGGTACTGCAGGAAGAACAGCCGCTGCAGGTCGGCCGGCGGGTTCGGGCCCGAGGTGCTGCCGCAGATGACGATCCTGCCGCCCGGCTTGAGCGCACGCATCGAGTGCTTCCAGGTCGCCTCACCGACCGACTCCATCACCGCGTCGACCTTGCCGGGCAGCTTCGCGCCGGACTCGAAGACGGCGTGCGCGCCCAGCCGCTCGGCCAGTGCCCGCTTCTCCTCGTCGCGCCCGGTGACCCACACCTGCAGCCCGGCGGCGGAGGCGAGCTGCACCAGCGCCGTCGACACCCCGCCGGAGGCGCCCTGGACCAGCACCGTCTGGCCCGGCCGCAGCCCGGACTTGGTGAACAGCATCCGGTAGGCGGTCAGCCACGCGGTGCCCAGCACGGCACCCTGCGCGGCGGTCAGGCCCTTCGGGGCGGGGACGGCGTTGCGGGCCGGGACCGCGATCCGCTCGGCCATCGCGCCCTGGTGCTTCTCGGTCAGCAGGGTGCGCTTCGGGTCGAGGGTCTCGTCGCCGCGCCAGTCCGGGTCGCCGATGATCGGGTACAGCACGACCTCGGTGCCGTCGTCGAGCGTTCCGGCGCCGTCGCAGCCGAGGATCATCGGGAACTGCTCGGGCTTGATGCCGACCCCGCGCAGTGTCCAGAGGTCGTGCATGTTCAGGCTGGCCGCGGAGACGTTCACCCCCACCCAGCCGTCCGGGATCTCGGGGTCGGGCCGCTCACCCACGACGAGGGAGTCGAGTGGAGCGTCGGCGTTGGGCTCCTGCGCGTACACGGCGAACATGGGGCCGAACCTAACGTCTGGGCGGCCGTACTACCGTGTGGAGTGTGCGCACGATCATCGACGTCTGGGACGCGTTCGAGCTGTGGCTGACCCAGCTGCCGTTCCTGTTCCAGGTCGTGTTCGTGACCGTGGTGGTGTTGCCGCTGTGCGCGCTCGTCGCGATCGGGCTGGACAGGGCGACCCGGCGCTTCGACCGGGCCCCTGACCGTACGGACAGGAGCTAGAGCGGCCGCGCGGCGAGTGCGCCCAGCGTCTCCGAGCAACCGGCGTCCACCCGCAGGTCGGCGAGCTCGTCGCCCCGGGTGACCCCGCGGTTCACGATCACGACCGGGACGCCGGCCTTGCGGGCGGCGCGGACGAACCGCAGCCCGGACATGACCGTCAGCGACGACCCGGCGACGAGCAGCGCGCCGTCGTCCGGGGTGAGTGCGCCGACCGCCGCGAAGCAGCGTGCGACCCGGTCCCGGGGCACGTTCTCGCCGAAGAAGACCACGTGCGGCTTGAGCACGCCGCCGCAGCCCGCGCACGGTGCGACGCGGTAGCCGTCGGTGATCTCGACGGCGGCGTCGCCGTCCGGAGCGGTCTCCACCTCGGCGCTGTGTGCCTCGGTGAAGCCGGGGTTCAGCTCCGTCATCCGTTCCTGCAGGTCCGCGCGCCGGGTGACCTGCCGGCAGTCCAGGCAGACGACCTCGTCGATCCGCCCGTGCAGGTCGATGACCGCGCGGTGCCCGGCGGCACCGTGCAGGCCGTCGACGTTCTGGGTGATCAACCCCTCGACGACGCCGGCCGCCTCCAGCGCCGCCAGCGCGACGTGGCCGGGGTTGGGGCCGGCGCGGCGCATCCGGGCCCAGCCGACGTGGCTGCGGGCCCAGTACCGCCGTTGCGCCGCCGGGCCGGACACGAACTCGGAGTACGTCATCGGGTTGCGCGGCCGGGACCCGGGGCCGCGGTAGTCCGGGATGCCGGAGTCGGTGGACAGGCCGGCGCCGGTGAGCGCGACCAGCCGGCGTCCGGCGAGCAGGTCCAGCGCCGCGCCGGGGTCGGCGGAGATCCGGGCGGCGGTCGTCATGTGATCCAGGGTAGGTGTGCGGACCGTGCCCTCGCCCGCTTTCCCCGCCGAGTGGCACACCGTGAGCCCTGCCGGGGCGTCGGCGGCCACCTGACGTGCCACTCGGGCGGGATCAGTCGTCGCCGGGCACCCAGGACGGTGTGCGCTTCTCGGCGAACGCCCGGATGCCCTCCTGGCCCTCCTCGGAGGCGAAGTGCGTCGCGGACAGCACGTTCATCTCCGCGAAGTCCGCGGCCATCGTCGCGGGGCGGTCCCGGCGCAGCATCTCCTTGGCCGCGGCGAGCGCCCCGGGGGCACCGAGGCGCAACATCCCGGTGTAGCGCTCCACCTCGGCGTCCAGCCCGTCGTCGGCGACGGCGGTGTTCACCAGGCCGATCTCCGCGGCGCGCCGGGCGTCGAACGTCTCGCCGGTGAGGAACAGCTCGTGCGCGGCGCGGGCGGACAGCCGCGGGAGCACGACCACCGAGATCACCGCCGGGATCACCCCGATCCGGACCTCGGAGAAGGCGAACGTGGCCCGTTCGGCGGCGACCGCGACGTCGCACGCGGCGACCAGGCCGACGCCCCCCGCCCGGGCCGGCCCGGCGATCCGGGCGACCACCGGTTTCGGGCTGTCCCACAGCGTGGTCAGGATCCGGGGGACCTCGTGGACGCCCTGCTGGCCGGCGCCGGCGCCGCGGGACTCCTTCAGGTCCATCCCGGCGCAGAACACCGGGCCGGTGTGGGTCAGGACGAGCACCCGGACACCGGGGTCGGCGATCGCGGTGTCGAGGTGTGCGATCAGCTCGCGGCGCAGCTGCGCGGACAGCGCGTTGCGGTTGTGCGGGGAGTCGAGGGTGAGCGTCGCGACGCCGGCGTCGACGTCGAGCCGGACGAGCTCGTCGGGGGTGTCGGTCACACCACGCACCGTAACCCGCCCGGACGGTCCGGCCCGTGTGTCAAGTCGCCACGGGGTCGGCCTCGGATCCGGAGAGGATCCGTCTTCATCTGAGCCGGCCGCGGCCGGCGACCGTGGTGCCGGGCGTGTCGGAGATCGAGCCGCTGCGCGTGTTCGGCTCGGAGATCATCCCCGCGGCCGCGGAGATGTGCGGGGCGCCCGGCTCAGCCGAACGCCTGGCGGGGGAGTCTGCGCAGGACGTCCAGCTGCTGGTCGAGCTCGGCGGCGATGAGCTCGGCGTGCAGCGAGGCGGCGCCGGCGTCGGACGTGGCGAGCGCCCGGTGCCGGCGGACCAGGTCGTCGAGCGAGTCCAGCAGCCGGTCGACTGTGGTGCGCCCGGTCGGACCCGTCGGAGCGGCGGGCTCCACGGGTGTGACGACGGCCGGGACGTCGCCCACGGACGGCGGGCGGGTCAGCTCTGCGGTCATGCGACGTTCTCCGTTGAACGTGTCGGGTTCGGGATCTGACATCGGTTGCGATCCGTCGGGGACAGTTCCAGTTGTACCCCTTGTAGAAGTCGCGCACGCGATTCCACAGCGTGGTGCGACGTACGACACGGTGACCGGATGCGTGCGGTCGGTGACCGGTCGTGATCGTTTTTGATGCTCTGACCTGCGTGCGCCGGGCGGGCGAGCGGACAGCGGGTATCGCAGTGTGAACTCCGCGTGACATCCGCGTGATCTGTCGATGCCCCACCTGTGCGCGAATTGCGTCACCCGATCCGGGGCCGGCCGGCGGGTGCGGTGGAGCACGTCCGGCGGGTGGCCGGGCGCCGCAGCGCCGCCTACCGTGGAAGTCGTGGGCATCCCGCTCGTCCGGCGCAGGCACGTCGACCTGTGCCGCCTGCACGCCTCGCTGTAGGACGCGGCCCGACCGCGCCCGTCGACAGCGAGGAGCCCCTGGATGCCCCGCACGACCCCGTCCCACCCGTCCCCCGCCGAGCGCGCACCCGCCGTCGTCGTGGTGGGGGCCGGTCCGCGCGGCACCGGCCTGCTGGAACGGGTGGCGGCCAGCGCCCCGGAGCTGTACGCCGACGCGCTGGCCGGCCCGGGACTCGACGTCCACCTGGTCGACCCGTACCCGGCCGGCGCCGGCCGGATCTGGCGGCACGAGCAGTCGGCGCTGCTGGCGATGAACTCGATGGCGGCCGACGTCACCATGTGGACCGACGACTCGGTGGTCTGCGACGGCCCGATCGCACCCGGTCCGTCGTTCTGGGACTGGGCCCGTGACCTGCGCGAGCACGGCGACCCGGCGGCCGAGCTCGGGCCGGGGTCCGCGGCCGAGCTGGCCGGGGTGACGGCCTCGACGTTTCCGTCGCGGCGGCTGCAGAGCCACTACCTGACCGCGGTGCTGCACGAGGTGATCGACCGCGTGCCGGACGGGATGCGGGTGCACCTGCACCGCACGACCGCCGTCTCGCTCACCGAGGAGTCCGGCGACCAGGTCGTCGAGCTGGCTGACGGCGTGGTGCTGCGAGCCGACGCCGTCGTGCTCGCGTCCGGGCACCTCGACGCCCGCCCGACCGACGACGAGCGCGCACTCGCCGCCCGCGCCGCGGACCTCGGACTGCGCTACCTCCCGCCGGAGCAGACCACCGACACCGACCTGTCGGTGATCGGACCCGGGGAGACCGTGCTCGCCCGCGGGCTCGGGCTGGCGTTCGTCGACCTCGTGGTGCTGCTGTTCGAGGGCCGGGGCGGCCGCTTCGTGGCGGACGGGGCGGACCCCGACGCGCTGCGTTACGTGCCGTCGGGACGGGAGCCGGTGCTCGTCGCCGGTTCACCGCGGGGTGCGACCTACCACTCGAAGACGCACTACCAGCTGCGCGGCGGCCGGCCGCCGTTGCCACACTTCCTCACCGGCGCGGTGACCGACGAGCTGGTCGCCTCGGGTGAGCCGGTCGACCTCGCCTCGCAGGTCTGGCCGCTGATGGCCAAGGAGATCGGCTGGGGCTGGTACCACGAGCTGTTCCACGGCCACCCGGACCGGGTGCGCACCACCTGGGACGACTTCGCGGCCCGGTTCGGGACCACCCCCCACGGCTCCCCGGAGGAGGCCGAGCTCATCGCCTCGGTCGTGCCGGACCCGCTCGACCGGCTCGACCTGACCGCGCTCGAACGCCCCCTCGACGGCGTGCACGCCCCCGACCTGGACTCGCTGCAACCGCTGGTCCGCGACCGGATCGCCGAGGACCTGCGTCAGCACGTCGACGACCGGCACACCCCGCACCTGGGAGCCTTCGTCGCGATGCTGTCCGTGTTCGGCGAGACGACCCGGCTGGCCGGTTCCGGGGTGCTGTCGCCGATGTCGCGGGCCCGGGACCTGCCGTGGTGGCAGAGCTTCTTCAACTCGGTCGCCTCCGGGCCGCCCGGCTTCCGGGTGCGGCAGATGCTGGCCCTGTCGGAGTCCGGGCACCTGAAGTTCCTCGGCGCCGGGATGGAGGTCGACCTCGACGGCGACGGGTTCCACGCCACCAGCAGCACGCTGACCGGCGCGGAGCCGGTGACCGCGCCGGTGCTCGTCGACGCCCGGCTGCCGGACCCGAGCCTGTCGCGCACCGCGGACCCGCTGCTGGCCGGCCTGCTGCGGCGCGGCGAGGCCGTCGAGGAGATCCTGCTCGACGACGACGGCAGCCCGCTGCGCAACAGCGGCCAGCTGGCGGTCCGGCCGGCAGACGGCGCGCTGCACACGACGTCGGGGGTGCACGAGCAGCGGTTCGCGATCGGCCCGCACACGACCGTGAAGGTGGCGGGGGCCTTCACCCGGCCGGGGATGAACGCGCAGAGCCTGCGCTACAACGACGCCGTCGCCCGCGCCGTGCTCCGCGCACTCCCCGGAGCCGCCGCCCGCGAAGCCCCCGCCGCCTGACCCAGCCCCGCCCCCTCCCGCCCCCGCCC